>NZ_JBGVLF010000023.1:0-20030 GCF_045124115.1 Phascolarctobacterium sp.
GCGTACTCCGCCTGAGCTGAGTGCGGATATTATGGACCGCGGTATTATTATGACCGGCGGTAGCAGCATGCTGCGCAATCTGGACCGTCTGATTTCTCAAGAAACAGGTATGCCCGTCTATGTATCCGACGAAGCGCTGAACTGCGTTGCTTTGGGCACAGGTATTGCTGTGGAAAATATTGATATTTATCGTAAGGGCTTTATGACCTCCAAATAATAGGAGTTTGGCATGAGCAAGAAAGTTATGCTAATCGTTCTGGCAGTGTTTGTGCTGCTGGCCATGTTATCCATGGCGGTGGCAGGCGGTAGTCGTTTCCCCCTCATCAACAAGGTGGTGACGGCAATAGTGCTGCCTGCAGAAAGCGGCATTAACAGCATTGGTCACGCAGGCAGCAGCCTGCGAGGCTACTGGAAAGCACTGACAGTGATGCAGAAAGAAAATGCCCAATTAAAAGAGGATAATGAGGAGCTGCGCAGCGCCAATATCCAAATGGCGTCCGTATATGCGGAAAATAAGCAGCTGCGCGCTCTTTTGGACTATAAGGAAGAACACCGTAGCCAAAAGGTAGTGGCGGCAAGGGTTATTTCCCGTAACTACGGCGATTTGCGGGACTGCATTTATATTGATGCAGGCAAGGACAAAGGCTTGGCTAGAGAGATGGCAGTGGTCAATGGTGGTCTGGTCGGTATTGTAGACGAGGTTTACAGTGACTATGCCCGCGTGCTGCTGTTGAACTCCCCCCGTTTCAAGGTGGGCGCACGTATCCTGCGTGCTGATTCCCGTGCCGTAGGCGTGGTAGGCGGCAGAACCTCCGCTGATGAAAAGCTGGTGCTGGAGCATGTGTTCCGCGAGGCCAGCATCCGCGAAGGGGACGTAGTGGTTACCAGCGGCTACAGCGGCAGCCATCCTGCGGATATCCTTATCGGTACGGTTACAGCTGCCCGTATGGACAGCGTGGGACTGTTGCAGGAAGCGGATGTACACGCTTCTGCCGACATTGCCGACGTGGAACAGGTTTTGGTAATTACCGCCTTTACGCCGGGACCAAAATTGGAAATTGTTAGACAGGGAGGACAGGCGAAATGAGGAGACTGATTTGGCCCGTCCTGTTTCTGCTTTTATTGCTTCTGCAAGGGGCGGTGTCCGTCTTTTACCAAGGCTGGTTAAGCTTTGATCTGCTGCTTATCGCCTTATATGCTTTTGCCATGCTGCGGGGGCAGGAGGCAGGCGCGGCAGTTGGCGCTGCTATCGGTCTGTTGCAGGATGCTATGACTGTAGGCGTTTTTGGCTACCATATTCTATCGCGTGCTGCTCTTGGCTATATGATTGGCTTTACCAAGGAAAAAGTGGTGAAGGATAACGCCTTTTACCATATGCTGGCAGTGGGCGTATGCAGTTTTTTTGTACGCTTCTGCTATTGGTGGCTGGAACTGGTGCGCAGCGGTGGACGATGGGGCATCTTTTTGGAATATTTTAAAGAAAGTTTAGGCTTCATTATGGGCAATATGCTTTTAACAGTGCCCGTAGTGTTAGCTGTAAAATATGTTTACGATTGGATTCGCAAGGAAGATATTTCCTATTGATAACTTATAGAAAGGAAGGCTGACGCAGACCATGCTCAATCAGAAAAAGGCTGACAGACTGCACATCATGCTAGCTTTATGCATGGTGGTTTTTGTGGTGCTTTTAGGGCGCATGGCCTATATGCAGCTGTGGCGGGGGGACTACTATTCTAAGCAGTCCGACGGCAACCGCTTGCGCCAGTCGAGAATCATTGCTCCCCGCGGCATTATCTATGATATGCATGGGCAGGAGCTGGTTAATAATCTGCCGGGGTACGCCGCAGTGCTGCAAAAACAGTCCGAGTATAAGCCGGAAACCTTGCAGCGGATTAGCGACCTTTTAGGTATTCCTGTAGAAAAAATCAAGGAGCGCATTAAAGAAAGCGCCAACTTCTACGAGCCCATTCTGCTGAAGAGCAACCTTTCTCCGGAAATGGTTACGAAGATCGAGGAGCAGCGCCGCTATATGCCCGAGGTGATGCTGGCAGTGCAGCCCATTCGCAACTATCCCTACCATGAATTGGCAGTGCATGCTTTGGGCTACGTGGGCGAGGTCAGCTCCTACGAAATCGAAAAGGGACTCTTCAAAAATGTGGTGCAGGGCAGCATCGTGGGCAAGTCCGGCTTGGAGCAAAGCTATGACAAGATCCTCCGCGGCCAGGACGGTGCTTTTATGGAGGAAGTAGACGTGGGCGGCAACGTAGTCAAACACTATGATTCCGTGCAGCCCGTTCCCGGTAAGAACATCAAGCTGACACTGGATTTGCGCCTGCAAAAATCTTTGGAAGAGTTTACGGATAAGCATCTTGCTTTCCTCCGTAGCAGCGGCTTGGCACCTCGTGCCCGCGCTGCCGCTGTTGTAGCCATCGACCCCCGTAACGGCGCTGTCCGCGCTATGGTCAGCCGTCCAGGCTACGACCCCAATTTGTTCGTCCACGGTATTTCCTCCAAGGATTGGAACAGGATCAACAACGACGAAAATTATCCCATGAACAACAAGGTAATCAGTGGCGAATATCCGCCCGGTTCTACCTTTAAGATTGTTACAGGCAGTGCGGCTTTCGAGCTGAATAAAGTTGGTTTGGACGAGCCTATTTTCGACGGCGGCTTCCACCCCTTGGTTCCTACCATGGGCAACGCCGGTGGCGAAGTTTTGGGCTGGCTGACTTTTATTAAAGCGCTGGCTATGTCTGATAACGTTTATTTTTATGAATTAGGCTACCGCGTAGGTATTGATAATATTGCTAAATACGCCCGCATTTACGGCTTCGGCGAGCCCACAGGCATTGATCTGGAGGGCGAAAGCAAGGGCCTGGTTGCTTCCAAGCAGGTTAAGCGGGAAATTTGGAATGAAGACTGGCGCTTAGGCGATACCTTCAACGCAGCCATCGGTCAGGGCTTTAACCTGACTACGCCCATCCAGCTGGCAGTTATGCTGGGCATTGTAGCCAACGGTGGTACCAAGTACCAACCTTATTTGGTGGACAGCATTACAGACAGCCAAGGCAATACAGTGGAAACGCCCAAGCGCAGCGAAGGCAAGCATATCGATGTTTCTCAAAAAACTATCGACTATATCCGTATGGGTATGAGTGCGACTACCCAGGAAGGCGGTACTGCTTCCTACTTCAGCGGTCTGCCCAGAGATATTGCAGGTAAGACAGGTACTGCGGAAAACTCCCATGGCCGCGACCATGGTTTGTTTGTTGCCTATGGTCCGGTAGAAGACCCGGAACTGGTTGTAGTCTGTATCGTAGAGCAAGGCGGCTTCGGCTCCACGGCTGCAGGTCCCATTGTTTATAAAGCCTTTGAAGAATTCTTTAAAGAAAGAGGCTGGATGCCGGAAGAAAAACCGCAGCCTGCGCAAGCAGAGCAGGCACCGGCGCAATCCCAGCAGTAGGGAAGGAGAATAGCGGTGGACATTAAGCGTATCCTTAAAAATTTGGATTGGTGGCTTATTATTGCCGTGCTCCTTTTAATGGGTTGCGGCTTGGGGCTCATTGACAGCGCCACCCATTCCTTTGCCGTGAGCACGGGCAAGGCGTGGCATGTGCAGCGCCAAAGTATGTTTATGCTCTTTGGCATTGTGATGGTGGCAATATCCTTAGCTTTTGACTATCGGATGCTGAAAAATTATGCCAATAAGCTGTATTGGTTCAATATTATTCTTTTATTGGCAGTAATGTTTGTAGGTCACAGCCAGCTAGGCGCTCAGCGCTGGATTCAGATTGGCTCCTTTACCTTCCAGCCCAGCGAGTTTGCCAAGGCGTTTTTGATAATTTGCTTGGCAGCCTTTATGGAGAAGCGTATTGAATGGCTGGAGGAGTTCAAGGATTATCTGCCTGTCTTTGGCTATATCCTTGTGCCTTTCGTCCTAGTTATGCGTCAGCCGGACTTGGGCACATCTTTGACATTTATTGCTATTTTAGTCAGCATGATTTTCGTCAGCGGCTTTAAATACAAATGGTTCTTCCGCATGGGCGTGGCCTTTGTGGCTATGCTGCCTGTCTTTTGGATGATTTTAAAGGACTACCAGAAGAACCGTATCCGTGTCTTTTTGGACCCGGAGATGGACCCCTTCGGCAGGGGTTACCACGTTATTCAGTCCAAAATTGCCATTGGCAGCGGTGGCTTTTTAGGCAAGGGCTGGCTGGCAGGCACCCAAAGTCAGCTGAACTTTTTGCCGGAAAACCACACGGACTTTATTTTTGCTGTAGCAGGTGAGGAGTTTGGCTTTGTAGGAGCTGCCTTCATCATCCTTTTGTTTATGATAATTATTTGGCGCGGTATCGCTATCGCTCTCGATGCGGACGACAATTTCGGTACGCTGTTGGCTGTGGGCGTTACAGGCATGTTCATGTTCCACATTCTGGTCAACATCGGCATGACCGCCGGCATTATGCCGGTTACTGGCGTACCCTTGCCTTTTTTGAGTTACGGCGTAAGCTCGTTGATAACTAATCTGATGCTGGTGGCTTTGCTTTTGAATATCAAGGCCCGCAAGCAGAACTTGCAATTCTAAGGAGGATTTATGGAAAAGGAACTGACCATTGACATACTGAGCAGCGTGCAGAAACCTGCCCGCTATACCGGTGGTGAATTCAACAGTATTATTAAACCTGCGGCGGAAGTAGAAGCTACCATTGCTTTGGCTTTCCCCGATGTTTACGAAGTGGGCATGAGCTATTTGGGCTTTAAGATTCTCTACCACCTGTTGAACAAGGAGCAGGGTGTACAGGCAGAGCGTGTCTACGCCCCTTGGATTGATTTGGAAGCCAAGATGCGTGAACGCAACATTCTCCTGCGTACTTTGGAAACTAAAAAAGCTTTGCGTGACTGCGATATTGTGGGCTTCACCCTGCAGTACGAGCTGAGCTATACCAATATTTTGAATATGCTGGATTTGGGCGGTATTCCTGTTCTTGCCGCTGACCGTGGGGAAGAAGACCCCTTGGTTATCGTAGGCGGTCCCTGCGTCTTCAACCCCGAGCCTTTGGCTGATTTCTTTGACTTTGCCGTGATTGGCGAAGGCGAAGAGGTATTGGCAGAAGTAATGACTGCTTATAAAGCGTGGAAGAAGGCTGGCAAGCCCGGTGGACGCCAGCAGTTCCTCCGCGAGGTTGTCAAGATTCAAGGCATCTATGTGCCTTCCTTCTACCGTCCTGTATATAACGAAAACATGACTTTGAAGGAAGTACAGCCCCTAAGCGAGGACGTTCCTCCTGTAGTTTATAAACGCGTAGTACGCGACATGAACAGTGTGGATTTCCCCACTGCTCCCGTAGTACCCTTTGGCGAAATCGTCCATGACCGTATCAGCTTGGAAGTTTTCCGTGGCTGCAGCCGTGGCTGCCGTTTCTGCCACGCAGGCATGGTGTACCGCCCTGTCCGCGAGCGCAAGCCCGAAGTATTGAAGGACTTGGCACGTAAGCTGGTAGATAACACCGGTTATAACGAAATCAGCCTTATTTCCCTGTCCAGTGCCGATTACTCCTGCCTGGCACCTATGGTTCGCGACATGATTAGCGAATTTAAGGATGAACGCGTCAGCGTGTCCCTGCCTTCCCTGCGTATTGACAGTTTCTGCGTAGCCATTGCTAAAGAAGTACAGGCTGTACGCAAAAGCGGCTTGACCTTTGCTCCGGAAGCAGGCAGCCAAAAGATGCGCGACGTTATCAATAAAGGCGTAACGGAAGAAGATCTGATGAACGCTGTAGGCGCAGCTTTCGAATCCGGTTGGAACAGCGTGAAGCTGTACTTTATGATCGGTCTGCCCTTCGAAACTGACGAAGATATTCTGGCGATTGCGGATTTGGCACGCAAGGTACAATATAAATATTTCCAAGTAACCGGTAAACGCGGCTGCAAAGTTACCTGCAGTGCCTCCTCCTTCGTACCCAAACCTTACACCGCTTTCCAATGGTTCGGTCAAAACGATTTGGAAACCATTCGTCGCAAGCAGTTCCTGCTGAAGGACGAAATCAAGAAATACAAGAACATTACTTTGAACTACCATGACGGCAAAACCGGCATTATTGAAGCTGTCTTCGCCCGCGGCGACCGCCGCGTAGGCAAGGCGCTGCTCTTGGCTTGGCAGAAGGGCGCACGCTTCGATGGTTGGAGCGACTGCTTCTCCTACGACCGTTGGCTGGAAGCACTTAGCGAAGCAGGCTTGGACAAAGACTTCTACGCATCCCGTCAGCGTGGTGAAAACGAAGTTTTCCCGTGGGAGCATGTTTCCCCGGGCGTTGCCCGCGGCTTCCTGTGGCGCGAATGGCAAAAGGCGTACGCGCAGCAGCTCACCCATGACTGCCGTCGCAGCACCTGCACCGGTTGCGGCGTCTGCCAAAAACTGGGCGTAAATATTATCGATTACAAGGAGGAAGCAGAGCAATGAAACTGCGCATGCAAATAACTAAGGATCCTGAAATCCGTTTCATTTCCCACTTGGAATATGTGCGCACCATTGGCCGTGCTATCCGCCGTGCCAAACTGCCTGCTGCCTATTCCGAAGGCTTCAATCCCCATCTGAAATTCAGCCTTGCTTCCGCTTTGGGCGTAGGCGTGGTCAGCTATACGGAGTTTGTAGAAATCGAGCTGGCAGAGCCTATGGATGTAGAAACTGCTGCCAAAGCATTGGATAAAGCTTTACCCCGCGGCATCCGCGTTTTGGCTGCCGATGCGGTGGACACCCACCATGCGGCGCTGATGAGCCAGGCTGCAGGTGCTAGCTACCGTGTAACCTTGCCCTATAATAAGGACATTACGGCAGCAGTGGAAGCTTTCAATGCTGCGGAACAACTGCTCTTTAAAAAGGCAGCGCCTAAAACTAAAGCAGGCTTCAAGGAAATCGATGTCAAGTTCTACATTCCCCGCATTGCAGCAGTTTGTAATGGTGAAGAAACCGTCTTTTCCTTCGACTGCAAGATTACCCCTACCGGCAGCATGAAGGCAGTGGATCTGCTCAATGCTTTAAACGAGCAGTACGCTTTGGGGCTGCCTGTGGAAATGGCGGATATTGAACGCCTGCGCCTGTACAAAGCAGGCAAGAATGGCAAGCAGCTGCCCATGTTGGATGCGGGCGCAGTCAAGCTGGCGTAAGCCAAGTTGTCCGTGCTGCTGTTACTAACCCTATTTCTTGTAAATTTTGTATAAATTTTTACACTGGAAGCAGCAGATATAGTAGTAAACTCTTGCCATGAACGCAGGATAATGTTATAATAAACACTAGAGATATAAGTGGACTTAGAGAAAGAGTGGGTGCGATACCCACTCTTTCCGCTTATTATGTTAAAAATTGAATATGGAGGTGAATTTGATGCAGGCAAAAGAGGTAGAAGCACTTATTACTGCAATGGTAGAGCCTTTGTTGGTAGGTACTGACATGACTTTGGTAGATGTGGAGTATGTGCGCGAAAAAGATTGGTATTTGCGTATCTTTTTGGACAAACCGGGCGGAGTCGAAATTGATGACTGCCAACTGGTTAGCGAAAAGCTTACGGCTGTACTGGATGAGAAGGACCCCATTCCGGACAAATATTTTCTGGAGGTTTCCTCTCCCGGCATCGACAGGCCGCTGAAAAAGGACAAGGACTTTGAAGCAGCCTATGGAACAAAGGTGGATATTATCTTCTATGCGCCTTGGGAAGGGCTGAAGAACCTGACAGGCGTGCTCACTGCCCATGATGATGAAGCAGTGTGGGTTAAGAAAATTATTAAAGGTAAGGAATTTAAAAATCCTGACCGTATTGAACGCAAATTAATTAGTGTTATTAGACCGCATATTGATTTTTAATTACTTAGAAAGTAGGAGGCAGATTAAGTGAACGAATTGATCCTGGCAATCAATGAGCTGGGCAAAGAAAAAGGTATTGACCCTGATATTCTTTTCCAAGCTGTAGAGGATGCTTTGGTTGCTGCTTATAAGAAAAATTCCAATTCTAACCAAAATGTAACTGTTAATATGAATAAAGAAACCGGTGAGATTCATGTTTATGCTTACCATACCGTTGTAGAAGGGGAAGCACAAAACGATGATGAGATTTCCTTGGCTGATGCTAGAGTAATCAACCCCAACTACCAAGTCGGTGATTCTGTTAGCGTAGAAGTTACTCCCAAAAACTTCGGCCGTATTGCTGCGCAAAACGCTAAACAAGTAGTTGTACAACGTATTCGCGAAGCAGAACGCGGACAGGTTTACGAGCGCTTCCAAAGCCGTAACCAAGATATCGTAACCGGTATCATCCAACGTATGGAAAACAAAAACGTCTACATCGATTTGGGCAAGGTAGAAGCTGTTCTGACTCCCAACGAGCAAATCCCCGGCGAAGTTTACCAATACCATGACCGCATGAAGACCTTTATCGTAGAAGTTAAAAGATCTACCAAAGGCCCCCAAATTATGGTATCCCGTACTCATCCCGGTCTGTTGAAGCGTTTGTTCGAACTGGAAGTTCCTGAAATCCATGACGGTGTAGTAGAAATCAAATCCGTTGCCCGCGAACCGGGTATGCGCTCCAAGATCAGCGTTTACACTGCTGATGAAAACGTTGATCCCGTTGGCGCATGCGTAGGCCATAAAGGTATGCGCGTACAAACCATCGTGAACGAACTCCGCGGTGAAAAAATCGATATCGTTAAATACAGCGAAGACCCTGCTCAATACGTAGCTAACGCACTGAGCCCGGCGAAAGTTGTCAGCACCTGCGTAAACGAAGACGAAAAGATTTGCCGTGTAGTAGTTCCTGATTACCAACTGTCCCTGGCTATCGGCAAGGAAGGCCAAAATGCCCGCCTGGCTGCTAAGCTGACCGGTTGGAAGATTGATATTAAGAGCGAATCCCAAGCCAAAGCTGAGGATGCTGAATAAACATCATGATGAAGGTAAAGAAGATTCCGCAGCGCAAATGTGTGGGCTGCAATGAAATGAAAGATAAAAAGGCTTTATTGCGCATTGTGCGTTCTCCCGAAGGTGAAATCAGTCTTGATCTGACCGGAAAGAAGAACGGCCGTGGCGCCTATGTGTGCCCCAACGAGGCATGCATTACCAAAGCAGTGAAGGAGAAACGTCTGGAACGCGCTTTGGAGAAGCCGGTAAGCGAAGAGGTTTATAAGCAACTGCTGGAGGATCTTGCGCATGGCAAACAGTAAGGAAGCCTTCGCCTTGGGCTTAGCCCAAAAGGCAGGCAAGCTCCAATCCGGTGACTTTGCAGTAAAGACCGCCTTAAAAAGCGGCGGTGTGGAACTGCTTGTTATAGCGGCTGATGCGGCACCCAATACGAAAAAGGAATTATATTTCTTGGCAGAGCAGGGAGAAGTTTCCGTTAAGGAGATTTTAAACCGCGCTGAATTGGGGCACGCTATAGGTAAAGCACCCAGAGCAGCTGTAGCAATTATGGACCCAAACTTCGCTAAAATGATAGGTGGTATTACTACTACCTGAGTTTTAGATACGGAGGTAGATTGATGGGTAATAAAAGAATCTATGAAGTTGCTGCCGATTACGGCAAGCACGTTAACGAAGTTTTAGATTTGTTGAAGAAGAACAATATCAATAAAACCAATTTCAGCGGTGCGGATGAACAAGTTATGGCTGTTATCCGCAAGGCTTACGACAAAAAGCCCGAGCCCCCCAAGGCTGCGCCCAAAGCTGAAAAAAGCGCTGCACCTGCTAAAAAAGAGCAGGCAGCTCCGGTAAAGAAAGAACAGCCCCAACAAAAGGCTGCTAAACCTGTGAATAATAATAACGGTCAGAGGAATATGCAACAAAACAACCAACGTAATAACGGTCAACAAAATAATCGTAACGACAATCGTCAAGGCAACCGCGACAACCGCGGCCAACAAAACCGTAACAACAACGGTCAACAAGGCAACCGCGATAACCGCGGCCAACAAACCCGCAACAACAACGGTCAGCAAGGCAATCGTGATAACCGCGGCCAACAAAACCGCAACAATGGCGGCCAACGCCAAGGCGGTGTTTTCGTAGGTCCTAAGGGCCAACAACCTGGCCAAAGCGCAGTGCACGGCGAAAGCCGCTCCATGAGCGCAGCTCGTCCCGCTGCCAGCCGCAGCGAGTACCGTGGCGACAGCCGCGATATGCGTGACGGCGGCAAAGGCGGACGCAACGCAGGCAAGCAAGGCCGCAAGGATAAGCCGCAAATTAAAGGCTCCTACGCAACCAAGGAAAGCCGTCCTAACCGCAGTGCAGGCCACCAAATGCCTGCTAACCGCAACCGTAAGCCTAACAATGCGCCTAAGGCTGCAGCTCCGGTGGAAGTAGTTCGTCCTACCTATGTAGAAGTGGGCGAATCCATCAACGTACAAGAATTTGCTAAGCTGATTAAACGCGAAGTAAACGAAGTTATCAAAGCGCTGTTCATGCTGGGCATGATGGTTACCATCAACCAAGACATCGACTTTGAAACTGCCCAACTGATTGGCGACAACTTCGGCGTAGAAGTTGGCCAAAAAGCTCCGGAAGAAGATCCTACCGAAGTTCCCGAGGTTGACGATCCTGAGGAGAAACGTGTTCCCCGTCCGCCTGTAATCACCGTTATGGGCCACGTTGACCACGGCAAAACTTCCTTGCTGGACGCTATCCGTAAAACTAACGTTACCGCTCGCGAAGCAGGCGGTATTACCCAGCACATTGGTGCATATAAAGTTAACTACCAAGGCAAGCAGATCGTTTTCCTGGATACCCCGGGCCATGAAGCTTTCACCGCTATGCGTGCCCGTGGCGCCCAAGTAACCGACGTTGCTATCCTGGTTGTAGCTGCAGACGACGGCGTAATGCCGCAAACCATTGAAGCAATCAACCATGCTAAAGCTGCTAAGGTGCCCATTATTGTTGCTATTAACAAAATGGACCGCCCCGGTGCTAACCCGGACCATGTAAAACAACAATTGGCAGAGCATGAGCTGATTCCCGAGGATTGGGGCGGCGACACCATTATGGTGCCTGTTTCCGCACACCAAAAAACCGGTATTACCGATTTGCTGGAAATGATCCTTTTGGTTGCAGAAATGCAAGAACTGAAGGCTAACCCCAACCTGCCTGCTCATGGTACCATTATCGAAGCACAGCTGGATAAAGGCCGCGGCCCTGTTGCTACCGTCCTGGTACAACGCGGTACCCTGCACATTGGTGATACCATCATCGCAGGCACTGCTTACGGCAAGGTTCGCGCTATGGTCAACGACCGTGGTGAAAAAGTTAAGAAGGCGCTGCCTTCCACCCCTGTAGAGGTACTGGGCTTGAACGACGTACCTGCAGCCGGTGATATCTTAGACAGCACCGATGAAAAGACTGCCCGCAGCGTAGCAGAAAAACGTATCGCTAAGAAGAAGGAAGACGAAATCAAGTTGAACTCCAAAGTATCTTTGGACGACTTGTTCCAACGTATCCAAGAAGGCGAAATCAAAGAATTGAACATCGTTGTTAAGGCTGACGTACAAGGTACCATCGAAGCATTGAAGGCTTCCTTAGAAAAGATTAAGAACGATGAAGTTAAAGTAGTTGTTGTCCATGCAGGCGTAGGCGCTATTACCGAGTCCGACGTTATGCTGGCTTCCGCTGCCAACGCTTTGATTATCGGCTTCAACGTTCGTCCTGACGCTAACGCCCGCAAAGCATCTGAAACTGAAAAGGTTGACGTACGCACCTACCGCGTAATCTACGATGCCCTCAACGACGTAGAAGCAGCTATTAAAGGTATGCTGGCTCCCAAATTCAAAGAAGTTGTTCAAGGCCGCGTAGAAGTTCGCCAACTGATTACTATTTCCAAACTGATCATTGCAGGCTGCTATGTACTGGAAGGCAAAGTTACCAACAGCTCCAAAGTACGTGTAGTTCGCGATGGTATCGTTATTAACGAAGACGTTATTGAATCTCTGCGCCGCTTCAAAGATGACGTTAAAGAAGTTGCCCAAGGCTACGAATGCGGTATTACCTTAGAGAAGTTCCGCGATCTGAAGGTTGGCGACGTATTTGAAGTTTACGACATGGAAGAAGTTGCAGTAGAGTAATTGAGGATAAACAAATGGCAAGATTAAGAGTAGAAAAGGTGCAGGAGGCCATTCAACACGAGATCAGCAATATGCTGCTCCATGATGTGAAAGACCCGCGCATCCAGTTCGTGACCGTTACCGGCGTAGAGCTGACTGACGACATGAGCTATGCCAAGGTGTTCATCAGCATGTATGGTCCCCAAGATAAGCAGGAAGAAACTTGGAAGGCACTGAATAAAGCGTTGGGCTTTATGCGTACGGAAATCGCTAAGCGCATCCGTCTGCGTTTCGCCCCCACGCTGATCCTGCAAAAGGATACCTCTATGGAATACAGCGCCCATATCCAAAGCATTCTTGACAAAATCAAGAAGGAAGAAAAGCCTGCAGCAGAGGAAGCACAAGATGAGTAAGGAGCTTTCCCTGCAGGAAACAGGCGCCCTGCTTTTGGCAGCGGAAAAAATCGTACTTTGTACCCACGTGAGCCCGGACGGAGATACTCTGGGCTCCACCTTGGGTTTAGCACGCTTTTTACTGCAGCAAGGCAAGCAGGTAACTGTTTTTTGTGATGATAAGATTAATGACAGCTTGGGCTTTATCCCCGGTATGGAGCTGGTGCAGCGTCCTGTAGCGGGCACGAAGCTGGCAGCTGACGTTTTAGTGGTTATTGACGCCAGTTCCTTCGACCGCATCGGCATAGTGGCTGATGTAGTGGAATACAAGGAGCTGCTCAACATCGACCACCATATTTCCAACGACCGTTTTGCTGAGTATCTATATTTGGATCCCAAGGCTGCGGCAGTGGGCGAAGTTATGGTGGACTTGTTCCAGGCTATGGGTTGGAGCATGGATAAAGAGACGGCAACCTGTTTCTTTACCGCTATTAATACGGACTGCGGTTCCTTCCGTTTTGCTAATACCACCCCTAAAACCATGCGCAAAGCAGCGGATCTTTTGGAGTGCGGCGTAGAGCCTAACTTTATTAGCGAAAGCTTGGAAGTACGTTCCCGTAAAACAGTGGAACTGTTGGGCAAGGTGCTGCCTTCCCTGACTTTTGAGGCAGAGGGCAGAATTGCTTATTTAACCATTACCAATGATTTATACGACGCTGATGCCAATACGGACAGCTTTGTATCCTATCCCCGTTCTATTGAAGGCGTGGATGTAGCCATTATGTTCAAGGCTGTGGAACCTGCGGTAACACGGGTGAGCATGCGCAGTTCCAAAGTGGATGTGTCCCAAGTGGCAGTGCATTTTGGCGGTGGCGGACATATCCGCGCTGCAGGCTGCACCATTTACGCACCGGTGGAGGAGGCGCGGGAACAGCTTTTGGCTGAACTGCGCAAGCAGCTGTAATGGACGGCGTATTTAATGTGCTGAAGCCCCCGGGCATGACCAGTCATGATGTGATTGGTTTTCTGCGCCGGGTGCTGCAGACGAAGAAAATTGGACATGGGGGAACTCTTGACCCTGATGCGGCAGGAGTTCTTCCTGTTTTTGCAGGTACTGCTACCCGCCTGTTGGAGTTCGCCATGGAAGGGCGCAAGCAGTACATTGCTGAGTTTACTTTGGGCGAGCAGCGGGATACCGGTGATGACAGCGGCAGCGTAGTAAAGACTATGCCCGTGCCGGAAATCACGGAAGCAGGCTTAAAGGCAGTGCTGCAAAGCTTTATCGGTCCCCAGATGCAGCTGCCTCCCATGTACAGCGCCGTGAAAATCAACGGCAAAAAGCTGTACCAATTGGCACGGCAGGGGCTGGAGGTGGAACGCCAAGCCCGTCCCATTGAAATCTACCGCCTAGACTTGCTCAACTTTACGCCTACTACCTTTACGGTAGCGGTGGAGTGCAGCAAAGGCACCTACATCCGCGTACTGGGCGAAGATATTGCTGCTGCTTTAGGCACCTGCGGTACCATGAGCTTTCTGCTCCGTACCCAAGTGGGGGCGTACCTGCTCAACGATGCCCACACTTTGCAGGAAATCGCTGCTGACCCTGTGGGATGCAGTGCAGAGCCTCTTTCTGCAGTTGCGCATTTGCCCAAGCTGACGTTGAACGGACGTCAGGCAGCACGCATTACTAACGGCGTACGCACCACTATTCGCGGCACTGCAGCAGGGCAGTACGCTTTGCTGGGCCCTGAAGGCGAGTTCTTGGGCATCGGTACCTGTAGCGAAGAAAAAATCAAGGCAGATAAGATTCTTGCCCACTATAAAATGCCAGAGGAAGAGTAAAGATGGAGATAATTACTTCTCTTGGACAACTGCATAGCTTTGACAGGCCCTGCGTAGTAGCTTTGGGTACTTTCGACGGCTTGCACCGGGGCCACATGGATGTTATCCGCACGGCTAAGGAGCAGGCGGAAAAGACCAAAGCGCTTTTGGCAGTCTTTACCTTCAGCAATCATCCCTTTGCCTGCTTTCGTCCGGATAAAGTGCCTGCAGCGTTGATTACGCCTCAGGAGAAAATGGAACTGCTGCAGAGCGTAGGGGTGGATGTTCTGGTGGACATTCCCTTTGATATGAGCGTGGCCCGTTTGGAACCGGAGCGCTTTTTGGAGCGTTTGCAGGGCTTGGGCTACAGCTGCCTCGTAGTTGGCAGCAATTTTACCTACGGTATTCGTGGCGAAGGTACGGTGGCAACTTTAGCAGTTTCCGCTGCCAAGCTGGGCTTTACTTTAATCGTCCGTGATTTAGTCAGCGATGGCGCTACGGTAATCAGCAGCACGGCTATCCGCCGCTTGATCGCCCAGGGCGAGGTGGCAGAGGCCAACCACATGCTGGGGCGCCGCTATAGCTTGAGCGGTATTGTGGCTCATGGCAACGAGCGGGGACGTCTTTTGGGCTTTCCTACAGCTAATCTGGAGCTGGAGGAAGCAGCAGGCTGCGCCATTCCCCAAGGGGGAGTGTATGCGGTGCTGGTGCAGGTGGCAGGGGCTACCTACGGTGGCATGGCCAATATCGGCTACAACCCCACCTTTGGCGATGTGCTGAAACCGCGCCTGGAAACCCACATCTTCAACTTCTCCGGAGATATTTACGGGGAGCGGATTACCGTGCAGTTCTTGGAAAGAATCCGTGGGGAAGTAAAGTTTGGCAGTATTGCTGAGCTGGCTGCGCGCTTACAGGCAGATAAAGAAGCTGCTTTAAAAATTTCTTGCACTAATCTGTAACATATGGTATACTATTCCAGTATGTGAACCAAGGCTTGGTGGCACGCTTCTCCAGCGACTACTATGCTTTTGGCAATTTTAAATTTTAGGAGGAACACACAATGTTAACTAGCGAAGCTAAAACCGCCGTAATTCTCGACAACGCACGCCATGAAGGCGACACCGGTTCTCCGGAAGTACAAATTGCAGTTCTGACCGAACGCATCAAATACTTGACCGAGCACCTGAAAGAACACAAAAAAGACCATCATTCCCGTCGTGGCCTGCTGAAAATGGTAGGTAAACGTCGTGGCCTGCTGAACTACCTGCAAAGCAAGGACATCGAACGTTATCGTGCAATCATCGCTAAACTGGGTATCCGTAAATAATCAGTTTCGTGAACAAGGACGCATCCTTAGGGGTGCGTCTTTTTTATAGGTAAATTTATGACACGGCAAATAGACAGTGATTTTCTGCATCGGGCGTTGAAACATTATTATGGTTATGACAGCTTCCGCCCGGGGCAGGAAGAAATTATCAGCCAAATATTGCATGGGCATCCTGTTTTGGCAGTGCTGCCTACGGGTGCAGGCAAAAGCGTCTGCTTCCAACTGCCTTCACTATTGCTCAAGGGGGTAACGCTGGTTATTTCCCCGCTGATTTCCTTGATGAAGGACCAAGCGGAGCAGCTGACGGCGCGGGGGATTCCTGCGGCGTACTTGGATAGCAGCATGACTGCCAATGAGTATGGCAAAGTGCTCCACGCTGCCTTGAATAAGGAATGTAAGTTCCTCTATGTGGCGCCGGAACGTTTGTTGAATCCGCAATTCGTACGCTTTGCCCAGCAGGCGTATATTACCATGGTGGCAGTGGACGAGGCGCACTGCGTTTCCCAATGGGGGCACAGTTTCCGTAAGGATTACTACAATATCCCCGAATTTATGAAGTTGCTGCCTACGAAGCCGCTCTTGGCGGCCTTTACGGCTACGGCTACGCCCCAAGTGCGGGAGGACATCTGCGTACGCTTGGAGATGGACAATGCTAAAATGGTCATCACAGGCTTTGACCGTCCCAATCTGCATTTCGCGGTGGAGCGTACTCGCGATAAAGAACGCTCTTTGCTGAACTTTATGGAGGAACACCGCAACAGCTGCGGCGTCATCTACTGCGCTACCCGCAAAAAGGTGGAGCAGGTGACTACGCTTTTGCTGCGCCAAGGCTACACCGCTTTGCGCTATCATGCAGGGCTTACTCCGGAAGAACGCAGGGAGAACCAAAACTTGTTCGTCAGCGGGCAGGTGCCTGTGATCGTGGCCACTAACGCTTTCGGCATGGGTATCGATAAGGCGGATGTACGCTTTGTGCTTCATTATAATATGCCCAAGGATATGGAAAGCTATTACCAAGAGGCAGGTCGTGCAGGGCGCGATGGTCTGCCTGCGGAGTGTCTGCTGCTGTATGACAGGGCGGACATTGCGGTGAATACTTATTTAATCGGCCACGACCAACCGGATTTGGAGTGGAAGGAGCATGAGCTGGAGCTATTGGATAAGATGGTTTTCTACTGCAATACGGGTACCTGCCTGCGGAAGGCGTTACTAGAATACTTTGGCGAAAAAGCCCCTGCGCGCTGTGGCAACTGCGGTAACTGCGACCATAATAAGACAGCTAGCTGGCGTAAGTTTTTTGGCATCTGAAAATAGAGGTAAATATGGATATAACAACTCTTGATTACTACAATAACAACGCGCAATCATACATTAAAGACACTGTAGGTGTGGATATGAGCTCTAGGCAGGATCGATTTTTAAAATTACTGCCTCAAGGTGCGCATATTCTGGATTTTGGCTGCGGCAGTGGGCGGGATAGCAAGTACTTTTTGGAGCGTGGCTTTAAGGTTACGGCAATAGATGGTTCTGCAGAGTTTTGCAAGCATGCTAGCCTGTACACAGGTCTATCTGTCAAGCAGATGTATTTTCAAGATTTGGCAGAGGTTGGGGTGTACGATGCAGTTTGGGCGTGCGCATCAATTTTGCATTTGCCTAAAAATGAGCTGGAAATGGTACTTGGAAAAATCAGAGATGCTTTAGTTGCGGGAGGTGTGCTGTATACTTCCTTTAAGTATGGCGATTTTGAGGGACCGCGTAATGGTAGGTATTTTACTTTTATGACGGAACCGCTGCTGCAGAAAATGTTAGCTAAAGTAGGTAGCTTTGAAGTTGTAGAAATGTGGACGGCGGGAGATGTTAGACCCGGTCGTGCTGCAGAAATGTGGCTGAACGTGTTAGCACGAAAAGAGTAAAAATTAAAGGCTTACGTAGATTGATACGTCTACGTAAGCCTTTTTTGTTGTGAGGGCTATTTGTTTGTGCTATACTAAGGGTGAAACGTAAAGTGGGTGCACCCCTAAGATGGAAGTGCACATGGCTCTCGTAAGAGAGTTTGATTTAGCGATTTGCTAAATGTTAAAAACCGTTGCAGAAGTGGCTTCGGTAGTAGTATCGATTTACGTTGGTCCCGTAAAAGGATGATGCTACTACTGTGCCAAATTTTAGCAAAGCCAATAGCAGTATCATCCTCCGAAAAACTTTCGTGTTTCAAGAAAGGGTGAAAGCTATTGGGAGCAAAAGATGTTTCTGAAAAAATTCTTGTAGCGTATAGTGACGTTGCGGCAGATATTTTGAATGTTCTAGTCTGCGACGGGCAAAGGTTATTTGAGCCTGAAATGCTACAGGAAGCAAGCGTTGTATCGCAGTACAAAATGGATGGCAAGCTGCATCATCAAGAGCGTGATGTTGCTAAATTTGTTGTGGACAAAGCAACAAATGCCATTATTACCTGCTGTGGTTTTGAAAATCAAACTAAAGTGGACCGCAGAATGCCATTACGTGTTATTGGTTATGATGGTGCAAGCTACCACAACCAGCAAAATGAAGCAGAGCCATACGAAGTGGTTACATTCGTGTTGTATTTTGGTGAACGCCATTGGCGTGCACCACGCAATTTGCAAGGATGTATAAAACGCAGATGTGATAAACTACCTGACACTGTCCGCAATGACTATAAGATTAATGTATATGAAATTGCCTATCTTACGCAAGAACAGATAGATATGTTCCAAAGTGATTTTAAATACGTTGCTGAATATGTTGTGCAAAAACGCATTAATAGAGAATATCACCCATCTTCCGGTGTTATTAAGCACGTTGATGCGGTGTTAAAGTTGTTGAGTGCAGTTTCCGGTAATTCTGATTTTGAGTTAATTATTCCTGAGGTAAAAGAAGAAGGGGTGAATACTATGGATGCAATGATGGCACGTATTGTAACAACTGCTGAGGCTCGTGGTGAAGAACGCGGTAGAGCAGAAGGCGAAAAGTACGGTGAAGCTCGTGGTGAAGCTCGCGGTATGCTGCAAAAGGCTTTGGATATTGCTACTAATCTCAAACGTAGTACAAATATGAGTGACGAGGCGATTGCAGAGGTTACTTCCTTGACTCTCGAGCAGGTTAAGGGTATTTCTGTGTAGATAGTGAAATTTGACTAAATTATAGACGTTCTGCCTTTTATAACGAGAGGTAGAACGTCTTTTTTTGGTAGGGAGAAAATTTTTAGAACGTTTATAAAATTAAAGGCTTACGTAGATTGTTACGTCTACGTAAGCCTTTCGTTTTTTATGCTGCAGCAAGCACTCTGGTCAATGCTTCAATGTTGGCGCTGAGCTTGTCAATTTTGTTCTCCATGCGGATGAGCAGGTAGGCGCTCACCAGCATGGGAAAACCGTAATCGGCAGCCGCTGCCAAAAATTGGTCAAGTTCCATGTGGACCTCCTTGAATAGCGAACCCCTCTCAGTCAACTTCACTGCTACGCAGTTCGTTGACAGCTCTCTCCAGGGAGAGCCAAGATACTAAAGCGAACGCCGAAAAACTTGGCTCGCCCTCTGGGAGAGCTGGCGCGGAGCGCCTGAGAGGGGAATTTACAAGATTACAGCAATACGGTTACATCACTGGTGCGGATGCGTGCTTCGTAAGCTTCTTTGATTTCGCCGGCAGCTTCGGTGCCTTTGAAGACTGCTTTTTCCACGATGGTGTCCATTGCGGCTTTCGCATCATCATAAGTTACATCTTCGCGAGGGTTGCTCACGGAAATGGTTTTCTTAGAGCCTTCCTCAGTTTTAAATACTAATTCCAAAGTCTTGTCCATAGTTAAAATCTCCTTTCAAATTACGCTTGTTCTACCAGATCAATCTTTTCGCTCAACGCGATACCCTGCACGGTGTTAGCCATGAGATTGCCCAACGCAGTACCAACTGCAAAACAGTCTTCCGCAGTTGCTTCCGCCTTGATGCCGCTGTAGGTGCGGGCTTTGGTTTTGATGCTGCCATTGGTATTTACACCATCCTCCACGTTGATTACTAAAGATTTTTTGTTCATTTGCTCTTGAATTGCCATAAGTAAAATCTCCTTTCAAAATTACGCGAACAGCGCTTCCGCAAGTTCCGCCTTTTGTTGGGGAACCTGCAAAGTGTTCTGCAAAAAGAACTGGCGGTAGTAGCGGGCACGGCTGCGGAGCATTTCTCCACCGGGGCGCAAGGTCCTGGTTTCCGGCATACCGCTGAGCCAGGAAAGGTCCCAGCGGCAGTCGGGGTCATCGCTGTTGGGACCATAGCCATCGGCTACAGCCACTTCGTAGTGAGTGCGCACATGCTCGAAGTCGATGGGCAGTTCCAAAGCGATGCACAGGATAGCGATGACTACAGCCATTTGGTTTATCTGCAGTTCCGTTGGCGGGTCTGCAGCGTAGATG
>NZ_JBGVLF010000024.1:0-16047 GCF_045124115.1 Phascolarctobacterium sp.
AGATCTCTCATAGAGTAATCTAGTAAGACACCTTGGAGAAGACGAGGTTGATAGGTCGGGAGTGTAAGTACAGCAATGTATTCAGCGGACCGATACTAATATGTCGAGGGCTTGACTAAAGAAAAGCCCAATCTTAAAGAAAAATTCTTCTGTGGAAGTTTTGAGGGTACAAGCTCTCAAAAAAGAATAATCCGGTGGTGATGGCTAAGGGGATCCACCTGTTCCCATCCCGAACACAGTAGTTAAGCCCTTATACGTCGAAAGTACTTGGCTGGAAGCGGCCTGGGAGGATAGATAGCTGCCGGTTAGAAAAATAAGACCCATGCATAAGCATGGGTCTTATTTTTCATGTTGGTAACTTGAAATTCTGCCATGAGGATATGGAGCAGCACCCAGTGAAAACAAGCGCTATGCGCGCAGTTTGAACTGTAGGTGCTGCCCACTCAAGGGCTGCCCAAGAGCCAGCGCATAGCGCGCAGCGATTGGTTGCAGCCTACTGAGGATAGCTGTCAAGTGTTCTGCTAACGACAAAGTTCTACTCGCTTGCCAACCTACAGTCTTGGTGTTATGATAGTAGATACATCGAAAGTGAGGTGCTATATGCTATACAAAGCATTTTATAATTCTAATTTAGGGCAGATAACCATGCTTAGCGATGGTCAATACATAACTGACTTGCGCTTTGAACAGGATAGATTTTATGATAACTACAAAGTAGAACAAGCCATGGAAGCAGATCTATCAATTTTTGAGCTGACGAGAAAGTGGTTGGATACTTACTTCGCTGAAAAAGAGCCTACCTTTACTGTTCCTATTAAGCTGGAGGGCACGGAGTTTCAAATGCAGGTGTGGCAGCTGCTGCAAAAAATTCCTTATGGTATTACAATTACCTACAAAGAATTGGCGGACAAAGTAGCGTTGATTAGAGGGCAGCAACACATGTCTGCTCAAGCAGTAGGGAACGCTGTAGGACGTAATCCCATATGTATTATCGTCCCCTGCCATCGTGTTATTGGTGCTAAGAAAAAATTAGTTGGCTATGCCAGCGGTGTTGATATTAAAGCCGCTTTATTAGCTAGTGAAGGAGTTTTAGACGTTGAATACTAAAATATGTTTACCTGTTCTTGCTTTAGCTATCGGCCACATGGTTACAGATATGCAGGCTGGGGCACTTCCTATCGTTATGCCCCAATTGAAGGAAATGTTTTCTTTGAGCTATTCCCAATTAGCTGCTATTGTACTTTTACAAAATGTTATGTCTTCTGTTATTCAACCTGCTTTCGGCTATTTGACTGATAGACATTCATTACCACGCTTATTGCCTGTATGCGCTGCTTTGGCTGGTGCTGGATTTGCTTTAGTAGGGTGGATTAGTTCGTATACCTTGCTTTTGGTGACAGTTATTTTTATTAGCTTAGCTAGTGCTACCTATCATCCCCAAGCGTCGAAAACAGTTAACTTTTTAAGTGATGACACCAATCGCGCTCAGAATATGGGCATTTTTTCTTTAGGCGGCAATGCAGGTATGGCTGTAGGCTCTTTGCTCATGACTTTTCTTTTAAGTTTGGCAGGCGGCATTCATAACACTGTTTATTTTGTTATTCCCGGTCTTTTGGTTTTTGGTTTGATGACAAAATGTATGCCTGACTACCAGCGTGTAAATTTGGAGCACGCTGTGCTGCAAGCCAAAAAAGCTGCTAAAGGCGCAGAGGAGAAAATATCTTATTTTAGCATTTTCCTCATTCTTTTCTATATCTTTATGCGTTCTTCTATCCATTCCGGTATTTCTACCTACCTACCCTTATTCTTTATGAAGTTCCGCGGTTTTGAGCCTGTCTTTGCCAGCAGCTTAGTTTCCGGATTCTTACTTGGTGGTGTAGCAGGAACATACGTAGGTTCCGTCCTTAGCGATAGGCTGGGAGCACGCAAGATTTTAATTGGCTCTATTACTTTAAGCATTCCTGCAATTTTCTGCATTACTATTGCTACAGCGCCCTGGGCTGCTATGGTGTCCGTTGTAGCTTCCGGGTTCTTTATTATCGGCTCCTTTTCTACTACTATTATTTTAGCACAATGCATGATGCCCAATAATGTAGGCATGGCTGCCGGTCTGACCATTGGCTTTAGTGTTGGTTTAGGCGGCTTTGGCGTAACTATTTTAGGCTATTTGGCAGATACTTTTGGACTGCCTATAGTAATGCAGCTTTTAGCATGGTTACCCATTGTTGCAGCCATTATAGCAACGAGGATTCCTATTCCTAAAAGTTTACAGAAATGAGGATGCACTATGGATCAAAATAAGAAAATGGGGATAATCTATGGTTTAGCCTCCTATATTATTTGGGGCGTGCTCCCCATCTATTGGCGTCAACTACAACACGTTCACGCTTTTGAAATATTAGCAAGCCGCTTTCTTTGGTCGGCAGTCTTTGTCTTTGCGTTGCTGTTAATTACAGGCAAGCTCAAAGTGTGCTGGGAAGAAACTAAGGAGATTTTTTCCACAGTACAAAGCGGTGTCCGTATGGTATTGGCAGCTATTGTGATCAGCTTTAACTGGGGTATTTTTATTTGGGCAGTAGAAGCAGGGCGGATTGTGGAAACAAGTGTCGGGTACTACATCAACCCTTTGGTCAGTGTGCTTTTTGGCGTGATTTTCTTGGGAGAACGTTTGAACCGTTTGCAGGTTATTGCAGTTATTTGGGCTGCCCTTGGTATCGCTTATATTGTAGTCCAAAACGGTTCCCTGCCTTGGATTGCTGTAAGTTTGGCTGCTACCTTCGCTTCCTATAGCTTGTTGAAAAAAGTTATCAAAGCCCAGGCACTGACCACCATTATGATTGAAACGCTTCTCATTTCGCCTTTGATGCTGGGGTATCTCTATTATCTCTCCCTCCACGGAGGCAATGTGTACCAAAGCTGTGATACCAGGACTTTTCTCTATCTAGCTGGCGCAGGTGTAGCTACAGCGACGCCGTTATTGTTATTTACAGCTTGTGCAAGACTCCTGCCTTTGTATATGGTAGGCTTTATGCAGTATCTGTCCCCTTCTATTACTTTGCTTATCGGTGTCTTTATTTATGGCGAAGCTTTTACGATGACCCATGCTGTTTCCTTTGGCTGCATTTGGATTGGCCTAGGGTTTTTCACTTGGTCCCAACTGCGCAAGCAATAAACTGATATTACGTTCACTTTGAAGCTTATTGTCAGCAGAATTGCTAAATTGACCGTTGTCCTCATGTTTACAGTGCCCCACTATATCTAGGGCTGTGGAAATGTTGGGGAATATGTTACTAAAGTTATCCACAGTTTGTGTATAAGTTGTTGATAAAAGTGGAAAAAGGGCTTAAATACGCCATTTTTGCCAAGGTTGCTCAGTGGATAACCTGTAGATATCTAGAAGTTATACACAAATTCTGTGGATAAGTCTGTGAATACTGTTGATAACATCGGTGGAAAAGTGTTGGCAAAGGGGAATATTTAGAGATAAGGCGCTTTTCAGTACAGTAAAAAAGGCGTATTTTGTATACAAACGCAGGTTTTTTACAGGAACTTTGCAGTTTATGCTTGCTTTAATAGGCAATTTTAGAGATAATATTATTATGACTAATTATGTAATGATGGAGGCAATGTAAATGGCAATTAAACAAGTTGCGGCTTTGGCTGCTTTGCAAGAGGTAGCAGGCCAAGTTATTGATAAATCTGTATGCAGTGTGGAAAACTGCTGGCTGGCTTTGGTAGAGACTGCTGAAGGCCGTCGTTTGGCTGTGGCAAGCCAGGGTGAAAGCACTCTGTGCAAACTTTTGAAAGAAGTGGATAAGGCAGAAGATGTTAACGGCATCCATGTTGATGTAGCAAAGCTTAATGCTAACAACGCTGCTGTAATCCGCCGTTATGTAAAATGGGCTGCTCCCAGTGCTTGCGGCACTCGTGGCACCAGCGTGGGCTTCAGCGACTGGCTGGGCGCTGCAGATGCCTATGTTACCGATTTATTCGCAAAACGCCAGCTGAAACCTGTTTTGGTAGACTATACTCCGGAGGATAGCGCTGTTCTGGGACGTAACTTCTTGGAAGCAGTGGATACCGCTACTTGGGGCGTTCTGGCTGCAGGCTATAAAGAAGGCTACGGCGCTAACGCTGCCGGGCTGAAGACTGAAGAGGATATCGTTAAAGCTTTGCTCTATGGATATTCTATGATTGGCTTTGACTGCAGCGAAAAGATTAACTTGGACATTGAAAAGTTGTCCGATGAAGCTGTGGAAAAACGTTTTGCTGATTTCAACGAAACCTTCCAAGCAGCAGTTAACGCTTCTTATCTCAATGCTGAGTTTAAAGTAGGTAACAGCAAAGTTTCCTTTACTGAAAACCAACTGCACCGCATTATTCTGGAATATGGCGAAGCAATTATGCATATCCAGTTCATCTATAACTCCTATCTGAAAAATACTCCTTGGGATATCGACTTTGAGCTGTACCTGTCCAAGCCCGGTAAAATGCTCACTCCCCAAGAGCATTACCTGATTGCTAACGAATTGGAGCGTAATGGTATTAAATTGGCAGCTATCTGCCTGGATCCGCTGAACGAACAGGAAGCATTGGCTGATAACCTGCAGCTCCATTGCGACATTGCTTCTACCTTTGAATATCGTCTGAGCTTCCGTAATGCGGAAATCGGCCTGGCTGATCCTGCAGCAGCTATGAAGTATTCCAAAGGCAAGGTACACTTCAAACTGAACAACATTCTGTGGATGAGCGCTGTAAAACTGATTGCAGCTAAAGACGCTGCGTTGTACGCTAAAATTGCGGAAGCAGCAGGTGCTGAACCTGTAGCCGCAGACTGCATCTGCCACAGTGATGCTTGCAAAACTTTCGCTTTGGGCTATGGCAAAGTGCTGGATCCCAAGGGTGCAAATCTCTCCCCAGAAATCAAGTCCTTCCTACATGGACATAGCAACGAATATGCAGACGCAATTCGCGAAAATGTTGGCAATTACTTGAAAAACCTGTAATTTTTTACAGAAAAAGTGTTGACAATCCTCTAAAAAAGGAGTATATTATTTGTAATTTCAAATCGACCCATAAAGGTTATGATTGGGAACAAAGATAAGCGCGAAGCCGCAGAGAGCCGGTGGTTGGTGTAAACCGGTACAGAGCCTTGTTGATTAAATCACCCATGAACTCGTCAGCGAAAGTTTAACAAGTAGACTGATGCGCAACGGATGCGTTATTTCCGAGCCGGTTGTTGGACTGGTGCGAAAGTGATAAATTAGGGTGGTACCGCGTAACCATACGCCCCTACTTGCAGATGCAGGTAGGGGCTTTTTTGATATTGAAATGCTTGTAAGGAGGATGTAAAGATGTTTGCTAGATTGCTTGTAACCGGACAAAATGATGAGACTTTGCTGCCGAGAATTTTACGTGTGCTTTCCAAACAAGGCGCTCAAGTGCGTTCTTTGAAAATGGATGCTGAAGAAGATAGATTACAGTTAGATATCCAGCTGCAGGATGTGGTTGCTGCGCAAGTAGCAAAACTCCTGAGCAAGCAAATCAGTGTGGTATCTGTAAATACTGTAGCCTAAGGAGGGCAAATAGATGAAGTTAAAGGGTTCTCAAGCCATCATCAAGGTGTTGCTTGAGCAGGGTGTGGATACAGTCTTCGGTTATCCCGGCGGGCAGGTTATCCCCCTCTACGATGCGCTGTACGATGCGCCTTTGAAAAATGTACTGACTGCCCATGAACAGGGCGCTATCCACGCTGCTGACGGCTATGCCCGTGCCAGCGGCAAGACCGGTGTCTGCATTGCTACTTCCGGTCCCGGTGCGACCAATATCGTCACCGGTTTGGCAACTGCCTATTTGGACAGCGTGCCTTTGGTAGCCATTACCGGACAGGTTCCTGTGGCCAACCTTGGTCGCGATTCCTTCCAAGAAATCGACATTGTGGGCGTAACCGTGCCCATCACTAAATACAACGCTCTGGTACGCAGAAGCGAGGATTTGGTGCCTACCTTGCGTAAGGCTTTCGCCATTGCTAAGGAAGGACGTCCCGGTCCTGTACTGGTAGACGTACCCAGCAACCTGCAGGTAGCAGAACTGGAATGGCCTGAATTAGAAGAAAATGAAACTACGGAAGAAACCGTGAAGGCCGATGAGGGGAAATTACAAGAAGCAGCACAGGTGCTCAACGGAGCCAAAAAACCCGTGCTTTTGGTAGGCGGCGGCGCTTTAAACAGCGATGCCGGCAAGGAACTGGTGGAGCTGGCCGCTAAAGCGGACCTGCCCATTGTCAGCACTTTAATGGGCTTGGGCGTGGTGCCTGCCTCCAATGAACGCAGCTTGGGCATGACCGGTATGCACGGCCACATCGCTTCCAACATGGCAGTGGTCAATGCCGATGTCTTAATCGTAGCAGGCAGCCGTTTCAGCGAACGCGTAACCGGCGACCGTACCCGTTATGTAGGGCAGAAGACCATTATCCAATTGGATATCGACCCCTCTGAATTTGATAAGAACATTGCCGTCAGTGTACCGCTGGTAGGAGATATTAAAGAAACGTTGCACAGCTTCCTGCCTTTGGTAGCAGAATCAAAGCACGAAGCTTGGTGGGAACAAGTTAAAGCTTGGGATGCTACAGAAGACCGTTCCTTGGAAAAAGGCGACCACTTGACCGCTCCTTGGCTGATGAAGGAACTGAGCCGTACTTTTAAAGAAGAAGCGGTTTATGTAACCGATGTTGGGCAAAACCAAATGTGGGCAGCACAGCACTTGGTGGTAGACAAACCCCGCCACCATCTGACCAGCGGTGGCTGCGGCACTATGGGCTTCGGCCTGCCTGCAGCTTTGGGTGCGGCTTTCGCCGTAAAGGATGCCCCTGTGGTGCATATCTGCGGTGATGGCGGTTTCAAGATGACCGGTATGGAGCTGTACACAGCTTGCCGCGAAAACAAGAAGCTGATCAGCATCGTTATCAACAACACCTGCCTGGGCATGGTGCGTCAATGGCAGCAGGTATTCTACGATCAACGCTATTCTTCTACCATTCTCAGTGAGTTTGATTTTATCAACTTCGCCCGCTCCTGTGGTGCGGACGGTATGCAGGCTACAACCTGTGAGGAGTTCCAAGAAGCACTTGCTAAGGCGCAGGCTTCCGACAAACCCTTCCTCATTGAAGCTGTAATCCGCCAAAAGGAAATCGTACAACCTATGGTTGCTCCCGGTGCTGTACTGGACGATTTCGTAGAGGCATAAAGGTAGTCATAAATAAGGGAAATAGGCTATTTATTTAAAAATTAAAATAAAAATAATATTTCAAAGAAGAAAGAGGTAATCACAATGGTACAAATGTATTATGACAGCGATGCAAATCTGGAATTATTGGCAGGCAAAACCGTTGCTATCATCGGCTACGGCTCTCAAGGTCATGCTCATGCCCTGAACCTGAAGGAAAGCGGCGTAGACGTAGTTGTAGGTCTGTACGAAGGCTCCAAATCCTGGGCTAAAGCAGAAGCTGCAGGTCTCACTGTTATGACCGCTGCTGACGCTGCTGCTAAAGCAGACGTTATCATGATGCTGATTCCGGACGAAAAACAAGCTGCTACCTACAAAAAGGACATCGCTCCTAACCTGACCGAAGGCAAAGCATTGGCATTCGCTCATGGCTTCAACATCCACTTCGGTCAAATCGTTCCTCCTGCAAATGTAGACGTATTCATGGTTGCTCCTAAAGGCCCCGGCCATCTGGTTCGCCGTACATACACCGAAGGCAGCGGTGTTCCCGTTCTGGTAACTGCTTACCAAAACTACACCGGTAAAGCTCATGACTTGGCACTGGCTTATGCAAAAGGCATCGGCGGTACCCGTGCAGGCGCTCTGGAAACCACCTTCCGTGAAGAAACCGAAACCGACCTGTTCGGCGAGCAAGCAGTTCTGTGCGGCGGCGTAACCGCTCTGATCACTGCAGGTTTCGAAACTCTGGTTGAAGCAGGCTATGAACCTGAAAGCGCATATTTTGAATGCATGCACGAAATGAAATTGATCGTTGACCTGATGTATGAAGGCGGCATGGCTAAAATGCGTCATTCCATCTCCGATACTGCTGAATATGGCGACTACATGACCGGTAAACGCATCATCACCGACGCTACTAAAGCTGAAATGAAACAAGTTCTGGCAGAAATCCAAGACGGTACCTTCGCTAAGAAATGGCTCTTGGAAAACCAAGCAAACCGTCCGCAATTCAACGCTATGCGTCGTCGTGCTTCCCAACACCAAATCGAAGAAGTTGGTGCTAAACTTCGTGGCATGATGTCCTTCTTGAAAAAGAAATAAGCCGTAGAAAATAGACAAGGCATAAAGATAATAAGGGAAAGAGAAAAGACCGCTCACCGAATTTTTCGGGGGCGGTCTTTGTCGTGGGTGAAAAATTTGCTGTTTAGGGAATAAAGTACTTTTTTATGCTAGCAAAAGTTCCCTAAATTTGCTCTCGTTCCTGCAAAAGAAGTATTTGTTCAGAAGTGGCTTATATGATACAATATTAAGATATAGTGGGATACTATGTATTCATGGAGGCTATAATGAAAGATACTGGAAACAGCGTAGCAATGCCTTTGGTAGCTGCTATGCTGCAATATAAACATGAGGATGTATATCCTTTGCATACTCCCGGGCATAAGGGGGGCAGGGGCATGGAGCGCTTGCTGCGTCAAGAATTGGGCGGCAGCGTAGCCATGGACGTGTCCTTGATGAGTGAATTGGACGATATCCACGAACCGGAAACGTATATTAAGGCGGGTCAGGATTTGGCAGCCCAAACATATGGCAGTGATGCCTGTTTTTGGGCGGTCAATGGTACCAGCCAAGCTATTCACGCCATGCTGCTGACAGCTTTGAATCCGGGCGAGCGCCTGCTTCTGCCGCGTAACGCCCATCGCAGTGTGGCAGGCGGTCTTGTCTTAGGCGGAATTGAAGCTGTCTATTTAGAGCCTGAATACTGCGAAGAGTTCGGCCTGCAGCTGCAGGTTACACCTCCAACAGTAGCGCAGGCGTTGGCTGCAGATAGCGCCATTAAAGCTGTACTGCTCACCAGTCCCAACTACTATGGTGTTGCTGCCGATGTGCGTGCTATTGCGGATATCTGCCATGAACGTGGAGCTGTGCTTTTGGTGGATGAAGCCCACGGACCTCATTTAGGCTTTAGCGATTTGCTGCCTCCTTCCGCACTGCAGTGCGGTGCAGATGCCTGTGCTCAAAGTACCCATAAGATTTTGGGAGCTATGACCCAGTGCAGTATGCTCCATGTGCAGGGTGCTCGTCTTGACTTGCAGCGAGCAGCGGACGTAATGAGTATTTTGACTACTACTAGCCCTAACTATTTGCTCATGGGCAGTTTGGATGCAGCTCGTGCCCAAGTACAGGCTCATGGCAAGGAAATGGCAGAAACTGCAGTGGCGGCAGCAGCGAAACTGCGCAAGCTCTGCAGTTCCTTTACAGGTTTAAAAGTGCTGACGGAAGCAGACTGCTCTGGCCTACGCTTGGATAGCACTAAGGTTACAGTGAACTTTGCTGCTTGGGGTTATACGGGCGTAGAAGTTGGCGATGCCTTCCGTGCCGCCAGAGTGGCAGTGGAATTGGTGGATGCGCAAAACGTTCTCTTTCTTGTGACTTATGCAGATAATACTGCTGATTATGATGCTGCTTTGCAGCGTATAGAAGCAGTGCTGAAGAAATTGGAGCAGCATAAACGTCCACCCTTGCAAGCGGAAAAAGTTGGCAGGGTGCCGGTAACTACTTCCCAAATGACGTTGCGGGAAGTGTTCTTCCGCAGTAAGGTTTCCGTACCTTTGCTGGAAGCAGAAGGGTGCGTTTGTGCTGAGCAGGTAAGCTTTTATCCGCCGGGGATTCCCGTGCTTTTGCCTGGGGAAGTTATTACCCGGGAAATCATCGCTTACTGCGTAGCTATGAAAGCTTTAGGCTTGCCTGTAAGTGGTCCTGCGGATAGTTCTTTAACGCAGATTAGGATAGTGAAATAAGATGAAACAAGGTTTATTGATAACATTTGAAGGCGTAGATGGCGGTGGCAAGTCCACCCAGCTGCAGTTGGCAGCAGAGTATCTACGCGGTTTAGGGTACGAGGTAGTCACTACCCGGGAACCGGGGGGAACGCCGTTGGCGGAACAGGTGCGGAGCATTGTTCTAGATGCCGCGCTGCCCTTGACCACTACTACCCAGACTCTTTTATATTTGGCAGCCCGCAGTGAGCATGTGGACAAGCTGGTGCGGCCTGCTTTGGCAGCAGGTAAAATTGTCTTATGCGACCGCTTTAGTGATTCTACTATGGTTTACCAAGGCTTGTGCCATGGGAAAACTTTGGCAGAATTAGGCGAACTGCGCCAATTGAACCTTTTTGCCACAGAAAACTTGGTACCTGACTTGACCCTTGTTTTTGACGGTCGTCCTGAGGTTCTTGTAGAACGCCGTAATTTGCGGGGCGTAACGGACCGCTACGAGCAGGAAGGGTTGGAGTTCCAACAGCGCTTGCGTGCAGGCTTCCTTACTTTAGCGCAGGCGGAGCCTGAACGTGTCCGTATCGTGGATGCGGAAGGCAGTATGGGAGCTGTGGCAGCCAAGGTGCGCGTAGTATTGGATGAAGCTTTGCAGGTAGCAAAAGATGTGGAATAATATTTTAGGCCATGAACAGCAAAAAGAATTTTTACAGCGCTACTTGCAGGCGAAAGAGCGTCCCCACGCATTGCTGTTTTTAGGAGCAGAGGGCTTGGGGAAGAAGCAGTTGGCGCTAGCATTTGCCAAAACGCTGCTCTGTCCTCAGCATAGCGGTGAAGATGGCTGTGAGTCCTGCCGCTTACTTAATCTGGAAGATGGTAATTTAAGTCATCCTGATTTTCTTTTACTCAAAAGGGAAGCAGATGAAAAGACAGGTCGCTTAAAGGATATCGGTATTGACCAAATCCGTGACCTGACTGGCAAAGCGGCTTTTGCTCCGGTAATGTCCGACCGTAAGGTATTAGTACTTGAGGATGCAGATAGAATGACCGTTCCTGCGGCGAATAGTTTTCTAAAGCTGTTGGAAGAACCACCTGCAGGTTGGGTAATCATTATGCTGGCGACGCGGGAGGACAAGCTGTTGAGCACCATTCTTTCCCGAGTAGTGTGCTTGCGTTTTGCGCCTGTGCCTGTGGCTTTGGTAGAACAGGAGCTGGTACGCAGAGGCTTGGCTGCTGAACAGGCAGCAGTGCTGGCGCGCATTAGCGAAGGCAGTGTGGGTTTGGCAGTGTCTTTGGCGGAACGCCAAGTTTTCGAGATGCGTAAGCAGGCAGTAGCTTTTTTGGAAGCATTGCCGTTGCAGACACCTATGAATTATTTGGCAGGGCGTGTATGGCAGCAGAAGGGCTTTGAACGCCAGCCTGCCTTGCTTTTGTGCCAATTGCTGCAGCTATTGCTGCGCGATTTGTTGATGCTGAAATTGAGGACAGGGAATCCCTGTTACAATCAGGATTTAGCAACTAACTTGGCGGAACAAAGCCGTAATTGGAGTGTTAAAAGTTTGCACGAGGCTTTGGCGGCGGTGCAGGACGCATTTTGGAATTTAGAGAATAATGTAGGTGTGCGTATGGCTTTAGAGGCCATGGCGCTTAAAATAGATAATGCATATAAGGAGTGAGAAAAATGCCGACAGTTGTAGGTATCAGATTTAAAAAGGCATGTAAGATATATTATTTTGACCCGGCAGAAACCCATGTTAAGAAGGGGGATTTCGCTATTGTAGAAACTGCCCGCGGCGTGGAATATGGCGAAGTTGTCATTGGTCCCCGCGAAGTGGAGGAAAGCAGCATTGTCTCTCCCTTGAAACCTGTTATGCGCAAAGCTACTGCTGAGGATGATTTGAAACTGGCGGAAAACAAGATTCGTGAAAAGGAAGCTTTCAACATCTGCCTGCGCAAGATTAAAAATCATGATCTGCCCATGCGCTTGATTGATGTAGAGTTTACTTTCGATGTTAATAAGATTATTTTCTACTTTACTGCTGACGGACGCATTGATTTCCGTGAATTGGTAAAGGATTTGGCTTCCGTCTTCCGTACCCGTATCGAACTGCGCCAAATCGGCGTCCGTGACGAAGCGAAAATGTTGGGCGGTATTGGCAGCTGCGGACGTCCCCTGTGCTGCGCTACCTTCCTGGGGGATTTCGAACCCGTGTCCATCCGTATGGCTAAGGACCAAAATTTGTCCTTGAATCCTACCAAGATTTCCGGCATCTGCGGCCGTTTGATGTGCTGCTTGAAGTACGAAAACCACATGTACTGCAAGGGCTGTGGCGGCAATAACCGCCGTGAACGTGTGGAAGTGCCGAAAATGGGCGCTCTAGTGGCTACTCCCTTGGGCGAAGGCAAAGTAATCGGCATTAACCGCGGCCAACGTACTGCCAGCGTTAAATTAGCACCTGATAATATTGTCCAAGTGGAATGGGATGAGATTGTGGACGCATCCCAAGTGAAAGATGTGTGAGAATAGCAGCCTGCGCTGTGACTATCTGCCAGGCTGTATGTATAAAATTTGGCAGGACGCCAAAGAGTTCTGCTTTACTACGGATGCTGTGTTCTTAGGCAACTTCCCTCATGTGGTGAATAGGGCTAAGGTGCTGGAACTGGGCTGCGGTACCGGTGCCATCAGTATGCTGCTGGAGCATCGCGGTGCTGCCAAAGTAACGGCAGTGGACTGCAATCCCAATATTACTAAGCTGTTGCGCCGTAGTGTGGCAGAAAATGGTTTGGATGCAAAATTTTCCGTAGTAGATGGCGATATCCGTAATTATAAACAGCTTTTCCAACCGGAAAGCATGGATTTGGTTGCAGCCAATCCTCCTTATAGGAATAGCGGTAACGTGCGCCAAATCGGCACTGCTGCCTGCCACGAAGTTACTTCCACTCTGGAAGACTTTTTCCGTGCGGCAGCCTTCACAGTCCGTTACCGTGGCCGCTTCGCTCTGGTGCAGCTGCCGGAGCGCTTTGCCGAAAGTATGCAGCTAGCGTTTAAATACGGGCTACAGCCGAAGCGTTTGCAGTGGGTGCATTCTTCTATTGATAAACCTGCTTGGATTTTCCTGATGGAAATGGTCAAGGGCGGTAGCTACGGTATGGATGTGCTGCCTCCATTGATTATGTACAACAAGGATGGCAGCTATACGGAACAGGTGCAAAAGTTCTACGAAGCAGAAGCTACGCAAAAATAAAAATCAGCATACAAAAAGGCCGTCGGCGTTATACCGACGGCCTAACTCTTTTCTGGAGCGGGTAACGAGACTCGAACTCGCGACACATAGCTTGGGAAGCTATTGTTCTACCACTGAACTATACCCGCAGGGAAAACTTACGAAGAAAACTGCTCCTTTATTATACAGTAAAACTTGTCTTGGTGCAAGAGCTGTTAGAAACTATACTAAATCGTACTATCGTGGCTGGATTAAATTTCCCCCTCATCCATAATGCCGAGTTTGCGTTTCCAATAACGGCTGTAGATGGCAGCAAGGGGATTGTGACCCAGTAAGCGGTCTTTTACTACAAGATTAGTAACGGGACCGGGGCAGTTCATGTTGAAAATGGCATCGTGACCTACGCATAGACCGCAGGAGATGAAAAGTTCCACGCCTTGTTCTGCCAAAAATTTAGCTTGGAACTTGGGGTTGCACATAGCTTCGTGTTCCAGTTCTGGTTTAACTTGCTTCAAGTCTAATTCTTTTTTGGGGAAGGAGCAATTTTTGCAGCATACGCTGTAGAATTCAAAGCCTTGCTGTTCGAAATACTTAGCAATGTAGCGTGCTTCGGCATTAAGACCGATGCAGAAAGCCATGCCTAGTTTTTTATAGCCCATGGCTTTGGCAAATTCAGCGGTTTCTTGCAAACGGCAGATATTGCTGTAGAAGGTGCCTTCTACGTAGGCAGCAGCTTTCATCAGCTTAATTTCTTCTTCAGTGTAGGCTGCTTTTACATCATCATGGGATACGCCTGTGCAATTAACGCCTTTGGTGTAGCAGGCATGGGTTGGGCAAGTAGCGCATTTACATTTCATATGATTACCTTCCTTCAATCATTTTGTTCATAAGTTAATGGTAGCACAAAGGGGCAGAAAAGACAAATTTTTAGGATTAATGGTTCTGTTATGAGGTTATTTCAGCTGTTATTTTTTCGCATGCGATTTTGTAATAGCCGACATCAAAAATAATAATTTTATTATTATTTAAATCTTTATAGCAATAAAATTCGTCTAACCAGATACAGGTAGGATCACCAATCATGCAAATATCATAACAGTTGGAAAAGCGTAATCGAACATTGATATCATTATATTCTAATATCAATGTAGCATTAGTCATATTATGAAAAAAGGCTTTTACTTTACTGTCATGCAAACTAAAATCATTAAGCTTATCCATACCTTCAATCAGGGAGTATGCCTTTTTGAGTATAGCTTCAGTGTTTGCTGTTTTGTCTAATTCGTATTTCAGATAGTTGTAATGATTACGCGCTTTTTCTAACTCTTTATCAGTAGGCTTGTGTACGGCTGTCGCTAAAGCTTTTTCATAAGCTTCCATGGCAGGCTCCATATACTTATGGAACCCGGTGTAAGAGTCAATAGGGCGGTTTTCCTCATACATCATTACGAGGATTCTGGCATATAAAAGCGCATCTTTTTCTGTTGCATGAATTGCGTCATGGTAAGCGCTCCACAAGTGGTACATTCCTTCATCTTCGTTTCTATGCCAGCCTGCTGGTGTTTTTGAACACCACAAGTATTTTGTTGCAGCGTAATAATGCATAGCGATATTTTTCCAAATGCGTTCGTTCTTACTATCCATAATATTATCCTTTCGCAAAAAGAATGTTTATACATTTATTGTATACGTGCTTATAGTAACTGTCAAATAAGGGTTTTTCTGCCTATGTTTTAGTTTTTTATATGCAGAAAAGAAAAATTTCCTGCTTTTTTCTGCATATAAAATTTAAATTTATGTGCAGAAAATATGTTTATATAGGCATAAAAGAGATAAGTGTCTGTAGGTGGATATCTGCTCTATTGTAAAATTTTTTACAAAAAATTTCCTCGCCCTCTTGCTTTTGCCCGTAACCAGTGATATAATATCTAAGCTTGTATATATTATATATACTTCTTCTGCTCCCATATGGGGGCCAAAGTCCAAAGGAGGAGGTGATTTCGTGAAAGCATACGAAGTCATGTACATCGTTAAACCCGTTGAAGAGGAAGCATTTGAAGCAGTTGTTGCTAAATTTGAAAACCTCATCACTGCAAACGGTGGTAATGTAGAAAAAACCGATCGTTGGGGCAAAAAACGCCTTGCTTATGAGATCCAAGACCTGTCTGAAGGCCTGTACGTTCTCGTAACCTTCCAAGCTGAAGCTGCAGCTGTTAAAGAACTTGATCGTGTTATGAAAATTACCGATGAAGTACTGCGCCATATGATTATCAGAAAAGGTGAATAATCAATGAACAAGATTATTTTGTTAGGCAGACTGACTAAGGATCCGGAAGTGCGCTACACCGGAACCGGTAAAGTTGTTTGTCAGTTCACTCTCGCAGTGGACAGACCTTTCGCCAATCAAGACGGCCAAAGAGAAGCTGACTTTATCCCTGTTGTAATCTGGGGTAAACAAGCTGAAACCTGCGGTAACAGTCTCACAAAGGGACAGCGCGTTCTTGTAGAAGGACGCCTGCAAATTCGTAGCTACGACGGTAAGGACGGCAATAAACATTGGGTAACCGAAGTTATCGCTGATCGTTTCGAGTTCATCGAACGTAAAGCGGATGCTGCATCCTATCCCCGCACCGGAGCTGCCGGAGCAACCAGCGCACCTGCACAAGGTGGTTTTAACAATGGTTCTTTCGGTTCCGAAGTTCCCTTTGACGAGAATATTCCATTCTAAAATAAGGGAGGTTATGCAATGAAACGTGAAAGAGGCAGAAGACCCAGAAGAAAAGTATGTTCCTTCTGTGTTGATAAAGTTGAAGAAATCGATTACA
>NZ_JBGVLF010000025.1:0-1741 GCF_045124115.1 Phascolarctobacterium sp.
ACTAAAAAGCAAAATGGAATATAAAACAAACATAGGGTTCCTCGATTCAAATATTACTTTGCATTATACTGCTTACAAACAGACGCTCTTGCAAGGCGGTCAGCCTCCAAGATTTCTTCCAGAGTAGGCTCAGCAATAAAAGGTACATCCTTCACCGCTTGGTCTACATAGCAGTAAATGTCATAAAAGCCAATTTTATTCTGCAAGTATAAGGCAACCGCCTCTTCATTTGCGCCGTTCATTGCGGGGCAAGCCGTTCCGCCCACTCGTGCGCAATCGAATGCCAATTGCAGACAGGGAAACGCCTCCAGGTCCGGCTTTGCAAAAGTAAGAGCACCACAGGTCGTAAGATCCAAAGCATCCACAGGGCAGGCCGTTCTTTCCGGGTATGTCAATGCCAGCTGAATGGGAAGACGCATATCCGGCACGCCCATTTGCGCCATCACAGCGCCATCCGTAAACTCCACCAAGCTGTGGACAATGCTTTGTCTGTGAATAACCACATCTACCTGTTCCAAGGGCAGGTTATAAAGGCGCATTGCTTCAATCACTTCCAGACCCTTGTTCATAAGGGTAGCACAATCGATGGTGATTTTCTCTCCCATCTTCCAATTAGGGTGGCAAAGGGCATCTGCTTTGGTTACGGAACACAGCTGCTCCTTTTGCATACCATAGAAAGGACCACCGGAGCAAGTCAAAATCAGTTTCTTTACCTGCTTCATGGGAAAGTCCGGCATCAGGCACTGATAAATGGCAGAATGCTCCGAATCAACCGGGATGATTTCTGCATTATATTCTCTTGCCTGGGCCATAACCAGTTGACCGGCGCAGACTAAAGTTTCTTTATTGGCAAGGCCAATTCGTTTGCCTGCCTTAATTGCCGCCAAAGTAGGCTTCAGCCCCACCATGCCAACAACAGCCGTGATAACACAATCAGCCTCCTGGATGGTTGCCGCCTTCAAAAGCCCCTCTTCCCCCCACAGGACTTCCGTCGGGAGGTGAGAAATTCGATTCTTCAGCTCCTTTGCGGCTTCCTCAGTTGCCATGGACACAAGTCGGGGTATATATTTTTCGCATTGTGCGGCCATTCTATCCACATTGGTACCGGCTGTTAGCGCACAAACCGGAATTCCTAAGTGGTCAACAATATCCAAAGTCTGTCGGCCGATAGAGCCGGTCGAACCTAAAATACTTACACACTTAACCATATTACACCGCCATCGGAATAAGAATGATTAAAAGTTCAAAAAGAGGTGCGACCATAATGACAGAGTCAAATCTGTCCAACACTCCCCCGTGACCGGGTATCAAATTGCTATAATCCTTGATCCCCACTTGCCGTTTAATTGCAGAAAAGCTCAGGTCACCAAACACACCAGCGGCAGATCCCAAAAGTCCATAGATAAGAGCATAGAAATAGTTGACCTTCAATCCGCAGGCAAACTGCAAAATAAGGCAATAAATGATCATGGAAAGGATCGCACCAGCAAAGCCTCCAAGAAGACCTTCCACCGTTTTCTTGGGGCTGATGATAGGCGCCAGCTTGTGCTTGCCCAAATATCTGCCAGTGAAATAAGCAGCGGTATCTGACATAAATGCTGCAATAAAGGGGGCATAAATCAGGTAACGGCCGGTGCTCAAGGCAAAAATCCGTACAACTGCGCAAAGAAGGTACGGTACAACAAAACCAGCCATTGCGCACATCGCCAAACTACGGGCGGAAAGTTTTGCCTTGGAAAGC
>NZ_JBGVLF010000026.1:0-2488 GCF_045124115.1 Phascolarctobacterium sp.
GACATGGCATAAATCCCCTTTGCTTTGATTTTGTTAGCGCTTTAATTATACCAAAGGGATACGGTTTATGCCTTTTTTATTGGCTGAAATATTGAGTTTTCAAGGTTCTAACCTATTTTTAGGTGTGGGAAGTTTTAGTATGTTAAAATTATCCCGTCCGCTCACAGAACAAGACAAAGCATTGTTAAAGGAGTTCATTACCTGCAAGTTCTTGCTTGAAATTGCTGAGTCTCAAGGAGATCAAGCCCAAGCAGCGCATTATAGAATGCGTCTGGAGCAGCTTTCAAACCATGATGCTAGTAATTAATGAGAACCTCTCTTTGCGGTTCCACCATAAGGAGCCGTAAAGCGATATATCAAAGGTATAATTTGTGTAGAAAGAAGTCTTAAATTATAGGCTTGCATTTTTACGCTAAGAATTTTTTGCTGTGGATAGGAGATTGACACGTGGATAAAGAATATTGTAGCAAAGTACTTTTTTCAATTATATTTTGGAGCTGCTTATGTTTTATGGCAGTGCCAACGGTGGTAGGGTATTTTCCCAATGAGATAGGGATGGATACGCTTGCTTTTCGAGGCTTTAACTTTATGGAAGTAAGTCCGTTTGGCTGGATTTGTACTTTCTCCCTGCTTGTGGGTTTAGTTGCTGCGAGAGTAAAGATTGGCTATAAAACGCGTAGCCGGATAGCTATTATCTGCTTGGTTTTGGCTATGGTAGGTTATGTGTACGGTTCGTTTGCCGCAGAACAATTCTTACAGGATGTGCATGCTGAAAATATTGAAAACGGCGTAAGGACAGTGCTGAACATGCTCTAAGAGTCCTCTACTTATATTTATAATCCAAGGAGAAGTGATGCTATGTTGGCGATTAATCATCACAAAATCATAAAGAACGATAATCTTGAAAAGAAACTTGCAGAACTTCGTGCCAAAATACGCGTAGCTAAGGTTATTGGTAAGCGTGATGCCGCAGCAAAGTATGAACTGGAATTGGCTGAGTTAGAGTTGGAAAAGTGTAGACTCTTACAATTGTAACAGTAAGCACATAGGTAAATTAAAGAGCTATAAGGCACATTATACTAATTACAAGGATGGCGTGGCGATGAAGCAGGATAGGGTATTAGAAATATTTTTTAGGAGTCTGCATGGGGAAAACATCAAGGTACGGGATTTGGCTAACGAATATGCTGTTTCCACCAAGAGCATTAGCAGGGATATTAATGATTTAAAGGCTTTTATGGCTGATCATCGGGAACTGGTGGGCAACACGGAGCTGGAGTATAGCCATAAGGACAAATGTTATAAACTGCATATGGACAGCTTTTTGACCAACAAGGAGTTATTTGCCCTATTAGAAGTGCTCATTGGCGCTAGAGCATTTTCCCAAGCGGAGTTGTGGGCTTTGGTTGACAAGCTTAAACGCTTGACCACGCCGGAGGATAGGCCGAAACTAACGGAGCTTTTGCGGAAAGAACTCTTTAATTATCCACCTGTAAAACATGATTGCGAAAGCGTGCAGGATGTTTTGTGGCAGCTTATCAATTGCATCATAGGCAGAAAGGAAATTTCCGTAGAATATTATCGCATGGATAGAAAGTGCACCGCTCATAGGTTGCGCCCTGTATCAATAATGTTTACGGATTATTACTTTTATTTAATCGCCTATACGGAAGATGGCGAGCAAGGACATCCGTATTACTTTAGAGTGGACAGGGTCAAGCATATTACGGAACATCGCAAATCTTTTGCTGCTGACGAAGTGGCGGATTTTAACGAAGGGGAGCTACGCAAGCGGAGTTTGTTTATGTGGCCAGGGCCGTTGCGCACAATTCGTTTTGAATTTAGCGGGCCTTCTTATCAAGCTGCGTTGGATAAGATTCCTACCGCTAGGATTATTGAGCGGATGGGCAATGGAAAATACCTTATCGAAGCAGAGACCTACGGAGATGGTATTAAGATGTGGTTATTGAGCCAAGGCGCGTGGGTAAAGGTTGTGCAGCCTGCGGAGTTGGTGGAAGCAATGCGTGCGGAAATCGAAAAAATGAGTAATTTATATAAAAAATAAGTGATGTTGCGAAGAAAATTTTTAAAAGATTTGTATTTTCTATGTATGGCAAAATCCTGTATACAAGATACTTTCTTTTACTACGCATCCGTGTGTTTTACGTAATTTTGTTAAGAAAGATACAAAAATCTTGAAAAAAGGTGTTGACATATATGGTGCTGCGTGGTATTATATACAAGTCGACGCGATACGGCAACGAACGAGAGCCAAGGTCGCTAGACCATGAACCTTGAAAACTGAACAATAACCTATTAAAAAAGCGAATGTGCGGGTCGAGTTCGAAAGAACGAGACCAAGTCAAATAATATTCTTTTTAATAATAAGAGCCAAATCGGTTCTTCAATAAACTTTATTGGAGAGTTTGATCCTGGCTCAGGACGAACGCTGGCGGCATGCCTAACACATGCAAGTCGAACGGAGATT
>NZ_JBGVLF010000027.1:0-1752 GCF_045124115.1 Phascolarctobacterium sp.
GGTAGGGGCTATGAATAGCATCCGCAATGCAGCAGAAGAAATCGTCTTGAATGAACTGATATATACCTAAATAAACACACAGCCGGAGGTAAATACCTCCGGCTCCATTATTGACTTTGAAAAAAGTATTTCTTATGGAAAGTTGCAGCATATTTATAGGTGGTTTTACGGTTGACACCGGGAAAGAATGGTGGTAGAATTAAGAAAAACTAGAAAGGAGAGCGCACCATGGGCTGGAAAAACCAGGTAATTTATCAGTTGAAAGGCTATGTTCAGGCACCCTATGGGGGAGGTGCGCCCTTTTTTGGGTAAAACTAATTATCATATATACTGAAAGACACCTCCCTTCTTCTAAATCATCACGATTTGAAAGGGAGTATTTTTATGTTCAATATCAAAAAACAAATACGCAATTTTTATGTCATCAGCACCTTAAGCAGCTTCCAGATTGCCGGGGCTTCCTGGGTGGCACTGCTGGCAGCTCGTGGATTTTCCTTGGCAGAGATTGGCATTGCTGAGGGTGTGTTTCACATGGCAAGCCTGCTGTTCGAAATCCCTTCTGGGGTGATCTCAGATGTGTTTGGACGAAAAAAGTGCATGATACTGAGTCAATTTATGTTTATTATCTCGGCACTTCTAATGATCCTTTCTAAAGGTTTGCCAGGAATATGTGTCAGTTTGGTTGCCAGTGCCTTTGGTTACAATTTTGCCTCTGGCACACGAGAAGCCTTGGCGTACGACAGCCTAAAGGTTGCAGGGCAGGAAGAAAAGTATCTGGCCTATTCCTCTATGGAGTACAGTATCTACCGGATCGGTTCCGCCTGCGCTACTTTGTGTGCAGGACTTGCTCTATATTTGGGCTATCGCCGTGCCAATCTAATAGATATGCTTATGGGAAGCCTTTGTTTGCTGTTTTGTTTCCGCCTAAAAGAAGTCGAAGCAGAGCAGCGTCAATTTGATGGAACATTGGGGCAGCGGTTGCTGCGGTGTTTCCGAGGGAGCTTTCATTTCTTAACTCACAATGGCAGCAGTCTTGCACTGATGTTGTTCAATGCCTTTTGTGGCAGCATCCCAGTTCTAACGGCCTTTTTCCTCCAAGCAAGGTTGACGGAAAACGGTCTGAGTGCTGTTTGGTTAGGGCCTGGTTTATTTGCCATCACCTTAGGCGGTGCAGTGGGAGCAAAAGCAGTTACAATGGTTGCAAAATGGGATTATCGGAAAGTGGCGGTTATTTGTGTGCTCGGTATTGCAGGCGGACTGGTACTGAGCCTACACGCAGCTCCCCTGGTAATGATTCTTGGAGGCTTTATCGGCAATCTTTTCGACGATATGCTGCAAGTGCGAACCGATGCACTGTTGAACGAACGATTCCCCTCTGCTCAGCGGGCCACACTAATCTCGACATCCTCACTGACTTTTTCGCTGATAATGATCCTAATGTCTCCGCTAATGGGATGGCTGCTATCCTAATGAACTGATATACACTTTAGTAAACACGCAGCCGGAGGTATACACCTCCGGCTGTCACTTTTTTGTATTTTATTTCTGGAGATTACTTACCATAAAGTCTGTAATCTGCCGATTCCCTTGGTGTATTATTTTAAGTTAGCTAATTTGGCTTGTGTGCGTGCTTTTTCTCGTCGCTCCTCGCTATACGGCGCCGTCAACCGGATGCTGATTCTGCTTTTATCAATTTCAAAGCGCAGGCCACCTTGACCGTTATCGTCGGTCTGCTTGCACAGTTCCGGGAAT
>NZ_JBGVLF010000028.1:0-29530 GCF_045124115.1 Phascolarctobacterium sp.
AACCTCTAAAGCAAGAACTCCTCCCGTAAATGTAGCTCTCCATGCGTGCGTTACTTCTAGTAACCGGAATCCTGCAAGCGGCTTAGGGTTCTTTTTGGTTACTTTTTCTCACCCGCGAGAAAAAGTGACAAAATACAACGCTCCCTCAGTCAAGCGCACCGCTTTAGCGGCACGCTTGCCAGCTCCCTCCAAGAGGGAGCCAAGAATGTCGCCAGCACGCGCCGCGCAGACAGGAACGGATTACGGCCACAGTAGCAGATGATGTTTGCACACATTGCGCCAGCAACGGACACATCCCTTCGCACGCGCAAGAGCGTACAAACCTCTAAAGCAAGAACTCCTCCCGTAAATGTAGCTCTCCATGCGTGCGTTACTTCTAGTAACCGGAATCCTGCAAGCGGCTTAGGGTTCTTTTTGGTTACTTTTTCTCACCCACGAGAAAAAGTGACACAGTCCCCTCTCAGTCAGTTCGCTTCGCTCACTGACAGCTCTCCCCAGGGAGAGCCAAGACACTTTCGGATTGCCCCCATAAAAAAAACTCCACCCAAAGCACGGTAGCACCGTACTCTAGGCGGAGTTCAAATTAGACAATATTATTATTTCTTAGCAGCCAACTGCGCAACCATTGCTTTCAGTTCAGCAACCTCTGCTTCAATAGCAGCGTTCTTAGCAGTCAAAGCTTCGTTTTGTGCGCTCAGCTCATCAATCTTTTGTGCCATTTCCCGTTTGCTCAGTCTAGGCATGCCTTTAGCACCATCCAAACCAATGGACAAGCCCATGTTAACCATGTTTTCGCCATTGCCCATGCTGCCGGCCATGCTAATCATAAACTTTTCGTTGGGACGATAGAAAGCACCAATTGCGGCAGCAGTTTCGCCACTGTAATTGCCTACGCCTGCAGAGAAGGTAAGCTTATCATCGGGATCGTATTCCAGCGGGTTCAGAGCAGCCAAAGCAGCAGCACCTGCACCAACCTTATCCAAGCGGTTTCCCAATTTGTTTAAGTCTTGCTTAACCCCCGCAACATTTTGCTCTACGCCATCTACTCTAGTATTAATCTGTTTATCTGCTTCTTCACGAGCCTTAGTTTCAGCCTCTAATTGGTCCTTATGAACACCATCAACAGAGCCAGTTGTACTAATGTTTCGAATTGCATCTGCCAATGCTAGATCCGCAGCAGTAACAGAAGTTTTACCTTGTAAAATAGTATCTGTGCCGTAAGCATTTGCTAATTCGTCAGCAATTAATTTGCCGTCTGTTCCTTCGCTACCAATTAAAGTATTTTTTAACTGTCCAACATTTACTGCATCATAATTATTTTTACCAGCCGCAACATTAGTCAACCTACGTTTCCGGTATTCGTTACCAAAACTTACCACATTGTCTTCATTAGCTTTAGACCATGCACCAATGGCTACGCTGTACCGCCCAGTTGCTTCTGCCCCACTGCCAAACGCTGTCGCGCTTTCTTCAGTTGCTTGAGCCTTATAGCCAACTGCAGTTGCATCTTTCGCAACTGCTTTAGCACTGCTACCAATAGCAGTGGAATCATTCTTATTTGCCGTTGCACCATAACCCACAGCAGTTGCATATGTCGCGCCAACTGCAGTTTCACCTGTCTTGTCAACTGTTGTAGCACTGGTGCCAATAGCAACTGTTGTATGACCACTGGCTTGTGCTGCAGGTGTATACACACCAAAATCACCGCCAATAGCAATACCGCCCGCGGATGCAGCATTATTACCCAACGCTACACCAGAACCTTCATCCGTTGCCTTTGTACCTTTACCAAGTGCAATACCTCCGTCTGACTCAGCTCCATTACCAACAGCAATACCTTCACTATCTGCATCTGCTTGCACGCCTAAAGCAATACCATTTTCTGAGTTAGCCTCTTGGCCAATTGCAACCCCACCAGTAGCAATAGAGTTAGCACCAATTGCTATAGCATTATATTTAGCACCATTACCATCAGCCTTAGCCTGAAAACCAACAGCAATGTCATTTGAGAGTACTGCAACAGCTTGTTTTGTTTGGTCCGTTCCAACTAAAGAGATACCTATGCCGTTACAATAAAACGAACCCACGGGTTTTGTAAACTTACCTTCAGCAAACGCCGCACTGCTTGTCATCAACAAAGACCCCGCCAGAACACTCATCAATACCTTTTTCGCCAATGTTTTTTTCATAAGAACCACCCTTTCGTATAATTTCACGATCACTATCCAAAATGCCCAGTCTAAAACAGGAGCATCTCTTTACGCCCTCATTATACAAAAGTCTCAAAAAAAAAAAACAAGGAGTAACGTTTTAATCATTGCGTTTTTTGTTTCTACTTTAATGAACTGTATTGCTTTTTACACTTTTTAGAATATACAGCAACATTCAACGAAAAATTTCCGTGCCAAGGCACACTTTTTCTTCGCAAGAGCTGTTTTGCAGCCACATTTTTTCGGCTAAAATACAATCAGAATATAGATTAGCCGAAAAATCCATTGACCAGCCACTTCTCTTCGGCTAAAATATAATCAGATTAAGAATTAGCCGAAGGAAGTGCTCTTATGAATTATATTTATCGAAATCTAGAATCAGTAGTTGAACAAGTCACAAAAGAATATCCTGTCGTACTTCTGACCGGGCCAAGACAAGTTGGCAAAACAACTATGTTACAAAAGTTAATGGAAGGCACCGACAGAGGATATGTTTCTTTAGACGACCTTAACGAAAGGAACTTGGCAAAAACCGATCCTGAACTTTTTTTACAACTGCATAAACCTCCTGTATTAATCGATGAAGTACAATATGCTCCTGAACTTTTCACATACATCAAAATAAATGTGGATAAAAACCATGCTCCCGGTGCATTTTGGCTAACCGGTTCCCAAGTATTCAAATTAATGCGTGGCGTGCAGGAATCCCTTGCCGGAAGGGTTGCGGTATTATCCATGACAACCCTTTCCCAAGCAGAAATCAGTAATGGCAGGATGGAACCCTTTAGCATTGATTTAGAATCGTTGCTTAAACGTAAAGATGAAAGAATCGTTGCCGATACAGAAGCCATCTTTGAACGTATTTTTAAGGGTTCCATGCCTGCAATCGTTAGTGGTAATAGTAGTAACAGTAATATTTTTTATAGTAGCTATCTTACTACATACATTGAAAGAGATGTTAAGGAACTTGCCGAAGCCATTGATTCTCTTAAATTTCTCCGCTTTATTACAGCAGTAGCTGCTAGATGTAGCCAGATGCTCAACGTAGCTGAAATAGCTCGTGATGCTGATATAAATCAAGTACAGGCTAAAAATTGGCTTGGTATTTTAGAAACTTTAGGCATTATCTTCTATTTACATCCATACTCCAACAATTTGCTCAAAAGGCTTGTAAAAACTCCCAAGCTTTATTTCTACGATACAGGTTTAGTTTGTTATTTAACCCGTTGGAGTAGTCCGCAAACCCTTGAAAGAGGTGCTATGAACGGTGCAATTTTGGAAAATTACGTTGTGTCTGAGATAGCTAAAACTTATATGAACTGCGGACAGAAACCTTTGATGTACTATTATCGTGACAAAGACGCTAAAGAAATAGATATAGTGTTAGAACATGACGGAGTACTTAATCCTCTTGAAATTAAGAAGACTTCCAACCCCGGCACAGAATTGACTAAGATTTTCTCCTTGTTGGACAAGTCCTCTGTTCCAAGATCTAAAGGGGCTATCCTCTGCATGAAGCCAGAGCTGAGTGCCATTGATAAGGACAACTACATTGTTCCAATTTGGATGATTTAATGTGCGGTGAACATTATAGCTGCATGTACTACAGGAATATAGCCTTCAATTCAGATCAATTTACCACACTTTTTCTTCGCAGCCCCACAAAAACACAAAAGGAAAACCTCCGCAGAATGTTCCAAACATCATTGTATGGACACTCTTTGGAGGTTTTCCTTATATTAGGGAGTAATTAGGGAGAAGCAAATTTATTAACCTTCCATAGGATAATCTTGGAGAGCATCGTAGCCGGTTTCGCCGGTGCGGATCTTGATAACATCTTCTACATCGTAAACGAAGATCTTACCATCGCCATATTTACCGGTGTACAGCACTGCCTTAGCAGTGTTAACTACATCAGCTACAGGAATTGCAGAAACAATCATTTCTACCTTTACCTTAGGCAGCAGGTGTGCTGCAACCTCAGCACCACGATACATCTCGGTTTGACCCTTTTGGATGCCATAACCCAAAACCTTGGTAACAGTCATACCGGTAATACCCAATTTATCCAAAGCAACCTTCAATGCTTCGAAACGTGTTTGAGAAGTAATGATGCAAACCTTGCTCATCTTTGGACGATCGCTAGCAACTTTGCTGGAGGGAGCAGTTACAGCTGCAGGAGCTACATAGGTAGTAGTAACGGAAGGCAGTTCTTCAACAGTGGGCATAAAGTCCGCATAGCTGCTCATCAAGCCATGTTCTTCCATATCCAAGCCTTTGATTTCTTCCTGCTCGCTTACACGCAGACCAAAGATTTTGTCCAATACAGTAAAGACTACAGTCATAGCAATTGCCACATAAACTGCAACAGTTACAACGCCGATGATTTGAGTTACCAGGAAATCGGTACCGCCACCGTAGAACAGGCCGCCGTCAAGAGCAAAGAGACCGGTTACGATGGTACCAAAGGCACCGCAAACACCGTGTACGGAAATTGCACCAACAGGGTCATCAATCTTCAAAGTCTGGTCAAAGAATTCAACTGCTACAACAACCAGAACGCCTGCTGCCAAGCCGATAATCAAAGCACCTGCAGGGCTAACAACGTCGCAGCCTGCGGTGATTGCTACCAAGCCTGCCAAAACGCCGTTCAGAGTCATGGAAACATCGGGTTTACCATAACGGCACCAAGTGTAAATCATGGTTGCAGTTGCACCTGCTGCAGCTGCCATGTTAGTGGTAATAAAGATCATGCCCATGGAAACCAGGGTATCATCACCGGTTGCACAAACGGTGGAAGCACCGTTGAAACCGAACCAACCAAACCACAGGAGGAAGACGCCTAAAGCACCAAGAGGAATGCTGTGACCGGGGATTGCGTTTACGCTGCCGTCTTCGTTGTATTTACCAATACGGGCACCAATCATTTTAGCACCGATTAAGGAAGCAACGCCGCCAACCATGTGTACTGCAGTGGAGCCTGCAAAATCATGGAAGCCCATTTCTGCTAACCAGCCGCCGCCCCAAATCCAGTGGCCGCTGATAGGATAAACAATTGCGCTGATAATAACGCTATAAATGCAATATACTAGGAAGTTGGTACGTTCTGCCATAGCACCGGAAACAATGGTTGCTGCGGTTGCGCAGAACATTGTTTGGAAGATAAAGAACGCGGTAGAAGGATAGCTTGCACCATAGTCACCGGTTACGAAAAAGTCCGGTGCACCAATAATACCGCCAATGTCTTCACCAAACATCAAGCCAAAGCCTAAAATCCAAAAGACGATGGAACCAAGGGCCATATCCATAACGTTCTTCATAACGATGTTGGCTGCGTTTTTAGCTCTGGTAAAACCGGTTTCTACCATAGCGAAACCAGGCTGCATAGAAAATACTAGGAAAGCACCAATGAGTACCCATATAGTGTCGACGGATACATATTTATCCATAATAGTCACCCCTCAAAATTTTTTCTTCTTTATTAATCATGCACGCTGCATGGAATTTTTACAGGCACTCTTTTGGTCTGTTTAGGAAAAGAAAAGAGGCGTACCCCTTGCGGGATACACCTCATTGTGTATCGGTTACTAATTTAAAGCTTTGCTTACTCGTTTACACCATAGAGCAGTTCGCCATAAGTAGGATAGGGCAGATACTTGCCACCGGTCAGTGCTTCAGCTGCATCAACTGCTGCACGGAGAGCGGTCATATCTTCCAGAACTACGTCATGGTAGAATTCAGCTTGTTTCTTGCTGCATTCGATGTCACCTGCTGCCTTCAAATCAGCATCCAGTTTAACGCTGGTTGCGTACATTTCTGCACCCAACTTGCTCAGCTTGTCTGCCAACTCGCTTTCAAAGCCTGCGCTGATGCCTGCTGCCTTTTTATCCAGAACAGCCTTGGTCAAATCGCTGTTGTAAGCGCTGATTGCCGGAAGAATATCCTTATGGAACATTTCCAGGGCAGTTGCTGCTTCGATACCGATTACGGTGCTGTAGTTTTCCAAGAGGATTTCCACACGGGATTTAACTTCGGATTCAGTAAAGATATGATATTTGCTGAACAGTTCAACATTCTTTTCTGCTGCCAAATAAGGAATAGCTTCCGGAGTGGATTTCAGGTTCAGCAGACCACGTTTCTCTGCTTCTTCAACCCATTCATCGGTGTAGCCGTTGCCGTTGAAGACAATGCGTTTATGAGCCAAGTAGGTTTCTTTAACCAGATCATATACTGCAGCTTCCAGATCGGGAGCATCTGCTAATTTCTCCGCAAATTCATCCAACTCTTTAGCAACGATGGTGTTCAAAACGATGTTAGGACCGGAAATGGAGAACATGCTGCCCAGCATACGGAATTCGAACTTGTTGCCGGTGAAAGCAAAGGGAGAAGTACGGTTTCTATCAGTATTATCTTTAACCAATGCAGGAATGGTGTCATCGCTGATCTTCATGTAGGTTTCCGGGCTGCCGTTGTAAACTTTATCAGCTGCAATAGCTTCCAAAACTGCAGTCAGCTCAGTACCCAGGAATACGGAAACGATTGCCGGAGGAGCTTCGTTAGCGCCCAGGCGATGATCGTTGCCTGCGCTTGCTACGGATACACGGAGCAGATCTTGGTATTCATCAACAGCTTTCAGAATAGCTGCCAAGAAAGTCAAGAAGCGGAGGTTCTTGTAGGGTTCTTTGCCAGGATCCAGCAGGTTCATGCCTTCTTCCGTAGCCAAAGACCAGTTGTTATGTTTGCCGCTACCGTTTACACCATCAAAGGGTTTTTCATGGAGCAGGCAAACAAGACCATGACGGAGAGCAACGCGTTTCATGAATTCCATCATTAATTGGTTGTGGTCGGAAGCAACGTTAGTGGAGGAGAAGATAGGAGCCAGTTCGTGTTGAGCAGGAGCAACTTCGTTATGCTCGGTTTTAGCAAGAACGCCCAGTTTCCACAATTCTTCGTCCAAATCTTTCATGAAAGCCAAAACTCTTTGTTTAATGATGCCAAAGTAATGGTCGTCCAATTCCTGGCCACGAGGAGATTTAGCACCGAACAAGGTACGCCCGCAGTATACCAAGTCTTTACGTTTCTCCCACATTTTTTTATCAACCAGGAAATATTCTTGTTCAGGACCAACAGTGCTGTTTACGCGGACAGTGTCGATACCGAAAATTTTCAAGATGTTGCAAGCTGCTTTGCTTACTGCATTCATGGAGCGCAGCAGCGGAGTCTTTTTATCCAGTACATCACCGGTGTAGGAGCAGAACGCGGTGGGGATGCACAAGCAGTTATCTTTAATGAAAGCGTAGCTAGTGGGGTCCCATGCGGTATAGCCACGAGCTTCAAAGGTAGCACGCAGGCCGCCGGACGGGAAGCTGGAAGCATCAGGTTCGCCTTGAATCAATTCTTTACCGGAGAAGTCCATGATTACACGGCCTTCAGCAGTAGGAGAAATGAAGCTTTCATGCTTTTCAGCAGTAATACCGGTCATGGGTTGGAACCAGTGGGTGAAATGGGTGCAGCCATGTTCCAAAGCCCAATCTTTCATAGCGTTAGCAATAATATTTGCGATTTCCAGGTTTAACGGAGAGCCTTCAAGAACAGCAGCCTTGTAAGCTTTATAGGTTGCGGTCGGCAGACGGTCTTTCATAACAGTTTCGTTGAACACTAAACTACCGAATAATTTTTGAACCTCAGTCATTTGTAAAACCTCCCTAATTTCTCTTTTGAGAATCCCTGGGTTTACTTTTACGTAAGCCCCCTCAAAAATAAAACATTATTTTTCAGTTTACAGTTATCTTCTTTTTCTAGCCTGTAAAACGAAAAAGCAACAACGCAGTTTGGATGTTTTCCATCCAACAACAACGTTGTTGCTTTATGCGATTATTATACGGCTACATTAGCGATTTGTAAAGGGGGTAAAGCAAAAAATTTTAAATTTTTTCTTTGCCTTCCTCCACGCAGGATTTTAGCTACTGACGCAGAATTTTATAAAGGTATTATTGTACGTGACCATAATCCGTTGCCACGAGGAGGAAACTATATGGAATTAACCGCTGTTGCTCAGTTAAGACGTATGGTACTAGAGCATCTGTCCCGCTACACTTGGAACGACGTGCTCATTGACCATGTTTATGATATTCTGCAAGAAGTACAGGACGACACTCCCCGCTATCGCTGCTGCGTGTATAAGGAAAGAGCCGTTTTGAAAAACCGTATCGATATGGCGCTGGGGCAGGAATGTAAGGAAAACATTATCGAGGCTTCCAAAAAGACCATGCACGAACCGGAGCGCAAAGACCTGCCTTTGATCGACGTGCTCCCTGCAGCCTGCGACCAATGCCCCATTGATGCCTACTATGTAACCGATGTCTGCCGTCACTGCATCGCCCATAAATGCATGAACAACTGCCCTAAGAAAGCTATTTCCCTGGTTCAGGACAGAGCCTTCATCGACCGCAACAAATGCATAGAATGCGGCAAATGCAAACAGGTATGCCCCTATGGCGCTATTATTGAAATCCACCGTCCCTGTGTCCGTGCTTGCGCACTTGGCGCCATCAGCATCGGCTCCGACCGCAAGGCTGTTATCGACCACGAAAAATGCGTTGCCTGCGGTGCCTGCCGCAACGCCTGCCCCTTCGGCGCTATTGATGAACGTAGCAACATTGTCCGCGTTATCACTGCCATTAAGGACAACCGCCATGTAGTCGCCTTGGTTGCGCCTTCCATTGTCGGTCAATATGGTTTAAAGATTACCATGGGACAAATCTACAGCGCTCTGAAAAAAGCAGGCTTTGCCGACGTAGTTGAAGTCGGCATCGGTGCCGACATTACTGCTGTCAAAGAAGCTAAAGAATATATCGAAAAAGTTCCTGCAGAGCAAAAGTTTATGACCAGCTCCTGCTGTCCTGCTTTTGTCAAGCTGGTTAAAACCCAGATTCCCCAAGCTGCAGCCTATGTCAGCGAAACCGACTCCCCCATGATTTCCACCGGCCGCTATGTTAAGAGCAGAAAGCCCAGCGCTATTACCGTCTTCATCGGCCCCTGCATCGCCAAAAAGAACGAAGCCCGCGAACACAGCGATGTTATCGACTACGTGCTGACCTTTGAAGAACTGCAGTGCATGCTGGAAGGCAGGGACATCCGCTTTGCCGACCAACCTGTAGGCGCATACGAACGTGAAGCCTCTAAGCTAGGCTTGGGCTTCCCCCTGACTGCAGGCGTTACCGCAGCAGTTAATGACACTGTCGCCGCTTTAGGCGGCAATGTGCGCTTGGCACACTACGCCAGCGGCTTGGACAATTGCAAGAAATCCGTAGAGGATGCCGCTGCAGGCAAGCTGGACTGCAGCTACTTAGAAGGCATGGCCTGCCCCAACGGCTGTTTGGACGGCCCAGGCACTGTAGGCGACTTCCGCGTTACCAAAGTAGCATTGAACAGATACGCTGAAGCAGCACCCAACCAACAGACTACAGACGGAGACCACGTTAAATAAAAACTAAAAGGCTGTGACATTAGTCGCTGCTATCATATCCCCAGACGAAGCATTTGCGATTTTAGCTTATGAGTGCTTAGAATCACTGAAGTGAAGCGAACCGAAACGTAAATCCTTTTACGAACAAGATCGGCCGCGAATCTTCGTTGTGATTCTGCACGAAATGAGCGTTAAAAAATCGCTAGTGAGTCGGGGATATGTATAGTACGACCATAAGTCACAGCCTTATTTTTTGTCTTCAGGCGGAAATTTAGGACGGGGACAGTTAGGACCGGACGCCTTCAGCGTAAAGCCCCTGCCAAAAACGTCGTTAACATCATGGATAATCATAAACGCATCAGGGTCAATCTTCTTACAAATAGCCTTGATCTTCGCCAACTGCGTCAGCTTTGCCACTACGAAAAGCACCTCGCGCCCTTGGTGGGTAAAAGCGCCCTCGCCATGGAGATAGGTAACGCCACGGCCAACCACCTTAATAATCTCTTCCGCAATCTCATGGTGCTGATTGCTGATAATGATAATATTTTTCTTATAGTCAAAGCCAATGGTGAAGGTATTACAGGTCTTGGTCATTACGAAGAAAGTAAACAATGTGTACAGCACAGGTTCAATACCAAAGAAAGTTATGCTGGCAGCCAAAAGCATCAGGTTAAAAATAAAACCTGTGGTGCTGATGCTGATGGAATAGTTCTTCTGAATAATCGCGCCAATAATATCCGTACCACCGCTGGAGCCGCCTACTCGATACATACAGGCAGCGCCAATACCGTAGAGTACACCACCGGCGATACACGCTAGCAGCTTGTCATGAACCACCGTATACTCGGACAAAAAGTGGAAAGCATCCAAAGAAACGGAAAACGCCACAATGCCGTACAAAGCACTAATCGTATATTGGCGGTCCATATATTTATAAGCCAAGAAAAACAAAGGCACATTACACAGCAAGCTGGTAGCGCCCATGGGCAGCCCTGCAATGTAGTACGCCAAAACCGCTACGCCGCCAATACCACCGCTAAGCATCTTATTGGGCATATAGAACACATTCAAAGCCACGCCCATAATAATGCACCCCAGCGTCACCATAAAGTAGTGAAACGCCAACTGTTTGTAAATCGCTTTCATATCAGTCATTTTCTGCCTCCTAAAGAAACACATAACAAATCTCAATTTAGTAGATATTATAGCCTGTTACCATCAGAAAAAGCAACCTGAATTGCCGGAATTTTAAATAAGCTTTACACGTAACTCCTCAAAAACCAAAGGAAATGCAAATTCTTCTTCCGAACGTTCGAAAAAAACTTGCTATACAGACTAAAGCAGTATAAAATAATACTGTATACATTTAGAGGCAGGTGGACAAGTATGCAAACAGTTAAAGAAACGGCTTATGCCAAAATCAATCTCGGTCTTGATATCATCGGACGCCGTGATGATGGTTACCACGAAGTCAGCATGATTATGCAGAGCGTGGGACTTTGCGACGAAGTCATTATCAGCGAAGGCAATGGACCTAATACCATCACTATTTCCGTAGATATGCCCGGCCTTAGCTGCGGACCGGATAACCTTGCTTACAGAGCAGCAGCCCTTTTAGCTAAGCATGCGGACATTATTCCGAACGTTCACATTGCCCTGAAGAAAAAAATTTTTATGGCAGCAGGTCTTGCCGGCGGTAGCGCTGACGCTGCTGCAGTTTTGCGCGGACTCAACAAATATTGGCAGCTGCATTTGGAAAACCATGAGTTGGAAAGCCTTGCAGCCCTTTTAGGTAGCGACATTCCCTTCTGCATCGAAGGCGGTACCATGTTGGCTACAGGTCGTGGCGAAGTGCTCACCAAACTGGCGGATTTGCCGGAAGCCATCGTTGTTTTGGCTAAGCCCAAAGGTTTGGAAGTTTCCACTGCGTGGGTATACCAACACTATGACAAAGGTCGTGTCGTCCACGCTCCTTGCATTTGGCAGCTGGAAGACAGGCTTGCCCAAGGCGCCCCTGCTTTAGTCCCCTATATGGGCAACGTATTAGAAACAGTTACTATTCCCGCTAACCCCGTTATTGCCTCCATCAAGGCAGCCATGCTTTCCGCAGGTGCCTACTACGCCCTGATGAGCGGTAGCGGCCCCACGGTCTTCGCCTTGGCGCCCGATCAGGAAACAGCGGCAAAAATTATAGAAGCACTAGGCAGTTTCGATGTAGAAACCGCCATTACTACCACCGTAGGGAGGATAAAATAATATGTCAGGACATTTGCAACCGATAAAATTGGACAGCTACAAGCCCTTGCGCGAGCTAGTCTGTGAAAACATCCGTCAAGCTATTATCGACGGTACCTTTAGTCCCGGCGAACGCTTGATGGAAATCCAGCTGGCTGACGAAATGGGCGTAAGCCGCACCCCCGTGCGCGAAGCTATCCGTAAACTGGAACTGGAAGGCTTTGTAGTTATGATTCCCCGCCGCGGCACCTACGTAGCAGATATCTCCATTAAAGATATTACGGAAATCTACGAAGTGCGTACCAGCTTGGACGTTTTGGCAGCAGGTCTTGCTGCAGAACGTATTACCGATGAAGAACTGGAAACATTGAATGTGTACCTCCATGAAATCGGTCAACACGTAGCCAACATGGATATTAATAAAATCGTAGAAGTGGACACCGCTTTCCACGATGTACTCTATACCGCCAGCCGTAACGAACGCCTGCGCAGCATTATCAACAACCTGCGCGAGCAGCTGACCGGCATCCGCGGCCGTTCCATGAGCTATCCCGGCCGTCTGGTAGAAACTATGGACGAACACCGCAATCTGGTGGACGCTATTGCTTCCCGCGATGTGGAACGTGCTCAACACGCAGCCCGCGTTCACATTGAAAACGCTGAACATACCTTGATGCGCTCTTTGACTGAACACGTGAAGAAGGCAAGATAATGGCTTTAATAGATGCAGTCATCTTAGCAGGCGGACGCAGCCCTTGGCTGAAGGAAGCCTGTGGCACCGAATTTCGCTGTCTTGCCCCTCTCGGCGGACGCAGAATGGTTGATTACATTATCGACGCCCTGCAACAAAGCGGCAGTATCGGCCGTATTGTAGTAGCTGCATCCCCGGGGGCTTTAGCGCAGTTGGAAGGCACCCTGCCCGAAGGCGTGGGACTTTGCGCTGCGAAAGGAGATCTGCCAGCTACAGCTTATGCCGCTGCCCGCTATTTTGGCGACGCAGGCAGTGAGAAAATGCTAGGCGTATGCGACGACATCCCCTTGGTAACAGGTGCAGGTATTCGTGATTTTCTGGAGCAATGCGCAGCTTATCCTTCCGGACAGCTGTACTACCCCATCATCCCCAAGGAAGCCTGCCAAAAGCTTTTTCCCGGGGCTAAGCGTACCTATGGTAGCTTGCGCGACGGCATTTTTACCGGCGGCAACATGATGTTGGTAGCCAAGGACGTTATCCCCCGCGGCCAACAAAAAGCCAAGGAAATTTTTGCCTTGCGCAAATCACCTTTAGGCTTGGCAAATTGGCTGGGCTGGAGTTTTGTTTTGAAAGCGCTTTTTCGTATGCTCTCCGTAGCAGATGCCGAAAAACGTTTCTCTACCATTATGGAAATGGATAGCAAGGCTATTATCACGGAACACGCCGGGATCGGCATGGACGTAGACAAGCCTGCAGACTTGCTTTTAGCAGAAAAATACTTACAACGTTAATTTTTTATAGATTGAAGGGAATAAACCAATGGGTAAAGCAAAACGAATTGAGAGAGTAGTTGCTCTCAGCAAGCTTTTAGCCGATCACCCCTATCGCTTATTTTCGTTTTCCTATTTTTGCAAACAATTTGAAATCGCCAAATCCACCCTCAGCGAAGATGTTTTAGCTGTTAAATCCGGTTTGGAAATGTACGGCCTAGGCCGCGTAGAAACTCTTTCCGGTGCAGCAGGAGGCGTGCGCTTTATCCCCGGCCACCGTGAAGAGGATGACCGTGCCTTTTTGGAGGATATTGCCCAAAAGCTTTCCGCTCCGGAACGCGTTCTCCCCGGAGGCATGCTCTACACCACGGATTTATTGTGCCATCCTGAAACCGTTGTCCGCTTAGGGGAAATCATCATGGACAGGCTGAGACCTTTAGACCCGGACTGCATTATGACCGTGGAAACCAGCGGTATTCCTTTGGCTATGCAGGTTGCCCGGGCTTTTAATGTGCCCTTGGTAATCGCCCGCCACAAAAGCGATATTACCGAAGGCTCCACTGTCAACATCAACTATGTCAGCGGTTCCAACAGAACCATTCAGACTATGGCTATGCCCAAACGCGCCCTGCAGCCCGATAGCCGCGTCCTTATTGTGGACGATGTTATGAAGGGCGGCGGTACTGCCCGCGGTATGCAGGCACTGGCTCACGAAGTTGGTGCCCAGGTTGTAGGCCAGACTTTTTTGATTGCCACTGCCCTGCCTGAACGTAAATTAGTGGATGACTACACAACCCTCTTTACCCTCCACCATGTGGATGAAGAAAACAAGGTTGTCAAAATAGAGATTTCTTGAGGAGGAATATACATGTCTGATTTAGTAGCTGTAATCCTTGCTGCAGGCAAGGGTACCCGTATGCGCAGCAAATACCCCAAGGTGCTGCACAAAGTAGGCGGCAAACCCATGCTGCAGCACGTTATTGATGCTGCCACAGCTGCAGGCTGTGACGAAAAAGTTGTTATTGTAGGCCACGAGGCTGAATTGGTAGAGGCTATGGTCGGCGACCAAGGCAAAATCGCTTTGCAAGCTGAACAATTAGGCACCGGTCACGCTGTTATGCAGACTGCGGAAGCACTGCAAGGTTTCACCGGTACCGCCCTCATCCTCTGCGGCGATACCCCGCTGCTGGATGGCGAAGAACTGAAAAAGTTCTGCGAAGCCCACAAGGCTAGCGGTGCAGCAGCCACCGTCCTCACTGCTATCATGGACGACCCCTTTGGCTACGGCCGTATTATCCGCGATGCTGACGGCAATGTCCAAGGCATTGTGGAGCAAAAAGATGCTACAGAAGCACAAAAGGCTATCAAAGAAATCAATACCGGCATTTACTGCATGGAATGTCCGCTGATGTTTGATATTCTTGCTACCTTAACCAATAACAACGCCCAAGGCGAATACTACCTGACCGACGTTTTGGAAAAACTCAACGCAGCAGGCAAAAAAGTTGGCGGCGTAATTACCGAAGACAGCGATATGGTTATGGGCATCAACTCCCGTAAACAACTTTCCGTTGCCGAAGGCGTAATGCGTCAACGCATTTTAGACAAGCTGATGGATGCAGGCGTAACCATTATGGACCCTGCCAGCACTTTTATCGAAGGTAGCGTAAAAATCGGTCGCGATACCGTTATTTACCCCTACACTTGGCTGGAAGGCAGCACGGAAATCGGCGAAGACTGCGAAATCGGGCCTAACGCTCGTTTCACCAATGTTAAAATTGGCGATGACTGCCACCTGCAATTTATCTACGGCCATGACTGCGAAGTAAAGAACCACGTTACTGCAGGTCCTTACGTACATCTGCGCCCGGACACTGTTATTAGCGACCATGTAAAAATTGGTAACTTTGTAGAAGTTAAAAACTCCAACGTAGGCGAAGGCACTAAACTGCCCCACCTGACCTACATCGGCGACAGCGACATCGGTAGCGGCGTTAACATGGGCTGCGGCTGCATTACCGTTAACTACGACGGCAAGAAAAAACACCGCACTATTATCGGCGACAATGCTTTTGTTGGCTGCAACACCAACTTGGTTGCCCCCGTCACCGTAGGCCCCAACACCTACATCGGCGCCGGCAGCACCATTACCAAGGAAGTGCCTGAAGATGCACTGGGCATTGGCCGTGCAAGACAGAAAAACATTGAAGGCTGGGCTGAAAAATACAGAAACAGCTAATCTAAGTGTAAACTGCTTGTTAAACGGTGATTTTTTTAGTATAATAATTTAGAGGTAAGTCCTTTATTTAGTGAAAAATTATTGGGATTTTGGAGGGATAGGACATGTTGTCTGATGAAAATAAGTTAAAAATCTTTACCGGTAATGCAAACCCTGACTTGGCAAGAGAAATTGCTGCTTATCTGGGTACTACCGTAGGTGATTCCGTTGTTAACCGTTTTAACAATGGTGAAATCCAAGTTATGATTAACGAAAGCGTTCGCGGTAAGGATATCTTTATTGTACAACCTACTTGCGGCCCCATCGTTAACGATAACGTTATGGAACTCTTGATTATGGCTGATGCTTTCAAACGCGCTAGCGCTAACCACATCACCGCTGTAATCCCCTACTATGGCTATGCACGCCAAGACCGTAAAGCTCGCGGCCGTGAACCTATCACTGCTAAATTGATGGCAGATCTGCTGGAAACCGCAGGCATCACCCGTGTTGTAACCATCGATTTGCACGCAGCTCAAATCCAAGGTTTCTTCAACATCCCCTTTGACCATATGCCCGGCGGCCCGCTGTTGGCAGAATACATTAAAAACAAAAACTTGGACAACATGGTTGTTGTTTCCCCGGACCTGGGCGGCGTAAGCCGTGCTCGTGGCTTTGCGGAAATCCTCGACTGCCCGTTGGCTATTATTGACAAACGCCGTCCTGAACCCGGCGTAGCAGAAGTTATGAACCTGATCGGCGATGTAAAAGGCAAAAACTGCATCGTAGTTGACGATATGGTTGATACTGCAGGCTCCCTCACCGAAGGTGCTCGCGCTCTGAAGAAATTCGGTGCTAACGAGATTTATGCTTGCTGCACTCACCCCATCCTGACCGATCCTGCTCTGTCCCGCATCGCTCAATCCGATATTACCGAGCTGGTTGTTACCAATACCATTCCCTTGGCTCCTGCTAAAAAGCATCCCAAGATTAAAGTATTGTCCATCGCTCCTATCTTAGCAGAAACCATCCTGCGCATCTACAACGATTGGTCCGTAAGCCAACTCTTTGACGTAAAGAAATAAGTCCTTGCTATAAAAGGCTTGCCGCTGGCAAGCCTTTTTCTTTGAATTAATCATGAGAATTTTTTACATACTATTACTTTGCTTCCTTGCAGCCACTGCCATCCTGTGGTTGGGACGCTTCGGCAAATTACCGAAAAAAGTAGCGGCCATCAGTGCTGCCTGCGCCCTTACCTTGAGCGGGATTCTACTGCTTTTGGCAGTGCTCCCCAACAACAGCTTTTACGGCAATGTGGTCATCGACAAGCCCCAAAGCGAAAAAAAGCTTATCGCCCTCACCTTCGATGATGGGCCGTATCCACCTTACACCAATCAACTGCTAGATTTGCTCAAGGAGAAACAAGTACCTGTCACTTTCTTTACTGTAGGTAAAAGCGCGGCCCGCTATCCGGACTTGGTACGCCGTGCCCAAGCAGAAGGTCACGAAATCGAGCTCCATGCAGGTATCCACCAAGATTTGCTGAAATTGAATAAAGCAGATTTAACGAATAATATTGCCTATGGCAAGCAAGTACTAAAAGAAATTACAGGGCAAAATCCCCGCTACATGCGCCCGCCCCACGGCTTCAAAGACTGGCAGGTTCTCAATGCCCTGCAGGAAGCAGACCTAACCGCTGTTAACTGGAGCGTCATCCCTAGGGATTGGACCAACCCCGGCGCTAAAAAAATTGCCGACCGCGTCTGCTTCGATGCCTATCCTGGTGCCATCGTCCTGCTGCACGACGGCGACAGCCCTAAAGAAACAGCTCCCCGCGACCAAACCATCGCTGCCACTGCCATGATTATCGATACTCTGCGCAGCGAAGGCTATGAATTTGTAACCGTACATCAATTGTTAAAAGGAGAAAATAAATGAAATTAATCGTCGGCCTCGGCAATATCGGCCGTGAATACGAAAACACCCGCCATAACATAGGCTTTATGGTAGTAGACGAACTGGCAAAGCGCCTCGGCGTAACCTTCGGCAAAGAAGACCGCAATGCCTACTACACTGAATACCGTGCTCCGGAAAAAATCATTATTATCAAACCCACCACCTACATGAACCTTAGCGGTATCGCTGTCGGCGCTTATGCCAACTTCTTCCACATCGACCCGGAAGATATTGCAGTTATCCAAGACGATATGGATATGCCCGTAGGCCAGCTGCGTATCCGCCGTAAAGGCAGCGCCGGTGGTCACAACGGTATCAAGTCTATTACTGAACATTTGGGTACTGGCGACTTCCCCCGTTTCAAAATCGGTATCGGCCATCCTGCCCGCAACAACAAAGCAGTCATCAACCATGTGCTTCATGCTTTCCAAGGCGAAGACAAAGTTGCCATTGAAGAAGCAGTAAAAGAAATGGCAGATGCTTTAGAGCTGTGGATCAAAACCGGTGATATTGAAGAAGTTATGACCAAGCACAATAAAAAGAAACCCAAAAAAGAAGCGGCTCCCGCTGCCCAGGAACCGCCTAAAGCTGAATAATTATTTAGCTGTCATTTGCGATAAACAAAGAATGATTTTTGCCAGCGTTGCCACGCTTTCTTCCAGTGGCAGCGCTATTTTTTCATCCCAAACCATTTCCGGAAGCAAAGGAATATGTACAAAGCCCACCAAAGTATTGCTGCCTGCAAAATGGTGGCAGGCAGTATAGAACACGTCGTTGCAGACGTAGCCCCCGGTAGCATAGCCAATATGCACATGGCACCCTTCCTGCTGCAGTTGGCGTACCATTTCATGGACGGGCAAAGTAGAAAAGTAGGCTGCAGGGCCATTCTTGACCACAGGCTCGTTCCACGGCTTGCGCCCCAAGTTATCTTCGACTAGCGCATCACGCACGTTTACAGCTACTGTGTCTATATGCAAGCGGTTGCTACCGCTATCCATACCTGTAAGCAGAATTACATCAGGCTGCAACTCTTGCGCACGTTCTAACAGCATCCTGTCTTCCAAGTCGTAGATGTTGGGCAGCATCAATTTATGCAGTTCAAAGTCACCAATAACATCCGGAAGGACTTGTACTACCTTCCAAGAAGGATTCACTTGATAGTGGGCAAAAGGGTCAAATCCTGTCACCAACAGCTTACGCATAAAGAGCACCTCGAATCAAAAAAGTATAGCTATCATAGCTTATCTTTTGATTCTATCCCTGTAAAAAAATTTTTGCAAGCAAAATTTTACTAGGGATAATTATATATTCGGTTCTTGTAAATTCTTTATTAGTTATTAGCAAAATACTCAATGTCGGGCAGAAGCTCCTTTCCCAGCTCATCACCCATATCAGCAGCTTTTCTTATCAAAGCATACGCTTTTTGGTAATCCACTTCAACACCATCCCCCAAAAAATAACATACTGCCAATCTGCTACAAGCATTAGCATTGCCGAACTCTTCTGCCTTCTTGTACCATACTACAGCTTCCTTAGGATTTTTATCTACTCCTAGCCCATATTGGTACATTCTTCCAACATTGCATGCTGCTTCGCCAATATATGATTTATTATCGATACCTAAAATTTTAATACCTTTCTTTTCTGCTATTTTCTTATATAATCTAAAAGCTTCTTTTAAGTTTTTCTGTACACCTACTCCTCTTTCATACATCGATGCAAGATTTATAGTTCCTAAATACTCGCCTTTGTCTGACGCCTTTTTATACATTTCAAACGCCTTTTGAACATTTTTTTCAATTCCCATTCCATATTCGTAGCATAACCCTAAATTAACCATTGCTGCAGCATATCCTTGTGCTACTGCTTTTTCATACCATCTAACAGCTTCTACTTCATCTTTAGTGACCCCATCTCCCCTAAAATAACTAAATCCTAAACAATATTGAGCATAAGGTAAGCCTTGATTAGCAGCTTTTCTCATCCATTCAACAGATAACTCTAGATTTCTTTTTACTCCTCTACCTAAATTGTAAGCATCACCCATAGTTGCTTGTGCTCTCGCATAATCTTGGTTAGCAGCCTTTTGAAACCACATTACCGCTTCTTTCTCATCCTGAACAACACCATCGCCAGACCAAAAACAACGCCCTAATAGATACTGTGCCCTTGCATTACCTTGTTCAGCCGCTTTCCGAAACCATTCCACTTTTTTAGGAGTAAATATTCTTTCGCCCACCTTTACTTGTGCATCAGCATTACCCATAACTGCTAACATTTTAGTAGAAAAACCAACACCATACGACTCTCCTACACTATTATTTACATAAAACATAGTTGCTGCACTTATTGCTAAAATTATTCCGACACCAAGTACTATCTTCTTGTTCTTTATCAATGCATTAGTTGTAATTTTTTCTTGCGTATGTGAAATAGTTGAATTATCACCGGTACTAGACGCCGCATCTTGCTTGGCGCCACAAGAACTGCAAAACAAGGATCCATCCTCTATATTAGCTCCGCATTTCTTACAAAACATATTTATCAACATTCTCCTATCGTTAATTCTAACTACTCTATTGGATTATTATAGATTATATTTTTTCTTAATATACAAGTACAAAGTCTCCCCAATAGAATTAGGAACAATTCTATCATATGTAACATATGTAACTGAATCGCTTTCAATAACCTCCCCATCATAACTTCGTATAACAACCCCCTGTAATCCTATCATTCTTTCTGCCATGTCTAATATAATATAATGATATTTATACATTCTACTATTAGGGTCTGCATAACAAATCCATACTTTTACATTATTTAAATAACTTCTTCTTTGTATTTCTATAGTTTCTTTATCAAAAAATACACCTACGTCACTTTGAATGCCACCTACATATTCCCATCTATTAGGGTCAGGTTCAAAACAGTATACATCTTTTGGGAACAGACCAAGCATTGTTAAGCAAAGAAATAAGCCTATTAAAATCTTTCTCATCATTCCACCTCATTCGCAAACACTCTGTTTTTTACAAAACTCATTTCAGAACCATCGACGAGTGGTATTTTTTCAGGATCATTATAAATAATGCCACATATATAATCCCCGTTGCTATCATAAATTATAGCTTTGTATATTTTAGAAAAATTATCGTATTTATCAAATAGCGTATAATTAAGATAGTATTCATCTTGAACAGCAGAATAAATACACACCCAAACACCAGCATATCGCTGATCACTATATTCAATATTTACGGAATCGTAAAACACTCCTATTTTGTCATCTGATTGGACCCAAGTCCACCTATTAGAATCTAATTCAAAAGCATGACAATGCATACTTAAGCACATTATAAACAAAAATAATACCATTATCTTCTTCATAATACTTCACCACCCTACTAACTAAGCTAAAAAAGCAATAATGTTCTTTGTATTAATTACTAACTTACATCTGACAAATAACTTCTGTATTCTGAATAATCTTCTTAACTTAGTGCAATACAAACAAAAATTACCACTAGCGCTAAACAAAAATATGCACATCCGGAAGCACAGCCAGTGTCTACTTGTGCAGGTCTCTCTTTCCCCCAAACAAATTGCTTGTAGCAAACAGGACACTGTGAGTCCTTAGTCGTAACAGAAGCTCCACAACAGGGGCATTGATAAACTCCCGTTGTTGAGTCTGATCTATACATAACTTCAACATTTCCTTTTTGCTTATTTGCAGCACGGACCGCGTCAAGATTAGCTTTAGTTACCATTCCACTCCAATCAAATTTAAATCCACATTTATTACAAAATTTCATTGAAGAATTAATATAATTACCACACTCAGGGCAAATAAAATTATCTGGTATCTCAAATTTTTCTACATTATTTTTTCTATTTTCTACATCGGACCCATTCACTTTACTATCTACCAAAGCCTTAAACTCTTTAAAATCATTATACCTAGGATAGCTTGCACCAATAAAATTCACAGCCATATTAAGAGTTTTACGTGTATTATTCAAGTCTCCACATTCGAAGTATGCAGAAGCAAACCACCATAATGCAACGCCATAGTTCTGAATTGTATCCTTATCCCAAGCATGTTCTGTCTCGAGGAATCTGTAATCATCCTGTATTTCTTTATAAAATTGATTTAATAACTTGCTACAATATTCTACACTTTTTGCACCTGCATCACCTTGTATTATACGTTTATCAACTGTATCTATATAATAGTCACAAGAGTCTATAAATCTACTTTTAACGTTTTTAATATGAATTGCTCTTTCATTGCTTGCAGAAGTTCTTCTTTGACGTTCTAAGTCTTCCGCAGATTGTTTGGTTGCTCTTTGTGGCTCTTGGCTATATTGGCTAGACTTCTTACATACTAAATCATAATCATATTGTCTCCGTTTATTCTGATCAGATAATACTGCATAGGCTTCATTTATTTCCGCCATTCTTCTTTGTGCTAAATCAGCCTCTAACTTAGTAACATCTGGATGGTATTTTTTTGCCAATACAGCATATGCTTTTTTTATCACCTCAGTAGACGCTTTAGGATGAACTTCTAGTATTTCATAATAATCTTTCATTTCTTCCCCTCTTCTGCAATCATTGTTCTGATTTTTTCATAAAAAGAATATAAAGTATACATACTAAAGCTACTGGTCCTGCTAAAATCAAACCACCTACTATTCCTACAATAGCTAGAAAAGTAACATATTTTTTTACTGCAGACATAGGATTCAAAAATTTACCCGATTTATATATAAATAATGCCACTACACCACCAGCAATACACCCAGCAAGCATCCCCATAAAAACTTTTATTAGAAAAACATCACCATGCGCTGCTCTTTTCCCTAAAGTTTTCGCTATAGCCATACAGAGAAACATCACCACAAACCATGAAAAACTTTTTATTTTATCCGTAAAAAACTTAACTATAACAGTAACACAAGCGAACCTCGAAAACCACACCCCGTCTTACTCTCGCAAGACTTCAGCGTATTTGTCTAAAGTTGTTTGTGTCTTATAAGTGACTTATAGACATTTTTTCGTCATTCCTTATATGCACGCATATTACTTTATCAAAAAACCTTTCGCTATTCAACAAGCGTATTTTAAATTAATTTGCTAGAATTTATTTTAGCATATTTCTATCGCATTATGCGTAATTATATGCGTTAAAATCTATCCCCAAAAGAAAGGACCGCTTCGATTACTCGAAGCGGCCAAGCCATTTAGATCTTTAATTTTAGAAGTTGTATTGGTAGGAGAGAACAACGATTTTGGTGTAGGAATCATACATTTTAGCATTTTTGTATGCATCCGCACCATGACCATGCATTCTCATATCGCCTACATCCATATAACCGAAGGATGCAGCAATGGTTTGTTTTTTATCATGATATTGAATACCAAGAGTATAAGTATCGCGTTCACCAGTGGGAACCATGAAGTCACCGGTTTCATCGGGAATACCGCGTTCGTCATGAGCCATACCAGCCAACAAAGAGTACTTATCGCTTAATTTGTGTTCAATACCGATAGCATAACGCCAGCCATCTTTCCAGTTTTTAACACCACCGAGGGTAGTTTGATTCAAAATAGCAGGATCAACATTCATCCAAAAAGCATCGAAACGGCTCCAACGAGTCCAGGTAGCATTGAACTCCATACGAGTTTTTTCGTCAAATTTATGACCATAACCGAGCATCCAGCTTTCCGGCAAGGTTACACAACCATAAGCATCACCGTATTGATGTCCACCATTCCAGAATGCGCCGAAACCATGCATATCATAATCTGCTTCCATAGAGTGTTTCACTTTACTACGATATACAACGCCAACCTCATTTTTGTCGTCAAATTCGTAATTAAGAGCAGCATTCCAGCCAAGCGCAACACTTTCACCTTTAATATGTAACGGAGTATCGCCCTTACCATCTAAAAGATTTTGACCTGCTTTATCGGCAGCTTGTTGATAAGCTGCTACTTGTTCACGAGTAATTTTTCCTGCAGCAATACCCGCGTTAATCATAGCCTCAGTTTTATCTTTAGCGCTAGGATCATGTATGCTACCTGCAGCAGCGCTCAAATTTTTATCCAAAACTAAACCAACATAGTTAATCTCAGCACCAACAGAAGCAGATAATTTTTTATCAAGTTTTTTCGCATAGTTCATACCGAGGCTAACACCATTCAATCGAGAGCTGAACGCATTAGTGCCAACGAGAGAATCACGTTCAAATTGACACATATTACCAAAACGAGTATAGGTAGCCATACCTAACCATTCAGTATCGTTAAGTTGTTTTACATAGTACATACCAGGAACAAGTGCAGGATTAACTCTATTGCGACCATTAAACTCTTGACCAGTTGCCACATTGTCAGCTTCCCATTTACCGTGGGGAGCAATGTACGCAAGAGACACTTTCGCTTTTTGACCTTCAATTTTAGTCATAGCAGCCGGGTTGTATGCCATATTAGCTGCGTCGTTTTCAGCAAACATACGAGCACCGCCCATACCGAAGCCTTCTGCGGACCATTCGTTGATGGAGAAGCCTTCTGCACCTACAGCTTGCGGAGCCAAGAGAACAGCGGCTGCACTTATAGCCAATAAATGTTTTTTCATCTTAAAACTTTCCTTTCAAATTAAAAATAAGACAGGTATATTTTACCATATTTCCTTTTTCCCAAAATAAAAAAGTACTGTTCCAAATCGTGTGGTGTGGTCACCCCTAGTCCGTTTTCTGTGGTTTGAGAAAATTTAATATTTAGTGTGGTTCTCCTGTTCCACTTGTGTGGTCAGGCTGTTACGTTTATGTGGTTTCCCTGTTCCGCAAGTGTAGTTGGGAAGCCACATTTTATTTTCTAACATAAAAAAGCCTCCTATCTTACAATAGTATTAATCCAAAATCTATTTGGTAAGAAAGGAGGGAGACGAAAATGTCTCACAATCAGTTTATCACAGATATACTCAATATCAAAGAGGACCTTATTAAAGAGATTTTTACCATTAAACAACCCAGTGGTGATCTTATCATCAAAATTAAGCTTGTACTCACCCCATCCATTTGCCCCTGTTGTGGTAATCAAGCCAATATTCATGGTTATATTAAACGCAAACTAGTCCATTCAATCCTTGTGGATAAGCCCTGCTGCATCATCTACCAACAGCGTAGATTCAAATGTAAGCGTTGCAGCTTTACTTTCAGCGAAAAGAATCCTTTTGCCAGTCCGCACGGAAACATGTCTCATGCTACTAAGATTAATATTCTTAGGGCACTGAAAAGTTATCATACTACTTATACAGACGCTGCAGAGCGATTCAATGTTTCTAAGCAATCTGTTCTCAGACTATTTGACAAGCACGTCAATATTCCAAGGAAGCAATTACCAGCAGTCTTATCAATTGACGAACATTACTTTCCAAACTCTGACCGAGATGCTCTTTACTGTTGCGTATTAATGGACTTTTTAACCGGTGAAATTTTAGATTTACTTCCAGACAGGCGTAAAAAATATCTAGGTAACTATTTCAGTGAAATCAAAGCTCAATCTTTTAATTATAAAACATTAACTAGTGAATTAAGTATAGTTCAATATATTTCAATTGATTTATATGATAATTATAGAGATGTTGCTAAGATGTATTTCCCAAAAGCTGTCATTTGTGCAGACAGTTTCCATGTTATTAAAAATCTAATGGATTGCTTTTCCAAAGTGCGTTTACGTTGCCGTACCGGTACTGAAGATCCGTACTTAAAATATCTGCTAACACACTTTAAATATATATTCAGACATGAACAGTTCCTAGATAACGAACCTCGATATAACAAATACTTTAGAAGATATATGAATCTCAGAGACTTCCGTGACTATTTATTTCAATTGTTTCCAGATTTAGAAATAGCCTATAACTTGAAAGAATTCTACATAATGTTCAATGAAAACTGTATAGAAGAAAAAGCCAGAACATCTTTTGAAGAAGTAGTCAATAAATTTGCTAATTCTGGAATAGAAGAGTATGATCCATTCTATCGACTACTGCTAAATTGGCAAGAGGAAATAATAAACTCTTTCAAAATTGTTAATTCCAGAAGAATCAATAACAGCTTAAGTGGAAATTACTCGCCATAATTTCCACATAATTTTCTTATTCATAGGACCGCACGCTTGCCAATTGTGCGGTCCTGCACCTTTTATAAGCAAAACAAAAAGGGCAGTAGATACTCGGAACACTCCGAATAACTACTGCCCTTTTTTATTTTTATAAGCTCAAAAATTTAAAGCCCTAAAACCTTTCTTGCGCGATCAGCTATTTTCTTTTCAATAGGTACTTCCTTTTTCTTTGATTGTTCTTTTGCTTTAGAAGTTTCCGCAGATACTTCTTGCTCCTGTTCCACTTCACTAAATGGATCTAAATATTTGCTCAACATCAAACCAGATACAGGTGCATCCTTGCTATCCAAAGACCGTCCAAAAGCACCAGTAAAGGTCAAATATGTATCATCATGCAATTTTAACCAAGTGAAAAATTCGTCTTCGGGATACTCTTTTGTTATTGCGCTATTTTTATAGTCTTCCCATTTTGCATCACATGGCAGTCCAGCACTATCTAATTTTTTTAAGCATTGTATCCTTCCACGAACGCCCATTGTTGTCAATCGTATAGCTATTACTTTATTATCACGGAAATAAACAAAACAAGACCCTTTATCCAATGTTACAAAATCATTTTGTTCCATATACCCAACAGAGCCACCATTGATTGTTTCCCTAGCAATATAATACTTTCCATCCTGTTTAGCCTGTATTGCGTATTGATAGTCTGGGAGCCTTAATAATTCTTCCTTGCTCATTCCAATATATGCACCATTTATTGTTTCAGTAGGAGCAGCAAAACAAGTAGTACCTATAAAAAGACTACTTAAAACAGCAAATAGCAAAAAAATTTTTTTGAACATCATATCTCCCCCTAACCTTTTATCCACAAAAACAACTCCGGCTAAGTAAAAACAATATTAAAATTCTTTAGCGATCTGCAAGCCTTCTGCAACAGCAACCGCAATTTTTTCTTCAATGACTTCAGCAGAAACATAATCCATGTTTTGCGCTGCCACCACTTGCAACGGACCAATGCCCCACAGCCAAGATAACGCCTTTAAATATGGGGTCGCTTGCTCCAGTTCGTCACCAGTTGCAATATCCATCCCCCTAGTAGTAATGTACATCATCTTTTCCGCTTTACAGTTACCATAGCAAGTTTTGTCATTTGATTTAAAGGTAACATCAAAAATTGAGCATAATTCAAAAAACACCTTCAATGCCGCAGGAATGGACATATCCCAAAACGGAGCAGCAATCACGATTCTGTCAGCATCCCTCATTTGTTCTGCCCATGCCATTACTTTTTGCGGAATCTCTCCGTGCATTCTCTTGTTTAAAAGTTCCTTTTGCACAACATCCAAATCAAGATCATTCAATGCAAGTTTAGTAACATTATATCTATTGGCCAGCTCTGCCACTATCGGTTCCGCAATTCTTTTTGTCCTAGATTCTTCATCCCTAATGCAAGCATCAATATATAATAAATTTCTCATGACACTCACCCCCTTTACTATCAAAACCCTAAAATTTTTCGTGCCCAGTCTGCAATTTTCTTTTCAATGACCTTGTTCCATACGCAAGCTTTCCCTATATTGTCTTGCTTCTGCCACCATTGTAAAAGTGACAGTAGCATTGTGATGTTGTTTAACAACTTTTTCAATTTCCTTCAAATCAACCTTGAAAAATTCCTTGCGTTGGTTTACTTTGTTTACTTCTTTACTTCTAAACGTTTGGTGTAATGCACTTTCCAGCGCTGGAGCGTCTTCAGAAAAAATCATCGCATGCACGTCAAATTCAAACGGCACAGAAGCGTCGCCTAATTCCTTAACCCTATCCATAGGCTCCAGTCTTCGTGTCATGCCAATTTTATAAACATCTTCACCGAAAGACCCAATATTGGAAATTACATAAACGAAGCCTGCCCTAGTGTTTTGTTCACGTTGCAGCACGTTTTCTTTATCTTTTTCCAACAATTTAATTTTTTCTTCAAGTTCTCTAATTTTGTCATTGTACAAATTGCGTTCAATGTCATTTTGAGACTGTTGTAAATATCTCATCAGCTTGTCAACTTCGCCTTTAAATTGTTTTTCTTCTTTTTCTATTTTGGCTTTCTCTTTTTCAATTTCACGGCGTACTTTTTCTTCTTCAATCATCTGAGCCTTGATAGCTTGTTGTTGTACAATATACCCTATAATACGGACTAAATTAGCTAATTTAAAAAAGGAAATTATACAGTTCTATACTGGCTTTAGTCGTACGATTTTTAGAAGAGGGCCCCTAAAATCGGACTAGATAAAAGTATAATCCCCGTTTTTCGGACTGTATAAAAGTACTAAAACCCCACATTTCGGACTATGGAAAAGTATTAAAACCCCATAATGCGGACTGTGAGAAAAATTTATATTGCTAGTTATAGCCGGTTATGTTATTTTTAACATAGAAAGGGTGATTTTTGTGAGTAATAACCTATTTGAAGATTGGCAAATCAAAGCCCTTAGAGAATCTGGCTATGTAACGCGAGCCTCTGAAAAGGTTGTTATGTTTAATGCAGAATTCAAGCAGAAATACTTCGAAAAAAGATTAAGGGGTTATAAACCTGAAGAAATTCTTAAAGAACTAGGCATTAATCCTAAAATTCTAGGTTATAAACGAATTGTTTCTATGGATTGGAGAATAATGGAGCAAGGCCGTCTTGGTAAAGGCTTTTATGACCATAAGTACAAGGCAAGAGATTTTACTGAGAGCAACGAAAGCAATAGAAACCGTATAGAACGCCTTGAAACAGAACTTGCCTATACTAAACAAGAGCTGGAATTTATAAAAAAAATCTTAAAAGCAGACGAAAAATGCCAAGATTAACTGCCGAACTAAAGCCTTCTGAAAAATATGCTATTATCCGAGAAATGACTTCTAGAGATGATAATCTTCTCAAGATAACCCACTTGTTGGAAATCGCCGGAGTATCTAAATCAGGATACTATGATTGGATAAAGCAGGAAAACTATAGGTTGCAAAGAGAAATCAAGGATAGATCTGATTTTGAGATTATTTTAAATGCTTATAATTACAGAGGTTACAAAAAAGGAGCTCGCGGTATTTATATGCGATTGCTTCATGAATCACCTCCTGTGGTTATGAACATCAAGAAAATCCGACGTTTGATGAAAAAATATGATCTCAAGTGTCCCATCCGTAAACCTAACCCATATAAGAGGTTTTATAAAATTTCTAATTTGGCTAGAACAGCTCCCAATATACTGAATCGTGAATTTGAAGAACATGGCCCTCGAACGATTCTGTTAACTGATATAACTTATTTGTTCTATAAGGGCGGTCAATGCTATTTATCTGTTATTATAGACTGTTTTACAAAACAGGTATTAGCCTATAAAGTTAGCCAATCTTTGGCCGTAGACTTTGTTTTAGAGACCGTTAATGAGTTAATGGATAAACATGGTTCAGAATTGAATACTGACGTACTTTTACATAGTGACCAAGGCGTCCAATATCGCAGTTATTCGTTTGTTGAGCTTTTACAGAACAAGGGAATCAGGCAATCTATGTCCAATAAAGGCGTCTGTTGGGATAATGCACCGCAAGAAAGCTTCTTTGGACACATGAAAGATGAGTTAGTAATTTCTGATTGTTCGACTATTGAAGAAGTTATTGAACGCATTGATGATTGGATGGATTATTACAACAACGAAAGATACGTTTGGGAACTGCAAAAAATGAGTCCAAATGAATATTGGGAATATCTGAAAAACCAATAAGTCCCTGGCTGCATCTGTGTTTATAACAATACAGATGTCGCCAGGTTTTTCTTTTTTCAAAATAGTCCTTGACACGGGGTGCAATTTA
>NZ_JBGVLF010000029.1:0-40677 GCF_045124115.1 Phascolarctobacterium sp.
ACTAAAACTTCCCACACCTAAAAATAGGTTAGAACCTTGAAAACTCAATATTTCAGCCAATAAAAAAGGCATAAACCGTATCCCTTTGGTATAATTAAAGCGCTAACAAAATCAAAGCAAAGGGGATTTATGCCATGTCTATTTTAACACAAAACACCGATGTAAACCAACTAAAAAATGATGTTTCTTGCTTTTTTTCTAAGTTCAATGTTGGCAAACTGCTTTACAAGTGCAATTCAACTAAAGAAAAGGGGATTTCACCGATAAAATTACTGAAATTTAAGGTTGAAAACATCTTTAACGGACAAAGTATGTATTTGCAGCAAAAACTTGGCTGTTTCAGAGAAGATTTCAGCAAGAACTCTTTATATAGATTTCTCAACAATCCCAGAACCAACTGGGAGAAATTTACTGTTGCCCTGTCTAAGAAAGTTGCCGATGCAATCAGACCGCTTACAAGCGAATCCCGAGTTAATGCGTTCATCATTGACGACAGCCTTTTTGAAAGAACCAGCGGTAAATGTACAGAGCTTTGCTCCAAGGTTTTTGATCACACAACACATCGTTACAAGCTAGGATACAGGCTGCTTACTCTAGGGTGGACTGACGGCAACACCTTTATTCCTGTAAACGGAACCCTTCTAGCTTCTCCTAACGATAAAAACATCACTTGCGGCAGCCAAAGTTTTGACGGACGCTCTGTTGCTGCCAAGAGGCGTAAAACAGCAAGAACCAAGGCTACTCAAGTTATGCTTGAACAGCTCAAATCCGCTATGGCAGAAGGTCATACTGCGGACTACGTATTGTTTGACACGTGGTTTTCCAACCCCGCACAGCTTGTTGCAGTCAAGAATCTTGGCTTAGACGCCATTGGTATGGTAAAAAGATCTCCCAAAATTCATTATGAATTCGACGGCAAGCAAATGACTCTTAGCGAGATTTATAACAAATGCAAAAAACGTCGTGGGCGCAGCAGATACCTTGTTTCTGTAAACGTCGTAGTTCGCAAGGATTTCGAGCAAATACCTGCTAAAATTGTCTGTGTCAGGAACAAAAGCAACAGAAAAGACTGGATTGCTATTATTTGCACGAATCCCAACCTTTCAGAGGATGAGATTATCCGAATCTATGGGAAAAGATGGCAGATAGAGGTGTTTTTTAAGACATGCAAATCCTACCTAAACCTTGTAAAAGAGTGCCGCTCCTTGAGCTACGATGCGCTGACAGCACATGTAGCAACGGTATTCGTGCGCTATATGTTTCTTGCGCTTGCTCAAAGAGAGAATACTGATGATCGCAGTCTTGGAGAAATATTCTACATGATGTGCCAAGAACTGGAGGACATCAGATTTTCAAGCGCATTAAAGTTGTTGATGACTGTTATGTTAGAAAGTTTACTAGACAAGTTTATTCTTAAAAAAGATCAATTGCAAGATTACGTCAGTGAATTTGTTGAGAAATTACCGTTGTATATTCAACGGGCTATTTTGGTGCGCTAAAATTAGCTGAAATATTGAGTTTTCAAGGAGCAAAATGTGTTTTTGCAGTATTTTTCATGTGGGAAGTTTTAGTCATTTATTTGACAATGCTTGCGCCACTACATCATACATTACCTGCGTTGCTGCAGCTAAATCTTCTACATTGCTATATTCTTCGGGACAATGGCTGCGTCCGTTTTCACTGGGGACAAAAATCATGGCAGTGGGGAAGCGCTCAGCGAAAATCTGGGCATCGTGTCCTGCACCGCTGGGAAGATGCATATAAGTAAAGCCATGATTGTCGCAAGCAAGTTCTATGCTGTTACGTAAGTATTCATCCATCGCCACAGGCTTTTCCCACAGTAAATCTTCGGCATTTACCTTCATATCCATAGTATCGCTCAAGTGCTGTAAATCTGTCTCTAAAGCAGCATATTGCTCTTTAATTACTTCTTCGTCAGTTCCGCGAATATCTACAGTAAAAGAAACCTTTTGCGGAATAATATTCATTACATTAGGCTCGACTTGAAGAAAACCAACTGTTGCCACACTACCGGGATAGTTTCTTGCACGGTCGCTGATTTTGCTTATGGCTTTGGTAGCAAGTTCCAGTGCATCTTTACGCATATGCATGGGCATGGTTCCAGAGTGATCTGCTCGTCCATGAACTGTGATAAGTGCTCGTTTGATGCCTACTATTACGTCTACGATACCAATTTGTTTTTCTTCAGCTTCCAGTACAGGACCTTGCTCAATATGTATTTCCATGAAGGCTTTGATGTCATTTCTAACATGATTTTGTATCTCGTCGGGATGCAGACCGAATGCTTCCATAGCTTGATAAATACTGATACCGTTTTCGTCCGTGTGTGCTTGTAAATCTGCGACGCTGATTTGTCCGGCCATCACTTTACCTGTGAACAAGCCTGCATGGAAGCGTGCGCCTTCTTCATCATTAGTAGCAATGACTTCTAGCGAATAATACGGTTGAACTTTGTCTTCTGCTAGAGCTCTAGCAACTTCAATGGCGCAAACTACGCCTGCAATACCGTCGAAAGCACCACCGTTTTTGACAGAATCAAAATGAGAGCCAATCATTACTGTTTCCGAAACAACTCCTTCGAGACGACCAATTAAAGCGCCAGAATTATCCAAGCGTACTTGTAGTCCTGCATCTTCTATAATTTCACGGAGAAAAGAGCAGGCTTGCTTGGCTTCGGTCGTGTAGGGGAGACGGGTGACGCCTTTCCCAGGAGTAGCGGTAAAATTTCTTAACGTGTCTAATGCTTGCCGTATTCTGGCAGCTGTAGCTTGTAAATCCATGGAATCATGCACCTCATCTAGTATTTTCATTACTAATTTATAACTATATTATAATTGTGGAAGGCATTTTAGTCTAGACGACGCCAATCTTTTAATTCGTGTGGTATAATTAGAGGAGGTGAAAATAAAAGTTGTGTACGGAGGAATGTAACGCATGGATATAAGATACGCAGAACGAAAAGATGTAGGCTTAATACTTCAATTTATCAAGGAGTTAGCCGACTACGAAGGGATGCTCGCAGAAGTAGTTGCAGATGAGCCAACTTTGGAAGAATGGATTTTTAACAAAAACAAAGCAGAAGTAATTTTCGCTATGGTAGATGGTGTTGAAATCGGCTTTGCTTTGTTTTTCCATAATTTTTCCACTTTCCTTGGCAGAGCCGGTATTTATCTTGAGGACTTGTATGTAAGACCTGATTACCGAGGCAATGGTTATGGTAAAGAACTTTTGACACAGCTTGCTAAAATTGCTGTTGAAAGGAAATGTGGCAGATTGGAATGGTGGTGTTTGGATTGGAATAAGCCCAGTATTGATTTTTATTTATCAATGGGCGCAGAACCAATGCAAGATTGGACTGTTTATCGTATTTCGGGTGAAACATTGAGAAATCTGGGGAAATAATTATATAGACTGTTTTATAATGAGAGCATAATTTTATGTACGGAGTAATTGATATGAACCTCAAAAATGAAAAAACAACTATTGTGTATGGTATTACGATTCTAATGTTTATATTAAATGTCTATTTTGTGTTTTCATTACATTTGTTAAAAAAGATTACGATTATATTCTTGATAAAAATTATGATCTCGAAGTACAGATTGAGACTTTGACTCACGAATTAGACGAGCAAAAGAGAAGAGCAGACGATGCTGAAGACAGAGTGAATGAGTTAGAATCTATTTTATTCGATTTTTAAAGAAAAAGATTACTTTTTCTATTAGTTTTCATTTTACTATAATGGGCAGGAGTTGATTACATATGAAAAAAATATTATTAAGAGGAACAATGGTAGCACCAGTCATAGCATTATTAATGGCATTAGTCAGTGAATCTTTTTATAACCATAGATGGAAGTATTATTCAGCTGACTTTCAATTATGTCAATATATATTAAATATCGTGATATTTGTTCAAGCTTTAATATGGGCATATAAATTTAGAAATAAATATAATAATTTTTTGACTGCTCTATATGGAATTTTAGCATTATTTTTTAATCCGTTGTTTTTTAATCCATTCAGTGATGCTAAAATGCCAATGTTTAGAGATGGAATATGGGATTTTATAGCGTTTGTTTTTTTGTCAATTGCAGTATATGCAGACGAAAAAGTAGGCATAAAAAAAAGTTCAGAAAAGACTAAATTCGAAGACAGACATATTATGGCAAGTTTCACGAGCAACAATAAAAATTTTGTTGGTGATCAAGAACAAGATAACATAAAAAGTAAAATTATAAAATTATTTTCCAGTAAATTTTCAATCAATGGAAGAAAAAACAGAACAGAATATGCTACTGAGCTTGCTATATATATTTCATTATATATTTGCTTTGCTTTAGTAGGGGTTGCAATAGGATATCCAGCTGGGCTAATAGTGCTACCTTTCTGTTTAGGAGTTTCTGTTCTTTCGATTTGTGCAATAGTAAAAAGATTTCATGATATCGGGGTATCTGGATATTATGTAGTACCATGGAGTATTATAGTTTCCATCTTGGGAAATACAGGAATAAGTTTATTTAAAATAATATCCTTCGTATTATCAATACTACCATTATTGTATCCAGGTACTCCAGGAAAAAATAAATATGACAATTAATAAAATGATACGACTGACTATGTAAGTGTGATAGAAGTGTGTTATGATATGGTTCAAAATTTAAACTATGCGTAGATAGTGGAAAAAGTATTACTAGAAATTTAGTTATGGTGGTATCAAACATAAAACAAAATGCTCTCTAAAGTCTTAAATTAGAGAGCATTTTGTTATTCCAGCTAAAATGTATCGGGTGAAATGAAAAGCATTAAGTTATATAATTACTTTACTATTGCTTTTTGTATTCCACCATACGCGTTACAACTATGCCGATGGCGATGCAGACTAAGCTAAGCCAGATAATATGTACGTGGAGGAAGCTTTTCAAAAGGAAAGCTGCACCAGCCGCCAAGACAATAGTAATAAATCCTGATTTCAAATGTTTCAGACACAGTTGCATATATACAGCACCAAAAAGAGAAGGCATTAAGTACCGGAAACCAGCCTTAATAAAGGGTGGCAGATTGTTAATTACTTCACCACCCAGATACGTGAAAGTAGAAATAATAAAAATGGAGACAAATGTGGATACTGCGACGCCAATAGTGGCCATGACATCTCCTTCAGGAGTAGCTGCTTCGTAACCGGAAGCTTTTTGAGCCATGGTAATGGCGGGAATGCGTATATCGGCGCAGTTGCCACTGAGCCAACCGATGTAACTGCCAGCTACGCCCATCATGGTGTAAAAAGCGGTGGGTTGGACTACATACGTAATGCCGAAGCCTGCCAAAGCGACACCCCAAATCTTTAACAAGTCGCTAAGAGGTGGGATAATGCCATACGCGAAATAAACATATAAAGCGGGAATGAAGTTGGCGATAATACCGCAACTCAGAAAGGTTACGCCAATACGTATAGATTTCTTTTCGAATGCGTTCATTATATTGTCCTCCTCAACCCATAATAGCGGCAGTTACGTACATACCGATGACGATGGATAACCCCAAGGCTACCTCTTGCATATGGGGGTAATTTTTAAATACGATCGAAATAACAACCATAGAAGCTGCACCTGTGAATGCTGCAATCCATGTACCTACTTTAAAGGGTACTAGAGCAGGGGCAAGAAGAAAGGAGAAAAGGCCGATACCGGAGCCTGCCATGAATAATTTAACGGTTTGTGCATCATATTTTGAATTCATGGAAGCAACAACTTTGCTCATACGATGAGTCAGGAGCAAAGCTGCCAACATCCAACCAACATTGTTTAATGCCATGCCCCAAAGTGCATAGGCAAAACCTTTTAATCCCCAGGTTGCGGTGTTCGGTTCTACACCTGCAACTTTAGCGGCTAGAGTAATCATAGCCATTTCTGAGCGAGCGGCACCGATATCATTCATACGCATCCAAGTAGTGGGGGTACCCATTACCGCTAAAAGCGCCATCATAATGATAACCGGAGCGAAGGAAGGTCCTATAGCGGTTATGGCGGCAGAACGAAGACCTGCCATCCATTTTTCTTTGGGGATACCCATGCGTTTAGCTTCTTCAATACCTGTTTTAAGGAAAACAGCACTTTCTAAGATAATAGTGATAATCATAATGGAGGAGGCAACCCACATACCTGGGCTGTTGATTATTTCTCTAAATTCCATAATAATGCTCCTTATTTCATAATCCAATGAGCTACAGCCATTGCGTCAATGGCATTCTCATCTATGGTGTATTTGATGCCATTGGTTTCATCAGGTACTATAATAGTACAACGATCAGTAATATCGACCATGGGAATGGTAATATCTTTTTCAAAATAGCGGTTTGCAGCAGCCACATCATGGGCTAATTCCGAAAAGCCGGGGAGGGAAGCGAAGGAAACGTTTTGCACACGTCCTATGCCAAGTTCTGTCATGCCACCGCACCAAAGTGGGATATTATGTGCTACGCAAAGATCATGAATGCGTTTGCCTTCGTACATACCGCCTACACGGCTGGATTTTATATTGACAACACGGCAAGCTTTTAGCTTAATAGCTGCTTCGCAGGCTTCGTATGAGTCGATGGATTCATCGAGACAGATGGGGGTAGTAATCTGTGACTGTAGCTCAGCATGGTCTACTAAGTCACATTCGCCTAAAGGCTGTTCAATATACTGCAGCTTGTATTCATCCAAAGCTTTGAAGAGTTCCACATCTTTAAGCGTGTAAGCGGAATTAGCGTCAACTGTGAGTGTGATGTCGCCAAACTCCTTACGGATACCTTTAATTACCTCGATATCTTTGCCGGGATGGATTTTGATTTTAGTACGATGATAGCCTAATTTAAGATATTTTTCAATCATGCGGTACAGGTCATCCAATGTTTTTTCACTACCAAGGGAAACACCAACTTTAATTTCATCTTGAGTACCACCTAAAAGTGTTTTTATAGATTTTCCGGATCTTTGACTTAACAAATCCCAAAGAGCATTTTCAATAGCTGCTTTAGCTAAGCGATTGCCCTTGATATACTTAAATTTCTCTATGAATTCCGCAGGGCCTGCAATATCTTCATGTAAAATGGCGGGAATGATGATGTTTTTTAAAACATGAAGTACCGTGCCGTTATCTTCCGGATTATAGAAGGGACCATAAAATGCTTTACATTCGCCCCAGCCTACTAAGCCTTCGGAGTAAACCTTGATTAGCAGTGCATCGCGATTAACAAAGCTGGTAAAGCTAGTAGTAAAAGGGTGATTGAAGGGATTATGAACGTTAATAATGTCTATACGGTCTATTCTCATGTTGTGAATGCTCCTTTTCTTAAAAATCATCTGGTAAGGTTAAAATCGTAAGAATTACTTTGGCAGCTTGTTCTATAATACTGCTTTCAAAAGCGTATTCTTCTAAAGTATGTCCGTTGTCACCAACAATTCCTGTGCCGCAGAGGGTGGGAACTCCCATATAAGTGACAAATGCTGCGTCGCTGCATCCTCCGGCAAAAACTCCGGTGGGGCGGTTGTAACCTAGTTCTTGGCAAGCATCGGCAAAGTGATCTAGCAAAGCGTCAGTCTTGGGTACTTTCTCCATAGCACGGAAAAGCCCAGTTGCTTCAACTTCAGCGTGGATGCGTGAATCAGGATTGCTGTCTGCAATGGTACGTATTTTAGCTAAAGCGTCGTTATATGCGGCATTAGTTTTAAAACGAATATCGTTGGTTACTTCGCAGTAATCGGGAACGATGTTGCTTTTGGTACCGCCTTTAATAACGCCGGCGCCAAAGTAAGCATCATTGTAATCGTTAAGTTCAGCGATGGCTGCAATCATTTTAGAAGCAGCTAAAATGGCATTGGCGCCTTCCCACGGAGCATTACCGGCATGTGCTGCTTTACCATGTACTTTTAATTTGAAGATGCCACCACCATTACGCTGTAGCACTATCCTGTCATTAAGGCGTCCGCTGTCACAGTTAAAGCAGCAACATGCACCGCTGGCTTCATCTTCAATTAGCTTGGCACTTGCTCCTTGGGATAGGTTATGAGCGACTTCTTCATCACTTACCAAAACTAATTTGATTTGTCGTTCCGTGTAGCCAAAGTGTAGGAGAGCTTTTAGAACGAAAATAGCAATGACAACACCGCCTTTAGTGTCATAAACGCCAGGACCATAAACTTTATCGGGATTATCCTTGTCACGTATAAATGCATCTTTTCCGAAAGCACCTACAGGATGGACTGTATCAAGATGGCTGCAGAGCAGGATAGGCGGTAAAGCGGTGGCTTTGGTGCTCGCTACAATGGAGGGACCTGCATTTTCGTAGCAGTGTTTTACTACATTTAAGCCCATAGCATTAAGATATGTATCAAGATGGGCTGCAAGTTCTTCCAATGCTGTTTTGGCGGAAGAAGGTGTTTCTATCCGCACAATATTTTCGTATAAATAGGTGATTTGATTTTGTTGGGTCTTTAAAAAAGAAAGAATGCCTTTAGAATCCATGGTTATCATCCTTACATAAGATTTCTACAGATAATATTACAACTGGACAGAAGACTATAATAGGAGTAAAATTATGTCTGTAAGTTGAAAATATGTCTAAAAATATTATAGGCTAAAGGATAGTGAGAAGGATGAAGCTAGGCATTATCGGTGCTCGCAGTGTTATGGAAAATATCATTAAGGTCATAGATGAAGAAATTAAGGACATTGATGTAATTTCTGTAGCCACGGAAAAAATTGAGGAAACACCTTCAAAAGTTCGCGAATTAGAGAAAAAGGTAGATGCGGTACTATTTACAGGACCTTATAATTACCACTACGCTTTAAAGCACCTATCCAAGTCACAAGTACCTTGGACTTGTATTCCTCATAATCGTGTTTCGGCCTTGCAAAGTCTGCTACAAGCAAGCATTTCTTTGCATAGTGATTTAAGACATATTAGCCTAGATACGTATGATCCGCAAATTATTCAAGAAGCCTTGCATACAGTGGGAATTCAAAATGCTGAAATTTATACGGATGCTATTAATCCGGAGTCGGCGACATTGAATGAAGATTTATATCAAGCCCATAGTAGGCGTTATAAAAATAATAATAAGGTGATTTGTTTAACTAGTCACCAAGTGTGTCATGAGCTTTTGACCAAGGCGGAGATACCCTGCATCAGAATTTTTCCGGCTAAGGAAATTATCAAAGAACAGGTTTATTATTTGCGACTGCAACATCTTGATGCATCTGATCAGCAGGGAGACTACGCGGTTATCGCTATTCATTATAACTATGTTTTTGATAACGAAAAGGATCCTGCTGTACGCGATTGGGAAAAATTGCGTTATCAGCATGAAATTAGGGAATATGTCTACACTATTGCTCATAAGTTACAAGCAGCAGTATTTTCTGATGATATAGTGCCTCTGTTTATAGTCACATCTAGAAAGATGTTGGAGAATGTCTTTTTCAAGCAACAGGACCACATTAAGCTGTTACAATTTGGGCAACAACTACAACGGTTTCGGGTCTGCCTAGGCATTGGGTTAGGTGATAGTATGCTGGAAGCTAAGGCTCATTCTACCATGGCGCTTAACCATGCTTTCCGCGATGCTGATATTCATGCTTATATTGCTAAAAGTAACACAGAGGCTGCTGCTCCCGCAGTTTCCGTGGGACGAAAAGAAGAGTCATCTTTAGAGACAATTGCAAGGCATTGCGGTTTTACTATTACTACTTTGCAAAAGTTAAGTAGTGCTTTGGTGGCGACTGGGAATCCTACTACAGCAGAGAGTTTAGCGCAAGAGATGCAAATGACAGTGCGTAGTGTTAATAGAATTTTGAGTAGGCTAGAAGATATCGGCTGCGTACAGATTGTTGCTAAGGAAGGTCATGGCAAGGGGAGGCCTACGCGCATCATGAAAATCCTGCTATAAAAATAGCGTGGTAGCTATTGAAACTACTACGCTTAAAAGTCTAACTTTTGGGAGTCATGTCATACTTACCACTGACCGCTTTTTATCTATTTAAATATCATTTCAACCTTTTCTTTAAATTCATTGTAGAAAGGTTTGGTATCATCGTATTCTGCAAGTTTGGCCAAAGCTTCCACGCCGCCGTGGTAGTACCACGACTGTTTTTCGTAGCCTCTGTTAAATCGTTTCCAAAGGCTATTGCCTTCTTTAGCATAATCCATGGCGATATCGCGAATGTTGGCTAGTTTATCTGCCAAAACTACCATCTGCTCGTCTTTATCCGCTTTTGCGACATCAGCCAATGCAATGCGTTTGCGTTCTTCCCATTCCAAATCCTTGTTTTCAGAATGACCGGCAACAAGTTCTGCTACATGAGTTCCGAATTTAACAGTTATATCCGCGATGGTTGCGTCTGTGTCTTCTACCGTATCGTGGAGCACGCCTGCACAAAGCACTTCTTCACTGGCATCCATGCGGTAGAGAATATTCAAAGCTTCCAAAGGGTGCAGAATGTAGGGGACATTCTTTCCTTTGCGATTGCTACCATTATGATGCTCCACAGCGTATTTAATTGCTTCTTCTAATAATTTCATAAAAATGTTCCTCCTCCGAGTATTTATTTACGAAGATTATTAATAATATCAAAGGCTTCTTGTTCTGTAATTGGATCCCATTCATCACTCCAGCCTAATTCCCATGCTGTAGGAACCGGTACCCAGTTTCCGTTATCATACTTAAACGTATCATAGTGATTCATTACAAAGAGGATGTTCACATAGTCAGTATGGTCGTATCTACGAATCCAATAACCATTTCTTGTAAATTTCATAGTTTTCCTCCTTAAAATTGCAGGGAGACTTATAGATTATGGCGAATATTATCTTTTGATATTCACATCTCTAAGCTTCTATTTTATTATACGCCTTTTATCGTCCCAATATTGTCTCTTTCAATACCAATATAATCAATCGGAGGAAGAAATACCTATGCGAAAAAAATATGCTTTAGTTAATAGAAATTTATGCGTCGCTTGTGGCGAATGTGCCTACCAATGTCCTCGTAGTGCAATACAAATATATAAAGGTTCTTATGCAATGGTAGATGCTAGTATTTGTATTGGTTGCGGAATTTGTGCAAAAAACTGCCCCGCAGGAAGTATTAAATTGGAGGAAAAGATAAATGACAAGATCTAAAAAAGCTTGGTACGACTACCTATGGTTATGGCCTATATTGTACTTTACTTTGGGATTTTTTAATATCCTTTTTGCGTGGCTGGGTATGATCGACTTTATGTTGCCATTACTGCTAGCTAGCTTTTATGGCAATAAAAACTTTTGCAACAAATACTGCGGACGGGGACAATTACTGAGAAAGATAGGGAAGGACTGGAAAGTATCTAGATATGCTCCGACTCCTAGATTCCTTTGCGAAAAAGGGTTCCGTTTTGCTTTCTTAATCTTTTTCATGAGCATGTTCTGCACGATGTTATATAACACGTACCTTGTTGCCGCTGGAGTCAAAACATTAAAGGCAGCTGTTACGCTTCTTTGGACAATGAATATACCATGGAATTGGGCATTTACTCCGGGACTCGTTGAGCCATGGGTAGCAAGCTTCAGTTTTGGACTATATAGTTTTATGTTGACTTCAACAATCATCGGCATTGTAGTCATGTATCTCTATATGCCCCGAAGCTGGTGTAGTTTCTGTCCTATGGGAACTATTACGCAGTCAATTTGTAAGATTAAATCTTGATACTTGCTTTTTATACTTATCCCAGCATTTGCTTATCGATTCCACTTCATAGAAAATGTTGTTTGTACAGTTACGGAAATATTGATAGTTCCTGCTTCGATAACAGTCGATGCAACACTAGTATCAGCTGCCATTTTTACTGCACGCATAACATTTTTCTCAATAGGCGTATAGCTGTTAAAGCTAGCTGAAACTAAAGTTCCCAGACTGCGTCCGCCAGCATTAGCCACAACGTTTGCTTGGTTACGGGCATTAGTAACAGCCTCCGCAAGTAATTTATTCTTATATAACTCTTTGTTTTTTACTGTAAAGGTAACACCACGTAATTGATTAATGCCGGTTGAAGTTATTTTATCTATAACATTGCCAACTTTTGATATATCATTGACCGTAACTTTAATATGATTTTCTGCCTTATAGCCGTTAACCTTACCCTTGGTGTCGTATATGGCGCTAGTATTGTAATTTTGAGTTATTATATCGTTACTTAAAATTCCCAGTCCTAAAAGTGCTCGACGAACGTTATCCATTTTTGTACTTACTTCTTTTGCAGCTAAATCTGCACTAACTCCGGAACCATCGGCAGTGAATAAAACATACGCCATATCAGGAGCTACTTCCATAGAGGCACTGGCAGTTACGTTGATACAGTTATCCCTATCTGCAGCTTTAACTTTTTCTGTAGTAGCAAAGCATACGCATAACGCTAACATAAAACTAAATAATACTCTCGCAAGTTTCATAAAATCACACCTTTCTTTGTAGCTACTTATATTATAATCAATTGTTATGGCAAATGCACGGCAGGGGAGGAAAAAAAGAATACTGCTAGGTTGCGTTAACTATGACAAAGGGGCGCGATAAGTTTGTCAATTGACAAATCAACACAACGTAGCCAGGGTCGAATGTCAAACTTATCGCGACCTTCTATGCCTCTCACACCGATATATCGGCACTTTAAAGGATTTTAATTTCTGGTGTATGTAATATCATGAGTAAAATAACATTGCGAAGACATTTTATTCAAGCAGATACCCCGTATTTTTGCATAGAAAACAGATGACTCGAAATTCCTTTTTGTAAAAGTAATCGCGACCCATCTAGCATAGAAAATATGGCTAGGTCAGTCATCTGCATCTTATTAATTTGCTTGTATATTACTTTTTATTCCGAAGCAATATGGGCTTTAGAATTACATCTTCTGGAGGAATTCTTTCCATTTTTAGTGCTTTCATTAGCTTCGCCATATCTTTATCTTTTGGACTAATGAGAGAGTAGGGACATTCACATTTTAGGCTATCCCTTGTATAACTATTAATATGATTCATGAGAAGTGTCAGATCTTCTTGTGTAAGATTTTGAAAGCTAGTACCTTTGGGCAACACGTAGCGAATAAATTCATGAGCCTTTTCAATAGCTCCTTTCTGCCAAGAACTCATAGGATTGCAATAAAAGATATTAGTTCGGCAAGTTTTGTCCTTACTAAGTTCCAATGCTTCTACCTGCTGGAATTCAGATCCATTATCAGTCAAAATAACTGGGAAAAGACGTTGAAACACCTCTAAAGACAGCTCTTTTTCAAGTCTGTCGAATACAGCTTTTACAGAGCTAGCCCTTCCATCAGGAAGTAAAAAGATTAGCAGAATGTGGTTTTTTCTAAAAAGCATAGTCAAAAGGCGTTTCTTTTCTCCTTGTTTTCCCATTACAGTATCCATTTCACATACTCTGCATTCTGTATAAATGGTTACGTAATCTGAAAAATCCGCATACGTGCGACCGGTCTTATAAGATTTATCAACAGTACGCTTATACCCAGGTTCTTCGCTAGAACCCAACTTGCGTGGAGTATAACGAACCTTTCTAATAAGGTCAATGTTACGGACTGAAAAATAGCAACGATCAACATAACGATACAAAGTTCGTTCTGAAATAGGCAATTTATCTTTCACTGCATTGTATATATGTGCCAAAGATTGACCTTTCATAGCAACTTGGTCAACCAGCAGCTTATCAATCTTAGCCATTTCTTTATCAGACAGCCGGTGTCCTATTCTAGATGAAGAACGAACTTTATTAGCAGCATTATCAGCTTCCTGGGCATTATAAATGTATTTTTCCTTGTTACAACGATCCTTAAACTGACAAGCATTACATACATAAGGAGGGTGAGCCAAAAAAGTGCACTTTGTGCTTACATAACGGCTACACTTGTTATGGCACTTGCCAAGGCTCTTAGTCTTGCGACACATTTTACAAGGGAAAGGGCAATTGGTATCACCGCAAAGATGGAGTTCAGAACACTCAAAAGCATAGAGACAATCATTGCTAAAGCTGTGAAGGCCGGAAATAAAAGTACGGTATTTCAAAACTTCTCTGGTAATAGTACTTGTAGTACGACCTAACTTGGTTGCAATGAGCTTAAAAGATTCATTCCGACCGATGCTGTTTTCGATTACAACACGTTCACCTTTGTCAATTTTCTTATGTGCAGTCATAAAAATTCTCCTAACATGCGTTGTTATGCAGATAACATCCTAGGTTATGCTATTAGTATAACAAAAAGAAGCTTCTTCATGTACGGCTCCTAATAGAACATTTTCTATAAGAACCACCTAGAAGAAGCTTTTCATGGCTTAGAAGTAAAATATTGAGTTGGGGCACAGAAGTCACCCGAGAGGGGAATAACAAAGGGAGTTTCAGACAAAGACAACGCGACCCATTGACAGGTTAAAACGCTCGTAGATTGCGTTAACTATGACAAAGGGTCGCAATAAGTATGACAATCAACACAACGTAGCCAGAAAAAATAACGGACGCAAAATAATAATTTTACGTCCGATAATATATATTATGTAAAATTTTTGCTTTTCACAAGCAACGATTTTCAGATGGCCTGATTGATTGCTTGCGTAAATTAATCCTCAAATTTGCTTTTATACATTATAGCACATTTCGGCGGAAAATTTTAGTACAAATACTAGAATTGCCACTGAGAAATGCTCTTTTCGAGCTCTCCCCCAGGTTCAAAACCGTTTTTATGACTATAAAGCAAAGCACTACCAAAATCTTTACCGGATTTCAAATGCAAGAGACTTGTCAACGGAAATTCTTTGAGGAATACCGCATCCGTATTGATTGTAAGCTTAGTTGCATCCTCGGTATAATCAAGCGCATAATCTGCAGACTGCAAAGCAAAATAATCTGCATCATAACGTTTTAGGCCACTAAGAAAATCCATTACCATCAGTTCCGCTTGAATCTTGCTCACTCTGGATGCACTGAGCATTTCTTTAAGATCCACATCTTTAGCTTTAAAGCTACAGGTTAACAGCATAGCATCAAAATTTGGCAAGAGTTTGCGCGCTGTAGATTTAGATTCTTGTCCCAGCACTGTGGCCAAATCTTGCGTATCTTCTTCAGCAGTATCTTGTTCAAGTGCCAGAATATCGGTGTAATCCGTATTTTCAAGCATTTTTTGCAGCATGGGCATAGGCGCAGCAAAACCTACGTTACCGGTAGCTTCCTTTTCTTTAAACTGCAGTTGTCCATATACCCAATCTTGAGGAAGCTCAATAGTTTTATCTGCAATAGTGTCCGTATAGCTTAACGGTTTGCTTGCTTCCGTAGGAACAGAGGTCCTAAAGCCTTGCAAAAATTTCTTATGAATATTTTTAAAGGAATCTAAAATAGCCTTATCAATAGTATCCGGATGTACAGTTTCAAGATTAATAGCTTCTGCCACTGTATTTTCCGGTTCCGGCTCCTTACTTCCTGCATCACTAAGCTCTAACTTCTTCTTCAAGGATTGACCGGGAAGCATCTCTTCTTCCTGTTTGGATTCAGTCAATATTTTACCATCATAATTAGCAGTACTCAGAATATAGAGCTGATCATTAGCAGATAATAAACTTGTCTGCACAGAAATCAGAGTATTATCCCTTTTATATAGGTACAAAAGAGTAATAACCTTGCGGCCTCCAACTTCTTGCAGATCAATAATGGGGTCCAATTCAGCAAACTTTTTATCAAAGAACTTTCTTTCCAAAGTATTATTGTTCTGGTGGTCAAAAGCAGCGTATTTTTCCAAATCTAACAAAGGTACAGGAATAGTGCGAACGTCCAACTGAGAACGCTTTAATAATGCCATTTGGTCAAATTGCTCGTTGAAGTAAGCAGTAGTAAAGGGACTACCTATAATCTGCTCCATTTCTTGGGCAGTATAATAGTTAATTACATGGACACTACCACTTTTAGCTTTCTCCAATTCAGCTAAGGGCTTAGCCTTAAAACCGGAAAACGCATATACTTTACTGCTCTCCATTTTATAGAAAGGTACGCCATCCTTAACGCTGTAACCAGCGTGTGCATTGGTATACGCCCACGCCTGACCGGAACACAGCAAGAAAGCAACAGTCAGAGCAACAGATTTTTTCATGTTAACGGCCTCCTTTCGGAACCATTTATGCTTTTTTAGTATAAACTACATCGACCATAACGCCGCTGTCTAAATTGCAAGCATTAGCTTCGTCGGTATCAATATGAACTTCGTCCGCATGTTTTACGCCTGCACGTACCAATACATTATGCAGTGTCAGACTACGTTCGCCTTGAGTGGTAATATCAACAATATCGCCATCTTCCAAGCCATATTTAGCAGCAGTTTCAGGATACAGGTGAACGTGGCGGGCAGCAACAATAATGCCTTCTTTTAATTCTAACTCACCGCAAGGTCCGATAAGTTTAGCACCTGCAGAGCCTGCAATATCGCCACTGTTGCGGATGGGCGCATTAAGACCGACTTTGCGAGCATCGGTCAAAGACAGTTCTATTTGCGTTTCCGGGCGCAAAGGCCCGATAATACGCAGTTTCATGGAATCTTTGGGAGTAACCATGGTAATTTGTTCTTCGGATGCATATTGACCAGGTTGACCGATAGCTTTTTTACTGTGCAATTCGCTACCTTTACCAAAAAGAATATCCATATGCTCGCGACACAGATGAGCATGACGGGCGCTAACGCCTAAAACGATGGGAAAATGCATGTATATCACCTCATAATATTTTTGTTTACTGAAATATTATACCACATATCCATTTATTGTGCGGTAAATTATCTGTAACATTGCAATAAATATAGCGTTTTACTGGACAGCAGTGTTTTTTTTGCGTATACTATAAGCATTAAGAACAATGTGAGGAAGAAAAATGGAAGCACAAGCATATCTTGATTTACTGCAAAATCGTTTGCAACGTTTTTTTGATAATAAACCTTTGCCTACTAACCTGCCCTATACTTTAGTTGCAGAACTCAACGCCAGTGATGAAGGCTATTTTTTGGTACCCAGCATTAAGACATACTGCGTTAAACATAACGAATATCTTTACGCACATGTTTTTAACGAGCCTTTATTCATGACACAGGTGCTCCCCTATCTTGACCATTTGAAAAAGCAAATGCAGGAATTACAGACCACTACGGAGCATATGAGCAGTCTCTTTGCTATGCTCTTTATCTGCGAGCATGGCATTGACGCAGCTACGCTGGCGGAACTAGAGAAAACCAAATACCACAAGGACTATTGTTTTACTCTCAAAGGTTGGTCTGATTTAGCAATTTATGTGGTAGATTTAAAGAAAGAAAAGCTCTATTGCAATAAGGCAGGACGAAAAACTGCAGGATATTTCGATTTTGTTGCATTAAAATAATATAATCAGCTGTTAAGAAGGAATATTTTGTGCCTAACTTAACAGCTTTTTCATTATAAAATGTATAAATTATCATTTATGCTATATGTGTACATATATATTGACAAAAATACAATATATGCTATACTATTGCTATATTGCACGATTTATTGTAGAAATTGTGTGAATATTTTATACTATTTTATTTGCAATGATGCAAAGGGAAAGAAAGGATGTCAAAAAAATGAGTGGTTTCTTATTACTCGTAGGCTCTATGATTATTTTCTTCATTGCCTACACTACTTATGGTGCATGGCTGTGCAAACAGTGGGGTATCGACCCTACCCGCAAGACACCTGCAGAAACATTACGCGATAACGTGGACTATATGCCCACTCCGCCTGCAGTGCTGATGGGCCATCACTTCTCCTCTATTGCCGGTGCAGGCCCTATCGTAGGTCCTATTACCGCAGCTGTATTTGGTTGGGTACCTGTTATGCTGTGGATTTTGATCGGCAGTATCTTCTTCGGCGGCGTACATGACTTTGGTGCTCTGTTCGCTTCTATCCGCTTCGAAGGCAAAACCATTGGCCAAATTATCGAAGCAACTTTGGGTAAGAGCGGTAAATTCCTCTTCTCCATTTTCGCTTACGTAACCTTGCTGGTTGTTATTGCTGCATTTGCTAATATCGTTGCCGCAACCTTCGTTGCCAGTCCCCAAGCTGCAAGTGCTTCCCTGCTCTTCATCTTGCTGGCAGTTGCATTTGGTTTGGCAGTATATCGTGGTGGCTTGAGCTTCAAAATTGGTACCGGCATCGGCGTTGCTCTGTTGGTTGTCTGCATTGCTTTGGGCAACATGTTCCCCTTAGTTTTGAGCAAAAACACTTGGGTATGCATTCTGATGGCGTACATCTTTGTTGCTTCCATTGCTCCTGTATGGATTCTGTTGCAACCCCGTGACTATCTGAACTCCTTCCTGCTGTATGCTTGCATCGCATTCGCACTGATTGGTATCGTTATTTACCAACCGACCTTGCAATTGCCTGCAGTTACCAGCTTTGATCCTTCCGGCAAAGGCACCAACCCTATGTTCCCCATGCTGTTCGTAACCGTTGCCTGCGGTGCTATCAGTGGCTTCCACTCTTTGGTATCTTCCGGTACTACTTCCAAACAATTGGATAACGAGGGCAACGCACGCTTGATTGGTTATGGTTCTATGCTGTTGGAAGGCGTTCTGGCTGTTGTTTCCGTTGTAGCAGTTGGCTACGTTGGTGGCGACAAGCTGACCGAACTGCTGAAAGCAGGCGGTCCTGTAAACGTATTTGCTGATGGCGTTGGTACTTTCATGACCACCTTTGGTTTCTCCTTTGGTGTAGCAAAAGGCTTTGTAGCACTGACTATTTCCGCTTTCGCTATGACCACTTTGGATACTTCTACTCGTCTGGGTCGTTTCATTTTCCAAGAGCTCTTCACCAAAATTGAAGAAGAATCCGGCGAAGCTAAGGGCAATCTGCTGACCAACCCCTACGTTGCAACTTTGATTACCGTTGTTCTCTCCGGTTATATGTCCTTGGGCTCCTACCTGACTATTTGGCCGATTTTCGGTGCTGCTAACCAATTGCTGGCTGCTCTGTCCCTGTTGGCTGTAGGTGTTTGGCTGAAATCCGTTGGCAAGAATAACTTGATGGTAATTATCCCCATGATGTTCATGTTCTGCGTAACCTTGGTTGCACTGGTACAAATCATTGCAGCTAATATGGCAGCTCATATTGTAACTGCTGCTCTGGGTACTGTACTGTTCATCCTGGCAATCGCACTGTTCTTCACTGCTCGTAAGAGCCTGTTTGGCAGCGCAAAATAATTGCAAAAAAATTAATCCCGCTCTACTTCGGTAGAACGGGATTTTTTTTGTGGCTAGTTATTTTTTGCTCAGATATTCATCAATAGCAGCAGCTGCCTTTTTACCTGCGCCCATAGCGCTGATAACGGTAGCAGCACCGGTTACAATATCGCCACCGGCGAATACACCGGGAATGGAAGTTGCGCCAACTTCGTCAGCAACAATATTACCGCGTTTGTTAACTTCCAAATCAGGAGTGGTATCTTTAATCAAGGGGTTAGGTCCTTGACCGATAGCCATTACAACCATGTCTACATCCAGAACGTATTCGCTACCCTTGATAGCTACAGGACTGCGACGACCGCTGGCATCAGGTTCGCCCAATTCCATCTTAATGCATTCCAGACCTTTTACCCAGCCTTTTTCATCGCCAATAATAGCAGTAGGATTGTTCAACAAGCGCAGTTCGATACCCTCTTCAACTGCATGGCCGATTTCTTCCTGACGGGCAGGCATTTCTTCTCTGCTACGACGATAAACAATGTAAACTTCTTCTGCACCAAGGCGCTTTGCGGTACGGGCAGCATCCATAGCAACGTTACCTGCACCTACAATAGCAGCTTTTTTACCAACATATACAGGAGTTGCTACCTGCGGGAATTGGTAAGCTTTCATCAGGTTTACACGAGTCAGGAATTCATTAGCGCTGTAAACACCATTGAGGTTTTCACCGGGGATATGCATAAAGTGAGGCAGACCTGCACCGGTACCAACATATACAGCATCAAAGCCTTCTTCTTCCATTAATTCCTTAATGGTAAAAGTACGACCGATAACTGCATTAACAACAATCTTTACGCCTAATTCTTTAAGAGCAGAAATTTCATGTTGTACGATTTCCTTGGGCAGACGGAATTGAGGAATACCATACATCAATACGCCGCCTGCAGCATGCAGTGCTTCAAACAGGGTTACATCATAGCCCAACTTAGCCAAATCACCTGCGCAGGTTAAACCACTAGGACCGCTACCAACAATGGCAACCTTTTTGCCGTTGGGTACAATACCGGAAGCATCAATAGCATCCAAACCATGCTCACGAGCATAGTCTGCTACGAAGCGTTCCAAGCGGCCAATGGCAACAGGTTCACCCTTGATACCCAATACGCATTTACCTTCGCATTGGTTTTCCTGCGGGCATACGCGACCGCAAACAGCAGGCAGAGTGCTTTTGCGTTTCAAAATCTTGATAGCTTCCTCAAAGTTTTCCTCTGCTACCGCATGGATAAACTTAGGAATCTCTACATTTACAGGACAGCCTGCTACACAACGGGGTTTGGGGCAGTTCAAGCAACGTTGCGCTTCGTCCACTGCCATTTCCTTAGTATAGCCAAGTGCTACTTCTTCAAAGTTTTTATTGCGAACATCAGCCGGTTGTTCCGGCATCGGGTTTCTCATTCCTCCACGCATTTGCAATGACCTCCGCAGCTATATTCCAGTACTTCCTGGTTCTTATACATTTGTTGACGCATAACTAAATTAGCAAAATCAACTTGGTGAGCATCAAATTCAGGACCATCTACACAGGCGAATTTATTCTCGCCACCTACCATTACACGGCAGCCACCGCACATACCGGTACCGTCAACCATGATAGTATTCAAGCTAGCAGTAGTTTTTACTTCAAAGGGTTTGGTTACTGCAGCCACATTCTTCATCATGATTACAGGACCGATGGCCAATACAAGGTCAACCTTCTCCCCTGCTTCCAGCATTTCGCGCAGAGGATCGGTTACGAAGCCCTTGCGACCTGCGGAACCATCATCAGTAGTAATGATTACTTCATCACTAATAGCAGCCATTTTATCCTGCCAAATAATCAAATCCTTGTTACGTGCGCCAATAATGGAAATAACCTTGTTTCCCAGTTCGCGATATGCGCGAGCAATAGGATAAACGGGCGCAACACCGATACCACCGCCAACTACTACAACGGTGCCGAATTTTTCCATTTCAGAAGGACGACCTAAGGGACCAACTACGTCCAAGATGTCGTCGCCAACGTTAAAAGTTTCACACAAATGATGAGTGCTGTTGCCAACTGCTTGGATAATCAGAGTAATAGTTCCTTTTTCTCTGTCAAAATCTGCAATAGTCAGGGGTACACGCTCGCTGAATTCATCGGTGCGGACAATTACAAATTGACCTGGGTGGCACTTGTGTGCTACCAAGGGTGCGTCCACTACCATTTCATAGACAGCAGGAGCAATGCATTCTTTAGTAATAATTTTTGCCATGTTGCTTCTCCTTTATCGTTTTAATAAATTGGCGGTGCATTTTTCTGCTTCCGCATAAATCTTTTCTTCATCAAAGGTTAACAGCCTGCCAGCTTCCACTACCTTTTTGCCAGCTACAATAACTGTATCAGCATCAGTGCAGTTGGCTGCGTAAACCAATTGGGATAGTTTATTGTGACGAGGATACCAATAGGGCTTATGCATATCCCACAGAACAATATCCGCCAATTGTCCAGCCTCTAAAAGTCCTAGGTTTTCAAAGCCCAACACCTTAGCGCCATCTACAGTAGCCATCTCCCAAGCCTTGCCTGCAGGTACTACCAACGGATTATAAGTAGTAGCCTTGTGCAGCATGGAAGCTGCACGGCACTCTTCCAGCATATCCAAATTGTTATTACTGGAAGCACCATCGGTACCAATGCCGACTACAATCCCCTTCTCTAACATTTTAGCCACAGGAGCAATACCACTAGCAAGCTTCAAGTTACTTTGAGGATTATGGGCTACACGCACTTTTTTAGCAGCCATAATATCCATGTCTGCATCAGTCAGATGCACGCAATGAGCAGCGATAGTACCAAGATCGAACATTCCCAATTTGTCCATCATTGCAATAGGCGTAACGCCATGTTCTTTTTGGTAGCTTTCTACTTCAAATTTGGTTTCGCACAAATGCATTTGAATTTCCGCTTTGTGGTCTGCTGCAGCAGCGATAACCTTCTCTAAATAATCAACAGGACAGGTATAGGGAGCGTGGGGACCGTAGGTAATACGGATTCGTCCGTCATCGTACCCCTGCCAATTTTCAGCAAGCACATTGTTTTCCGCTAGCTTTACGTCCTTATCAGGTGCTACACCAATCAATCCACGACACAGGTTGGCGCGAATACCGGTTTCCGCGCAGGCACGGGCTACGTCCTCCATAAAGGCGTACATATCGGCAAAGCAGGTAGTACCGCCCTTGAGCATTTCCACAATACCCAGCATAGCGCCCCAATAAATATCGTTGGCATTCATTTTATCTTCAATAGGCCAAATTTTATTTTGCAACCAATCCATCAGTTCCATATCGTCCGCATAGCTGCGTAACAATGTCATGGAAACATGGCCGTGGGTGTTGACCATACCTGCGGTTGCAAGCTTACCCTTACCGTCAATGACTTCGGCATCAGCGTATGCTTCAGGTACGTCTTTACCAACATAAGTAATTTTATTGTCTTCAACTGCAATACAGTACATTTCCCCATTGGGCGTATGCAGCAGTTCAATGTTTTTAATCAGCAATTTGCTCATATTTTTACTCCTATTCCTCACCCATCTGTCGTTTAGAATAATGGGCTTCATAAAAGTTGTGCATAATAGTGGAATCTTCAGCGTCCAGCTCGTAGACTTTGCCACCGCTGCTTTGGCAGATAATGGCAATCTGAGCAGCTTTTTCTAAAACTTCCGCTACAATCAAAGCATCCTCCATGCTTTTGCCCCAGCATACAGCACCATGGTTGGCCAGGAGGACAGCCTTCTTCCCTTGCATAGCTTTTACCGCGGCATCTGCCAAATCCTGGGTACCACAAATAGCATATTCTGCGCAATTAACGCGCCCACCACAGATTTGTACGATATCTTCGATAATCGCAGGCACTCCTTGATGCATTGCAGAAAGGGCGCTAGCGTAAATACTGTGGGTGTGGATGATGGCGCGTGCTTCCGGACAAGCTGCGTAAATCGCTGTGTGCAGTTTGCTTTCGGAAGAAGGAATCCGTTCTCCCTCCACTACGGAGCCTGCCTTATCCAGCAACACTACATCCTCAGTCTGTAAATTTTCGTAACCACGACCGGAAGGCGTAATGGCAATTAAACCATCTTCAGTCAGACAGCTGATGTTGCCCCAAGAGCCTGCCACAAGATGCTTTTCAATCAACTTGTGCCCCATTTTTACAATAGCAGCACGTCCTTGCTCTTTTGTTAATAACTTTTCCATAATTATTCAGCAGCCAGATAAGCTTTCTGTTCTTCGGTCAAGGTATCAATGCCTGCACCCATTGCAGTCAGCTTTAATGCTGCAATTTCGGTGTTCAATTCTTCAGGCAGTACATACAGTTTGTTCTCCAGCTTGCCTTTATTTTCCAGCAAATATTTCATTGCTAAGAATTGCATAGCAAAGGACAAGTCCATAATTTCAATGGGATGACCATCGCCGCAGGCCAGGTTAACCAGGCGACCTTCGCCTAACAGGTTCAGCTTACGACCATCTGCCATGGTATAGGTCATAATGTTTTTGCGTACTTCATAGGGAGGAATAACACTCAGTTCTTCCAAATGATTCTTGTTAACCTCCACATCGAAGTGACCTGCATTGCACATTACAGCGCCGTTTTTCATAACTTCCATATGAGGTTTGGTGATTACATCCTTGCAACCGGTAACAGTTACGAAGATGTCGCCTTCCTTAGCAGCTTCCTGCATGGGCATCACGCGGAAACCATCGAATACTGCTTCGATGCCTTTAATGGGGTCTACTTCCGTAACAATAACATTGGCACCCATGCCTTTAGCACGCATGGCTACACCCTTACCGCACCAGCCATAGCCTGCAACAACAACGGTTTTACCTGCTACGGACAGATTAGTGGTACGCATAATGCCATCCCAAGAGGATTGGCCTGTGCCATAACGGTTATCAAACAGATACTTGCAATAAGCATCGTTTACTGCAATCATGGGGAAAGCAAGATGGCCTGCTGCAGCCAAAGCTTTCAGACGATGTACACCAGTGGTGGTTTCTTCGCTGCCGCCAATCAGCTTGCCAATCAAATCACGACGTTCACCATGAAGCATGTTTACCAAGTCGCCACCATCATCAATAATCAGATCAGGTTCAACCTTCAATGCTTCACGCAGGTACATATCATATTCTTCGTTAGTGCAGCCGTGAGTAGCAAAAACGGTGATGCCGCTATCAACCAAAGCAGCAGCAATCTCATCCTGTGTGGACAAAGGATTGGAACCGGTTGCAACTACATTGGCACCTGCATTTTTCAACACTTGTGCCAAGTAAGCTGTTTTTGCTTCCAAATGGATGGTAACGATCATATTTAAGCCTGCAAAAGGCTTAGTTTTGCTGTATTTTTCATTTAACAGGTTCAGCATGGGCATATATTCCTTGGCCCAGGCAATACGTTGATGGCCTAAGGGGGCCAAGTTAATGTCTTTAATAATGCTTTCCATGTATTAAAAGTCCTCCTTGCTTTGTTCTTGCAATCGTTTAATGTTTTCTATATAGGGCGCAGTGATTACGCCATATTCCGTTATAATACCTGCAATAAGTTCTGCAGGAGTAACGTCAAAGGCAGGATTAAAAGTTGCTACCCCAGCAGGCGCAGTCTGTTCGCTGCGGAAGCATTTTACTTCATCTGCAGCACGTTCTTCAATGGGAATCTCTGCCCCGCTGGCAATGCTAAAGTCGAAAGTGCTGACCGGTGCTGCAATGTAGAAAGGAATGCCATGGGCTTTTGCAGCCAAAGCTACGCCATAGGTACCAATTTTATTGGCAGTATCACCATTGGCAGCAATGCGGTCCGCACCTACTACAACAGCATTAATGCCTTTAGTACGCATGGTCCAAGCAGCCATATTATCTGTAATCAAGGTTACGGGCAAGCCATCTTCATATAATTCATAAGCTGTCAGCCGTGCTCCCTGCAGTAAAGGACGTGTTTCGTCTGCATAGACCATCTTCAATTTTCCTTGAGCATGAGCGCTACGCAGTACGCCCAAAGCAGTACCCCACCCACAGGTAGCCAATGCGCCTGCGTTGCAATGGGTCAGCACAACGGCATTTTCCGGTAGAACGGCTGCGCCATACTCACCCATCTTCTTATTACGGGCAATGTCCTCGTCATAAATCTTGATAGCAGTCTTTTCTAACTCTTTAATGATTTTATAAGGAGCATTATCCTGCTTGTTCAGCTCCACTGCTAAAGCGTAAAGTTTATTAGCTGCCCAAGCCAAGTTTACAGCTGTGGGACGAGCAGTAATCAAATCGGCACGAATTTTATCTAATGCTCCCAAAAAGTCGGGAGTATCTGCTACTTCCCTAGCCCCCAGCACCATAGCAAAGGCGGCAGCAGCCCCAATAGCAGGTGCACCACGCACTTCCAAGCGCTGGATGGCAACCTTTACCCGCAGATAGTCCTTGCAGGGTATAAACTCGCACACCTGAGGCAGCTTAGTTTGGTCTAAAAGCAACAGGGTTTTATCAGCCTGCTGCCATTCCATTGTTTCAACCATAATTGCTCCTTACAGTTTAAAACCGCCGAATTCTTTTAAAGCTTCGGGACAACCACAAGTAATATCAACAGGCTCATTATCAGCCAAAAACATATCAATTAACGTCCCCATAGTTTCAATGCTCTTAGCCATGGCTTCCACTACTTCGCTATGAGAAAGCGGCGTGGGAGAAATTCCGGCAGCCATATTGGTAACAATGGAGCAGTTTGCATAACACATTTCAGCTTCACGAGCTAATAGAGCTTCAGGAATACTGGTCATGCCAACTAAATCGCCACCTAACATAGCATAAGCTTTGATTTCAGCCGCAGTTTCAAAGCGAGGGCCTTCGGTGCAAACATATACACCGGTTTTATGGAATGTTACGTCCATTTTTTCTAAACATCTAATAACCTTCGCACGGATTCTGGGACAATAAGGCTGAGTAAAATCTACGTGCACTACTCCACGTTCGGGAGTATCGTAGAAAGTGTTAATACGGCTCTTAGTAAAGTCCAAGGCGTTATCGCAAACTACAAAATGACCTGCCTTCATCTCCGGATTAAGGCTGCCAACTGCGGTAGTAGCAAAAATTTCTTCCGTACCTAAGGATTTTAAAGCCCACATATTAGCGCGATAGTTAATTTTATGGGGAGCAATACCATGGTCTACTCCGTGGCGACTGAGGAACACTACCTGATTGCCATTGAGTTCGCCAATTTTGCATTTAGCCTGACCATAGGGAGTTTCAATAATCTTTTCTACGAAATTGGGAAATTTCTCAGGATTTTCAACACCGGTACCACCGATAATAGCAATTTTGCGCATTTTTACTACCTCACTTTCTTGTTACCATTTAATTTGTCCATAAGAGAAAGTAAATCCATAGGTTTGGCAATCGTGTAATCTGGTTTGCCCTGCTCCATGATGGTTGACCAATCAAGGCAAGTATATTCCACTGCCACTGTAATATTGCCTGCTGCATTACCGCTTTGGATATCAAAAGGGCTGTCGCCTACGCAAAGGCACTCCTCTGGGGCAAGCTGCAAGCGTTGGCAGGCTAGCAGCATAGGGTCGGCATAGGGCTTGCCGCGCTCCGTATCCACTACGCTGACTATAGTATCAACATAGGGGAGCATATCCAAGCAACGCATCCCACGCTCCAGCATGGGCGGCTTTTTAGAAGTTACGATGGCTATTTTCAAACCTCGTTCTTTCAATGCAGGTAATAACTCTGCTACCCCAGGAATTGGTTTAATCATAGTATCATGATTAGCAGCGTTGAATTCGCCGTACAGCTTACGCAGTTCTAAAACCAGGTCAGGACGCTGGCTGAGGATATCCAAAGCATCTGCCAAGGGCAGGCCGATGGTGTTGATAATATCCTGCCGCGGTGGTTTGAAACCCAAGCGCGTCTGCAACGTATGCTCAAAGGTCGCTACGATTAAATCTATGGTGTTGGCTAAGGTGCCATCAAAGTCAAAAAGAATTCCTTTAATCAAGGTCATGCTCCTTAAAATTCCATTTCATCTTATTAATTATACCACAAGAACCCCATAAAAGGAATGTAGGACGAAGGCTTTTTAGTGGTTACAAATTCGGTCAATTGAACTCTACGTAATTATTGCTTTTTTTGGCATAATAAAAGGCCTCCTATGATTTGTCTTTCATCATAGAAGACCTTGTTACCTTCACCTCATCATAAAAAGGCAATACCCATGTCCACTGATTTTCCCTACTTCAAACTGCCTCCAGCTTATCTTCATTTCCTTCAATTCTGTCATATCTTCCTCATACCATTCGTGCAATAGCTCGTCCTCTTCCTCAAACTGTGCCTTTATCTCCGCTTCCGTAAATTTGTACTTTAACAGATGCTCAGCGATGCGCTTTTTGAAATCTTCAAAGCAGGGAATGCTATAAGGCGTCAAAAAGTCAAGTAAAATAGTTTTTTCGGTTTCCGCTTGCTTGGTTTTCTCTTCACTCGTCATAACCAGTGGGTTTAGACCAGCATATTTGTGGTAAATACTGACGACAACATTCTGCTCTTCCTTATTAATTGCCGAAAAGTCAAATACATCGTCATGTTTTTCAAGTATCGCCCAAATTTCCATAAACTCCTCCGGCGTAATAGCATGGCCATAAAAAATCTTACCAAGTGCGACACCACTGATACCATAGTTGTATTTCTTTTCAGCAGTATATACGTAAAGCCATGCTTCTCCACCCTTGCTATATTTACTTTTATAGCCTTTACTAATCAACATCTGAGATATGCGCCTAAGCTTGGCCATATCAGCAGGAATTACGCGAACAAGCAGATTTGGGCATTCTCTGTTCTTGATTTCTTCTTCCTGAGGCTTGAATTCCACAAGCTGCGCCAACAGCTCAGTTTGCTCACCTTTATCTACCAAAATGTTCACCAAAACATCGTACCAATCATGTCTGTCCCTAAAGGGCATCGTATTAATATGGTAATCTAAAGCATTCGGTTCGGTAATCAAAACTTCTGCAAACTTCTCCATATACTGTCTAAATAATACTTCATTTGCCATTGAACTTTCCTCCTCAAACTTTTTCCTTACAGTTTAATTATAGTAAAGTTGCTGTCCCTTCTTTGTCTTCGGTAGCATATTCGTCATCACAATTATAAAATTCTTATAGAGAAAGTAATGACACCTAAACTCTGTCTTTACCCTTGCACAAATGCTCAAGATTGCCTATAATAGTATCTAATAGGATTGGGAGGGATTAATAATGGAAGAAGCACGCTTTACCTTGCGGATTCACCCGATTATTATGAATAAAATGAAGCATATCGCCAAAAATAACGGACGCTCTGTAAATAAGGAAATAGAGCAAATCTTAAAGTGGGTTGTAGAAGATTACGAGCGTAAGTGCGGACGCATTGTCCTTGATGAACAAGAGATGCCCAAAAGCACTGCCAAAGTGGAGCCCATGCCGGAAAGCCCTATGGATATGCTGTTTAAATTGGAAAAATAACGCGCAAAATACAAATGACCATCCCCGTAATTTGGAGATGGTCATTTTTTATTGCCACAAGACAATCATGGACTAATGTTGCCACACTAGTAAAGTCGCCACCGCAATACTAATGACAAGATTTGGCAATTATTTATTTCAGCGATTAACACTTATACATCTGGAATTGCTACTTATGCACCTCCTTTCCTTGACGTCACCGCAATAATACCCTATAATTGTGGTATGAAAATATTGTGACGGCGATTTTGTAAGGCATGTCCATATAATATCGTCATTTGTCAATCAACCGTTTTCAAACTCCCTTGCGAGGGGTAATTAAGGAGGATGTTTATGAGTAAAGAAGAAATCAAGGCTTTTATGGACGCTTCCAGAATCACCGAGCCTGCAACAGTGGAAGAATTCCATCAAGCAGTAAAGGACGCCTATAAGGACCGTACTCGTCAGGTGTATTTCATTTGGCGCAAACTGAAGGAATTATATCCGGAAGTTGATGCGAACCGTGTTATTCGCGAAGGCAGCTGGGACTTTGGTTTGTACCAAGGACAAAAAATTGTAGAAAAATTCGGTGATGCCGAAAAAATTGGTCCCAAAGAAGCATTACTTGGTCAAACCTCCCGCGGCGGTCTGTTGGTGTTTGAACAAGAAATCCAAGAATTGGAAGATAACCGTGCGGTAAAAATTTTTAACTGCTGCCCTCATTGCGAAGCTTTGAGAGAATTAGGCTGCAGCCCAGAAGAAATCAAAATGTTCTGCCGCGATATGCTTGGTCATTGTGACTACGCAATTTGCGAACCCTTCCCCAACGTAGAAATTGATTTCCCCACTACCATCGCTGACGGCGAAGGCAAGGGCTGCGCTATGACCATTACTCGTAAAAAATAAAGGTATGAGGTGTTTATGATGATTAGAAAACCTACTTTTGCAGAAGCACTTGTTCCCCTGCTGGGCATGGTACTGCTACTGGGTATTGGCTATGGTAAATATGGTCTGCCCATCCAATTTCTGCTTATCGTTGCTGCCGGTTTGGCAGCTTTGATTGCCCAACGCTGTGGCTATACTTGGAAAGATATGATTATCGGTATTGCTGAAAAGATCACCAGCAGCCTGCCATCCTTGTTAGTTATGGTTTGCGTAGGTGCGATGATTGCCAGCTGGATGGTTTCCGGCACTATTCCTATGATGATTTACTATGGTATCAAGATCATTGATCCGCAATTTCTTTTTGTAACTGCCTTCTTCGTAACAGCTGTAATTTCTACTTTTACCGGTACCTCCTTTGGTTCTGCAGGTACTGCAGGCGTTGCCATTATGGGTATTGCTATTGCTTTAGGTGTACCATTGGAAATTGCTGCCGGTGCAGTTATTTCTGGTGCGGTTTTTGGCGACAAGCTGTCCCCTCTCTCCGACACTACCATGTTGGCACCTATTGCTGCAGGTTGCGATTTGTATGACCACATTAAACACATGCTCTACACCACCGGCAGTGCAACTATCCTGTGCATTATCGTTTACACCGGTATTGGCATGTCCATGGATGTGTCTTCTATGACCAACCCGGAAACTGTCAACGCTATTTTAAGCAACCTGGAATCTCTGTATAACTTCAACTTGCTCCTGCTTATTCCCCCTGTATTGATTTTCTGGGGCGCTTATACTAAAAAGCCGACTATTCCCATGCTGCTCTTAGCTTCCGTTATCGCTATCGCTATGGGTATGTACTTCCAAGGCTTTGCATTGAAAACTGCGCTGCAAGCTTTCGTTGGTGGCTTTAAAGTTGCTATGATCCCCGGTGCAGCAGATGTCAAAGTCGTTAAACCTATTGTTTCTTTGCTGACTCGTGGCGGTCTTATGGGCATGATGGGTACTGTACTCTTGGTATTCTGTGCTTTCGCTTTTGCAGGTATCTTCAGTAAAGCAGGCTGCATCGAAGTTGTTTTGGAAAAAATCATCAGCTCTATAAAATCCGTTGGTCAATTGATTACTGCAACTGTTGGCTCCACTTTGTTTATGAGCATCGTTACCGGTAGCTCCTATTTGGCGATTTTGATTCCCGGTGAAATGTTCAAAGATTTATACGCTAAATTTAATCTTGAGCCGAAAAACCTGTCCCGTACTTTGGAAGACGCAGGTACCTGCGCCGTTCCCCTTGTTCCTTGGTCTGTTGCCGGTACTTACATGGCAGCAACCTTGGGCGTGCCTACTTTAAGTTATCTGCCTTGGACCATCCTTTGCTATAGCAGCTTCGTTTTCGCTATCATCTTTGGCTTCACAGGCATCGGCATCGCTAAAAAGAAATAACTGCTTACACAAAAACCCCGGACCGCGTGGCCCGGGGTTTTACTTTTCTTTACTCTTCTTTAATACTTGGCGAGAATGTCCTGTAAATATTGTTTGTACTTCTCTTTAATATGCTCAGGTTTAACAATGCGCACCGTGTTGCCTAAGCTTGCAACCAGACCGTAGAAACCTTCGCTGTCCGTAACTTTAAAGTGCACAGTGAAGTGGGTATCAGTGCAACCCATAAAGAACAGATTGTTGCCAAAGTGGCGCTGGATGTACTGGCGCAGGTGATTTTCGCATTCTAAGAATACATCTACTTGCTCACCCGTCCAACCATTGACAGTGCTACGAACATATTTAGCAATATCAAAATCTCCTGCAAACTCCGGAATTTCTTCCTTGGGTTTAACAGTCTCGTCCAATTCCTCCACTGTAGCCATCATATCAACGCGCATATAGGCAAGATTGGCGTAAGGTTCGAAATTAGCTAACAAATAGTACTCGTTGTTGTTCAAAATCAAATAATAAGGATTCAATGTCAGCTTCTTCCCATTGCGTTTCAAAACACGCTTATTATTCTTGTCATAAGTATAGGATTGAATAGCAATTTTATGTTTGTTGGAGATAGCCTTTAAAATGGTCTCCATTTTAAGCCCATTATTCTTTTCAGAAGTCTTTAAGTCTTCATCCATAAAGGACATAGTATTGATAATCTTCTTACCCTGCTTGGAAGCCAAACTCTTAATACTGCGCAACAGCTCACGTGTTTCCTTGGGATTAAGATATTTGGCAGCGTTGACAGCATCAGCCAAAATCTTCAGCTGATAATCTTCAAAACGTTTATGCTCCATATAAAAACCACGGCGCATATTTTCGCATTGGGCAATACCATAACCGCAGTCCATCAACAGATGAATGCTGGAGGTAACGGACTTGCGCTCCACCACCATGTTTTCTTCATCAAGGAGTATTTGACAAATCTCTGTAGAGTTTAAGGGATGATCCTTGTCAGTCCGCTCCATAATCTGCAAAACCTTCAGTAATGATTCCTTTGTACTTGCCATAATGACGGTCTCCTTTGCGCTTATTTCTAGCCTACGCTAGCTACAATACTTTTGCCACTATTATACCACAAATACTGAAATTATAGACAAAAATACACAGGATTTCACAAATTAACAACATCCACACAAACTGCTAGTATAAAAACAACGTAAACTGTTCAAATATTTACACTTAGCCATTGTTGTTGGTGCGAAGTTGAATTGCTTCGGCTAAATGCATGGCTTCAATAGTTTCACTGCCTGCCAAATCCGCAATAGTGCGTGCTACCTTGAGAATACGGTCATGGCTGCGGGCGCTTAAATTCAAAAGCGTAAAATACTTTTCCATAACTTTTTGAGCAGCATCTCCTAAATGGCAGTATTTGACTACTTCGCTACGCCCCATTTGCGCATTGCAGTGCATCCCCCATTGCTCCAAACGCTCCTGTTGGATTAGGCGTGCTTTTACCACACGCTCCCTAATAACAGCAGAACTTTCTCCCGGCGCTTTATCCTTCAACTCGTTAAACTCTACGCGAGCCAAATTTATCTGCATATCGATTCTATCCATCAACGGACCGGAAATTTTACGGCGATAAGCATCAATATCCTTCTGCTTACAGGTACAGCGGTGTAGTTTATCGCCTAAGAAACCGCAGGGGCAGGGATTTTGTGCAGCCACGAGGATAAAACGGCTGGGAAAGGTCAGCGCAGCACGAACGCGGGAAATGCTTACTTCGCCATCCTCCAAAGGCTGACGCAGCATTTCTAAGGTAGAACGGTCAAACTCCGGCAGTTCGTCCAAAAAGAGGACCCCGTTATGACTAAGGGTAACTTCTCCCGGTCTAGGAGTGGAACCACCGCCTAAAAGGGCGCTACCGGAAATACTGTGATGAGGACTGCGGAAAGGGCGCTCCAGCATGACGCTGTCCGCTTGGGACAGCATACCGACAATACTGTAGATTTTCGTCACTTCCAATGCTTCTGCTTCCGTCATAGGCGGCAGAATGGTAACGAGGCGGCGTGCCAACATGGTTTTACCGCAACCTGGGCTGCCCACCATCAGGATGCTGTGACCGCCGGCAGCTGCGATTTCTAAGGCACGGCGTGCCACCAGCTGTCCCTTGACATCTGCGAAATCCACATGATAGATACGCTGCTTGTTTTGCAGGATGTTCTCTTTGGGCAAAGGCTCCAAAAGCTTTCTCCCTTGCAAATGCTCCACTATTTCTGTCAAGGTAGACGCTGTATAAACTTTGATTCCTTGGATCAACTTGCCTTCAGCAGCGTTCTCCCGTGGGATGAACACTTCCTCAATGCCACAGCGCTTTGCCTCCATTACCATGGGCAGCACGCCGGAAACCTTGCGTACACAACCATCTAAAGAAAGTTCGCCAATAAAGACTTTGTTCTGCAGTCTACGGCTGTCCAAAAGCCTTGTACAGCACAGAACACCTACTGCAATGGGCAAGTCCAGCCCAGAGCCTTCTTTACGTAAATCTGCAGGAGCAAGGTTGACAGTAATCTTGGTCATAGGGAACGGATAATCGCTGTTGCGAATGGCAGCTTTTACTCTTTCCTTGGATTCACGCACTGCCATAGTGGGTAAGCCCACAATATCGAACTGTGGCAGACCGTTGCTCACATCCACCTCTACTAAAATTCTTACACCATCAATACCACAGGTAGTTTCGCCTAAAACTTGTGCAAACATTTTTGTCCTCCTCTTTACTTCAGAAGCAGTGCGGAAAATGATTAAGCTGCACACCCGCACTACTCCCTTGAATGATAATCTCAACTACATCAAAGGAAAGTACCGGTATGCAGCTCATCAAACCCTCACATTGGAGGTAATATTCAGCACATCGATAAATTTTTCTTTGCTTCGCCAAGGTCACTGCCTCCGCAGGCTTGCCATAGCGCTGCGTGGCGCGAGTCTTGACCTCAATAAAGCTTAATACCCCAGCCTTACTGGCAACAATATCAATTTCTCCGTAACGACGGCAACGAAAATTACGTTTGAGGATGGTATAGCCATTACTAATTAAATAGTTACAGGCTAAGTCCTCACCGTATTTCCCAAGCTTAATCCTTGATTGGGTATTCATAAGCATCAGTTTTTGGGGAATACAAAATATTATCAGCAGGTGCCACAGGTGGCAAGTCCATGCTCTTCACAGGCTCATAACTGCGCCTGTGCCAACGGGTGGCGCCGTTAGCGGCAATGGCTTCCATATGGGCACCGCTACCATAACCTTTATTACTGCCAAACCCATAGGCAGGATAAAGTGCATCCAAGCGCTCCATAATCCTATCACGAGTAACTTTGGCAATAATCGAAGCTGCGGCTATGGACACACTTAAAGCATCACCATGGATGATGGATTTTGTTTCCATGCCTTTGGCTTCTACAGGCATAGCGTCGATTAAAGCAACTTGGGGCTGTACTGCCAATGCTTCCAGCACTTGCGCCATCCCCTGCTGGGTCGCGTGGTAAATATTGTACTTATCAATATTACTGATGCTGACAATATTTACTTCTACCGCGATAGCTTTTTCCAGCACTTGGTCATAAAGCGCATCACGCTTAGCAGCGCTCAGCTGCTTGGAATCGTTAAGTCCGCTGATAAACGCATCCTGGGGCAGGATTACAGCGGCGATTACCAGAGGTCCTGCTAAAGGTCCCCTACCAGCTTCATCCACACCGGCAACGTAGGTGGAGCCTTGTGCGTAACATTCTTGCTCAAAAGCGGTCATTTTGCGGTAGCGTTCCTGCTCTGCTGCCAGCTTGGCTAAACGCTTGTCATAGGCTGCTAGTAGCTTTTGGACACCACTACGCACGTCCTGCCTTAGCTCCGCCAATTGCTCCGCCGTTGGCTGCCCTGCCAACAGCTCTTTGACTTCGTTAATCTTCATTACAACACCTCTTTTTTGCACAAAAACCGCCTTACAGGCGGACTAAGGGCGTTATGACACCTTGGTCCATGGTACTGCAAAGCGGTTATTTTGATAACCTTGAAGCGCCCTTTGGCGAACGCTTGACTTAGGGCTCATCCACCGTAAAGCGACCTAAACGGCCGGTGCGAAAATCACGCAGGACTAATTGGTCCACTTTGTCCAAATCCAGCAGGCCGCCTGCTTTCAAGCAACCGCGGGAGGTGGCAATTTTGGTCATGACGCTGTTTACGTCATCTTCTGCCTCTAAGCTTACTGCATATTTAGTTTGCAAATCTGCGGGATATTTCCGCAGGAGGAAGTCGATTAAAAGCTCTACGGCTGACTCCCTATCAAATACATCTTCTTTAATTGCCCCTGTAGCTGCCAGCGCAAAGCCCACAGCAGGGTCTTCAAACTTAGGCCACAATACGCCGGGAGTATCTAAAAGCTCCAAGCCTTTAGCAATCGTAACCCATTGCTGACCACGGGTTACACCGGGCTTATCCGCTGCCATAACCTTGTTCTTGCCAACTAGGCGGTTAATCAAGGTAGATTTACCGACATTCGGTATACCTACAATCATAACACGAACAGGACGATTACGCACGCCTTTTTTTAACCATTTATCAATAACAGGTTTCGCAGCCAACTGAATAGCGCTGATTAATTGCTTCACGCCTTTACCTGTGGAACAATCCACTTGGCAAACTGGAAGACCGCTGCCTTTAAGCTTTTCCAGCCAACGCTCGGTCTGTGCTTTATCAGCCATATCAATCTTGTTCAGAGCAATAACCTTGGGCTTGTTGCCTAAAATGCCCTGCAGCATGGGGTTGGTGCTGGAACGAGGAATACGCGCATCCAGCATTTCCACGACCACGTCTACCAATTTGATTTGACTTTCCATCATGCGCTTGGCCTTGGTCATGTGGCCGGGGAACCATTGAATTTTAAAATCTTCCAATCTCATGGTTACATACCCGTATCAGCCTTGATTACGCGGATTCTGTTCAAAGGCCAGAAAGCGCACACTGCGCGGCCTTTTACTAAGCGGTGCGGAACCATGCCTACATCAGCAAAACGGCTGTCTTCAGAATTGTTGCGGTTGTCGCCCAGTACAAAAATTGTACCTTCAGGAACGATAACCTTGCGGTAGTTGGACATATTCTTGCCCTTGGGATCGTTTTTATAGATGTAATCCTCTTTTAATTGGGTACCGTTAACGAATACAGCGCCGTTTTTCATTTCTACGCTGTCGCCACCAACTGCAATAACGCGTTTGATAAAGTCCCTGCTTTCGTCCTTAGGAAAGCGGAAAACTACGATTTCGCCACGTTTGGGGTCGCCTACAAAATAGCTCAGCTTGTCCACAATAAGGCGTTCGTGGTTAACCAAAGTGGGATACATGGAAGAACCTTCTACCATATAGGGCTCTACCAAGAAAGTGCGGATGCAGAAGGCCAAAGCTACGGCCACAATAATGGAAACCAGCCAATCACTGGCGGTGTCCTGCCATGAGGTTTCATTCTTACTACTCAATCTTCAGTCCCCTCTCTAAAACAAATGCTTATTTTATTTTAGCACAAAAAATGCATTTCGTCATACAAAATATGTGAAATATAAACAAAATAAATAAGGGGAACCGCATAAACGATTCCCCTCATCATGAACATAATTAGCGTTTTTCTCTGATACGAGCTGCTTTACCGGTCAGGTTGCGCAGGTAGTACAGTTTAGCACGACGAACGATACCACGGCGAGCTACAACGATCTTGTCGATACGCGGGCTGTGAACCGGGAAAGTTCTTTCTACGCCAACACCATAGGATACACGACGAACGGTAAAGTTTTCACGTACGCCGGAGCCGCTACGAGAGATTACAACACCCTCGAACAATTGGATACGTTCGCGGGAACCTTCGACGATTTTGCAGTAAACCTTAACGGTGTCGCCTGCTTTGAATTCAGGGATGTCGGAACGCAGTTGTTCTTGTTCCAGTACTTCAATAATGTTCATAATTTCCTCCTAAATCATAGACGTTCATGTGTCAACCTCACAGCGGACCGTCCGTATTACACGCAGAATATTATATCAGAAAGCCCCTTTAAATGCAAGGGAATTTTGTAATATTTTTACATAAACAAGAAGAAAAGTTTTAGGGTTAAAGCAAGCCGAAGAAACGCTCAAAGAAGGCTTTCAACCTAGCGATAACGCCCTGCTTTTTGGCTGTGCGCTTGCCTCCGCCGCCAAACATGGACATGGCAGGAAGAATCTTGTCGAAGTCCGTGCCTGTAGTCTTCAATACGCCGTCGCGGAAGGCGTTGTCCATAAGCTTTTCCGTATCTTCCTGTTTAAGTCTTTCTTCTTTAATAATATTTTGCAGTTCTTCCTGTTTCTTGGCGCTGATATAGTTCTTCCATTCATCCGTAACGGAAGTGCCTACGTTAACCGTATCTACAAATGCCATAATCAAATCCTTCTTACTGCGATAGGAAGGACTGGAATCAATAGCTTTTTCAATATCAATGCGGATTTCTTTGTTCTTACAATTATCCTCGTGATATTTTTCTACCAACATTAAAATGTAGTCGATATTGATTTCCACTTGCTTAATAAGCTCTAGTTCAAATTCAAGATCATCATTGATATTCTTAGTTTTTCCATCAACAATAGGTTTAATCTTATCCCAAGTGTCGATGTAGAGGCTTTGGTAGTCCTGCATATCTCTGTCGGAAAGCTTGCGGACATCGGCAAATTTATCAAAGGATGTCAGCACATTGGTTGCTCGTAATATCTTGCCAAAGAGCTTTACAAATTCACGTTCAGCTTCCTCCCCTACTATCTGCACTCCTAGAGGATAATTAGCCTCCAACTCCTGCAGTAGTTCAAGATAGCCTTGGACATGCTTTCCGTCTTCCTCATAACCATAATAATAGGCATCGAAATTTTTCAGCAACACAATGCCTTCGGCTTTACTGTCACCAAAAAGCTCGAGCGCATCATTAGTAGCCTTCTCCAAATCGCGGAAGCAGACGATATTACCAAAAGTTTTTACGGAGTTCAAAATACGGTTGGTACGGGAGAAAGCCTGTATCAAACCGTGCTGGCGCAGGTTTTTGTCCACCCACAAGGTGTTCAGCGTAGTAGCATCAAAGCCTGTGAGGAACATATCTACTACAATAAGCAGATCTACTTCTCTTGCTTTGACTTTAGCAGACAAATCCTTGTAGTAGTTTTGGAATTTATCGGAAGAAGTATCGAAATTCGTCTTAAAAACTGCATTATAATCGGCAATAGCACTTTCCAAGAACTCTCTAGAATTTTGGTCCAAACCTGTAGTATCAAAGCCTTCTTCCAAAAGTCCGTCTTCACTATCTTGCTCATTAGGAGCGTAGCTGAAAATGGTAGCAACAACCAGCTTGCGATTGCTGGCTGCCAGTTGGCGTTTAAACTCCAGATAATATTTCTTAGCCATAGGAATGGAGCTAACCGCAAAAATAGAGTTAAAGCCGGACACGCGCTGACCTTTCAAAGAATAGTAACAATTACGTTTTGTCTTTTGATCGAAATGCTCTAAAATATATTTAACTACTTCCGTAACACGGGCAGGCGCACCCAAAGCACGTTCCCTATCAATGGCAGTGACTTCTTCGTCACGAATACCTTCCTTAGCTTTAATGGTATTTACGTAGTCGATACGGAAAGGCAGCACATTACCATCATTAATGGCGTTGACAATGGTGTAGGTATGCAATTTATCACCAAAAGCTTGGGGCGTGGTCTTTAGATTGGGATTGCCACCGGAAGAAGCATTCTTTGCAAAAATAGGCGTACCAGTGAAACCAAAAAGGTGGTACTTTTTAAAGTGTTTGGTAATATTGGTATGCATTAAGCCAAACTGGCTACGGTGGCACTCATCAAAGATAATGACGATATGCTTATTGTAAACAGGATGATTCTTGTTCTTGCTGATGAAAATATCAAGCTTTTGAATAGTAGTAATAATGATGCGTGCATCATCATTCTCTAACTGCTTTTTCAGGATGGCTGTGTTGGAGTTACCATTGGCAGCGCCTTTCTCAAAGCGATCATATTCCTTCATAGTCTGGTAGTCCAAGTCTTTGCGGTCTACGACAAAAAGCACCTTGTCTATTTCCGGCATTTGTGCTGCAAGCTGTGCTGTTTTAAAGGAGGTAAGGGTTTTGCCACTGCCTGTGGTGTGCCAAATATATCCTCCGGCATCGATAGTGCCTGTCTTTTTGTAGTTGGTGGAAGTGCGGATTCTACTTAAAATACGCTCTGTAGCAGCAATTTGGTAGGGGCGCATAACTAGGAGCAGGTTTTCCGTAGTAAAGACGCAGTATTTGGTAATGATGTTTAGGATAGTATGCTTAGCAAGAAATGTACGGGTAAAATCTACTAGGTCATTGATAACTTTATTATTAGCATCTGCCCAGAAGCAGGTAAACTCAAAGCTGTTGCTGGTTTTCTTGCTCCTATTTCTTCCACCCTCAGCCATTTCTTTAATATGGCTGTCGCGGGTGGTGTTGGAATAGTATTTGGTGTTGGTACCGTTGCTGATGATAAAAATTTGCACATATTCATACAGACCGCAGGCAGCCCAAAAGCTTTCCCTTTGATAGCGTTTGATTTGGTTAAAGGCTTCGCGAATGGCTCTGCCCCTACGCTTGAGTTCAACGTGCACCATGGGCAAACCATTGACCAAAATGGTAACGTCATAGCGGTTTTCGTGGTCGCCACGTTCTTCCGTGTATTGGTTGATGACCTGCAGGCGATTATTATGGATATTCTTTTTATCAATGAGGGTGATGTTTTTAGTAGTGCCATCATCCCTAAGCATGTTTTGAATATGATTGGTTTGTATCTTCTGCGTTTTCTCTACTATGCCCTCGTTTTTGTTAGCGATTACGCCTTCAAAAAAGCGTTGCCATTCCTTATCGCTAAAGCTATAGTTATTCAAAAGCTCTAGCTGCTTGCGCAGGTTGGCGATTAAAGCTTTTTCGTCATGGATCTGCAGGTATTCGTACCCTTGGGTGGTGAGCAGTCGGATGAACTCTTTTTCCAAGGCTGCTTCGCTTTGAAAAGCATCGGAGCGCATCAACTTGCCATAATCCGCAACATATTCAGATACGACGGTGCTTTCATTCATCTCTGCAACCATATTATACGTAGACATAAAATCATCTCCTAAAAAATTCATTAAACGCTACTAATCGGACAAAAACATCGGACATTATCCGGCAAAGCCCGAATACAACATATAGATTTTCAAGCTATTATTGGGGTATATTCCATATATATTGTGTTCCAATCATCCATCATTCAAACTAGTCGGACAAAAATATCGGACATTATCCGACAATAAATAACTTTATAAGACACTACTTAACAATATAATGTGTTCTAGGTCCTTGCTTGATCATTACTAAAATGTCGTCTTCACACAACTTACTCAGCGTATATCTTGCCTGTCTGCTAGTATATCCACATAATTTCTGAACCTTATCATTATTAATTTCTCCAGTTTGATCAATGTAATCTAGGATTAGTCTTTTAGCTTT
>NZ_JBGVLF010000030.1:0-28166 GCF_045124115.1 Phascolarctobacterium sp.
AGTCTTTTAGCTTTAATATAATCTATCACTAAATCCCTAGTATATTCTACCTCAGTTTTAAGTGCAGTATAAACTTTTTGGGTCAACATATATTGACGGCCAGCATGTTCTATTAGCCCGTTTTTCAGTAAATTATTTAAAGCCTTACGAACTTCATTCTCTGAGCTTTGAGTAATTTCCATACCTTTTTTAAGCATTATTTTGCTATTATCAAGAAGGTAACGAAGCACCATAATTTCATTTAATGAAAACAATTTATTCATTTCGTCCTGTGTTATCGATAAGAATTTTACGAAATCAGGATCTTGCAATGTTCCTTCAATGGTCAATCTTACAGAATCTCCCGCATCAGAAAAATTTGGATATTCTTTGCCCATGGAAAGAGTTTCACGATAAATCAAATCAACTCCCTGCCCTGCACGCTGAACATATTTTAATTGTTGAAGTGTTTCAGCAACAAGTTTATTACGAGGAACAGAAGGATGCGTTATGATATTGTTAGGCGTTACACCGCCAATAAATCCACCTGGATTTTCAATGATTAGCTTGTCTGGATAATGTCGAACATAAATCGCTCCTTGACTTTGATAATCACGATGTGTTAACGCATTGAGCAAAGCTTCTTGAAAGACTTTTTCAGCAAAATCCACTACTTCCAGGCGGTAAAGGCCTACTTGTATATTTATAATGGTATTCTTATCTTGTATTTTCTCAGTGAGCCTATCTAATATAGTTATGATTGGTTGCTTCATATCAAGGCGAGCATCATATTCCTCAGAATTTCCATCACTATAATGCAAATAAATAACTTCATGCTGTGGTAATAATTTTTTTAGAGATGTTTCTTTACCAACAAACAGTAGACCCGCAACGGTCAATCGTTCAATATCACCATCATTTACCAATAATCCTAAATCATGTAAAAACGGAATTGCATTCATATCTGTAAGAGTTGAAGCAGAATCACGTATACCTATACGTTCTTTCAACTTATAAACTTCTAACAAATCAATATCCTCAATTGTGCTTTTAGATATAATGCGTTTAGAAAAGTCATCATTTTGCCAAGCATCATAACGTTGACTTAACTCCTGTGGATAATATGGCTTGCTATTCTTTCCTAGACGTTTATAGCAACGACCATCCGAAGTTGCATAAATTACATTATCATTTTTTACGCTAATCACGATTATTATTTTACCAGCAATTTCAACGGTTTCTGCTTCTACAAAAAGGTGCGGTACAGTTTTATCATAAATAGATTCAATTATATTTTGAACATCATAATTCTTACACCCACTAATTTCACCAGTTACATCTTCTACACCAAAAAATAATTGTCCTCCACTGCTATTAGCCATTGCTATTATCTCAGGTAGTGCTAATTCGATGCGTTCTTTGAAATTTTTAGCTTTTTCCCATGATTTAAATTCAACTGTAGCTGTTTCACCTTTTTCTATTAGTTTTAATACTTCTTCTGCATTCAATCATTTTCACTCCCTATTTCAGAATCTAGTATTTTCAGAATCTTTTGAACTGTACTTGCTGCACCTATTGCAAAAGCGTTTTTCCCACTTTATAATATAACTAAAGAACCTTAAAGTAACGCAATTCAACAATAGGAGGAATGCGTATTATGAAAACCGCTTTCAAACACATTTATGATCAAGGCTTTGCCGATGGCGAAGAAAGAGGTATATCCATTGGTATAGCCGAAGGTAAGGCTAAAGGAATTGCTAAAGGAATGTTAAAGAAAGCCTTACAGATTGCAAAAAGTCTAAAAAATAGTACTGCTATTAGTGATGAAACTATTGCACAAGTTACTTCCCTCACAATTGAACAAGTAAAAAATATTGATACCCCATTTTATACTATAACCTGCTTAGAGCATTCTACTAAGCCCTCCTCTAGTAGGCAATATGAACAAAGTGCGGAGGATTTTTTTAGATCAATATATGACAATGGTGTAGACGACGGTGAAGCAAAAGGTATAACTAAAGGCAGAGCGGAAGGAGAAGCAGAAGGCATAAAAGAAGGTATGCTGAAAAAGTCCCTCTCTACTGCCAAAAAGCTTAAATCCCTTAAAACTATGAGCGATGAAACTATAGCTCAAGTTACAGACCTTCCTCTAGAGCAAGTTAAGGCTATTGTAGCCTAGCTATATATCCCAATGCATCGATCCTTTCGTGAATTGCATTGCTTTCCTTTCGGGCGCTTACGCGCCCTCTTTTTTTATGCCTTTTTTGCCTTATGCCTCCTTTACTTTGAAGGTCAGCAGCTTGTCGCGGTAGTATTCGTACTGCTTCCGGCGTGCAGCGATTTCCGCAGGCAGACCGCTAGTGAGGTCGTTACACAAAGCGTCAAAGCGGTCAAGGATATCAGCTATTCTATTTTGCTCTTCCATCGAAGGAATTGGAACAATTATTTTGCTTATATCACTTACACTTGCATGTACTACTTTGCTCTTAACTTTCCCTTTGCTTTTCTGAGTTTGAGCATTAGTAGTAGATAACGCATAAGCCAAATATTTCGGATTCTGGTTGTGTTTTAAAACAACAATATCTCCACCAGCTAAGCATTTATCATGCCCTACATAAGCGCAAGACTTCGCAATTTCTTCTACGCTTTCTCCAGTAATTGCAAATAGAATATCACCATGCTCAAAATATTTCTTTGACTGTATTTTTTCTTCATCTGTATGAGATACGCATTTATCAAACCAAATATTGTAAGTAGTATAAATTTCGCCATATCTAACACAAGGAAAACCATCTTCAGTAACTTCATCCCTTTTTATTCCAGAACCTCTGAAGATATCTGTAGCAATATCCCCTAACTTCATCCAACGTACATCCCCTTGTACGCCATCATCTTCAAAACTTAGAAGGGCATTTCTGTAGTGCTCATACTGTTTTTTACGAGCTTCTAGCTCTGCTTCTAGCTCTGCTTCTAGCTCTGTGAAATTGTCTAATATCCGAACAATTTCACATTGCACTGGTAGCGGAGGAACAGGAATTATAAACTTCTCTACAACTAAATTATCCAAGGTTGGTATTCCTGCTCTTCTAACTCTAGATTGAAAGTGTCGTTCATTATTTACCAAATAATAATATAAATACTTATTATCGATGTTTTCATCACATTTCAACGTAAAACACCCATCGGAAGACCAAAAAGGAGTGGTACAAAATCCCACCGTACCAGCGGAAGCCCCTACGTTAATAACCATTACCATGTTTGCATCTCTATTATATTCACTGTAATAACCTAATGGTTCTAACCCCCCATGATAAACAGGATAAGTACCATTCTCACTTAACTCTTGTTTAGTTAAGCGCTTTCCACGCAAAACCTTAGCAATACCAGAAAGTTCTTTATACTCCACCCCCTCAGGGCAAAGCTCCTCTATCAACTCTTGTAACTTACTCATACTCTAACCCTCAATCTCCGCCACGATCTTGTCAATCTCTGCTCGCAGCACTTCTTCCCTAGCCACAATCTCTTTGATCTCCGCATTGAGCTTCACAATATCCACCTTTTCACGGGTATCTTCCTGCTCAACATAAGTGCTGACGGAAAGGTTGTAGTCCTGCTCCGCAATTTCTTCATTGCGCACTAAACGGCAAACATAATCCTTATCAGTACGCTCCGTGTAATAACCAAGGATAGTAGCAATATTTTCCGCAGTCAGCTTGTTGCTGTTCGTAACCTTCACAAACTCCTTGCTAGCATCAATAAACAGCGTACTGTTGTCGCTCTTGCTCTTTTTCAAAACCATAATGCAGGTAGCAATAGAAGTGCCATAGAAAAGGTTGTCAGGCAATTGAATTACGCAGTCGATAAAGTTGTTATCAATCAAATACTTGCGAATCTTTTGCTCTGCACCCCCACGATACATAATACCGGGGAAGCAAACAATGGCAGCAGTGCCATCCGTCGCCAACCAACTGAGGGAATGCATAATAAACGCCAAATCAGCCTTGGATTTAGGCGCAAGCACGCCTGCAGGAGCAAAACGCGGATCATTAATCAGCACAGCGTTGTCGCTTCCCTCCCATTTTATGGAATAAGGAGGATTAGAAACAATCACCTCAAAGGGCTCATCATCCCAGTGCATTGGCTCCGTCAGCGTATCGCCATGAGCAATATCAAACTTGTCATAATCAATATCATGGAGGAACATATTAATACGGCACAGGTTGTATGTAGTAATATTAATTTCTTGACCATAATAACCTTGGCGCACCGCATCCTTGCCCAAAATCTTGGAAGCCTTCAACAAAAGAGAACCGGACCCGCAGGCAGGGTCATAAATCTTGTTAATCTCCGTCTTGCCGACAACCGCAATCCGCGTCAGCAGCTCCGACACCTCTTGAGGCGTAAAATATTCGCCACCGCTTTTACCTGCGTTGGAAGCGTACATACCCATCAAAAACTCGTAGGCATCGCCAAAAGCATCAATAGTATTATCCTTATAGTTCCCTAGCTTCATATCGGCAACACCGTTCATCAAAGCTACCAAACGCTCATTACGCTTGCCCACAGAACCGCCCAATTTGTTGCTGTTGACATCCAAATCATCAAACAATCCCTTGAAATCGTCTTCGCTTTCCGTTCCTTGGGCGGATGCCTCAATGTTGTTGAAAATGCGTTCCAGCGTTTCGTTCAGGTTGTCGTCATCTTTGGCGCGTTTGCGCACGTTTTCAAAAAGCTCGCTGGGCAGGATGAAGAAACCTTTCGTTTCCACCATATTTGCTCGTGCTTCTTCTGCTACATCATCAGCAAGCAATGCGTAGTCAAAATCTTTTTCCCCTGCTTCCTGCTCCATCCCATTTATATAACTTGTAATATTCTCAGAAATATAACGGTAGAACAGCATACCCAAAACATATTGCTTAAAGTCCCAACCATCCACACTGCCACGCAAATCGTTAGCTATGCTCCAAATAGTGCGGTGCAGCTCCGCACGTTCTTGTTCCTTAATATTATCTGCCATGGTAAATCCTCCCAAATATGTATATAATACGCAAGCTAATTGCAAAAATTCATAATTATATGCCTTAATTCTACCACAAAACAAAAAAGCCATAAAGGCTAAAAGATGGACAGGTACTGTGTTTTAGTACATAAATAGAAAAATTCCCAAGTATTTTGCAATACTCAGGAATCTTCTAGACAATATTCTTTTCTTCCGCTTCTTCCAGCGCTCTGTACGCTCCATACCAATCGTGGATTGACAAGTGCCACATACGCTCGAAAAGTGCCTCAGCCGTCGCTGCATCCTTGTGGTGCAACGCAATCAGCACCTGCGCCCCCGCGTAGGGCCACCCGGGATAGTAAACTTTGCTCCCCACTAAGCTTGCTGCAATATCTTCCGCCATTTTCCGCTGCCCGTGCTCTAAGCACCAATAGTAACGCAGGAACTCCGCCAAGGTCTCCTTCACCGTCCGCATAGCATCAATGTTGGCACCTGTGCCAAACCATTGCTCTTTCCCCATAGCTTCACGCTGTAGGTAGTGACAGCACTCGTGGATTAGCACGGACTTGCTATATGCGGTCAAATCATAACCACACAGTTCGCACTCATACGCAAGGGCGTCCTTATACAAGGTAATACTTCCCTGCTCCGTTAGAGCACCATGGAGCAAAGCTGTATTCTTTAGCAAATGCACTTTCTTCTGCCAGGTACGGTATTCGCCCTGCCATTTAGCAAAAACTACCTGTTCCGGTATAGGCTGAAAAGTATCAAGCTGCACTAGTAGCTTACGCCCTTGGCGTACTACCGCAGTCACATCATATTTGCCATATGTACGGTAGACTAAACCTTCCCTATAAACAAGAGAAGCCGACGTAGGCATTGCCTCCGCCAGCTCCACCGCCCGAGCGTAGATAGTTGTAAAGCTATATACGTCCATCTGCATTTATTTTTTAATAACCAAGGCTTGCAGCAGCAAATCTTCCGTTGCATCAGCAGCATTGCCAATGGAATGGCTTTCACCGCTGGGGCAATGTACAGTATCACCTACATGCAAGGTCATAGGCGTACCATTGTCGTTATATTCTGCAGTACCTTGCAGCACCACGATAGTTTCGCTGTTTCCGTTATGGGCATGGTAGCCCAAGCTGCAGCCCGGTTTCAGAGTAACCTTAGCATACATCACTACACTGTCATTAAGCATAGCTTCGTCAATGTAATGCTCAATGATTACATCACCGTTACCGCCGAAGCGATTGGTGCTAATGTCGGTTTTAGTTTCTTTAATCAACATAAGTAAAACCTCCCTAAAAATAACTTACGCTTTTTCCCACCAGGGTTCGCCAGCCAAGCGGTCTAAAATGATGGCCACAGCACTGCGCACACATAAGTGGTTATAATCGCAGGAACCATAAACAGGCTCCAAAATATAATCAAAGCTTTTCATAACTTCTGCTTCAATGCCAAAGCCTGTGCCAAAAAGTAGCAGAATAGGTCTATCTCCCTCCTGCAACTGCTTGCGCATAAAGCCGTAAGACACAGTATTGGGATAAACGCGGGCATCCGTAGTCACAATATAGGGACGCTTGCCCGTGCGCGCTTCCACATCAGCAGCGGCAGCAGCAATATCTGCAATCCAATGTACCCTGTCCAAAGCATCGGAACGGTCAGGATTATATGTCCGTCCGTAGCCTTCCTGCCAATAGTTCAGGATTTTTTGGATGATCAGCTTTTGGGAATCCTTAGGATGAATCAAGTAATAGCGCTTGACATCATAAGTCCTGCAGGTACGGGAAATATCATGGATATCAAAATTAGTAACAGCGCTGGCAATGACGTGCATCCGCTTGTTATAAATGGGATAGTGGACTAAGCCCACGTACAGCTCAGCCATTGTCCTGCTCCTCTATTGCTACGCTATTTGCAACAGGTGCCTGCGCTTCTTTGGCAGCAGCAATTTTTCCACGCAGTTCTTCCCAAAACTTGCGCTCAGCTTTTTTCATCTTGTAGGGCAGCTTGCCTTCAATCATCTGCAATTGCTCTTGGCTCAGCAAATCCCTGCGGGTGAAGTAGGTAGCCTTCAAAGACTCCTGCAAGCGCCAAGCTTCGATTAAAGCGTGGTTGCCGCTACGCAGTACCTCCGGCACTTCCAATCCTTCAAAATTAACAGGACGCGTGTATTGGGGGTATTCCAATAAACCGGTGCTAAAGGAATCTTCCTCCGCACTGACGAGTTTGCCCAACACACCGGGAATAAAGCGGGCAATAGCATCCATAACGATCAAAGCAGGCATTTCCCCACCGGTAAGCACATAGTCACCAATGGACAGCTTTTCGTCCACCCAATTAAAAATGCGCTCGTCAAAGCCTTCATAATGTCCGCAGACAAAAATAAAGTCTTGACCAGAGTGAGCGTACTCCTCTACAATACTTTGCTTCAAAGTGCGACCACCGGGACACATAGCAATAACGCGGGCATTGGGCAGCTGCTCCTTCGCCTTGCGGATGGCAGCTACCATGGGCTCCGGTTTTAAAACCATGCCTGCCCCACCGCCGAATGGCGTATCATCTACTGTGCGGTGGTTATCGTGGGTAAAGTCCCTAGGATTGATACAGCTGACTTCAATCAAGCCCTTAGCTGCAGCACGGGCGATAATGCTATGGGAAGCAGCCTGTTCTATTTGTTCAGGGAATAAAGTTACAAATAAGAATTTCATTCTTCATCAACCCATTCAGGCAAAGTTACCACAATGCGCTTTTCTGCCAGATTGATTTCTTTGACATAAATTTTCAATGCGGGCAGCAGGATATCCTTCTCCCCGGGTACTGCAATCACGTAAACATCGTTGCTACCGGTGCTCAAGGAATCCTTAAAGGTACCGATTTGCTTGCCCTCCGTATCAAAAACAGGCAGACCCACCAAATCAGCTACGTAGAACTGGCCTTCCTCCAATTGGGGCAGGTCTTCAGCTTTAATCAATACTTCCTTATCACGGAGCAGTTCTGCTTCGTTCATATTTTTGATTTCCTCTGTCGTCACCAAAACCATACGCTTATGGAAGCGTGCAGCTTTTACAGTGAGCTTACGGCCATCGGACAACAGCAGGTAATCTAAATCTAAAAATTGTTCCGGCTTCTCAGTAAGGGGTAATATACGAATATCGCCCCGCACACCGTGCGGAGCGACAATTTTGCCAATTACTATTTGGTTTTGCATGGATTACTCGCGGAAAGCGATAACCTTACCGTCTTCGGTGAGGATTTCAGCACCCATCAAAGCATCCAGATTGGTGCCAACGGTGATTTCTACAGTACGTTCTAAGGTACCATGACCGATTTCAGCGCCCAATTCCAAAGCTTCAGCTCTTTTCAACTTAGCTTCAGCTTCTGCTTTTGCTGCAGTGCGTTTATTTCTTTCCATATCGATTTGTTCACGCAAAGCCGGAAGCATGCTCAAATCGCTGGCAGCTTGGTGCAAAGCTTTCTTTGCTTGGAACTCAAATTGTTCCAAATCAAGCTCCATATTTTTTATGGTATTTTGGAGATCTCCAATAATTTTCAGTTTTAAGTCTTCAGTTACTTTCGCTTTAACAGCAACAGGAACCCTAACAAACATTCTATCCATAGTATACCGTCCTCAATTAAATAATTTCAACAATAACTTTGACATTTTCGCGGGTTGCTACTGCTTTCATAACAGTTCTGATAGCTTTGGCAATACGGCCTTGTTTGCCGATAACCTTACCCATATCTTCAGAAGCGACATGGAGGCGGAGTACCGTTGTAGAGCCGGTAATTTCCTCCTCCACCACTACTGCAGAGGGATTACTAACAAGAGACTTGGCCATTACTTCTACCAATTCTTTCATGTAGATCACGCCTCTCTTTTAAAAATTATTTTGCAGCTTTAGCTTCTGCAAAAGCTTTCATGATGCCGTTTTTGCTGAACAGGTTCTTAACGGTATCGGTAGGTTGTGCACCTTTGGACATCCAGTCCATAGCTTTTTCTGCATCGATTTTTACGTTAGCCGGGTTAACGGTGGAATCATAGTAACCGATGGATTCGATGAATCTGCCGTCACGAGGAGAACGAGCGTCTGCTACGACGATACGATAGAAAGGAGCTTTTTTAGCGCCCATACGTTTTAAACGAATTTTTACTGCCATGTTGATAGTCACCTCCTTAAATATATCTCAAACAACATGGAACTTTTGATTATTTATGTCCAAAAGGCATTTTAAAACCGCCTTTGGAAGCGAATTTAGCCATACCCTGCATACGCTTCATCATCTTCTTGCTTTCTTCAAAGTTTTTCAGCAGCTTATTAACGTCTTGTACACGCATGCCGCAACCTTGGGCAATACGTTTACGACGGCTACCGTTGATGATGTCAGGGTTACGTCTTTCTTTGAGGGTCATGGAACGGATGATAGCTTCGATGCGGTCAAATTCTCTTTCGTCCACATTAGCTTCTTTCAGCTTTTGGCTGATACCGCCCATACCGGGGATTAAGCCCAGAATAGTTTCCAAGCTACCCAATTTTTTAACCTGTTGCATTTGCTCCAGGAACTGCTCTAAAGTGAATTCATCTTTGCGCAGTTTCTTTTCCATTTCCATGGCTTTTGCCAAATCCGTAGTAGATTGAATCTTTTCTACCAAGGTCAGGATATCGCCCATACCAAGGATACGGGAAGCCATACGATCCGGATGGAAGGGTTCCAAAGCATCCAGCTTTTCGCCCAAACCAATGAGCTTTACAGGTTTGCCGGTTACTGCCTTAACAGACAGAACGGCACCGCCGCGTGCGTCACCATCCAGCTTAGTAACGATTAAGCCGTCAATGCCCAATTCGCCATTAAAGCTTTCGGCTACGGTTACGGCATCCTGACCGGTCATAGCATCTACAACCAACAGGATTTCGTCAGGATGAACAGCGCCTTTGATGTTACGCAATTCGTCCATGAGCTCTTCATTAATATGTAAGCGGCCGGCGGTATCGATGATAACCGTATCGCAAGCCAGCGTATGAGCTTTTTCCACTGCTTTTTCAGCAATCTCTACAGGGGAAACCTTATCGCCCAAGGTGAATACAGGCACATTGAGCTGTTCGCCCAAAACCTGCAACTGGGTAATAGCTGCGGGACGATAAACGTCGCCTGCTACCAGCAAAGGTTTCTTGTGTTTGCGCTTCAGATAGTTAGCCAGCTTACCAGCGGTAGTAGTTTTACCTGCGCCCTGCAGACCTACCAACATGATGATGGTGGGCGGTTTTTGAGCTACAGCCAACTTACTTTGGGTACCACCTAAAAGCTCGATTAATTCCTCATTAACGATTTTAATAATCTGTTGATGGGGGCTCAAGCCTTCGCCAACTTCTACGCCCAAGGCACGTTCTTTAACCTTCGCTACAAAGTCTTTAACAACCTTGAAGTTTACGTCGGCCTCTAACAACGCCATGCGCACTTCGCGCAGAGGGGCTTTTAAATCTTCCTCAGTCAGCTTATTGCTGCCACGGAACATTTTCAGCGCATTTTGTAATCTTTCAGATAAACTTTCAAATGCCATTTAGCTTTACCTACTTTCGCCGCACAGCTTGTCTAAAATACCTGCAGCTTCGTCATTTTTCGCTCTATCACAAGGAGCAAGCAGCTCCTTTACTCGGTGCAGTTCCTCGTGCAACGCTTCTTCCTTGGCAAGAACGCCCAAGGTCGTTTCGTAACGCTCTAAGATCTGCTCCACTCTTTTCAGCAAGTCGTGGACTGCTTGGCGGGATACGCCCAGTTCCTCAGAAATCTCACTCAAGGACAGGTCATCGTAAAAGTACAGTCCCAAACAGGTCCGTTGCTTTTCCGTCAGCAGGCCGCCATAGATATCAAACAGTCTGCCCAGGCGCATTCTTTGCTCAAAAATTTCTTCTGCTGACATGATTCTACCTCGGCTCAATTTACTCGACTTTGATAGTATACTGGAAATCTTCTGCTTTGTCAAGTATTTTTACTTGTCAACATTAAAATTATAAAATAAATTTTACAAAAGCCCCCGAACCTTTGCAGTCCGGGGGCAAAAAAGTTTATGCAGTTAGTTTTTACAAAGCATCCTTGAAGATGCTGCCTCCTACAAACTCACGGAGAATAGAGTTGTTGGGAATGGCGGTTTCGTCCATCTCTTTAACATAGTAGAGCATGTTTAAAAGACGACGGGCAGTGAGATATGCCTTGCCACTGGTACGAGGCACAGCCTCCAGCAAAGGCACTGCGTACTTTTTCATTACCGCCAATTCATAAATCAGCGTAGTGTTGAAAATAACGTCCGCACTGCATTGGAAGGGAAAGATATATTTTTCTTCGCCATCGCGTACATCCTGCCAGAGACTTAAAGTAGCCACAGCATCATGGCTGCGGAACTGGCTATCACGTACCATGCGGCGCAGCAGACGTGCATCCGTAGTATGAATACGATTATGCTCGTCAAAAGACATAGGAGTCAAGGCGCTGACGTAAATTTTAATCTTTCTATTAGCAGGAATGGATTCAGTCAGACGCTCGTTCAAACCATGAATGCCTTCCACAACCAGCACAGAGTTTTCCGTCATCTGCAGTTCTTTACCGCGATATTCACGGCAACCGGTGCGGAAATTGTACTTCGGCAGCTTGACCTTCTCCCCTGCCAACAAGCGTTGCAAGTGGTCGTTAAAGAGTGCCAAGTCAATTGCTTCCAAACATTCAAAATCGTAGCTACCGTCTTCTTTGCGCGGAGTATCAACTCTGTTTCTGTAGTAGTCGTCCATGGATATGGGCATAGGATAGAGTCCATTTACTGCCAATTGAATGCTCAAGCGTTGGGCAGTGGAGGTTTTGCCACTGGAAGAAGGTCCTGCTATCAAAATCAGCTTAACCTCATCACGACGGGAGGCAATCATATCGGCAATGCTTGCCAGTTTTTTCTCATGAAGCGCTTCAGCAATTTGAATAATCTTATCAGCATAACCTGCTTCGATATACTTGTTCAGTTTACCGATAGTATTGCAATGAATCATAGCAGACCATTCTTCGGCTTCTTGGTACGCTTCATTGAGCTTAGGTTTATCCTCAAACGGAGGCAAATGCGTCCAATCTCCTGTATCAGGATAGTTTAAAATTACGCCATCTTTATAGGGTAAAAGTTCAAAATTGGGTACGTAACTGCAATCCGGGCACAGTGCGCCAAAGAGATATCCTGGCGTTCCCTCTAAGAAATACAGGCTGAGCAGAGCATCATCAGCTAGTTGATCCAACAAAGCCTTTTTATCTTCAGAAATTGCTTCCATAGCAGAAGCAGGAATAGTATTTTTGGTAATCTGCTTATAAGTAATGCGTTCCTTGGATTTCACCATCTTGCGCATATATGCTTCAATGGCTTTAATATCCTCTCCAGTCAGCTTATGGCTGCTTTGGTCATAGCAGAACAGGGCGCTTCCAAGAGTATTGCGCACTTCCAAGGCTACTTCCGGATAAAGCTTTTTTGACGCTACCAAAAGCATAAAAAGCAAAGTGCGGGAGTATACACGCATACCTTCGGAGGAGTTAACTTCGATAAAGCCCATATCGCCGTCTTCATGGAGCGGACGTTGCAAATCAACGGCTTCGCCATTGAAAATGCCTTCTACCACAGGAGAAACAAAGCTGTCCTTTAATTCTTGAGCGAAGGGAAGCAGGCAGCTCCCCTCCTCTACTTGGCGTAGCTGCCCGTTAGGCAGCTTCCAGGTCAACATTTTAGTGCTCCACAGCCTGCATAGCAGCCTTAATCTTGGCAGCCATACCGGCAATCTTCTTCAGGGGCACTGCGCAAACAGCTACACGTACGCCTGCAGCCAAAGGTACTGCAAAAATATTGTCGTCATGGAGCTTAGTGCAGATTGCATCACTGTCTTTAGCAGGAATGGAAATGAAGAAGCCTGCTACATAGGGCAGCATAGGCAGACCGCATTCTTTAGCTTCTTTGGTGAACAGATCAGCACGAGCTTTAATCATTTGGTAGTAGTAGTCGCGCTCTTGGCAAACTTTCTCCAACAGTTCGGAATCACTGTAAATGGTTGCCAAAGTACGCATTGCAGGACGGTTGATGTTGGACCAGGTTGCACGGCTGGTGTATTGGTTAATATCTTCAAATTCTTTGATAACGTCCTTATCGGAAGAAATACCGATCATAGCACCGGTACGTTGACCGTACATGGTGAAGCCTTTGGACATGCTGTAGCCAACGATGCAGAGCAGGTTTGCAGGCAAACCGCTGAGTTTCTTAAAGATTTTGCGAACTTCTTCTTTTTCACCTGCATAATCGATGTAGGCAACGTCCAAGAAGAAAACAACGTTTTTGCCGGGTTTAGCAGCTGCTTCCTTCAAAATTGCCAACACGCCGTCCATATCCTCTTCGCTGAGGCTGTATCCAGTGGGGTTATGTGCAGGAGTATTCAGCAGATACAGCAGGTTGTCTTGTTGTGCCAGCAGTTCGTCAATCTTAGCTTTCAGTGCAGCCAGATTGAATTTGTTGTTTTCGTCCAACATTTTGTAGGTGGTAAATTTGCGGCCCATATCGTCGCACAATACCTTATAAGCGCCCCAATACCAATCGGAGCACAGGGCAGTTTCGCCTTCATCCAAATAGTTCCAAATAGCATGGTGGATAGCACCGGTGCCGCCTGCAGTAGCAACTGCAGCCAGATATGCATCAGGACGGGATTCACCGAAAGCAGCAGTCACTACGCAATCCAAATATTCAGGCAGACCGCTAATAGGAGCATAAGCAATCAATTCATTGGTTTGCAGGCCACGGAATACTTTTTCTACAGTGGGCAGGCACACCAGTTTTTCTTCTTCGTCCAAGATAGCGCCGATAGTAGCGTTGGTTACGGCATCCTTGCCATATTTAGCAGCTGCAGCCACAGCGGCTGCGTTAGCACCAAAAATCTTATCTTGGGCAGCTTTACCCTTCGCATGTTTTGCAGCAATAGACATTACCATAATAGTTACCTCCTAAATTTTATATATCTATAAAAATATACATATAGCTAACAAATTTCCATTAGCTCCCCTCAAATACGCTCCCCTACAGGTGGAGTTAAGAAGGTAGTTGATTTAAAGATCAATAACAGTTGCGCCACTGCCACCGGCATCCAGAGCAGCGACCTCCAACTTCTTCACAAAGCGGTTAGTTTCTAAATAAGCAGTCAAGCCTGCACGCAAGGCGCCTGTGCCCTTGCCATGAATAATGCGCAGCTGACCAATGCCTGCAATAAGGGCATCATCAATAGCCTTATCTACCACAGGAATCGCTTCGTCCAAGGTCATACCGCGTACATCGATTTCTTGACGGGCACTGCTGCTTTTCGCCACAAACATTTGGTGAGCGTAGTTAGCGGCAGCATTTTTCGTAAAGCCTTTACGCTTTTTCGGCTCGGCAGAAGTGGATGCAGGCTGCGCTTTAGTCAGCAGACATTTTCCTGCAGGCACATTCATTTTCAGAATACCAACTTGCACCGTAACTTCGTTGCCTTTAACATCGGTAATCACACCATTCTTACCTAAAGAAACTACAAAAACATTCAGTCCCTTTTTAGCAGTTTGGGCGGTCAAAGGCGCACCCTCCGGCAAAGGAGCATCTTCACTTAAAGTCTTGTTCAACTTCTTGCGTGCTTCCTCCGCCTTTTGTGCCAGCATTTTGGTGTCATAATCCGCTTTCATAGCACGTAGCTCTTTGAGTACGGCTTCAGATTCGCGACGGCTGCGGCGATAGATTTCGTCCGCCTGCTCCCGTGCTTTGCGAAGCATTTCGTTTTTGCGACGTTCGAACTCCGCTTTAGAATAAGACAAGGAGTTACGCAGCTGTTCTGCTTCGCGACGCAACTGCTCGATTTCCGCACTGCCGCTTTCGTAACGGCGGCGCTCGCTATCCAACTCCTGCAGCACGTTTTCCATGTGCACATGTTCTTGGTTGAGCAGCTCGCCAGCCTGCTTGATAATATCTTCTGCCAAGCCTAGTCGACGGCTGATATTGAAAGCGTTACTGCTGCCCGGTACACCCATGAGCAAACGATAGGTAGGACGCAGGGAAACGGGATCAAATTCTACGCTGGCATTTTCCATACCCTCGTGTCCGTAAGCGAAGGTCTTCAATTCGCTGTAGTGAGTTGTCACCATGGTCAGCACTTTCTGCTCGTGTAAATGCTCCAGCATGGACATAGCCAAAGCTGCACCTTCGTTGGGGTCCGTACCTGCGCAGATTTCGTCAATAAGCACCAAATCGCCACTTTTAACTTCATTCAATATGCTAATTAAATTAGTCATGTGGGCGGAGAAGGTACTCAAAGACTGCTCGATGCTCTGTTCGTCACCAATATCGGCGTAAACTGCGCGGAATACAGGCAGTTTAGCGCTCAGAGCAGGAATAAACATACCTGTCTGTGCCATGAGAGCGAAAATACCTACAGCCTTCAAGGCTACGGTTTTACCACCGGTGTTAGGACCGGTAATCAGCAGCATGGTAAACTTGTCGCCTAACTGCACGTCCAATGGCACTACGCTATCCTTGTTCAGCAAGGGATGGCGCCCTTGGTGGATTTCCACGCTGCTGCCCAAAACCATCATGGGTCGTACTGCGTGCTGTTCCTGCGCCAACAAGGCTTTGGCACAGATTACATCAAGCTTGGTAAATATTTCTAATGTAGCTAGAATACCATTGGCATCAGCGCCCACGTTTTGGGTAAGCGTGCGTAGGATGCGCTCCACTTCTTCCCTTTCCTCCGCTACGTAGCGCTTAATATCATTGTTCAAATTGACAACAGCCAAAGGCTCGATAAACAAGGTTGCGCCTGTGCCGGATTGGTCATGGACGATGCCAGGGAAGTTCATTTTATATTCCTGCTTAATAGGAATTACATAACGGTCACCACGCATGGTAACCAAATTATCTTGGAAATACTTTTGGTTATTAGGGTCATGGAGAATGCTGTCCAGCTTGTCCTTTACCCTGTTTTTAGCGATTTGGATGGCGGTACGCAGACCGTTCAGCTTGGGAGAAGCACTGTCCTTGATTTCACCATGATCATCAATAGCGCTTTCAATCTGCTTTTCCAATCGGCCGAACTGCTGCATATAATTAGCGTACTCCGCCAATGCAGGCGCCATTTCGTTATTGTCCGCTACGAAATCCTTCATAGCACGTAGCGCCTGCAAAGTTGTCAGCACGTGGAGCAGTTCCTCAGGCTCCAGCACACTGCCTAGCTCAGCCCGTTTGACGTCAGCCGTAATATTATAGGCACCGCCAAAAGGAAAACGCTTGCCTTCGTCAAGAATCCGCAGTGCTTCCGCAGTTTCCTGCTGCAGCAGCTTGACCTTGCCAAAATCGCTTTCTATCTGCAGACCTGTCACCATCTGCTTGCCTAGGAAGGTAGCAGCCTTGGAGGCCAACATATTTTTTACTTTATCAAATTCCAGTGTTTTGATGGCAAATCGAGCCATTTTACATCACACCCCGATAATAATGTCCACGGGTAGTACCCGGTAAGTTTTCCGGTGCCTCCACTGCCCCGCCCAAAACTTTGCGGTACAATGTTACCAGTTCGCCAATACGCGCTTCGTCATAAATACGTGCGTCAATACGCAGGCTAGCTACACCGATTTCTGCCATGTGCTGCACATTAGCCACCATGGAAAGTTCATGGGCGTTCAAGACGTGCATCTTGCAGAATTGGTCCGTTGCAATGGGGAAACGTGCGTCCTTGCGGTCGCCCAAGAAAAGCTGCTCGCGACAGTTGAACTTGCAGGCGCCTTTATGCAGATCGCCTAAGAAACTACCACCAACGCAGTATTCGGAAACCATCATTTCCAAACGGCCTTGAATCATGCACTCCAAAGACAGCGGACTAACGGAAGCCAACTGCTCTACCTGGGTCATGGTCAGCTCCGGACTCAGCACAGCGCCACAAGCGCCCTGTTCCTGCCAGAACTGTAAGGTTTGGCTGTTGAAGATGTTCAGGGACATATCTGCTACTAAAGGCAGCCCTTGGTGTTTCTTCGCCAACGGCCACAGACCATTGTTGTTAATATATACGTAGTTAGGCTGCAATTGCTCCCACAAAGCAAAGAGTTTATCAAAATAGCCAAGCTGTGCTTCTTTGATAATACGGGGAGTAGCAAAAGCTACCTCCCTGCCTGCTTTGCGGCACATTTCCGCAACCTTAGCATAATCATCATTGGTGGGCAGCACATGGTTATAGCAATCACCGCCGAAGAGGATACGCTCTGCACCTGCCTGCAGTGCAGCGTTAACCTTGGCAACGCTGTCGCAATGAACAGTCAGCTTGCAATCCACAGGTTGGCGTTTATGGGCTGCAGGAGTGAGTTTTTCTGTATAGCTATGCACCTTGGTACGCGCAGGAGCGAAAGCTTCCAAGCGCGCTGCATCCAGTGCTTCGCAAGCCATACGGCGTGCCTCGTTCATTTCGCTCATGGGCACCATCACATTCTCGTCATGCTCAAAAGTAAGGCTGTTCAAGAAATATTCCGTAGTGCCAAGGCGGTCAAGCTGCTTGCGTACACCTGCTTCATCCAAAGGACGTTTGCGTGCTTCCTCAACGATAAAGTTAGTTTCGCCGTAGCCCACGTTGCCTTCGTCATCAGTGAGCACTACGGTCATGGGCTGACCTAGTTTGGCAGTGACAACAGCATCCACAGGAATACGGTGTTTAGCTTCCGGGCCGAAGAATTGGCCTGCATACGCCATCAAACAGCTGTCTAAAGTACGGAAGACACGGTCGTTAAAACGCACACCATTGGGAACATCAATAGTTACCTGCTGTCCCGGTTGGGCGCTGGAAACGCTTTGACCATTGCAAAGCATCTCGGTCAAAGTGGTGCCTACACGTCCGCCGACGCTGACCCAAAACTCCAAGCCATCGCCTAAGTGCAGTTCTTTATCCAGTTTAATTACAGCTTTGTTATGCTGTTTATCAATCTTAGTTACACGGCCTACCAAAACACCGCGGTTATTGGGACGACGGTCGCTCATCATTTCCCTACCGGGGCGGTTCACCATGTAGGCAGTGGTAAAGTCGCGGTTGAAGATTTGCTCGATATTCGCCAAATCTGCTGCCGGAACCTTGTAGTCCCCTGCCAAATAGCTGTCGATAGCGCGACGATAAGCATCAACAACTACTGCCACGTATTCCGGACGTTTCATGCGACCTTCAATCTTATAGCTGACTACGCCTGCATCAATCAGCTGAGGCAGAATCTGCAGAGTATTCATATCCTTAGGACTCAGCAAATATTGGCCTGCATCCTTGCCTTCCAACATATTTTCATCCTTGGAGTTAAGCAGGCTATAGGGCAAGCGGCAGGGCTGAGCGCAACGGCCACGGTTGCCGCTGCGACCGCCAATAAGGCTGCTCATCAAACACTGGCCGCTGTAGCATACGCATAATGCGCCGTGGATAAAGGTTTCAATTTCACTACCGCGGGAGCAGGCTGCTTCTATTTCCTTCAAGGAAAGTTCGCGCGCCAAAACACTGCGCTCCATACCTGCAGCAGTAGCAAAGTCTACACCGCTGCTATTGGTAATGGTCATCTGGGTGCTGGCGTGCAAAGGCAGCTCCGGTACGATTTTGCGAGCCAGGCGGATAATGCCCAAATCTTGCACAATAATACCATCCACGCCCACGTTGCTCAGGAACATCAGATAGCTTGCCAATTCCGGTAATTCGCTGTCATCCACCAAAGTGTTAACTGTAATATAGATACGTACACGGTGCATGTGGGCGAAGTACACGGCCTTAGCCATTTCTTCTTCATCAAAATTGCTGGCGTACGCACGGGCGCCAAAAGCTTTACCGCCCATATAAACGGCATCTGCACCGGCGTTAACCGCTGCTTCCAAAGCTTCCCAACTACCTGCTGGAGCCAACAGTTCAATCTTTTCGTTTCTCATTTTCTTTTACCTTTCGCGGACTGCTGCCAGCAGCTTGTCGTAGCGCTCTTGCAGCTCATATAAATCAGCGGCCAGATCCAACGCTGCCCACACAGCCAGCTTTTCTTTGTTCTGGACGTTTTTTTCCGTTGCCAGTTTCTGCATACGTTCATCCACATTCTGCGCTATCTTTAACACCTTCGCAGGCGCTGCGGAAGTACGCAGCACGTATGTTTCATTACAAATTTGTACATTTACAGCTTCTTTTGCCATAGGATCTCCTTATTCTGCTACCTGTACGGTAAAGGTGATGCTTTGCAGGCTGATGCGTTCCCAAGCGCGCTTGTATTCCAGCTTAACCTGGTGGGTACCGGGCTGCTGCACAGCAAGAAAAAGGATTTCCGTACCGGGAGTACCCACTCTTGCTTCTTCCGCTCTGGGGATAGTAAAGGAACTGCCCACCTTTTGTACGGCCGCATCAGCATTAACGCTCCAGCCATAACCTGTGGAAGGATTAGAGTCCAACTTCAAAGCCAGCAAGCCACCTTTAGGCATAACTAAAGTTTTGCCATTAGCTGCAGCAGTAAGCTTTGCTACCTGCATAATACGTCCTGCTTCACCAATACGCATATTTTTCAGTACCTTGCTATAGGGTACGCAAGTATCATAAGCAGCATATTTTTTATGATGAATGTATAAGCCTTCTTCGCCAAAGAGGACGTTTTCATAATCCCCTAGGGCAGCCTGTACTTCTTCATTATCTACAAAGAAATCAGTTACCGTAAACTCCCTGCCCGTGGTCAAGTCAATGTTCAAGCCTTTATAGGCAAGCTTATTGCCATTGCGTGCTTCCAGCAGCAGGCTCACAAGGCTGGGACGGTTGAGCATCACCTTATAGGTAACATTGCCACCGCCTACCTCTTTAGCTAAATCCGTAGCAGTAGTACGGATAAGGGCATTGGCAAGCTTTTCCATTTCGGTACTGTTGCTGCCGTCAATATAAGGTAGTACAGCCTGCGCCTTGGCAACTGTAGCTTGTTCCTGCAAAACAGTAGTCTGTTGGTCCGCATAAACAGGCAGCGCCAACATGGCAAGGATTAATGTTGTCAGTAGGGTTTTCATAATTTTACCTCAAGCTTCCCTATTTACCATAAGGAAGTTCAATTACATTGCTTTAATATACTCTACAGCTTTGTGCAGACGTTCCAAAGTACGTTCCTTGCCCAGCAGTACCATTACATCAAACATACCGGGGGAAACAGTACGTCCGGTCAAAGCCAAACGAGTGGGATGAATTACTTTGCCCAAGGCTAAATTATTATCAGCAGCGATTTTATTATAGGCAGCTTCGGTAGAAGCCAAATCGTAAACATCATCTGCTTCAATAGCCACAATGCATTGCTCCAACAGAGCTACGCTTTCCGGTTTGAAATGTTTAGCAACGCCCTTTTCGTCATAGGAAGTAACGTCTTGGAAGAAGTAAGAGGAAGCGTCAGCAACTTCTTGCAAAGTCTTTACGCGGACACGCACTACATCTACCAATTTAGCAAAGTATTCTGCATGGGTATCGAACCATGCTTCATCTACAAAACCATCTTTAATAAAGAAGGGCTTAACTTCCGGCAGAATTTTTTCCAAAGGCAGTTCGGACAGATATTGGCCGTTCATCCAAGTCAGCTTCTTGGTATCGTAGATAGCAGCTTTTTTGGACATCTGCTCCAGTTGGAACAGCTTAACAGTTTCTTCCAAGGTGAACAGTTCGCGCTCATCCCCGGGACCCCAGCCCAGCAAAGTCAGATAGTTGACAATAGCTTCTGCCAGATAGCCTTGGCTACGGAATTCTTCTACAGAAGTTGCACCATGGCGTTTGCTCAGTTTGGAACGGTCAGGTGCCAAAATCATGGACATATGGCCGAATTTAGGCGGTTCCCAACCAAAGGCTTCATAAACCAGCAATTGCTTCGGAGTGTTGGACAAATGCTCTTCTGCACGCAGAACGTGGGTCATGCCCATCAGATGGTCATCAATGCAGACAGCGAAATTATAGGTAGGAATGCCATTGGATTTCATGATAACGAAGTCATCAAATTGATCCATATTGAAGGTAACATCGCCATGAATCAAATCATGGACGGTAATGGAGCCTTCGGCAGGAATCTTCAAGCGCACGGAATATTTAGCGCCGCTAGCGATGCGCGTTTCCACTTCTTCCTTGCTCAAATCGCGGCAGGTACGCGCATAACGGAAGGGTTGTTTAGCAGCACGTTGTTTTTCGCGGGCTGCTTCCAAAACTTCGGGAGTGCAGAAACAGTAGTAGGCTTTGCCTTCTGCCACCAGTTGGTCAACATATTTCTTGTAAATATCAAAGCGTTGGGATTGGTAATAGGGACCGTAGTCACCGCCAACTTCGGGGCCTTCATCCCAAGTAATACCCAACCATTTCAGGCTGGTAAGGATTTGGCTTACACTGTCCTCCTTCAAGCGTTCAATATCAGTATCTTCAATGCGCAGAATCAGTTTGCCACCCATTTTGTGAGCAAACAGCCAGTTAAACAATGCAGTACGGGCACCGCCAATATGTAAATAGCCAGTAGGACTGGGCGCAAATCTTACTCTAACTTCGGACATTGTATCGTCTCCTTAAAAAATAAAATAGTGTATCAATTTATTATACCGCTTACAGGCGTAAAGTGCAATTATGTGCACATATATTCACAAAGTTTTCTCCGCTAAGATACAAAAACCCGCCCTAACTTACGTCAGGGCGGGTAATTTTTTATTCTACGGTTACGCTCTTAGCCAGGTTACGCGGTTTATCAACATCGCAGCCACGGGTCAAAGCAGCGTAGTAAGCAAGGAGCTGCAAGGGCAGTACTGCCAGCAGCGGTGCCAAATATTTGTCAGTCTTAGGAATATAAATTACATGGTCAGCATATTTCTTCAGGGATTCGTCGCCTTCGAAACCAATAGCGATTACTACAGCTTCGCGAGCTTTAACTTCCTGCAGATTGCTTACAGTCTTATCATAGACATCCATTTGGGTTGCCAAAACGATTACAGGCACGCCGGAAACAATCAAAGCCAAAGTGCCGTGTTTCAATTCGCCTGCAGCGTAAGCTTCTGCATGGATGTAGGAAATTTCCTTCAGCTTCAAGGCGCCTTCCAATGCTACTGCATAGTCCAAGCTTCTGCCAAGGAAGAAAGCATCTTCACTGCTACCGTACTCACGAGCGAAAACTTTGATTTGGTCAACGTTTTCCAGCATTTGGTGAATTTGTTCAGGAATCAAGCCCAAGCCTTCAACCAAAGCTTCTGCCTTTTCTGCAGCCAAGGTGTTGCGGAGACGGCCCACATAAATAGCCAGCATCAGCATAGCCAGCAATTGGGTGGTGTATGCCTTGGTGGAAGCAACAGCAATTTCAGGACCTGCGTAGGTGTATACTACTTGGTCTGCTTCGCGGGCAATGGAGCTGCCAACAACGTTGGTTACAGCCAAAGTACGGCTACCTAAGCGCTTAGCTTCGCGGAGTGCTGCCAAAGTATCGCTGGTTTCACCACTTTGGCTGATAACGATGGTCAAGCTATTGCCATCAACCAAAGGATTGCGATAACGGAACTCGCTGGCAATGTCTACTTCAACGGGTACACGTGCCAATTGTTCCAAATAATATTTACCAACAATGCCTGCATGGTAAGCAGTACCGCAAGCAACGATAAAGATCTTGTTAATATCGCCCATTTCTTCCGGAGTCCAGTTGAGCTCGGGGAAACCAATTGCTTTTGCGGCTGCATCTACACGACCGGTCATGGTATCGCGCATTGCTTTAGGCTGTTCGTAAATTTCTTTCAGCATGAAATGCTCGAAACCGCCTTTTTCTGCAGCTTCAGCGTTCCAGTTAACTTCGAAAACTTTCTTGCTAATGGGGGTGCCGTTGATATCCTGTACCCAAACGCCATCAGCAGTTACAGTAGCAATTTCACCGTCGCTCATAATAAAGGTGCGGCGGGTATGGTTGATGATAGCAGGAATATCGGAAGCGATGAAGTTTTCACCGTCGCCCAGGCCGATAACCAACGGATTATCCTTCTTGGTGCAGATAATCTTGTCCTGCTCTGCTTCACACATAAATACCAAGCTATAAGAACCTTTGATCATCCGCAGAACAGCCTTAACGGTTTCTTCAAAGTCACCATTGTATTGGTCTGCCATCAAATGAGCTACTACTTCAGTATCAGTTTCAGAAACAAATACATGGCCTTTAGCAATCAGTTGTTCCTTCAAAGTCAAATAGTTTTCGATAATACCATTGTGTACTACAACGAATTTACCGGTAGGATCAGTATGGGGATGAGCATTACGGTCAGACGGACGACCATGAGTTGCCCAACGGGTATGGCCGATGCCCATAGTGCCTACAGGCATATTACCGGTCAATTTTTGACGGAGAGCATCAAGACGGCCCACACATTTATCTACACGAATTTGTCCTTTTTCCATAACTGCAATACCGGCGGAGTCATAACCACGGTATTCCAGCTTGCTCATGCCATCGAGCAAAAAGGGAGCAGCTTGGTTGCTGCCAATATAACCAACGATACCACACATATTAGTATCCTCCTAGAATAGTATTTTGCCATTCTGTTGCGGAAATTTTCCCTCCCCCGTTACCGAGGGGCTTTGTATCCAGCTTGCGGCCTACAGCCGGCCGTGAGGCATCCGCTGACTAATCGATAACCTCATTCCTCGTCCACCGCCATAGCGGTGCATGCGCTCTATCACTTATCTGCATCTAAGCATACGATATGCCGCGCAGGCTGGCTAGCCCCCGCGGCACCTCTTTGTGACTATGTTAATTTTACAATATAATTGTATTAAAAGCAAGAAAATTTAAGACTTATAGCTATATACGCGCCCATTCAGAGACTTTTTCACAACTTGTTTACAAAGCCAAAGAATGAATATTCACGCTATAACCGCTCACACCCTCCTGCTTTGGCAGATAGCTTGCAGATTATAACCGCGGCAATCCAGATAATTACGGGTTGCGCCACTGATTACCAAAGGCACTTTGCGTAAATCTCGGGGAGCACGGCAGCCTAAAAGCAGCATGTAGTTCTTTAAATCCTCTGCTAAATCTTCCACGTAGGCAACAGCTGCGTCCACGCCTTCTTCCACTACTTTTCGCAGGATGGGCCCAGTAATCCCCACTGCATCCGCACCTAAAGCGAAGGCTTTAGCAATGTCGCCCCCACTACGAACACCACCACTAGCAAGGAGGAAAGCATCACTTGGCAAAGCTTCGCAGCCATCTAACAGTGTCCAAACAGTTGGCAAACCCCAAGCAGCAAAATCTGCACTTAAAGTATTTCCTTGTCTTGCAGTTTCAATGGCAGGGAAATTAGTACCGCCGGCACCGGCGCAGTCAAAATAAGTAAAGCCTGATGCCAGCAGTTCTGCGTACTGCGCTTCAGCAATACCGCAGCCTGTCTCCTTGGCAATGACAGGTACACCTAGCGCCTCACGAATCCGCACCATGTTCGCCAATAGGCCTGCGTAATCCTTATCCCCTTCGGCCATCCAGAGCTCTTGGGCTGCGTTCAAATGCAGTTCCAAAGCGTCAGCCTGCAGCATAGCAACTGCAGCCTGCGCCTGCTCCGGCGTTGCTAAAGCGCTGAGATTGCCCAGCACCAAGCCATGGGGATGTTCTTCCCTCACTACAGTATAGCTGCCAAAGGATACGCAGTCGCGGACGGCACCGTACTGGGAGCCTACAGCCATACCCATACCGCAACGCTCAGCAACCTGCGCCAGTTTGCGGTTGATTTCCGTTACGGCATCAGTTCCACCGGTAATGGCATCAATGAAAAAAGGCAAACGTAACCGTTTGCCTAAAATTTCCGCAGATAAATCAATGTCTGCCGGATTAAGTTCCGGCAGACAATTGTGTATAAAGCGCAGATCTGCAAAATGGGTATCAGCGGGACCATCACCAAGCTGTAGGGCATATTTAATATGTTCTAGCTTACGTTGTGCTCGCTGCATCCTGAAAACCTCTTATTTCTCCAGGCCTTCCAGTTGATCAGCCATGCTTTGTTTCAGAGAAGAATTCTTTTTGCCCATGTAGGAACGATATTCATTCTTTTCAGCATCGCGTTTAACTTTGGAAATGCTCAGGCCGATTTTCTTGCTGTCCAGATCCATTTTAATGATTTCAGCTTTAACTACTTGGCCCAGTTCCAGAGCGTCAGCAGGTTGAGCAATGCGTTCTTGAGCGATTTCGGAGATGTGAACCAAACCTTCTACTTTGTCGCTCAGTTTAACGATAGCGCCGAAGGGCAGGAAGCGAACTACTTCTACGTCAATGATATCGCCAACATGGAATTTGCCAGCTTCTACTTTCCAAGGATCTTCTTGGGTAGCTTTGATGGACAGAGCAACGCGTTTGTTTTCGCGGTCGATTTTCTTAACCAGAACGGTTACTTCGTCGCCTTCTTGAGCTGCTTCAGCAGGTTTTACATTACGATCCCAGCTCAGTTCGGTTTGGTGAACCAGGCCAACCAGACCTTCGCCAACTTCTACGAACAGACCGAAATCAGCAACTTTAACTACTTTACCGGGAACTACTTGGCCTTCTTCTACAGAATTGTAAGCAGCCTCTTCAGCAGCAGCACGTGCTTCTTTACGAGCAGCGATTTGAGCTTCTTTTTGTTCTCTCCAAGCTTTTGCTTTAGCTTCTTTTTCAGCTTTCAGCAGGTCGCGGCGGGAAACAACGATGCGTTTCTTTTCCAGGTCAACTTCGATGATTTCAGCTTGCAGTTCTTGACCGATGTAGGGAGTGAAGTCTTCTACACGGCGCAGTTCTACATGGCTAGCGGGCATGAAGCCTTCAACGCCTTCAACTGCAACAGCCAAACCAACGATGTTTTTAGCTTTGTTTTTGATGATGCGGATAACTTTAACAGTTGCCGGGCGTTTTTCGCCTTCGGGCAGTTCTGCAACATTTTTCCAAGCTGCATCGCGTTCAGCTTTAACTTTGGACAGACGAACGAAATCGCTCTTGGTGCTGCCGGGGATAACTTTTGCTTCAACTTCATCGCCAACCTTAATGGTAGCCATCAGTTCTTCAGCGGATACAGCCGGGTTCCATTCGGCATAAGTGATTAAGCCATCATGTCTATATCCAAAAGATACGTATACGCCATCTTTATCCAATTGAATAACGGTACCGTTAACAATTTTGCCCGGATATACCTCTACCTCCATACTTTCGTTGAGCATGCTTTCAAAATCCATGTTTTCCATTGCTATAATAGCCTCCTTAATTAAACGGTCCGGAGTTGATGCTCCTGCCGTGATTCCTATTTTATGACAACCTCTTAGCATATCGCTAGACAGTTCGTCTGCAGTTTCGATATGATACGTATGGCGGCAATGCTTCTGCACCAGTTCCGCCAGATGACGAGTGTTCGCGCTATTCCTACCGCCAATCACCACAACCGCATCGGCTTCCTGCGCCAGCTTGACAGCGGCGTTCTGCCTTTGGGATGTCGCTAAGCAGATAGTACGCTCTACCCGGTATTCTCCCGGACGTTGCTTCTGCATTTCTGCCAATATATCTTCGAATTTCTGCAGCTCAAAAGTGGTCTGGATAACAACTCCATAGCGCTCCTGCTGCGGTATACAAGAGATATCTTCTATATATTCGACACAAATAGCGTTTTTTCCTGCCCATTTTAAAATACTTTTTACTTCAGGATGATTTTTTTCACCAACAATCACAGGAAAATAGCCATCGGCCGCTGCCTGAGCCGCTTTTTTCTGGGCTAGGCGGACATTGGGACAAGTTGCATCCATAATTTGCAGCCCCATTTTTTCTGCTTGCGCATAAATCTCCGGGCCTACACCATGGGAACGGATAATCACTGTTTCCCCGGGAGCAAATTCTGCAAGGCTTTCCCTGCAGGCAATACCTTGGGATGCAAGTTCGCCGATCAGCTGAGGATTGTGAATCAAGGGACCCAATGTTCCCCCTTGCACATGGTCCGCAGCCGCTTGGCGCGCCATTTCTACGGCACGCTTCACACCGTAGCAAAAGCCACAGTGGTCGGCAACTGTAATTTCCATCATATATTCTCCCCCTTTTGCAGTTTGGCGATGTGCTCCATAAGCTCCGTCGTCATCTGCTGGAGAAACTCTTTATTGACAACCGCATCGGCAGGAAACGGAATCGGTTTGCCGAAACGGACTGTTACCTTGGGCCAAATCCTGCCCTGACGCTTGTAATCCGTGCCGATTACGCAGCAGGGAGTAATCGTAGCCTGAGCCTTGCTGGCCATCATTAAAGCACCGGGTTCAGCCTTACCCAGCTTACCGGTCTTGCTACGGGTACCTTCCGGAAAGATTGCCAAAACCTGTCCGCTTTGGAGGATTTCGATACCGTGCTTGATAGCTGCACGGTCCGCACCACCGCGGCGAACGGGGAAGGCGCCCAGAATCCTATATAAATCACCTAAAATGGGAACAAACAACTCCTGCTTAGCCATAAAATGTACCTTGCGGGTAGCTGCAGTACCAATTACAGGCGGATCAAGCAAGCTTAAATGGTTGCTGGCAATTACCAGCGGACCATCCTTGGGAATATTTTCCGCGCCCTCTACCCGCAACCGCAGGAAGATGTTAAATAAGAAGCGCAGAATAAATTTAGCAATTGCGTAAATCATTGTGCTCTCTCCTGAACCAGCTGCATAATCTTTTCGGTTACTTGGTTGATATCCATATCAGAAGTATCCAAAAGCAGCGCGTCCTCTGCCTGGCGCAGGGGGCTGATAGCACGCTCGCTGTCCTGCTTGTCGCGGCTGGCGATGTCTTTTTGCAGCTGCTCCAAGTCAACCTGCTCGCCTTTAGCCACAAGCTCCTTATAACGGCGCATTGCCCGCTCCTCTACGGAAGCAGTGAGAAAAATCTTTAATTGGGCATTGGGGAAAACCACTGTACCAATGTCACGGCCGTCCATAAGTACGCCGCCGCTTTCACCCATACGGCGTTGCTGGTCAACCATAGCCTCGCGGACAGCGCCAATAGCTGCCACCTTGGAAACAATAGCAGTTACTTCGGTGCTACGGATAGCATCCGTAACTTCTACTCCATCCACAAAAACACGGTTTACCTTTGCCTCCGGGCGGAACTCGATAACCATAGTTTGGGAAAGACCGCTAATAAAGTCTTCATCGAAAGCCTTGCCCGTTTGC
>NZ_JBGVLF010000031.1:0-164897 GCF_045124115.1 Phascolarctobacterium sp.
AAGGATCTTAATTTCTTCTTCTGTTAAAATTCCTCTAGCCATATTGTGAGCCTCCTAAAATAATAATAACACGATTTTCAAGAAAACCAAAAATAATTTTTTGCGTTCTTGACGTGTCCAACTTTAGGGGACCACCTCAAAGCACTCTAGGAAATTATCCCATTCTAAAAATCTTTTTTCCTTTATTACCACAAGCTATCTTGTCTGGGGGGGGTAAAAATGTTACAATTTACGTAGTGGAAAATATAGTTTCTGCCAATGTATACACGGAAGGAAGGTTATGGTTATGAAAGATGAATACACTGTAGTTGAAGAAAGATTACAAAACCTAAAAAACTTCTATAAGCAAACAGTCAAGCTGATTGAAGAATTGCCCGACATTATTCCTAAAGATGTAAAAAAGCTTTTGAAAAGTACTATACTTGATGATGAAGAGTTAAAAAATATCATGGATGGTATAGACAAGCATAGACCGCCAAGAATTTTACTCATGGGCAGAACAGGAGTTGGCAAAAGCAGTCTTGTCAATGCTCTTTGCGGTGCCTATGTAGCAAAAGTAAGCGATACACGTAGCTGTACAGAAAGTGCACAAGCCTACCAATGCAAACATGGCGATCGTGTATTGATGGATGTTTACGATACTAGAGGTATTGCCGAATCAAAGAAACTTGATGAGTCAATTACTGCTGAAGATGTGCTTGTGCAACAAATCAGAAAGTTTTCTCCGGATTTAACAATTTTTATGCTCAACTGCACCCGTCGTGATGATATCAGCGAAGATGTAGAATTTTTAAAAAAGCTTAATAATGACTATCAAGCAAAAAACAAGCTTGCTCTCCCAATTATTGTAGCAATCAACAAATCAGATGAAATGGCTCCATCTAGGCAAAAGGATCCAAATGAATATTCTGCAAAAAAAATTGAAAAAATAACTGAAATGAAACAGTACTATAAAGAAATTATTAATGAAAACGGATTGGAAATTGCTGATACTCATATCATCGCAGTATCTTCTTTAATTGAATGGGCAAGATCCGATGGCAGAGAAATAGATGTTGATGAAATTAGTGAATTATCAACATCCGATGTAGAAAATTTACAAATTTCTTTTGACGGCAGATACCAAATAGATAAATTACATGATATTTTATTAGAAAATCTTAATAGTTATGAAGCACGGATGGGACTTATGATGGCAATTAGACTTAACGATTTCGTTCATAAATTAGCTGACCGTCTGAATAACATTTTTGCGACATTAGCTGGATGTATTGCCCTTTCTCCTATTCCATTATCAGATATTTACATACTTCTGCTATTGCAAAGCCTACTAGTAGCCACAATAGCCTCTCTCAGTGGCAGAAATCTATCTATTGAGACTGCAATGGAGTTTATCTTTAGTTTGGTTGGTATGACCGGAGTTGGCTTTGCACTTAAATTATTAGCACAACAAGCATCAAAAATCTTCCCTGGTGTCGGCTCTGCTGTTAGTGCATTTATTGCTAAAAATGGAACTCTCGCAATCGGCGAAGCTGCTATTGCATATTATATTGATGATGAACCTATTAAAATTGCAAAAGAAAAATTTGAAAAAACAAAAAGCGAAAATCTTACCTCTCAAGCTGAATAACAAACTCTCCATATAAATCAAAAAATCTCACCTATCCGCTTCTTGGATAAGTGAGATTTTTGTTTATATCCATATTGTTGTGTTTCTTATCTGCGTAAATATGCATCATCGTCAGCCACTTTAGAAAGTGCAGTTTTTGCTTGATCCAACATAACAACAGAACGACTATACATTGTACTCATACACAACAACTCCCTTCTCGACAGCTTCGTCTATATCAGTTCCCGCTACATACTGATAATTGACTACGTCAGCCAACCCTTTGGTCACAGCAGAGATTATTTTACGCATATTCCTAGTAAACGGTTTAAGAATCCCGTCTGCGTCATAGCAATCCTGTTTCCAATCGATACAAATATCTAAATCACTATCAATATCACAATCATATCTAACAGAACTTCCAAAGATGATTATCCTCTTAACTTCTTTATCTTCTTTTGCTGCTGCAACTATAGATTGTACAATCTTTTGCTTCAACGGGTGAACTCTATTAACATTCATAAATGAATCTTTATCAACAATAAAAGAAAATTTCCAATTCGGACTTTTACGCTGCAATAAATACTGTCTTGTATCCATTGTTCCACCTCCGGTAACGCTAGAAATATCGCCCAATCACTTATAAGCATTGTTTCAACAGTTCAGGATTATTTAATGCATTTTCCAGTATTCTACTTAGCACACCGGTATAACCTTTTCCCAACCGTTGTGCCTTTTCCAATGTTGCAGGTGAAATGCGAAGAGATACTACCTTCTTTACCCGTTCTGACTTTTGTTTTCTAACCATTTTCGCAAGCTGCTCCAACTGTTCATCCGTCAGCTCAGGACAATCTGCATCAGGTATAGCAGGTTTTTGTGCAGCTAATTCCAGTTCTTTAAGTAAATCCTGTGGAACAGGAGCATTTAAATCAATTACCTTTCTAGTTATCGCCATAATACATTCTCCTTTCCTTCACCGTAGCTAACCGTGCTGAAATAATCCTTGTGGCATCATTTCTCTCAGTACAAATTACACACAACACTTTATTTACAACACCAATCACAATATAGCAATCCTCGTCAATGCTGTGTATTTCATCATAAATTTCTATTCTATTTTCATCAGCAAAAACGTAGGCGGCTAAATCAAAGCTTATGCCATGCTTTTTGATATTGATACTATTTTTTGCTTCGTCCCACTCAAACAGACGACCTTGAACTTCTTCTTGTCTATCCATAATAAGTATAACCTTTCGTATTACTTTTTACAATACTTTTTATATGCTACAAAAACAAAAAAGCCCGCTGAAAGCTCAGCGGGCAGCTACCGACTTAAACAATCGGGCAATACAACTGCAGAGTGCAGCATGCAGTGCAACTACATTGATTATATCATCTTATATTCAAATTGTAAATATATTTTCGTATTTCGTCCTACACGTGCGGTGTTTCGCTAGCAACGAAGTCCAATGCAGTATAGAGTGCTTGACCAAAACTGCTATCTGTATCACCTAAGCACATAACGCTAACTAACAATACCATTGCTAAACCTAAAAACATTACATCATCTTTATAGAGTTTCATAGTAGTATCCTACCTCCGCAGATTTACGCATTCGTGCTTATCACTAAATGCTGATCTCTTAATTTATTCATAGGATAACATCCTAATATTAAACAAAAATTAAATAAGGTCAGTGTAATGTTAAAAGGTAGTAAAATCCGCTATTTGCCACCTTTCAATTTCAGCAGCACTGCTACGACTAAGCTCACCACAAAGCAGCCGCTGAAGAAATATAAAGGCACCGTATAGCTATGGGTACACTCATGCAGAACGGAGAGCAGTAAAGGCCCTGCAATACCGGCCAAGCCCCACGCAGTCAAAACGCGACCATGAATGGCGCTTAACTGCTTCGTACCATACAAATCGCTTAAATATGCGGGCATACAAGAAAAACCGCCACCATAGCAGGTAATAATGATAAAGAGCAAAAGTTGGAAAGCTAAGCTATCCTTTACGCCTGCCAAAAGGTAGAACGCCAAGACTTCAATAACGAAAAAGACAATATAAGTGTTCTTCCTGCCGATATAATCAGAAACAGTGGACCAAAAAATACGTCCGCCACCGTTCAAAATACCAATGATACCTACCATGGAAGCCGCTGCCATAGGCGTCATGCCGATTACCTCCTGCGCCATGGGAGAAGCCACTGCCAGTAAAGCAATACCACAGGTAATATTAAGGAAGAACACTAACCACAAAGCGTAAAACTCCCAAGTGCGCATTGCTTCCTTTACTGTATATTGTCGCGGCAGATTCTCCGGCAGCTGTGCTTTATGGGTTCCCTTAGCTGCTTGCACATTAATTTGCGGAGGCTCCAAATACAAAGCAGAACAAGCAATGACTACCACATAGACACAGCCCATAATGATAAAATTGTTTACCAAACCATAAGCTGCTATCAGCATCTGCATCAAAGGTCCTGCGAGCAAGCTAGCAAACCCAAAGCCCATAATGGCAAGTCCGGTAGCAAGGCCTCTGTTATTAGGGAACCATTTCACCAACGTAGACACAGGTGTAATATACCCCACCCCCAAGCCTACGCCACCAATAACGCCATAGCAAAGGTAAAGCATGGTTAAACTTTGGCAGCTCAACGCCCACGCCGTCCCCAGCATACCACTGCCAAAGCAGGCCGCAGCCACTAAACCGCTAACCCTCGGACCGTGCCGTTCTACCCAAGTACCTAAAAAACCTGCAGAAGTGCCTAGAAACAAGATTGCCAGAGAAAAAGCCCACGTAACCTGTTGCATAGTAAAACCCATAGTTTCCATAATGGGACGCGTAAGGACGCTCCAAGCATAAACGGAACCGATGGAAATGTGGATGCCGATAGCGGCGAGAACGATGAGCCATTTGTTTTTGCGTTGCTGCATTGCGAATACCCCTTTTCTGTACATCAAAAATAGATAAACCTAGCAGCTCCGCCCAATAAAAAAGTCTGGGCAGCAGCTGCTTGCCCAGACGGTCGGCCATATCACAACGCAGTCCACGTGGTAAGCTCCACTCATCCGTCAGGATCTGCATTGCCTGTTAAATTATACGTTTATTATAGCCTATAATATGCAATTGTCAATATCTTGTGGAAAATTTTACAATACCATCTAAATGTTGTTTATTTTCCTCTTAATGGGCAGGCACCTTTACCGCAAGAGCCGCAGCCCACACACTTGCCATTTTTGTGTGCTTCCGCAGTCAGCTTATAAGCCAAATACGCCGCACCGGCTATAATTAAACCAACAATCAAAGTTGCCATAATCACACCTCCAGAAATTCATTGCTATATCTTAGTGTACATCAACACTTAACGTAGATTTACCATTAGTTGTTTTACCTTGCGCCGGACGCAGCAACAAGTAGATGAAGCCCACTAACAGCACACAAGCCACTGCTGCCCCCGGACCAAACTCTGCACCGCCTACAAACACATTACCTAATTGGTACACAATCAAGCAGATGGTGTAAGCAAACAAGTTTTGGAAGGCGATAGTCGCCCAAGTCCACTTTCTGCTGTTCATTTCTTGGCTCATGGTAGAAATCGCTGCCAAGCAGGGAGAGTTCAACAAATTGAAAATCAGGAAGGAAAAGGCTGCCACCGCATTGGGGAACATTGCCATAACAGATGCCCACAAATCAGGCTCTGCTTCCGTAGCCTCGCCCAAACCTGCCAAGATAGCCATGGTACTAACAATTGCCTCTTTGGCCACAAAACCACTGAAAGCTGCAGCCACTGCCTGCCAACTGTTGAATCCTAAAGGTGCAAAGATTGGTGCCAAAGCTCCGCCAATCACAGCCATAAAACTTTGCTCCGTTTCTTCTACCAGCGTCAGGCCGCCATCCACAATACCACAGGATGCCAAGAACCACATTGCCAAGCAGCACAGGAAGATAACAGTACCTGCTTTTTTCAGGAACTCGGACACGCGCTCCCAAGTATGCAGGAACAGGTTCTTCGCCAAAGGCATGTGATAAGGAGGCATCTCCATAACGAAAGGAGCAGCCTCGCCTGCAAACAGCTCGCTCTTTTTGAGAATGATGCAGGCAATAATTACTGCAAAGAAACCGATAAAGTACATTAAAGGAGCCATATACCATTCGCCACCCATAATAGCACCACTTAACAGGGCAATTACAGGTAATTTAGCGCTACAGGGTACAAAGGTAGTAGTCATAATAGTCAAACGGCGGTCCTGCTCATTTTCCAGAGTACGGCTTGCCATAATACCGGGTACGCCGCAACCTGTGGAAATCAGCATAGGAATAAAGCTTTTGCCGTTCATGCCGAAGTGACGGAAGATGCGGTCCATGATAAAGGCGATACGGGACATATAACCGCAATCTTCCAAGAAGCCCAATAGCAGGAAGACAATCGCCATCTGGGGTGCAAAACCCACAGGTGCGCCAATACCGCCGATAATACCATCAACAACAAGGGAAATCATCCACTCTTCCGTACCCAGGGCCTCCAATTTTTCTGCAGCCCAAGGCATAATCCACTCGCCAAACAGCGTGTCGTTAGTAAAGTCCGTTACAATCGTACCCAAGGATTCAATGGCAATATAGTATACCAAGAACATTACTGCTGCAAAAATCGGCAATGCCAAAAAGCGATTGGTAACAACAGCGTCAATCCTATCAGACATAGTACGACCAACATTAGCCTTCACTACGCATTTACGCATCAAGCCTTCAATATAGGTGTAGCGCTCATTAGTAATAATGCTTTCACTATCATCAGCCATGTGCTTTTCACAAGCAGCAATTACTTCTTCAATTTCTGCACGCACGTCTTTGTGCAACTGCAGCGCTGCCAACACTTTTCTGTCACGCTCGAAAATTTTTACTGCCAACCAACGCTTAGCAAGACCATCGATTTTATCGCCAGCCAAAGCTACAATCTGCACCAACGCCTCTTCTACAGACGTGCTAAAGCGTAAATACTTGGGAGCGGGACCGCCTGCCTGCTGCAGTGCAATTTGTGCTGCCTGCGCTGTACCTTCACCGGTCAAAGCACTAGTTTCTACTAAATGACAGTCCAGCTCCTTTGCTAAAGCTTCCACATTGACCTTATCACCGCACTTGCGGACTACGTCCATCATATTTAAAGCGATAGCAACAGGAATGCCCATTTCCAAAAGCTGGGTAGTCAGATACAGGTTGCGCTCCATATTGGAAGCATCCACCAAGTTCAGGACGGCATCCACATTGCTCTTCTGTAAATAATCACGAGCGATTACTTCCTCCAATGTATAAGGGGAAAGGGAATAGATACCGGGTAAGTCGGTTACAATAACGTCATCTCTACCTTGCAGGGAGCCTTCTTTCTTTTCTACAGTAACACCAGGCCAGTTACCAACATATTGACGGGCACCGGTCAATTGGTTGAACATGGTTGTTTTGCCACAGTTAGGATTGCCAACTAAAGCGATTTTATATTGCTGCATTTTCTACCTCACTCCACAATAATCTTTTCTGCTTCACTTTTACGCAAGCTCAATTGATAACCACGCAGTGTTACCTCCATGGGATCTCCGAACGGAGCAACGCGACGTACATAAATTTCTACGCCCTTAGTCACACCCATATCCATAATTCTGCGACGCAGAGGACCTTCGCCCTCTAACCGCACAACTTTTGCCTTTTGTCCAACGGACACATCTTTTAACGTCATCATAAATCTATCGCACCTCTTTCCGCAGCAGTAAGCACAAGCTAACTCATCGTCAAAAATTATGTAGTTAACACTCGCTAACTACATAATTTATTGTACAACATGAGCTTTTCTTTTGTCAAGAATTTTTCATAAATGTCACAGCTAATCTCGCAATATAGTTAGCTTACGCTTTACGCAAAACTTTCCCTAACTTTTTCACAAATAACGCTGACAAATTATAGTATAATGAAGGCAGAAAGAATTATTATCCTAAAGGAGTGATATAAATGGCAATCTTGCACGTAAATGCAACGCAGTTTAGACAAATGCTGGCAGAAAAGCGTACCTTTCTAGCAGATTTTTACGCAACTTGGTGCGGACCTTGTAAAATGCTCAGCTACGTCTTAGATGATATTGAAAAACACATGGGTGACCGTATAGACATCGTCAAGATAGATATTGATCAAGAGCCTGAGCTGACAGAAGCAATGGACGTAACTATTATCCCCGGCCTTTTCTTCATCAAGGACGGACAGATTGCAGACCGCTATACAGGCTTTCTTCCCTTAGAACGCCTACAGCCTCGCCTAGAAAAATTGTTAGGACAGGAACCACCTACGGAGCCTGAGCCGGAAGAAAACTACGATATGGTGATCATTGGTGGCGGTGCAGCCGGTCTTACTGCTGCAATCTACGCTCGTCGTGCAGGCCTCAAGGTGTTGATTTTAGAAGCCTTTGCCCCCGGTGGCAAGCTTATCAAAACTTTCGAACTGGAAAACTGGCCTGGCTTAAAAAGTGTCAATGGCTCCCAACTTGCTTACGACATCTATGAACAGGCTATGGCTTTAGGCACCAACTACCTTTACGAAAAAGTGGAGGGCATTACGCAAAAAGACAAACTGCATACTGTCCACTGCAGTAGCGGTCGCAAATTTACTGCGCCTACGGTTATTATTGCTACAGGAACGGTGGAACGCTTACTGCACATTCCCGGCGAAGAAGAAATGATTGGTCGTGGCGTCAGCTTCTGCGCTGTCTGTGATGCAGCCTTCTACCGCAACAAGCCTGTTATTGTTGTGGGCGCAGGCAATGCTGCCTTTGAAGAATCTCTTTATCTGACGGATTTTGCCAGCCATATAACCATATTAGTCCGTAGCGACAGATACGTTGCGGAGCAAATCGTGCAGGATAAAGTACTTGCTCATCCCAAGATCACCGTACTGAATTGGCATGTTCCCCAAGAGGTAGTTATTGAAAATGAACGTGTTGCCGGTATGCGAGTGCTAGATAAGCAAAGTGGAAAAGTAAAAACGCTTCCGGCTAAAGGTATCTTCCCCTATATCGGTGCGGATCCTGCTACGGAGTTCTGCCATGATTTAGGTATCACTAATGACAAAGGCTATCTATTGGTCAAGAATGATATGTCCACTGCCATCCCCGGAATTTACGGTGCAGGTGATGTGTGCGACAAAGTTCTGCGCCAAGTAGTTACTGCCACTAATGACGGCGCTATTGCTGCCCAAAGTGCAATCCACTATCTGCGCAACCTTTAATAGCAAGAAAATACTAAAGCCGTAGGTGCTACCATTAAGCAGAACCTACGGCTCTAATTTTGAAGTACTACTATTTACACCATCCTTGCGCATAGCACGCCCACTGCCGCGGCCCCCAAGCCAAAGAGAATACTTCCTCCTGCATAGGCAAAAGCAGGTAGCACACGCCCTTCAGCCAAGAGCATCAGGGTTTCATAGCCAAAAGAGGAAAAAGTAGTGAAGCCACCAAGCAGACCTACGCAGAGAAACAAACGCCAGGAAGCAGGCAACATCCCCCTATCTACAATCAAGGTCATCAAAAGGCCCATGGCAAAACAGCCACAAACATTGATGACAAAAGTACCCCAAGGCAGACTGCTACCACAGGCTTTACTAATTATATTTCCCACCAAATATCTACTAATAGCACCCAAAGCGCCACCTAAACCAACAGCCAATAAATTCATCAAACAATCACTCTCCGTATGTATAACTTTCTTGTAAATGCGATAGGTACATTATACGCTCCTACTACATCAGATAGCAAGTATACGATTTGCTAAAAACTCTAGAAAATACAACATATTTTTCACATAATACCTCTTGACTTAAAGTGAACTTTAACCTGTATAATGAAGTTAAACATTAATAAAGAAAGGTCGATTTGTCATGAAAAAGTTCTTAGCTATGCTTCTTACTACCTTCTGTATTCTAGGTCTTACTGCCTGCGGAGGCAATAACAATTCTACGCCTAGTGCCACTGCCACTAAAACCGCTAGTGCCGCACCTGCAGAAAACTCTTTAGCAGGTAAGAAAGTGCTTGTTGCCTACTTCTCCTACAGCGGTCAAACAGAGCGTGTTGCTAAAGATATCCAAGCCAAAACCAAAGGCGACCTCTTTAAAATCGAAACTATCACCCCTTATCCTTCTGCATATCGTCAATGTACCGAAGTTGCTAAAGCAGAAAAAGAGCAAAACGTTCACCCGCCCATTAAAGGCAAGGTGGACAACATCAAAGATTATGACGTCGTTTTCTTGGGCTTCCCTATTTGGTGGCATGATGCTCCCATGGCGATTTATACCTTTATCGAACAAAACAATTTAAGCGGTAAAACTGTCATTTCCTTCTGCACCAGCGGTGGCAGTCCCATTGGCGAAAGTACTCCCGGTTTAGCAAAAGCACTGAGCAATGCTAAATTCAGCGAAGGTTTGCTTCTCTATTCCACTGATACTGACGGCACCGAAAAATGGCTTAGCAAATACGGTTTTTAAGGTGTAAAACTATGTTAGAACTCAGCAGAATGCTTACTCAATTTTGTGCCAGTATTCTTTATAACGCTAACTTTTTTAGCAATCTTCCTCGCAAAATCATTCCTGCAGGCAAGGTATGCGTCCCCGGCTTCAACTGCGCCTACTGCCCCGGTGCCATAGCAGGCTGTCCTGTAGGCACATTGCAGTACGCTTTTGGTAGCGGTTTAATGCGCCTGCCCTTTTACGCACTAGCCAGTATTATGCTAATAGCGTTACTTTTGGGGCGCATTATCTGCGGTTGGCTCTGCCCCTTTGGCTTACTGCAAGACCTGCTCTATAAAATACCTACGCCTAAGCTGATGAAAAACTCCTATACAGCTAAGCTCACCTATCTAAAATACGCAGTGCTCCTAGGTGCAGTTATACTCCTGCCCTTGTATTATTTTGTTGCTAACGAAAAAGGTCTTGCGACTTTTTGTGAGTATCTTTGCCCCAATGGTTTATTCAGCGGACTATTTATGGTTGCTACAGGCACAGGCTTCGGCTTTGGTTACGCCTTGATTAACAGTACCAAAGTGCTTATTGCCTTTCTTTTTGTCGGTGGAGCTATCTTCATCTACCGTGCGTTTTGTCGTTTCTTCTGCCCCTTGGGCGCCTTCTACGCCCTCTTTAGTAAAATCAGCATCTACGCCATCTGTGTGGACAAAGAACAATGCATTGGCTGCAATGCCTGCATCCGTAACTGCCTCTTGGATGTAAAGCATATAGGCGACAGTGAATGCATCGCCTGCGGTAAGTGCAAAAGCCACTGCCCTACCAACTGCATTTACTTTGGCTGCAGATATAGCAAAACTAAATAGCAGCTTCTACCCCTAGAAACACTTCGAGCCGCAGGCAGCACGCCTACGGCTCGATTTTTGTTTGTAACAGTTACTTATCAATAGTTTCATGGTTATACCCCTATAAGCTTCTACTTTCCACAAAGTTTTACGGTTATAACCATATAAACTTCTATTTTTCAAGAACTTTTACGGTTATAACCCTATAAACTTTTTAGAATTTTATATAAAAAAAGACTGCGACAAAAGTCACAGCCTCTCAGAAAAATTTTGTATTATTTTAGCGATTGAAAAAAAGGATGGCACCACCTGTTAAAGGCATACCGATAATCAAACACCTCAACAAGGTTGCAGGTATCAAACGAGTAAACTTCGCACCAACATAGGCACCTGCCGTAAGACCACACAAAGTCTGCACAAAAATGCCGAAATCAAGATGCCCGCTAAGCAAATAGCCAAGACCACCGGAAACAGAAATCGGTAGAATAATCATCATGGTTGTGCCAATAGCATGGAAAAGGTCCACCCCAAAGAACAACATAATTGCTATTTGGATATAAGCGGTAGCACCAATGCCAAAAGCACCGGATAAAAAGCCATTGAAAATACCGATACAAGCACCACAGATAAGGAACTTTACACCTTTGGTCGGTGCAGCGTGCTTAGCCACAAAGGCCTGCACCATTTCCTTATGGAAAAGCTGAAAGTAAAGGACGATGGCCGAAGACATCAGCAATATAGCTGTAAAAGCAGTTAACTCCTTCGTAGGCATGCTGTTAGCCACACGGCTGCCCAAAAAGGCACCCACCATACCGAAACCGCCTACTAAAGCACCGATTTTAACATCCACATCCCCTTCGCGGAAGTGGCTGATGGTGCCTGACAGCATGGTAAAGCTCATAGCTGCCAATGCAACGCCCAAAGCGCTATGGATAGGCACACCGTAGCCAACGGACAGCAGGGTAATAGTCATACCGGAACCGCCTGCACCTACAAGCCCCAAGAAAAAGCCTAAAGCCAATGTACCAAAAATAATCATCGCAATCCCTTACTCACTCTCTCACTCTATTGCTAATTTTTCTTTTATTTAGATTTAGGACGCAGCTCCGGCGGCAGCATAGGACAAGCGTCATGAATCTTTTCGCTTAAAGGATTAACATGCACCATGCAATGCTTTACTAGAGGGAAGTTTGCCTCAATAGCAGTATGCACCATTTCGGCAATACAATGAGCCTCTAAAAGACTAAGATTGTCCTTAACGCTGATTTCCGTATCCACGTAAATACGGCTGCCAAACATACGGGTATGCAGCGCATCCATATGCTCTACCCCTGGAACTCGTTCAATAAGTTCTTCCAGTTGCTTACAAGTTTCGTCATCACAGCTATGGTCCACCATTTTGTCCATAGCGTCCTTAAACACTTCGTAAGCGGCATAGAGAATCATCAAGCAAATAATAATACTTGCCACAGGATCTAAAACAGGATAGCCCATGCGTGCACCCAAAATACCTACAAAAGAGCCAATGGAAGACAAGGCGTCGCTACGATGGTGCCAAGCATCTGCCATCAAAGCACCACTGTTGATTTTTTCCGCAGCATTTTTAGTGTACCAGAACATTGCTTCCTTAACCACAATGGAAAGAATGGCAGCCCACAATGCCAACTGTCCAGGAACGATTAAATCTTCCGGATCGGTAGCAAAAATTTTCTCGTAGCCACTATACCCGATGCCCACTGCCACCAACGCCAACATTACTGCCAGCAAAATCGCAGCAACGCACTCCATACGCTCATGACCGTACTGGTGCTGGGAATCGGAGGCCTTATTGCTCAGCTTTACACCGGCCATAACGATAAAGGTGCTGAATACATCAGAAGCAGAATGCACACCATCGGAAATCATAGCTGCAGAATGAGCCATAAAGCCTGCAGCTAATTTAGCCAAGGACAACACTAAATTGGCAATAATACTGTTGAAGGACACCACCATGGCGATGCGTTCTTCTTCGTTAACAAAGTTCATAAAGCCAAAGCCTTCTCTCTATTCTTCTTCAGGCTGCAAGCGTACGCAAGCTGCTTTAACAGCGCGATGCCAGCTATGCAGCATTTTTTGACGTTTTTCGTCATCCATATTAGGAGCAAAAGTAGTCTCCATAATATGGTTCTTTTTGATTTCTTCCTTGCTTTCCCAGAAGCCTACAGCCAAGCCTGCCAAATACGCAGCACCGGTTGCCGTAGTTTCAACGCAGGCAGGACGTGCTACCTGGGTATCAATCAAATCCGCTTGGAACTGCATAAGGAAGTTGTTAGCGCAAGCACCGCCATCAACCTGCAGGGAGGACAACTTGATACCGCTGTCTTCTTCCATTGCTTTCAATACGTCATAGACTTGGTAAGCAATACCTTCCAAAGTTGCACGGACAATATGGTTGCGGTTAACGCCACGAGTTAAACCCACAATGGCGCCACGTGCGTATTGGTTCCAATAAGGAGCACCTAAACCTACAAAAGCAGGCACTACATAACAACCATTAGAATTTTCTACCTGGGTAGCCAAAGTTTCGGACTCAGCAGAGGAACGAATCAAGCCCAGCTCGTCGCGGAGCCATTGAATGGCAGCACCGGCAATAAAGATAGAGCCTTCCAATGCATATTCTACCTTGCCATCCACACCCCAAGCGATGGTAGTAACAAGACCGTTTTTAGATGTTACAGGAGTTTCGCCTGTATTCATCAGCATAAAGCCACCAGTACCATAGGTGTTCTTTGCTTCACCGGGTGCAAAACAAGTTTGACCAAAAAGTGCGCACTGTTGGTCACCGGCAGCACCGGCAATAGGAATCGCTTCTTCAAAAAGGCGGTGGTCAGTATAACCATATACGCAGCTGGAGGGTTTAACCTCAGGCAGCATATCTTTCGGCACGCCTAAAATGGTCAGAATTTCGTCATCCCATTCCAAGGTATGAATATTGAACATCAAAGTACGGGAAGCATTGGAATAGTCGGTTACGTGCACCTTGCCACCGGTCAATTTCCAAATAATCCAAGTATCGATGGTACCGAACAACAAGCGACCGCTGTCAGCCTTCTCACGGACACCGGGAACATTCTCTAGAATCCAGTGCAGCTTCGTGCCGGAGAAATAAGCATCCAAAACCAGACCAGTCTTTTCGCGGAACATATTAGAATAGCCTTTGATTTTCAGCAAGTCGCAATACTCTGCAGTACGGCGGCACTGCCACACAATAGCTTTATAGACAGGGCGGCCTGTTACTTTATCCCATACCACAGTGGTTTCACGTTGGTTGGTAATACCAATGCCTGCGATATCAGCAGCAGAAGCATTAACTTTTTCCATAGCCTCGTGAATCAGGCCTAATTGGTTAGCCCAGATTTCGTCAGCATCATGTTCTACCCAACCTGCCTTAGGAAAATATTGGGTAAATTCCTTTTGTGCTACGCTGCAGATTTCTCCCTGCTTGTTAAAGAGGATACAACGACAGCTAGTAGTACCCAAATCTAAAGCCATAATATATTTTTTCTCAGACATAGTTGCACATCCTTTCAGCACGTACACCCCCAACCAACGGCAGGGGGTGTGGCGTTACTTGTTATTTATTATTTTACAGGTTTGGCAGGAACATTACAAGTCCCGGAACGTAGGTAACGATTAACAATGCTACCAGCAAAGCAATAATAAAGGGCAAAACTTCCTTAAAGAAGTCACCCAAGGGTGTTTCCGTAATGGCGCACACTGTAAACATCATGGAGCCAAATGGTGGCGTCAAACCGCCAATCATAATATTAACGATGCAGATAATGCCAAAGTGTACAGGGTCAACGCCCAGTTTGGTTACAACAGGAACCAGCAACGGTGCCAAAATAATCAAAGCAGCACCGCCTTCCAAGAACATCCCCAGAACCAAAAGCAAAAGGTTGATCAACATCAACATCAGATACGGATTCTTAGTGAAGTCCAAGAGCGCGCTAGTGATGGATTGGGGAATACGTTCCCAGTTCATATAGTAGCCGAAGAAGGAAGCAGCTACGATAATCAAGCAAACGGAGCTAGTACCGTAAATAGTTTCCTTCATGATAGGCCATGCATATTCCCATTTCAACTCCTTATAAATAAAGGAGCCTACAAAAATGCAGTACACAACAGCAACAGCGCCTGCTTCGGAAGGAGTGAACATACCCATACGCAGGCCGGCAATAATGCCGAATGGAAAGAGTAATGCCCAAATGGATTCCTTCAACTGGGCCATAATTTCGCCAAAAGTAGCAGCCTTTTCGCGAGAGGGCTTATAGCCACGTTTTTTAGAAACATAGGCAACAACCACCATCATGGACAAAGCCATCAAAATGCCGGGCACATAACCTGCCATAAACATCTTGGTAACAGATACGCTGGCAATCAGCGCATAAATAATCAGGTTGATACCGGGAGGAATAACGGGAGTGCTGGCAGAAGACGCAGCAGTTACCGCCGCGGAAAAAGCACGGCTGTAGCCACGTTTTTCCATTTCCGGCACCAACATTTTACTTTGCATAGCAGCGTCAGCATTGGCACTGCCGGATACACCGCCCATAAGCAAGGACAGCAATACGTTAACCTGTGCCAAGCCACCGGTCATGTGGCCCATGAGCACATCAGTAAACTTCATCAGTTTATCGCTGATACCTGCGTAGTTCATAATGGAGCCTGCCATAATGAAGAATGGAATTGCCAACAGCGGGAAGCTTTGGGTGCTAGTAATAATACGCTGGAACATCAAGTGGGTGGGAGAAGCGCTATCGATAAAGGTAAAATAGGACACTGTAGCACCGAACAGCGCGTAAGCAATAGGAATACTGGAAAAATAGAGGATAAAGACGATGATGACGGGCAAATAAGCCATTATGCTTCAACCTCCTTTTTACCGGTAATATCTTCATAAACAAATACAATAGAATAAACAGTCATCAGAATGAAAGCGATGAGTACGGAAGAACTGATATAGGCAGAAGAAACGCCCAATACCGGAGTCATCTTAGTGTAGGAGGTTTGGATATAGAGCACAGAAAGATATGCCATATAACCATTGAGCACAACTAAAATCAAATCGGTAATCAGGCGGATTGCCTTTTGGACAACCGCAGGAAAACGTTTTACAACTAGGTCAACACCAACGTGCCCACGATGTTTGAATACGGCTACAGCGCCAATGAACACGGACCATACGAAGCAGCCTGTTGCTACCTCCTCGGACCAAACTAAACCGGAATTAAGACCATAACGCATAATAATATTTAAGATAACAAGAATAGTGGTAATGGAGATAAATACCGCTGCCACAATATCCTCGAGATTTTTCAAAATAAATTTACCATTCATAACTAAAAGAATACCTCCAAGGGACACAGACATCTGGGTAGGACGGAAAAATATGTACTTACTTAGGAAAACAAAGCGTTCCGCGAAAAGGCGAAACGCTTTGCTTAGAGAGTCAGAAATAATTATTTAGCTGCGCGGATTTTTTTCAATTCAGCTTTCAGCTTTTCATAGATACCGGGGGTTGCGCCTTCTTTTTCTTCCATTTGTTTGAAGACGGGTTCAGTAGCTTTTTCGAAAGCAGCATGGTCAACATCGTTGAATTTTACGCCTTTGCTTTCCAGCTCTTTGTAAACCTTGTTATAGGATTCGGTACCAATCTTGGTCATTTCTTTACCGCCATAAGCGAATTCTTCAGCAACGATCTTTTGGTCTTCCGGAGAAATCTTATCCCAAACTTTGGTGGAGATATATACACCGCAAGTACCCAGGAAGTGTTTAGTAGTTGCTACGTTTTTGCAATGTTCATAGCATTTAGTGCCGATGTTGGTGAATTCGGAGCCTTCCAAGCCATCAACTACGCCTTGAGAAACGCCGGACAGAGTCTCAGAGAAGGGCAGGCTGGTTGCAGTAGCGCCCATAGCATTGATGGTGTCAATGAACAGCTTGCTACCGGGGGTACGCAGTTTCATGCCTTTCAAATCTTCCGGTTTGGTGATAACTTTGTTGGTAATCAGGTTACGGAAACCAAATACATAGTCCAGAGCCAAAACTTTAATGCCTTTCTTTTCAGCTTTAGCAACCATGTCTTTTACCAACGGGGTTTCGATCATCTTTGCATATTCGTCATAGGATTGGTACAGCATAGGACCAACCAAGGGTTTGAAGTCAGGAACGTAGTCGCCCAAGTAAGAGGGGTCTTCAACGGAAATGAAGTTTGCACCGTTAGCTACTTGCTCCAAGCCATCCTTGTAGCAAGCCAATTGGTTTTGGCCATAGCATTGGATTTCAACACGACCATTGGTTTTTTCTTTAATACGGCCTGCAACCAACTCCATGGATTTGTAGAGTTGTTCATCGGGAGAGAAAACGTGGCTCAATTTCAGCACGATTTTCTTGTCATTAGCAGGTTTGTTTTCAGCTTTTTTGTCGCCGCCGCAGCCACACAGAGCCAACATCATAACGGCCATCATCAGTAAAGCAATAATCTTTTTCATATCCATCCTCCTCAACTTTTGTTGAATTTTGTTGAAAATTCTACGGGACGTCCCCGTACATTGCTCCTGAATACAATCTTAACAGAGCTTTACAAGATTGTCAATAATTTTACAGTAATTTGACGAAACGCCCACGCAGACTGAGTTTTGGACATTTTTTGTCCGCTATGGACTTTGAATGTCCCGCTTGTTTTTTTGTGTAAGGTGTGGTATTATTGTGTTGAATATTGTTGAACGTTTTCACAAAACGGTAAAAACGCAGGAGGTTATTATTATGACTATGATTTTTGCACATCGTGGTTTTTCCGGTTACTATCCCGAAAACACCATGCTGGCTTTCCAAAAAGTAGCAGAAGAAACTGTTGCTGATGGTATTGAACTGGACGTACAACTGACTAAAGACGGCGAAATCGTTATTATGCATGACGAAAAGCTGGATCGCACCACCAATGGCAGCGGTTATCTGAAAGACTACACCTTGGAAGAACTGAAAATGCTTTCTGTAGGCGTAAACGTAAAAGGTTTCTTCCCCCGCCAAACCATTCCCACCATGCGTGAATATTTTGCATGGCTGAAAACCACCAAGCTGATCACCAACATCGAGTTGAAAACCGGTGTTTTTGAATACGAAGGCATTGAAGAAAAACTCATCGCTTTGGTAAAAGAGTATGGTCTGGAAGACCAAATCTGGTATTCTTCTTTCAACCACTACACCTGCGCTAAGATCAAAGCATTAATGCCCGAAGCTAAAGTCGGTCTTTTGATGGACACTTGGATGATGAATGTTGGCGAATATGCTGCTTCTCAAGGCGCTGCCAGCGTTAACGCATGCAGCTACTTCGGTGCTAAAGAAGGCGTTGCCGACGACCTGCACAAACATGGTGTACAACTGCAGGCTTGGACCCCTAACACCCCCGAACTGATGCAAGAACTCATCGACCGTGGTTGTGACGTACTGATTACCAACTATCCCGACATCGCTGCTAAAGTTGTAGGCAAATAAAAGCTGAGGCTGGAACAAAAGCGGTCATCGTTGCCATATCCCTAGACGAATCATTGCGATTTTAGCTCATGAGTGCTTAGAATCACCGAAGTGAAGCGAACCGAAACGTATCTTGTTTTGCGAACAAGATTGGCCGCGAATCTTCGTTGTGATTCTGCGCGAAATGAGCGTTAAAAAATCGCACGTGAGTCGGGATATGGCAATATGACTATATATGTCCCAGCCTCATTCTTTATTGAAAGGAGTGCCTGATGGCAAAGAAAGTAACTTTAAAAGATATTGCTGCTGCAGCAGGCATCTCCCCTGCCAGCGTCTCCATGATTTTAAACAGGCGCAGCATCGACCGTTTCAACAAAGAAACCGTAGAGCAGGTCTTCGCCCTCGTAGAATCCATGGGCTACCAAAGCAGCAAGGGAAAAAACTATAGCCTAGTCAAACCTTCGGACACATTGATTACCATTGTCTGCCCCTCCGTCTTCAACCCCTTCTACACCACCATTATTCAAGGTATAGAAATCGCTGCCCGCAAGCAAGGCTTTGTGACCAGCGTCCACACTACCTATTGGGATACGGAAACAGAAAAATTCATTATGGAGCAGGCACGCAAATTCAATGTTGCCGGAGTTATCTTTGCTATGATTCCCCAGCAGCCCCAACTAGCATACGAACTGGGGCGCAAGCTACCTGTAGTCGCTATCGGTGATCGCTGCGGTGATTTAGAGTTAGCAACAGTGGACATGAACAACTTCACTGCAGGACAGTTGATGGGCAAGCACCTGCTGGAATACGGGCATCGCAACATCGCCTACATTTCCACAACCTTGAACGAGCAACACACTTCCCGTGTACGCCGCTGCCAAGGCTTAGAAGCTGCCTGCAAAGCGTACCAAGGCGCAGGCTTGAAAGTTTTCACTAAAGAAATCACCCCGGATTATGAAATTTCCAATGTGGATGTAGAATACACTACTGGTTATGAATTAGCCACTACCTGCCTCAAGCAGAGTCCGGAAACAACGGCAATCGTCGCTATCAACGACATGGTTGCCTATGGTGCTTATGATGCTATTTGCGACCAAGGCTTGCGCATCCCCGAAGATATCAGCCTTTGCGGTTTTGACAATATCTTCCCCTCCCGTCTCCAAGGCATCGGTCTTACGACCATCGACAATTCTTTGACAGAATGTGGCAAAAGTGCCTTCCACCTTTTGGAAGAAGAAATCGCCAACTACGAGCGCCATGGCAAGTTCCAAAGCATTACCCATGTGGAATATAAATGCCGCCTAGTTCCCCGCAAAAGCAGCGGACCGGCGCCTCAAAAATAAATACGTTCTGCTACCGCCATTTGGGCAATAAAAAAACCGCCCTCATGGCGGTCTTTTTATTTAGCTCCCACTCTCAATAGTAGCTAACATTATGGAGGAGAAAAGGATAAGGAAATGACTTGAAATCAGAACGGCATAATCAGTATATGCTAAGCAAATGTCCGGTTTGCTTATGTTCTTGAAAAGCTAAATCAATATTTCGCCCTGCTTGGTAACCATCGATAAAAAATCCCTCCTACAACGCAGGAGGGATTAATGCACGCATCTAAGGCCACTGCCACTCTCACATAAACAGCACCTCATCTGTTAACATCTCTCCTGTCACCCGCAGGTCAAGCAATGCTTGTATCAAACGCTTTGCTGACTCCGGATTACATCCGTTACAGCGGCGGGACCGTGTGGATTTGCACCAGTTAGCGCTTCATACGAAATATTGATTTGATGCTTTAATTATAACTGTTATCATTAAGAATGTCAATACTCTAAATAGCATTTTATTAAAATAATTTTATCAGTAATTTGTATTAATAAATATATAAAAGAAAGCAATAAAGCTTTATACCTTACCGCTTTCTTTGTGTATTATGTTATAACTATTAACCTAATTTCAGATGCTTTTTAGGTTTTGCATCAATCTTAGCTTTATTAATTTTTTCAACAAAAACCTTCATTCCTTCACGAAACATTGGGAAAGGTTGATGGTTGCCCAAGCGTTTGTCACACACAAAAAAGACGCCTTGCATTTTTTCGCAGGGCGTCTTTATCTAACGTCGCTATTCATTTTTCTATACCTATTAGTGAATCATGTAGAAGTTTAATTCATACAATGCTTTTACGAAGCTTTCCAACATTTTGCATTCCTCCAATCTTAGTGAACCATATACCATTTGAAGCTGCACAGAGTTTCTACGAATTTTTCAAAAGTCATTTCTTTCACTCCCTTCGTGTTCTATCCTTAACATGGTTACATTATAGCACCTTGGAGCGCTTTTGTCCAGTATGGACTTTTTGTGTCCCGCGTATTGGTAAAAAGCCTCTAAAGCCAGTAACCATGCGGTTTTACATGGATTTTACACAAACACAGACAGAAAAAACTTTAAATTTTTTCAAAAAAATATAGGACCTGCACACGTGCAGGTCCCACTAAAATGCGTTTTTAAATTACAGACCGGACATTCTCGGAGCATCCAGGTTGATTTTCTTTACTTCCAAGATGCGGTTGATTTCAGCGCGTACGTTGCGGCCGAATTCTTCATGAGTCCAATCCCAACGAGAAGACAGAGCTTCGGGGATTACTTTATCGTCATAAATTCTGTGGTTGTAAGCTTTACCGGTCAATCTGTTGTAAGCAACAGCTCTGCCTTCCAGAACCAATTGCAGCTTGTTTTCTTCACTGGAGTACAGAGCCAAGTCTTCCAGTTTATCCAGTTGCATAGCGATAACGATGTCTACATCGCCATCTTTAGCAATTTTAGCCAGAGCTGCGGAAGTAGGAACTTCTTTGCCAATCTTAGCAGCATCAATAGCAGCGGTCAGCTTGTCATTTTCTACAATCATGAAACCTTTTTGCGCATTGATTGCAGCAATAGCACTCTTGTAGTAAATTTGGTTGGACAGTTGATCGCCTTCAACGTTGTTGATCAAGGGCAACAAAGCTACGCTAGCAGCTTCTGCAGCAGTACCAAAGCACGGAACGCTCAAGCACAGTGCCATAACAGTCATTAATAAATAACGCAGAACTTTTTTCATTAGTGATTCCTCCAAATCCTATAAATGATTACAGACTATTGTTATTTTAACACATTTCTGCCAATTTGAACAGCTTTTAATAAAATTTTCTGACTGGTCAGTCAAGGTATCTTTAGTCTTTTCAAATGTAGCAGAGCAAGCTTAATTTAAGCTAAAATAAAAAAGAGGCTGGGACAAAACCAATCATCGTTACCATATTCCTAGACGAATCATTGCGATTTTAGCTCATAAGTGCTTAGAATCACCGAAGTGAAGCGAACCGAACAGTAAATTGTTTTGCGAACAAGATTGGCCGCGAATCTTCGTTGTGATTCTGCACGAAATGAGCGTTAAAAATCGCACGTGAGTCGGAATATGGTAACATGGCTATATATGTCCCAACCTCTAAACTTTTTCTTGGCGGAGATGGTGGGATTCGAACCCACGTGACAACTTAATGCCTAACTGATTTCGAGTCAGCCGCGTTATGACCACTTCGCTACATCTCCAAATATTTCGCTTTCTAAAGAAAGCGCTGTATAAACTACATAGTATTATAGCTTAAATCACTCTTGTTGGCAACATTGCTTCCGGGCTTTGTTTTCCAAGCGGCGGCGTTTAAAAAAATCCTTCATTACTTGGGCGCACTCCGCCTCGCAAATTCCACTGATTACAGTAGCACAGTGATTTAAATTGGGATTAGTAATAATGTTAAAGATTGACTCTGCCCCTCCTGCTTTCACATCAGGACAGCCATAGACAACCGTATCAATGCGACTGTTAACAATGGCGCCACTGCACATAGGGCATGGCTCCACGGTTACGTACAAACTGCAGCCGCTCAAACGCCAACGGCCTAACTTTTTGCAGGCTTCTTGGATGACGATAATCTCCGCATGAGCAGTACCATCCTGCCACGTTTCCCGCATATTGTGGGCTTGAGCAACCACTTCGCCCTCACAAACAAGTACTGCGCCAATGGGAATTTCTCCCAATGCCGCTGCCTTGCGTGCTTCCGCTAAAGCAATCTGCATATATTCTTCGTGAGTCATTATGCGTCCTCCGCTGCTTCCATCAGCAGCTCCCATTTCGCCATCAGTTCCGCAATCTTGCTTTCGTAAGCATCGTGCTCCGCCGCCATTGCTGCACTATGAGCAGGGTCTGCATGGTTGGCAGGATCTGCCATTTGCTTTTCTAAAAGCCCCATCATAGCCTCCTGCTCCCGAATCTGCAGCTCCACTTTGGGCAGCAGCTTCGCAGCTTCTTCCGGACTATAGCGTTTCTGTTTTTCCTGCTTAGGCGTTATTTTCGGTGCAGGAGCAGTTTCTGCTACAGCCTTCTGCTGCTTAGCTGCGTATTCGGCCTGACGCTCTGCTTCTGCGGCTGCCTCCGCTGCATCCTGGGCCTGCTTTTGGCGTTCTTCCAGATAGTAATCGTAATTTCCCTTGTAATCCTTAACCTCTTGGTCTTCAATCTCCCAAATGCGGTCGGCCACTTCATTAACAAAGTAACGGTCATGGCTGACTACTAATACTGTACCGTCAAAAGCTTCCAAAGCTGCTTCTACAGTTTCACGAGCCATAATATCAAGATGGTTGGTAGGTTCGTCCAATACTAGGCAGTTAGCGCCGTCCAGTACCAGTTTGAGCAAAACTAGACGTGCCTTTTGACCACCGCTAAGCTCGCCAATCTTTTTGAACACATCATCCCCATGGAAAAGCATCCCACCCAGCATAGAACGGGTATGTTCCTCAGTAAAGCCATATTCAATCACAAAGTTTTCTAGCAAAGTCTGTTTGGGATCCAAGCGTTCATAGCTTTGGGAAAAATAGCCAATCTGCACTCTGTTGCCAATTTTTGTACGTCCCTTTACAGGAGGAATCTCTCCTAAAATAGTGCGCAAAAGTGTTGTCTTACCTGTACCATTTGCACCCAATAAGGCAGCCTTTTCCCCTCGGCGCAGGGTTAAGTTGATACCTTTAGCCAGCACTTTGTCCCCATAACCAATAGCAAGGTCTTCCATAATCAACACACGGTCAGCACATTCTGCAGCAGGAGGCAGACGTAGCTGGAATTCTTCATTCTGTACAGGAGCGTCAATGCGTTCCAGCCTGTCCAATTGGGACTGACGACCACGGGCCATCTTGCTCTTGATACCAGCTTTAAAGCGACGGATGTAGGCTTCCGTGCGCGCAATATAATCCTGCTGCGCATTGTAGGCAGCAGTCAAGGTAGCTGTTTGGATCGCCTTTTGCTCCAAGTAACGACTGTAATTGCCTTTGAAGCTTTGCAGCTTGCCACCTTCCATTTCCAAAATGCGCACAGCCACATTGTCCAAAAAAGCACGGTCATGGCTGACAACCAAAAGACCGCCTCTAAATTCACGCAAATAATTTTCCAGCCATTGGGTCATCAGAATATCCAAATGGTTGGTAGGTTCGTCCAAAATCATAAAATCAGGATTGCGTACTAAAGCAGCCGCTAACATCAAGCGTGTTTTTTGACCACCGCTCAAGTTTTGAGCATCGTGGCTCCACCACTCTTCTGTATAACCCAAACCAATCAGTACACGCTTAATGCGGTTTTCGAAATTATAACCATCAATAAATTCGTAGCGCTTGGTCACACGTCCGTATTCTTCCAAACATTCCTCTAGAGCATCGCCCTGCAAGTTGGCAGAATCCGCCTCCAGTTGCGCCAACTTTTTCCGCAAAGCGATAATCTCAGGGCAGGCTTCGGACATAAACTGCCAAATCGTACCTTTAATTTCCGTAAAGCCCTGTTGCACATAGCCCACACTAATGCCGGGTTCAAATTTGATGCTGCCTTTGTCCACATAATCGGGGTTCAGCAGGCAGCGGAGCAAAGTAGTCTTGCCACTGCCGTTTACGCCGACTAAGCCCACGTGTTCCCCCTGCTCAATCATAAAGCTTACATTATTAAATATCTCATGGATGCCAAAAGCCTTGGCAATACCATCTACCACTAATTGCATCTTGCACACCTCTAGTTTTATATCCACGAAAAGCGAAACATATTTTTCCACCTTCAAGGGCTGATGCATATTTTATCCTCATGAAATATGCAACTACTACAGCTTTTATCCTCATGAAATATGCATCGCCTATTTTCTCACTTTTTATTTACAAATATATCTTTCTATATATGAATATATATTCTAGTTTTGTAAGGTTGTTTGCACAACTTCCGCCATTTGATTAACTGCATATAAAGGTAAATTAATCAAATTATCATCCTTGCGATATTGATTCATCGACACACGCAAAGCCAACTGCGGTTGAAACTTATCCATATAGGTCTTTAAGCTTTTAGCCTTATTGTTTGTTTCCGCTTTTACCTCTACGGGAACCACACTAAATCCATTATCAATTACAAAGTCAATTTCTGCCGTACTACGCTCATTTGTATAATAATAAATGTTTAACTGCTCTTGTAATTTCAACTGTTGCAAAACAAACTGTTCCGTCAACGCACCCTTAAACTCTACAAAAAGCTGACTACCATTCAAAAGTAGTTGTTCACTAAGTCCAGCCATGCAACCAAGCAACCCAACATCTAGTAAAAATAATTTAAAAGCCTTCAGATCCTCATAAGCTAATAATGGTATCTTTGGTGTACTAATACGACTTACCTTATGCAAAAGCCCACAATCCGTCAACCACATCAAAGCTGTTTCATACTCTTTGGCTCTCGCTCCTTCACGTACCAAGCCATAGATAAATTTTTTGTTTTCCTTAGCTAATTGAGAAGGAACGCTGTGCCAAAGCATTCGCAAACGAGGAACTATTTCACTTGGTGCATGTTTGGAAAAGTCCTGCTCATAGGCATTTAAAATTCGCCGTTGAATTGCACGCACCTCAGTAAAGTCACCGGTGTCAGCAAAATATTGCACAGCCTCCGGCATGCCTCCCACAATATAGTACTTACGTAACCACTCCGTATATACATCATGAAAACTATTGGTCATTACATAATTTTGCTGTAACAGTTGGTTTGCAAAATTTTCTTGCCCTACTGCCTGCAAAAATTCAACAAAGCTTAATGGTGCAAGCTTCAAAAAATCCACTTTGCCAACAGGGAAAGACGTCCCCTGATGCAATGCCACACCTAACAAAGAACCTGCACATACAATATGGTATTGTGGCGCATTTTCACAAAAATACTTTAAACTGGATAAAGCTCGCGGAACCTCCTGCACTTCGTCAAAAATCAGCAGAGTATTTTCGGGATCCACCTTTTTGCCACTATATAGCTCAATACCTGCCAAAATATGCTGTGCATCTAAGCTTTTAGCAAATAATGTTTCCATTTGAGGATTAGCATCAAAATTAATATAAATACTATCCTTATATGCTACCCTGCCAAATTCCTTCATTAACCAAGTTTTTCCTACTTGGCGTGCACCTTCTATAATCAATGGCTTGCGATTCAGCTTAGCTTTCCATGCTTTTAATGCTTCTATTAATTGTCTATACATAAGCCTACCTCACTTTCATCTGATACCATCATAACACCGAATTACACTTTTTTCAACGAAAAAAATGTTACCCTCTACATTTTTTTCACCGAAAAAATGTAAGCAACAACATTTTTTTCAACGAAAAAGTGTGGCAGTTTACATTTTTTACGCGCAAAAATAGGGCTGAGCGTTCAAGCGAACGTCCAGCCCTAAAAATTCACTATGCTTTTTTAACCATTATAGCCATTGGGATGGCCTTTATGCCATTTCCAAGCAGTACTGATAACTTCATCCACGCTGCTATGGGTGGGTACCCAGCCCAGTTCGCTGCGAATCTTTTCCGAAGAAGCGATGAGCACCGCAGGATCCCCTGCACGGCGTTCTTCCTCCACTACGGTAAAGTCCACACCTGTGACCTTCTTCGCAGAATCAATCATCTGGCGCACGCTGAAGCCATTTTCGCTGCCCAGATTGTACACGCGGCTTTCACCGCCCTTGAGCAGATGCTCCAATGCTAATACATGAGCACGTGCCAAATCGCATACATGGATATAGTCGCGAATGCACGTACCATCCTCCGTAGGATAATCCGTGCCAAAAATTGCTACTTGTTTGCGCACGCCCTGTGCAGTTTTCAAAATCAAAGGAATCAAATGACTTTCAGGATTGTGATCCTCACCAATATCACTGGTAGGAGATGCGCCTGCAGCATTGAAATAACGCAAAGCCACGTAACGCATATCATAAGCCATATCGTAATCTGCCAACATTCTTTCAATCATCAGCTTGCTACGGCCGTAGACATTGGTAGGCTGCAGCTTGCTGTCTTCCGTAATGGGCACCTGTTCCGGCTCACCATATACGGCAGCAGTAGAAGAAAAAACAATACGATCCACACCTGCACCACGCATTGCTTCCAGCAAATGCAGACTGCCCTCCACATTGTTGAAGTAATATTTGGAAGGATTGGTCATGGACTCGCCTACCAAGCTGCTAGCAGCAAAATGAATTACAGCATCAATCTTAAACTGCTCCATAATATGCTTGGCAAAACGTACATCATGGATATCGCCTTCCACCAACTGCACTGTTTCCGGCACTGCATCCTCATGTCCCGTAGAAAAATTATCATAAACAATGGGTGTATAACCGCACTTTTGCAGTTCTTCCACCACATGGGAACCAATATAACCGGCACCACCGGTTACAAGAATATTTTTCTTTTCCATTTTAACCCTCTTTAGCTACGATTTCTTTTAAATATGCCAAGAACTTGTCATGAAGTTCCGGGCGTTTCAGCGCCATTTCCACAGTTGCTTCCAAGAAGCCCTGCTTATCGCCTACATCATAGCGACGGCCTTCGAAATTATAAGCATACATAGGCTGTTTTTGCGCCAACACCTTCAACGCGTCGGTCAGTTGGATTTCACCACCGCGACCGGGAGCAGTTTCTTCCAAAATGTCGAATACTTCCGGAGTAATAACGTAGCGGCCCAGCACTGCCAAACGGGAAGGAGCTTCTTCCACTGCAGGTTTTTCCACCATATCGCTTACTGCGAAAGTACGCGCTTCCTCCGTAGGTTGGCTGGCAACGATACCGTAGGAAGAAACCTTCTCCAGCGGTACTTCCTGTACACCCAAAACGCTGGCACCGGTTTTATCATACACATCAATTAATTGCTTTAAGGCAGGCACTTTGCTATCAACCACATCGTCGCCCAAAAGTACGGCAAAAGGCTCATCGCCTACGAAATGCTTAGCGCAAAGAATAGCATGACCAAGTCCGCGCGGTTCTTTTTGGCGGATGTAGTGAATGCGGATATTGGAGATAGCTCTTACCATTTCCAATTCCTTCAGCTTGCCATGGTCTTCCAAATTCAGTTCCAATTCAATACTCTTGTCGAAATGGTCTTCAATAGCGCGTTTGCTGCGACCGGTAATAATCAAAATATCTTCAATCCCGGAAGCAAGTGCTTCTTCAATAATGTATTGAATGGTAGGTTTATCAACAATGGGCAGCATCTCCTTGGGAGTTGCTTTGGTTGCAGGCAGGAAACGGGTTCCCAAACCTGCTGCCGGAATAACGGCTTTACGTACTTGTTTCATTATTTTTTGCTCCTTTATGCTTCTTCGCCACCAATAACCGCCAACAGTTCAGCGGTTTTAGCAGCCAACAACTCTTTATCGCCTTTAGTTTCCACATTCAAGCGCATTACAGGCTCAGTGTTGGAAACGCGGACATTGAAACGCCACTTGTCATAAGCAACGCTTAAACCATCCATAAAGTCCTGCTCGCCATCTGCGTACTTTTTGCCCAACTCTGCCAAAACTGCTGCAGAATCAGCAACCTTGCGGTTGATTTCACCACTGCAGGGGTACATATCTACACGCTCGCCTACCAATTGGGACAGTGTCTTGCCGCTACGGCAGATCAACTCCGTTACTAGCAGCCAGGGAATCATACCGCTGTCGCAACAGGAGAAATCACGGAAATAGTGGTGAGCGCTCATTTCGCCACCATAGAGCACACCGTTATTGCGCATACATTCCTTCATAAAGGCATGACCGCTCTTGCAACGTACAGGCACACCGCCGTCACGCTCCAAAATAGCTTCCGTATTCCAAGTCAGACGCGGGTCGAACATAATCTTGGCACCGGGCTCTTTGTGCAGGAACACCTCTGCCAACAGGCCAACAATATAGTAACCTTCGATGAAGTCAGCGTTTTCGTCAAAGAGGAAGCAACGGTCGAAGTCACCATCCCATGCAATACCCAAATCTGCACCGCTTTCACGTACAACTTTAGCAGTTGCTTCGCGGTTAGGCATCAGCAGGGGATTAGGTACACCATTGGGGAAAGTACCGTCAGGAGTTTCGTTTAAAGTGATAAATTCAAAAGGCAGGTGCTTCGCCAGTTCCTTCAAAATAGGACCTGCACCACCATTACCCGGGTTAGCGACAATCTTCATGGGCTTCAGCGCTGTCAAATCCACATAGCTCAGTAAATGCTCAATGTAGGCAGGTACAATATCCACTTGCTCAACTTCGCCCATAGCCTTACCGGGTGCCAAGCAATGCACAAAGTCGGATGCAGCCACCATAGTACCGATTTCTTTCAGACCGGTATCTGCAGAAATGGGTCTGGCATCACGGCGCACCAACTTCATACCGTTATATTCCTTAGGATTGTGGCTGGCAGTAACCATAATACCGCCATCTGCTTTTAAATGGGCAGTGGCGAAATAAATCATTTCCGTACCACATTGACCAATATCAATAACCTTGGTACCGCCATGACGCAGACCTTCCGTCAAAGCATCCACCAACGCACGTCCGCTTAAACGGATATCGTGACCAACAACTACAGTTTCAGCTGCAAACATGGCAGAAAAAACACGGCCCATACGATAGGCCATTTCTTCATTAACCTCGGTGGGGTACACGCCGCGAACGTCATAGGCTTTAAAAGCTTTGTTTGTAACTTCCATCGTTTCTCATCCTTTACTACAAATTATTTATCTTTACAAAAATGCTTCTGGCATATTTCTGTAATATTTTCTACATTAAAGAGAAAAATCCTGCCATAACAAGATTTTGGCAGGATTTTTTACGTAATCAAAGCTTGTCACCGCTGGTGCTAATAATCTTTTCCGCAGCTTCGCCCAAATACCAGCGGGTAACAGAAAAGAAAGGCAGCGTCCGTCCCTCATAATCAGGAACAAGGCAGGTTTCCGCTAAGAGCGTCAACACATCTTCCAGCTGTGCTCCCTGCTCCAGTTCCGCAGCAATCTCATCCTCCAACTTTTGGATTACTGCTAAGCGCATCCGCATCAAGCGAGGAGCATTCAAATTCAATTCACGGATGGTGCTTTTGGCTTTACGCCGTAAATATTTGGGGCAGCTGGTGTCATCCACTTCAATTTTCCCCGTATGCTCCACGTAGCGGAAAATACGGACATCGCCAGGTATTTTCAAAGGATTAAGAATGATTTCGCTAATGGGTTTGCCACCTTTAGGCACATCGCAGCTACGATCGCCTTTGTTGGCAGAAAAGCGCCATTGGGCATCAGGCACATAAGGCTGACTGCCACCGTGGCATACGCCTAAAAGATTGCGCCAATCCAAATGGTAGTTATGCCCATGCTCCTGGGTCGCATTCTTAGGGAAGAAATGCTCCACGCGGAAGTCATCCACTTCGCCTTCCTGCTCCGCCAACTTGATGCTGATTTCGCAGTAAGCACACAAGCCATGCTGATCCTTCAAGATTTGCTGTTTCACTTCTTGGTAGCCATGACGGGCGCGACGGCGGAAATGTTCCCAAGTTTCTTCGGGAAAACGCAGGCGGTAACGTTTCAACGCCTCCGGCTCGATGGTGGTTTTATACACACGTTTCATGACCGTTTCCTCCGGAACTGACGCATCCGGATATCCATATCCGCCCGCAATAGTGCAGGTTCATTGCCCTTGGCCCAAGCATCAAGGCGCTTGCGCAATGCCAATGCCTCCGGCGTATCCCATTTGTCCTGGCTAACCAAATTCAAATAGCGTTTCAAATCCTGTACAATGGGCAGACTTTCTGCACGCAGACCCACATTTTGAATATCCTGCAAAATCTGGGTACTGGTAGCACCCATAGCGAAAGATACGCGGCGCACACCTTCGAAGTGGCGTCCCCACATCAGCACGCGGATGCTTTCCGCAGGCACGCTGCTCAGCACCTGGGGACTGTGGGTAGTAACGATGAACTGTACCAAAGGAAAAGCACGCTGCACATCTAGCAGCACCGTCTGCTGCCACGCAGGATGCAGATGCATATCGATTTCGTCCACCAACACCAAACCGGGAGTTTCTACTACAGCGTTCTCCCCTAACTGCGGATTAAGGCGTACCATGCGGTAAGCCAAGTCCGCCACCATGCTTAACACACTACGGAAGCCATCGCTTAAATCATCCACCAACATTTCGCCCATATCGGGATGATTAATTACGAAAGCACCTAATTGGAAATTATAATATAGATCATGGAAACCTGTGCTTTGCAAGCACGTATCAATAGCTCTTTGAATAGCGTTCTTGACCATTTGGTGGCGCTGCAGTTCTTCCGCAACCTTATGCTCCTGCTGTGCACAACGGGAAACATGCTCAAACCACGTACCAAAATTATTATAGGAAGAAGAAGGCTCCATACATTCTTTGTAACCAATCTCGCGCTTTTCCAGAGAAGTATCGTAATCCGCCATCAAACTACTGTCCGCCCAAATGCGGGCAGTACCGTAATAAGCAAAAGCAGGCAGCACAATATCTTCATGTTTAGCCAGCTTATCACGCAAGGAGGCAGCGCCTTCAATCATCCCTGAAGCACGTACAGTAACACTGCCATCTTCATGCATAGTCTTAGTGCAGCTAACGGTCTTACCGGAAGTTTCACCTGTCAAAGTAATCTCCAAGGGATACTGATTAACCATCCGCTCAATGTGTACGCCATCCTCTTTATATTCCGGAACACGGCGAACATCCTTAACCCCAATCCTACGTCCCTCTACACCTAAACTTTGCAAATAAGGTTCTAGTCCCATGGCAATAGCATCAAAAATCGCGGTCTTGCCTTTGCCGTTTTCGCCTACAATAACAGTCAAGCGAGGATCAAAATCTATTTCCATATCTTCATAGCATCGGAAATTTTTCACCTTTAGCTTATTTATCTGCATATTCTCTCCTCCGATCTGTTTCTCTCTTAACATTATACCCCTAATTTATAGTAAATATAAGTGTTTTTGTGACAAAGATTAGGCAAAACTGTGGAATTGGTGTTATAATATAAGGACTGCAAATTTCTTGGCGCCAAGCCAAGTACCATAAGGAGAGATAGCAATGAATATATTTGTTTTATTAACCATCGCCATGGGCTTAATCATCATCCTGCTCAGGCGCCACATCCCCATTGGTCCCTGTATGTTGGCAGGCGGTCTGTTGATTTGGGCAGTAAAGGCGCCCAGCTTTGCCTTTCTTGCCCAAGCCTTTCTGGAAACCCTTACCCTTCCCCGTACCTACGATATTCTTTGGGCTTTGTACTTCGTTATGTGCCTAGAAATCGAACTGCGTACCAGCGGTGCCCTGGCAGGCATGGTCCACGCTTTGCAACGTATTTTTTCCAGTACCAAAGTAACCCTTGCCGTTATGCCTGCTTTTCTCGGCCTGCTCCCCTCCTTGGGCGGTGCCCGTTTTTCCGCCCCCATTGTTGAAGAAGCCAGCAAAGATTTGGACATCACCCAAGAACATCGCGCAGCCATCAACTTCTGGTTCCGCCACATCTTTGAATTTTCCAGTCCCATTATTCCCGGTATGATTATGGCCTGCAATATCGCCGGTGTTACCTACAGCGATTTCATTATGCATATCTGCTGGCTCACCGTGTTAGCCTTCATCGCCGGTTGGTTCGTCCTCATCCGCCCAATTAAATGCGATGCAGAAACGGACTACAAAGAAGACGCCTTGGAAAAAAATCAAAACACCCAAGATTTGTGGTTATCCCTTTCCCCTGTAGTGCTTACCTTCGTATTGGTAGTCTTCTGCAACCTCAATGCCTCCGTTGGCATGGGCTTAGTAACCGTGGGCCTATTCTTCGTCCTGCAGTTCACTAAACGCCCTGTAAGCATCAAGGAAATCGTTACCGGTGCTTTGGATATGAAAATGTTCTTCAATGTCCTCTGCATCCTCTACTTTATCCAAATCTTAACCGTTACTAACGTGCTCAACGAAATCGTAGTAGCCTTCCAAGCATCTCCCCTGCCCATTCCCGTGATTATCGGCAGTGTCAGCTTCATCATCGGCGTTCTCACCGGCATGAGCCAAGGCCACGTAGCCATCGTTATGCCCATTGTTGCCGCCATGCAGACAGGCAGCTTGAACCTTGCCGGTGTTGCCATGGCCTTTGGTGTAGCAGGGCAAATGCTCACTCCCACCCACATGTGCCTAGTAGTAACAGTGGACTACTTTAAATCCAACTTCTTCCAAACTTTGAAGCCCATCCTCGTAGGCGAAATCATCATCCTCACCATCTTCTCCGCATACACCTACATGGTATGGTAAAAAACAAGAGACTGAACTCCAGTCATGTCCCATTATCCCTAGACGAATCATTGCGATTTTAGCTCATGAGTGCCTAGAATCACAGAAGTGAAGCGAAACGCAGAGCAACTTATTCTTCGAACAAGATTGGCCGCGAATCTTCGTTGTGATTCTGCACGAAATGAGCGTAAAAAATCGCACGTGAGTCGGGATATGGGACATGATACTATAAAGTTCAGTCTCTTTTCGTTTTTTAATACCATTTAGTGGAACTCAACTTCCACGCTTCCTGCTTCCCATGCTTTTGGCGTACCCGCAGCCACGTCCCTTCGTTTATCGGACGCACTGCCTCCTTAGGCACCTCCAACTGCACCGTATTGCCTGCCACAGTCTGCACCTCGATTACGCAGGGAGCTGCAGGCTTCGCCAAATTAGCCTCTGCCAGCTTGTACACAGCATCAGCAACCAGCTTATACTTAACATGCTCTTTATTTTCCAGGAGCAGATTTTTCTGCATTACCACTGCCGTAGGCTTGTCCAATTCCAGCTTGTCAATGACCAGCAGTTCTTCATCAACCTTGAACAAATCCGTACTGCTTGCCGCTGCCAAAGAAGGCTCCTGGTAAAAAGCATCGCCTGTCTGCACCGTAATCGTCCTAATGCGGGTGCCCAGCATATTATCCGCTACAGCATAACCTGCCACAAAGCACAGCAGGCACAGGATTATCATTATCGTTCTCTTACTCATAGGACACCTCACATCAAGCCTTCCTCGGACAAAGCGTCAAAACGCATATACCCGGGCTTGCCTTGGAACTCCACCTTACGCCATTGCCCCACGTAGGGGAAACGCAGGTAAGCATTGTCAAAATCTTTATCAAAATATTTGCCGTCTACAAGGACGCGACCTTTAGTTTCATCCTCACCACGGCGCAGGATCTGCACCTTGCTGCCTGCAGGAATAACGTAGCGCCTGCCCCACAAGCGCTGGAACTGCAGCTCCACCGTTGTAACAGCTTGGTCATCTTCCTTATCCATGCCGGACACGGTTTCTACGTAGTCCACTTTGACACCTTTGGACATCCTGTCAATCACAGTGCCCGTCAATGCAGAAGGCTTATTAAACAATTCCGCACCGTCGGTCAAGACTACGCATTGCAGCCTGCCCTCCTGCACCTCTGCATAGCGCAAGTTTTCCGTCAAGCGCCCCACATTATATTTAGTTACGTTTAGGGAATTACTAGAGATTAAAGCGTGGCAGGCGCCTGCAATAATGCCGATAGCAAAGAAACCTGTCAGCACAAAAGCTTTAGCTTTCAATTCTCTGGAGAAGGTCATTTTACACCCTCCTTCATTATTATTTGTACAGTACCATAAAAATATATACCTATATTGTCACATACTTAGACTAATAATTCAAGAGCGGAAAAACAAAAAGACCTAGGTTAAAAACCTAGGTCGAAATTTCTTTGGTGCGGTAGAGAGGATTTGAACCTCCACGGGGTTGCCCCCACTAGCTCCTGAGGCTAGCGCGTCTGCCGTTCCGCCACTACCGCATCTCTTTGAAGTTTGCCGTTGCATCAGCAACGTATATATAATACCATAAGTTCACAAAACTGTCAACAGGTATTTTTTATTTTTCGTCAATTTTTGCTAAGGCTTGTGCCAAATCTGCAATCAAATCTGCTTTATCTTCCAAACCGCAGGAAATACGCACCAAACCTGCAGGAATGCCTGCGGTAGCCAATTGTTCATCGGTCATTTGGCGATGGGTGCTGGTAGCAGGGTTCAAGCAGCAGGTACGTGCATCCGCAACATGGGTTTCAATAGCAGCCACACGCAAATGCTTCATAAAGGTTTCCGCAGCCTTGCGACCGCCCTTCAGGTTGAAGGACACTACGCCGCAACCACCATTGCCAAGATATTTTTGCGCCCGTGCATAATATTTGTTAGAGGGCAGACCGGGATAATTTACATATTCAACTTGAGGCTGCTTCTCCAAAAATTCTGCCACAGCCTGACCATTTTCTACGTGGCGGGGCATACGTACATGGAGGGATTCTAGACCTAAGTTCAAAATAAATGCACTTTGGGGAGATTGGGTGCAGCCAAAGTCACGCATTAATTGTGCTGTAGCTTTAGTAATAAAGGCGCCTTCTTTACCAAATTTTTCCGCATAAGTAATGCCATGGTAGGATTCGTCAGGACTGCACAAGCCGGGGAATTTATCAGCATGGGCCAGCCAATCAAATTTACCGCTGTCCACTACTACGCCACCAACGCAGGAACCATGACCATCCATGTATTTAGTAGTAGAATGAGTAACAATATCGGCACCCCATTCAATAGGTCTGCAGTTAATAGGAGTGGGGAAAGTATTGTCCACGATCAAGGGTACGCCATGAGCATGGGCTGCCTTAGCAAATTTTTCGATATCCAGTACCGTCAGTGCAGGATTGGCAATGGTTTCGCCAAAAACCGCCTTAGTGTTTTCTTGGAAAGCAGCGTGCAGTTCCTCTTCGCTGCAATCAGGAGAAACAAAAGTAGCGGTAACACCCATCTTCGCCATAGTTACAGCGATCAAGTTAAAAGTTCCGCCGTAGATGGAGGAGGAAGCAACAATGTGATCCCCTGCTTCGCAAATGTTGAACAGAGCAAAGAAGTTGGCTGCTTGACCGGAAGAAGTGAGCATAGCTGCTGCACCGCCTTCCAGCTCAGCAATTTTTGCTGCTACATAATCACAGGTGGGATTCTGCAGGCGGGAGTAGAAGTAGCCTGTTGCTTCCAAATCGAACAGCTTGCCCATGTCTTCGCTAGTGTCGTATTTAAAAGTGGTAGATTGGATAATGGGTACTTGGCGCGGTTCGCCGTTTCCGGGACGGTAGCCCCCTTGTACGCAGGTTGTATTAATAGATTGCTTAGTCATTTTATGTCATCCTTTCCATGATTGATGTATCACCTTCGAAAATATAAATTACTCCGTTCCAAAGCGTTTTTCTGCGCTTTCATTGGGAACAATCACGAAGGTTGCGGGACAATTTGTTAGCTTTCGCTTTACTTCTCTGCGCCCTCACCTTCTATTGTTCCAACAATTCAATCTTGAAAAACGCTAGTCACTCTGTAATTTATATTTTTCTCATTGTAGTATCTATTTCTTATTTCGTTACGTTTTGTTGCAGCTGTTGAAGTTGCAGCAGAACTTTATTGTAATTGTTCATAGCCTTATTCAGCTTGTCTTCTTCCGCAGGCGCCAATTGAGTCAGATCGTAAGGAGTATCTTGGTAAACGATGTTCAACCAGTTCATGTAGAACAGGTGGGCGTAACTGCGCCATTTGAACACAGGCTCTTGGGTAGTGTCGTTTTCCGGGAAGTAGAATTTAGGCGGCTCGATGGGCAGATTTTTCTTTTTATCGCGATAGTATTCGTCTGCCAATGTGTAGCGGTCATACTCAAAATGGCCCAGTACGAAGATTCTACGCAAGTCCTTGGTAGCGCAAATATTAATGCCGTTTTCTACGGAGCGGGACAGTACCTGCAGCGCTTTGCAAGCATCAATAGCATCATCATCTACTGCAGTGTGGCGAGATTGGGGAATAAAATAGCGGTCGTCAAAGCCACGGAGCAGAGGATGGTTCTTGACAGTCAAGCCGTAGGGGAAAATGCCAAACATTTTCGCAGGCAGAACAGTCTTATTAACACCGTAGTAATGGTATAGCGCAGCTTGGGCACCCCAACACAGTGTCATGGTAGAATAGCAATGGTATTCTGCCCAGTCCAGATAAGCTTCAATCTCCTTCCAATAGTCCACTTCTTCAAAGGGAATGGTTTCTACAGGAGCGCCTGTCATTAAAAAAGCATCGTAGTAGTTGTCTTTAATATCGTTGAATTCTAAGTAAGCGCGGTCAAGATAAGAATTATCAGTATGGGTAGTTTCGCGGCTGACAGTACGGCAGAAATCAACTTCAATCTGCAGCGGGGAGTTGCCCAAAAGGCGGAGCAATTGGATTTCCGTCGGTTTTTTCAAAGGCATTAAGTTCAGCACGCACACTTTCAAAGGACGTACTCTTTGGTTTTGAGCACGTTCTAAGGTCATGGTAAAAATACCTTCTTCTTGTAATTGGCTAATAGCAGCTAAATTGTCGTTGACTTTAATAGGCATTGGTTCTTCCTCCTAAACTTCCTTGGTAAATAAAATGCTGTTTACAGGAATACTTGCGGAGGCAAATAAAAAAGCTTCCGTTCCTGTAAAAATACAGGGACGAAAGCTATAGCTTCGTGATACCACCCTTGTTCATCCACGCGTCACCGCGTAGACCTCAGCAAGTACGCAGGGATTGGCTACCCTTTAATACTCTGGCGCTGTAACGGGCGCTCCCGGACGACCTAAATGCCACGCATCTCAGCCAATCAGCTCCAAGACCATCTTCATCAGAACCACTTGCTCCTCCTTGCACCATTATGGAGGCTCTCTGCGCCAAGCTCGCCTGACTACTCTTCTTATCATCGCTCACATCGGGAACAAAGTCTTACTCATCCGCCCCAATGCCGGATCTATTTCCGCCTGCCTGCGTCAGATGTCACTTGAAGTAGCTCTGCTACTCCTGCGCGACATCTTCCTTGCCATACGAAAATATCTCTCGCCATCGGTACGAATTCGTTTCGCCTTTGCTCCCTCTTTTTCAATTTGATAGTGAGTATACTTTATATTTTAATTCAAGTCAACCATTTTTAACAAATTTTCAATTTTATTTTTATTTTGCAGACTAACTGTAAAATTTCTTACATATTTCTATCAGAGTTTATTTTAGCGCACAGCATGGTCAAGCCACCTAAGAGCCAAAAGAGCAAGCCCATTTGAGTATTAAAGTAGACGTGATCCGTAAGACCGCCAATAGCAATGCCCACTGTTGCCAGCACGTAGCCTCTGCCCATAGCTTTCAGCCACAAAGTACGCCCTGCGTAGGCTAAACGCCAGCCTGCAGGCAGGAAGATACCCCACCATACCAAAAGGAAGGCAAGGATGCCCTGCACCCCCAGTTCCGCAAAAACGTTGAGGAAAATGTTATGGCAATGGTACATGATGACACTGGTATCATCCAAATAAAAATTATAGTCAGGATAAACAAAGCGATATCCGCACCAGCCTACACCCCAAGGGAAATCTTCAATAACCGCCACAGTGCTTTCCATATAGGCAATGCGCAAGGCAGCAGAAGTATCTTCGCCGCTGGTGATGGAAGCTAAACGCTGCATAACTGCAGCACCGCCCACTGCCAAGGCAGCAGCGCCACCTGCCAACACGGGCACAAAAGCTTTATGGCAGAACAAGATGCAGAACGCCAAAAGCACGGCAGCGCAGGCCAGCCAATTACCACGGCTGTAGGTATAGAGCAGGCATAACGCCGCCAAAATACCAATGCCTAAGAAGATCAGGCGCAGTTTCAGTCTGCTCTTGGCTACGTTGAAAAAGGCGGTAGCATAGGCAATGACCAAAACTAAGTAGCCCGCTAAAATGTTGGGGTTGACCAATGTAGAATAAACGCGCACTTTAAGGTCAGGGAACTGGTCCGGGTCCGACCAAATACCTTCTCCCGCAATGCCCAAAACTTTTTGCAGAATGCCCAAGGCACTAACAAAAACGGACACTGCCAAAAAAGCGCCCACTAGCTGCAAAGGCCTTGGCAAGCTTTGAAAACGCTGCCACAGGCTCCCCTGCTCCCGCAGTGCAGCCTGACAGCTTTCCTGCTCCCGCCAACCGTAGCGCAGCAATACAAAGAACAAGGCGCAGTACTGCCCCACCACGTACAACCAATTCCACGAGGAAATAAAGCGGTCACGGGAAAAATAGATGGAAATGATGCTGATTGCCACAAGCACCCATAACGCTCCCTGCTGCCAAGGGCGCAGTACCTGCGGTGCTTGCTTTTTCTGCACCACTGCCACAAAAAGCGCTGCTAAGAACGTCATGCTGACGCAGAAAGCAGTGAACTCCTGCCGTAAAGGAATCACAGCAACCGTAAACAGCAACATCAAGTATATTTTTTTGTCTAATTTATCTGCAAGTTTTTGCCAATCCATTTTGTCCAATCCTTGCTAATAACTTTAGTTCATGCTTTGGCGTTCTTCCAACAGCATTTTCTTAAATTCGCCAACCAGATACAGACTGCCGCAAACGCAGAGCACGTCGTCCTCTTTTACGGAAGCAAGAGCAGTGCTGTAAGCTTCCGCCAGACTTGCCATAGGAATAGCGTTAGGGCCCACTAATTGTGCCAAGCCCTTAGCCTCTGCTGCACGAGCACCTTGGTCCGCACGCACGGTGTACACCACATCGTCAGCATGAATCAAAGTTTTAATAACACCGGTCATGTCCTTGTCTCCCATCATGCCGAAGACGAAGGTAACTTTTTTACCAGGGTAATATTTATCCAAAGCTTTACGTAGTGCTTCTGCCCCATTAGGGTTATGAGCACCATCTAAAATAATATCAGGCTTAACATGGATGCGCTCTAAACGACCAGGCCACAGTGTATTGGCAACGCCAATATGCAAAGCCACCTCGTTAATGCGGTCATCCTGCTTGGATACCAGTTTGGCTGCTACAATTGCTAGGCTGGTATTTTTTATTTGATGCTCACCGGGCAGCTTGATTTCGTAATCGGAGGCGTAGGTATTGCCTGCATGGAGGGTGAACTTCTGCCCTGCCATACTGCTTTCTACCTCCGTCCCCCAAAATGCCTTGCCATACAGATACACAGGTGCTTCCTTGAACATGGCAAAGCTGATGATGGGTCCCAAAGCTTCGTTGCTTTCCGCAGCAGTTACTACGGGCACCTTTTCCTTAATAATGCCTGCCTTTTGCATAGCGATACGCTCCACAGTAGCACCGCAACGATCAGTATGGTCCAAAGCCACGTTAGTAATAACGCTGACTACAGGCGTAATTACATTGGTGGAATCCCACAAACCGCCCATGCCAACTTCGATGACAGCATAATCCACCTTTTGCAGATAGAAGTACAAAAATGCTGCAGCAGTCAGGATTTCAAATTGGGTGGGTTGTTGACACACGCCTTTTTTCACTACGCTTTCCGCGGCCACGCGTACTGCACTAATAGCCATGGCAAAATCATCATCGCTAATATCCTTACCATTGAGGCAGATGCGCTCGTTGTATTTCACAAGATGGGGAGAAGTAAACTTGCCCACCTTCAAATTTGCTGCCAACAGGATGTTGGTAATCATACTGGTGACGGATCCCTTGCCATTGGTACCGGTTACGTGAATGGTTTTAATCTTTTGTTCCGGATTGCCCAGTTCACGCAAAAGGCCTTCAATACGCTCCATGCCCAGCTGGATACCGAATTTGCCCAAGCCATCTAAATAGCCAAGGCTTTCTACATAATTCATAGTGCTTCCTCCATATAGGAAAGAGAGAGGCTGGACGAGCCAACCTCTCTGTTAGTTATTAGATATTGCTTACAGGGTTTTCAAATATGCCAGACGTTCGTTAATAGCAGCTTTCTTGCCATTCAGTTCTTCAGCCTTAGATTTTTCCTTCACAATAACTGCTTCAGGAGCTTTAGCTAGGAAGCCTTCGTTGCCCAGCTTGCCTTCTACACGGCTCAATTCCTTGTCGATGGCAGCCAATTCCTTGTTCAAACGTTGGGTTTCCTTTTCCACGTCGATCAGGCCAGCCAAAGGCAGATATACTTCAATACCGCTTACAACTGCAGCCATAGCGTTTTCCGGTTTAGCAGCATTGTCATCCAGCACGGTCAGCTCGCTAATAGCACCCATCAGATGTACGTAGTCGGCATTAGCCTCTACACCGGCCTTCAAGTCTGCAGCTACCAGCATAGTTGCAGGAACTTTCTTTCCGGGAGGAACATTTACTTCTGCACGCATATTGCGGACAGCCTTAATGCTTTCCATAATAGCGCCCATGAGGCGTTCTGCTTCATCGTCCATCAATGCAGCATCAGCTTCAGGCCATTTGCTGATCATGATGCTTTCTGCTTCGTGAGGCAGGCATTGGTAGATTTCTTCGGTGATGAAGGGCATATAGGGATGCAGGAGCTGCATAGCGCTAGTCAGTACTTTAGCCAGTACATGTTGTGCGGTAGCACGTTCTGCAGGGTTCTCTTTATTGTACAGACGGGGTTTTGCCAGCTCGATATACCAGTCGCAAACTTCGCCCCAGATGAAGTCGTAAATCATACGGCCTGCTTCGCCCAGCTCGAACTTCTCCAGCATTTCGGTTACGCTCTTAGCAGTATGCTGCAAACGGCTCAAAATCCATTTGTCTGCCAGAGTGTAGGGAGCAAGCTCTGCCTTGGGATCGTAGCCTTCCATGTTCATCAAAGCGAAACGGGAAGCATTCCAAATCTTGTTGGCAAAGTTACGGGTTGCTTCCACACGCTCCCAGTAGAAACGCATATCGTTGCCCGGAGTGTTGCCGGTAATCAGCATAAAGCGCAGGGTATCAGCGCCGTATTTATCAATAACTTCCAAGGGATCGATACCATTGCCCAGGGATTTGGACATTTTGCGACCTTGGCTGTCGCGTACCAAGCCATGGATGAATACCTTTTCAAAGGGAATATCCTTCATGAATTCCATGCCCATGATCAGCATACGTGCAACCCAGAAGAAAATGATATCGTAACCGGTTACCAGTACGCTGGTGGGATAGAATTGTTTTAAGAGCGGAGTCTTTTCCGGCCAGCCCATAGTGGAGAAGGGCCACAGGGCGCTACTGAACCAAGTATCCAGTGCATCCTCGTCCTGATGGATATGGGTGCTGCCGCATTTGGGGCAGGCAGTCAGGTCGGTACGGCTGGCGTGCATTTCGCCGCAGTCATCGCAGTACCATACGGGGATACGATGTCCCCACCAGATTTGGCGGGAAATACACCAATCGCGGATATTATCCATCCAACCGGTGTAGGTTTTGGTGAAGCGTTCCGGTACGAATTGAGTACGACCGTCTTCTACGCAATCAACAGCAGCTTTTACCAAGGGCTCCATTTTTACGAACCATTGGGTGGATACCAAAGGTTCTACAATGCAACCGCAACGTTGGCAATGGCCAACTGCATGGGAATGTTCTTCAATCTTAACCAGATAGCCTGCTTCCTTCAAATCAGCAACAATGTTCTTGCGGCATTCTTCGCGGGTTTGACCTTCGTATTTGCCGGCTTCTTTGGTCATAATGCCGTCCATGCCGATTACTACGATGCTGGGCAGGTTGTGACGGATACCCATTTCATAGTCGTTGGGGTCGTGGGACGGAGTGATTTTTACAGCACCGGTACCAAATTCCAAATCAACATAGCTATCAGCAATGATGGGGATAATGCGACCATTTACAGGGAGGCGCAGAGTTTTGCCAACCAGATGACCGTAGCGGGGGTCTTCGGGGTTAACTGCGACAGCAGTATCGCCGGGGATGGTTTCCGGACGGGTGGTAGCAATGGTCAGATAGGTGCCTTCTTCTTCCACAACGGGATAACGGAAGTACCACAGATGGCCCGGGTCATCCTTATGCTCTACTTCAATATCGGACAGAGCAGTGTTGCAGTTTACGCACCAGTTGGTAATACGGGTGCCTTTATAGATCAAGCCCTTTTCGTACAGGCTGCAGAATACTTCGCGTACAGCTTTGGAACAGCCTTCGTCCATGGTAAAGCGTTTACGCTCCCAGTCGCAGGATACGCCCAAATGTTTCAGCTGGTTGATGATGCGGTCGCCATATTGTTCCTTCCAAGCCCAAACGCGTTTCAGGAATTCTTCACGACCTAAGTCGTAACGAGTCTTGCCTTCTTCTTTTTTAATAACTTCTTCTACCTTGATTTGAGTTGCCAAGCCTGCATGGTCATAGCCAGGCATCCACAGAGTATTGTGACCCATCATACGGTGCCAACGGATCAGGATGTCTTGCAGGGTGTTGTCCAAAGCGTGGCCCATGTGCAATTGGCCGGTAATATTCGGAGGGGGGATAACGATGCTGAATGCATCCTTGCCTTCCTCTACTTCTGCGTGAAAATAACGATTCTTTTCCCAAAACTCGTACCATTTCTTCTCTACGGAAGCAGGATCGTATACTTTGGGAATATTGTGTTCCTCTGCCATTTGTTTTCCTCCTTAAGCAAATAAAAAAGCCCTGTCCATTACGAACAGGGCGATAATTAACCGCGGTACCACCTATTTTCCTTACGCGCTCAGCGCAGGGCACTCTTTGCAATAACGTCTGCTACACGGCCCTGCCTACTGGTATTTCAGCAAAGCGGCTCCCGGACTACAGCTTCCACTTTGCCGCACAGCTCGCACCAACCGCTGCCTCTCTTTGCCGGCTACCATCAAAGCCCTTCCGTTCCTTGCCATTAGGTGTTTTAAAATTGTACACACTATATCTTAACAATTTAAAGTGGTTGTGTCAAGTGTTTACTTGGGAAGAGCGATTAATTCTACTGTACTCAACGCCTACTGCTCGTCACACAGAAATCACATTAGTGACAAAAATGGTTAATGAAATGTGTTTGAGAAAATAATAAGATAGAAGTGTGGGGATGGTTTTTATTATGGGAGAAGAAATCTTTGAACCAAGCTAAACTTTTACCCAATACATCGTTGAATCGTGATAGCATTTATGCTATTATAATAGAAAGGAATACAAATTGTACCAAGTAGAATTTTACGAAGACAGAAATGGTAACTCTAACCTATGGATATTCCTTGAGGAATTGCGCTTGAAAAGCACGACAAACAAAGACGCTAGAATCCAATTCAAGCAAATGTCTCTTTATATTGAATTGCTTCAAGAAAACGGTGTTAATATCAACGAAAACATTGTTAAACACCTAGAAGAAAATATTTGGGAATTACGTCCCGGAAATAACAGAGTCCTATTTTTCTGTTTTAACAAGAACAAATTTATTCTTCTACATCACTTTAGAAAAAAGACACAGAAAACGCCTAGACGTGAAATTGAAAAGGCTAAAGCAGAACGCGATGATTATCTCAGCAGAAACGGAGGCAGTAATCAATGAAAACCTGGAATGATTATAAGGAGTATGTAAAAGCAATCGACGATACTGACAAACATGATATGGAAGCTATAGAAGAACAAGCGCAAATTATCACTGCTATAATTAAACAGCGTAACAGCAAAGGTATGAGTCAGCGAGAATTAGCAGAACTTTGCAATATGCCGCAATCTTCTATTGCACGCATCGAAACCATGAAAACTGCACCTAATATCGATACGTTATTAAAGATCTTTCATAACTTAGGATTAAAGTTAACAGTTACTCCAGCATAAGTTGAAAAATTAGAGTTCTTGCAAAATGTAAAATGCAAATCTTCTGTCAATCGTGAACGCTAGCAGTTCTGCTAATATTATAACTTACGAAGACATCAAGAAGGAGGATGAAAACATGGCTGGAATTATAGAAATAGCTCAACGTGAAGGTGAAGCCCGTGGTGAAGCCCGCGGTGAGGCTCGTGGCGAAAAACGCGGCATGCTGCAAAAAGCTTTAAGTACCGCAAAAAATCTTAAAGCGATGAAGGTCCTCAGCGACGAGGAAATCGCCAAAGCAACCGAACTCACTTTAGAGCAAGTAAAAGCTATCGCTGTATAGCCTAAAGCCCTCCATTATCTCCATGCGGGATTGGAGCAAAACGCTTTAAGAAAAGTCCGACGAGATTTTAGACTTTCTAAATCTCATCGGACTTTTAATTTTATAAAGAAATTAAGATAGCAATGGGCACCGCGATTTTCCCCTCTCAGTCAACTTCGCTGCTTCGCAGCTCGTTGACAGCTCTCCCCAGGGAGAGCCAAGGATGGTCGCATAACGCTTTACGTACGCCTTTCCCCCAAGGAGAGCCAAGACAATATAGCTAATTTCGAACTTCTCGGCTCGCCCTTTGGGAGAGCTGGCTGCGAGCCTCATAGAGGCGAGCAGACTGAGAGGGGTTAGGAACAACCGCCTAATAATTTTCAGAATTTTCTTGCGCATATTGTTTTTTATTGCTATACTCTGTCATGAAAGGAAGTGCTCTTGATGGTTCTAAATTACAAAAAAGAAAATTTGACTAAAGCCAAATCCTTACGACACTCCATGACAACTGAAGAAAGAAAGCTCTGGTATTTATTCCTGCGGAACTATCCACTAAAATTCCGAAAACAAACGCCAATAGATGATTTCATTGTAGATTTCTATTGTGATAAAGCAAAGCTTGTAATTGAACTAGATGGGTCTCAACATTTTTCAGAAGACGGTATGACATATGATAATCTTAGGAGTAAAGTATTAGAAAAATATTCATTATTTGTTATGCGGTTTACAAATATTGATATCAATCAACATTTTAGTTCTGTGTGTGAAGCTATCGACAAAATGGTTAAAGAGAGAACTTTACAAAAATAGTTGACTATATACATTGGCAAGTTCCCCTCTCAGTCAACTTCGCTGCTCCGCAGCTCGTTGACAGCTCTCCCCAGGGAGAGCCAAGGGTGGTCGCATAACGCTAACTTCTCGGCTCGCCCTCTGGGAGAGCTGGCTGCGAGCCTCATAGAGGCGATGCAGTCTGAGAGGGGCTTTTCCCTTTACTCATTCTCTATTCCCCTCTCAGTCAACTTCGCTGCTCTGCAGCTCGTTGACAGCTCTCCCCAGGGAGAGCCAAGGGTGGTAGTAGAACACTTCACGTTCCACTTTCTTCATAAGAAGAGCCAAGACAATAAAACAAACTCCGAACTTCTCGGCTCGCCCTCCGGGAGAGCTGGCTGCGAGCCTCGTCAGAGGCGATGCAGTCTGAGAGGGGCTTTCTAGCTTTTATTCATTCTATCTTCCCCTCTCAGTCAACTTCGCTGCTTTGCAGCTCGTTGACAGCTCTCCCCAGGGAGAGCCAAGACATTAAAGCGAACACCGAACACGACAAAAACGGGACTGCTTACGCAGTCCCGTAAATGTTGAAGTTTATTCAATTCTGCTAGCGCAGGAATTAGAACATGAAGTTCAATTCAGCGTACAGGGTTTCTTCTTCTTTGGTGCCTTCTTTAGCTTCCAAATCGTAGTACTTAACAGCACCAACGATGTTCTTAGCGAAGGTGTAGTTAGCGCCTACGCCATAACCTTTGAAGCCTTCGGTAGCAATGGATTTGTAGTAGTCACCTTCCATGGTGTGAGCAACGGTGGTGCCGAAGCCTTGGTCATAATATTTAGCCCACAGACCCCAAGAACCAGCTTTTGCAGCTTTAGCGCCTTTGTAGTCCAAACCAATTACATAGCCGTCATCATCGCCATCATAGCCGTCAACGTCAGCATTCAGATAGGTGCCGGACAGTTTCAAGTCTTTAGCGATAGGCAGAGCCAAACCTAAAGTCCAAATTTCGGTTTCAGCGGTATCAAAAGTGTCTTTGCCATCCTTATCTACGCCATTCTTAGGACCAAAGTCTTTTACATCGTCAAATTTATAGTAGCCAGCTTTAGCTTCTACAACGCCGATCTTGCCACCCAATTGAGCATACAGCATATCTTCAGCAACATGGCTACCATCAGCGTTAGCAGCTTTACCAGCGCCAACAGTCAGGTTGATGTCTTTGCCATAGGAAGCTTGGATGCCATCAACACGGGAATCATAAATCAGACCGCCGTTGAAGTCAGCCCAGCTGTAACGACCAGCTTGAACTTTCAAGCCGCCGATTTTGCCGTTTACATAAGCACGTTGGAAGTTAGTATCTTCATCGCCATCATCGTCATGGCCATAGTTTTGGATGTTTTCCAACATACCAGTGAAGCTCCAATCTTCGTTTACTTGACCGTTGATGAATACACGAGAACGTTGAACGGTCTTGTCGGTGCCTTTGTTATCCCAGCTCCAGTAACGCAGTTTGGTTTCGCCAGTGATTTTAACGTTGTCAGCTTTCTTTTCCAGGTTAGCTACGCGAACGCCCAGGTTGTCCAGTTCGTCAGCGAATTCAGCAGCCAGTTTGTCAACATTAGCGCCTTTAGCCATAGCTTTAGCAACGATTTGAGCCATTTCATAACGGGTCATCAGTTTGTCGCCGCCGAAGGTAGCGTCGCCGTAGCCGTCGATAACGCCAGCAGCAGCCAGTTTGTTGATACTGTCATATGCCCAGTGGCCAGCAGGAACATCAGAGAACGGATTTGCAGCATAAGCAGAAGCGGTTACGCCCAGTGCCATAGCCATTGCGAGTACTAAGGATTTTTTCATAATAATTTCCTCCTCTTCAAAAGAGATATTTATTTATTACAAAACCCCTTTGCCCAAGCTCATTTCCGCAAGTCCGGTAAGAGTTGCCTTGTTTCCTCTACCATGCGGTCATTACCTGCGCCTCAGGGACCTTATAATACGAGGGGTGTGTAGCAAATGCAACAGTCTTTTTTGCCTTACGACCTTTGCATCGCTAGGGTTATTGTATACCATTTTGACCCGCAAGTCAATAGATTTATCTGATAATTTATGTAAAACTTATGAAAGTCTAGCGTTTTGCTAATATATAGAGATGTGTTAAGAAAGATAATGCATTTTGCGTCGCAAACGAAATGCAACGATAACCGTTTTCGTTGCACAACGATTGCAACGAAAAGCATTCCCCATAACAAACCCCCTGTCAGTTCGCTACGCTCACTGACATCCCCCTAGCAGGGGGAACGAGACTCTGTAGTGTTCTTTCGCTAGTGTACTTAGAGTAGTTAGTAACCATACGGACGCACACCCAAAGCGCCTCGGCTCCCCTTTCTAGGGGAGCTGTCAGCAAGCCTTGTAGAGGCGCAGCTGACTGAGGGGTCATTCTATTGGCAATATTCCTAAACCATACGGAAGTACTCCCAAAGTGTCTCGGCTCCCCTAATAGGGGAGCTGCCGAAGCGTAGCGAAGGCTGAGGGGTGGTGCCTCTGGGAGCTGTCAGCAAGCCTCGCAGAGGCGCAGTTGCCTGAGGGGTGGTGTTTACAACGAAAAAAAAGGGGGAGCTTTACGCTCCCCCTCAAATTCTCTATTCTTCTAATAACCGTCTGCCCATATCCTTGGTCAGTACGTACATCATCATGTAGGCGCCAAACTCCGCCAGCTCCTCGGCAACCTCGCCATGGAAACCGGTGAAATTGCTCTTTTCGCCCACCCAGGACATAAAGATAAAGAGCAACAGCAGCACAAAAGATTTAATAGGCAGCTTCACCGCCAATAACGTGCGCCAAATTTTCGCTTTGTACAGGCAGACAGCGCTACCACAATAAACACTGCCACCGTAGGATGCACCAGCTTGCCATACAGCCCTAAATCGCTGTACTGCGCCATGTGCCCTTTTTCATCCACAAAGAAAACTCTGCCCCAGCTAATCTCGCGCATAATCAATAGGAAGAAATATACGCAGCCTGCAGTCCACAGATATTTTGCCTGCTCCAGAAAGCGCTGCTTGGTGCGGATCATCTTCCAACTGTACCACAACCCTGCAAAAAGCCACAGCATCTGCAAGTTTTCAATCACACCGTTTTCTTCTCCCGTCCATGCGGGCAGAATAATTTCTAATATAAACATCACAACAAAATAAGCCCAACCCAATTTAAACCACTTATCTTTACGAAACACTACAACCATCCTTTACTGACTGTTCAGTCTAAATTCATGTTATTATATCATAATTAACAGTTTTTTTCAAACTTGACTTATTTTGAAAAATAAAAAGGCCGGACCAACGTCCGACCATAATTTTTTTGGTGCGAGTGACAGGAATCGAACCTGCACGCCGTAAGGCGCTAGATCCTAAGTCTAGTGCGTCTGCCAGTTCCGCCACACTCGCATATAATCAAAAACCGTCCGCATTGCTACGGACGGCTGGATTTCGTGGTGATTCACCCGAGACTCGAACTCGGGACACCCTGATTAAAAGTCAGGTGCTCTACCAACTGAGCTAGTGAATCACATGGCTGGGGCGGCTGGACTCGAACCAACGCATGCGGGAGTCAAAGTCCCGTGCCTTACCGACTTGGCTACGCCCCAAGATTAAATTGGTTAACCCTTTTCTGCGAAAGGTGGGGTGACTGGTGGGAGTCGAACCCACGCGTAACGGAGCCACAATCCGCCGTGTTAACCACTTCACCACAGCCACCAAATTTTGTTTCCAAACTTCATAGCTTGGCGACGAATGTAATTATACTATACTGGGTAGTAGATGTCAACACCTTTTTTGAAAAAACTTTAGATTTTTTTCAAATTATTTGGAAGCGATGGTTTCGATCTCTACACGAGCGCCTTTCGGCAGTGCTGCAACCTGTACAAAGGAGCGTGCAGGAGGTTCGGTTTTGAAGTATTTACCATATACGCCGTTAATCGCAGCAAAATCGTTGATGTCGGTCGCATAGATAGTAGTCTTGCAAACATTGCGGAAGCCATAGCCTGCTTCCTCCAGAATTGCTTCAATGTTAGCCATTACTTGTTCGGTCTCCGCTTCAATGGAGGATTGCACCATTTCACCGGTTTCGCGGTTAATAGCGATTTGTCCGGAAATGCACAGAGTAAAACCGATTTGTACTGCTTGGGAATAGGGACCCAATGCTTCGGGAGCTTTGTCACTGCAAATAATTTTCATGATTATCTCTCCTTTGTAATTTATTGTGCGGACTTGGCAAAATATGCTTTTGCCCAAGCCACTGCCGTAGGACATGCGGCCATACCGCCGCCTGCGGTTTCTTTCAAAGCGCAAGGCAAACTATCGCCTACGCTCTTCATAGCGTCAATAGCTTCATCAGCGGAAATAAAGCTGCCAATACCTGCCAGCGCCAATTCCGCTGCCAGCAGCGCCTGCAATGCGCATGCGCCGTTGCGTTTAATGCAGGGCACTTCTACAAGCCCCGCCACAGGGTCGCAAACAAGCCCCAGCACGTTTTTAAAGACAATGGCTACCGCAGTACCCACTTGGGCAGGCGTGCCTCCCAGCATAGCTACAGCTGCGCCTGCTGCCATAGCGGCAGCACTGCCGCATTCGGCTTGGCAGCCACCTGTTGCACCTGCCAGAGACGCACGTTGACCGATGACCATACCGATGCTGCCTGCAACCACTAGGCCGCGAGCCAAAGTTTCATCGCTTAAATTACAGTGTTTCTTCAAAGAGAAGAAGACACCGGGCAGCACGCCGCTAGCACCTGCTGTAGGCGCTGCCACGATTCTGCCCATAGCAGCGTTGCATTCGCCCACTGCTGTAGCATAAATAACAGCATCCAAAGCTTTATCGCCTAACAGGCCGGCAAACTTGCCACCGCCTGCAGCTTCCGTCAAGCGTTTAGCGTCACCGCCGGTCAGACCGCTGTGGGAACGGACACCTGTAAGACCATGCTCTACAGATTTCTCCATTACCTGCAACATTTCCTGCATCTTCGCCAATAAATCTTCTTGGCTGCATTCCATTTCCCTCATATTATAATCCAGCAGGAATTCATCCATGGATTGCTGCCAACGGGTAGCCTCCTCTATCCAGCTGTTCAATGAAAGCATTTCTTTCTTCATGGGATGCTCCTTATAACACACTGGCGATAAAGCGAACAGATTCAATCTGCTGCAAAGCGCCAATCAAATTTAAAATCTCTTGGGGTACTGCCTCGTCACATTCAATAACCATGGAAGCCATGCCGCCCTTATTGCTGCGGAACAGACGCATGGTGGCAATATTCACCCCTGCGTTAGCCAAAGTACCTGTAACAAGGGCAATAACGCCTCTGGTATCCGTATGCACGGTTAAAATAGCCGGCAGACGACCTGTCAGCTCCACAGGGAAGCCATCAATTTCCGTTACTTTGACTTGGCCGCCGCCAATGGAGGAACCAACAATTTCGCAGTAAGCGCCGTTTTCGCCGGTCAATTTGAACAGCACCGTGTTGGGATGCGCAGCGTTACCCAAATCAACCTTGTGGAAAGCATACTGCAAGCCTGCTTCCCCAGCGTGGTCCATAGCTTCCGGAATACGCTCGTCATCCGGCAACCAGCCCATCAACCCTGCTAAAAGCGCCATGTCCGTACCGTGACCTTGGTAGGTTTCGGCAAAGGAGCCATGCAGGTAGATATCTGCATGGACGGGACGGCTGCCTAAAATGCTGGCAGCTAAAAGCCCCAAACGGGCAGCACCTGCTGTATGGGAGCTGGAAGGCCCAATCATTACAGGGCCGATTACATCAATAAGGTTCATAAAAGGACCTCCTTATTCATCACTTGCCAAACTACGGTGAGCAAGCCCCACGCACATTTCGTTAAGGTTCAGTACGCCTACGCCCATATAAATAGCGACGCATAAATGCTCGCCACAGCGGGCAATGCCGATCTTGCCGCCTACATTAAAGCCTACAGCCTTGTTTTTCACTTGCTCTAAAGCTTCGTGGGCAGCACCTGCCACAGCGCCTGCACCTACATGGGTTTCCGTCACCAAATGTTGGCGTTGGGCTGCAACTACAGCCCTTTCAATAATTTTTACTATGGAAGGAATAAATTCGCCGCCAAAATCAACAGCGGTAGATTTTATTCCCTGTGATGCCAACTGCTCCTTCATACGGTTTTCCTCACAGCGGTTAGCAGTAAGGGCGATATGCAGAGCAGCACGGCCTACTTCAATACTACTACAGCCTTTGCCGGAGTTTTCGTACATAATTTATTCCTCGCTTGCAACTTCTACTTCCTTAATCTTGTTCTTGTCAATAACGGAAACAAGCAGGAAGGTAATAATGCAGATTACCCATTCAAAATATACAACTTCTTTGAAAATCGGTTTGATGCAGCCTAAAACGTTACCGGGCATGAACCACAGCACAATGCCTACGATACCAACCAAAGTGGTCCAGAAAGCGCTGCTGCGACGGCACAGACCGGGAGCATAAACGGTGAAGAAGAAAATACAGGTCAAAGCAGTGGTCATGGACAGGCCGGTAATCATGGTCTTCAAAATACCAACTGCATTAAATGCCAGCCACAAAGTTACCAAGCCAATAGCAAAGATAATTACGCGGTTAACTTTAACGAATTTTTCATCGGAGATTTGGGGATCAACAAAGCGTTTGTAAATATCTTGGGAGAACAAAGTGCCTGCGCCCAGCAAAATGGTGCAAGCGGTGGAAACGTCTGCAGCCCACAGTGCTGCCAAAGTTGCACCGGAGGCAATGGGGTTCAAGCTCATAACTACTTTAGGCATAGCCAGAGCAGCTTTTTCTACAGGGATTTCCGGGAACATAACCTTAGCCACCAAGCCCAAAATAGCGCACAGGAAGCCAATAGGGAAAATCAAAAGACCGCCCAGCAAAAAGCCGTTACGGGCAGATTTTTCGCTGCTGGCACCGCAAGCGATGGGTACAGGACCGGAAGTAATAGCTTGAGTAATCATAACTACGAACCAGCTAACGATAACAACAATGGGAATACCGCCCAAAGGATTAATCATAGTTTCTGCATTGGGCAGATTAGCCTCTAAAGCAGCAAAGCCGCCAATGTTACCAACAGCTTCTACGCAGGAGTAGATGATGCCCAAGTAAATCAGCACTACGCTGACGATGTTTGCCAAACCGCTGGACCACAGACCGCCAATTAAGGTAATACCGATGAACACAGCAGCGCTCATAAGCATACCGCCTTGGAAGGAGAAAATATTGGGCAACAGGGAAGACAGAATCGCACCACCTGCCAAATATTGCAAGGAAGTGATAACGCTGAGGATGATGATCAAGCCTACAGCGCTGATTACACGACCTTTAGTATCATAATATTTTTCAAAGAATTCCGGAATAGTGGAAACCTTCATCTTGCGCAGCTTGCCTGCAGCAAAAAGGCCCATAACTACAGAGCCTGCAGCCCAAGCAGCGTTGTACCAGCCTGCAGCCATACCGATGGAGAAAGCGCGTTCCGCTACACCTACGGTAGAAGCAGCGCCTACAGCAAGACCGGTGATGTTTACAGCGATGAGCAAAGTGCCCAGCTTACGACCTGCCAGCAGGTACTCGGTGGAACCCTTGTCGGCACGGCGCTTAACCCAGAAGCTGATGCCGAAGAGCAACAAAATGTAAAGACAGACGATAACTAATTGGATGGACATAAAAAATACACTACCTTTCTTCCATGCTACAAAATGCACGTACAATATGCCGCAGAAACTCTACACGTCCTACTTGTTCCTACAGCCCCTACTACCATACTACGACACGGTAATAAATTACCTTTTATTATAGCAAGATTTGCTCTCAAAAGGAAGAACTTTTAAACAAAATTTACTTTTTATCCATCTGCCACGTACACGGAAATTTTTTCTACGTTTTACATAGTAAAAAAGGATTTTTTCTCTTTGTGTCGAAATTCTTACTGTATATTGTCAGACTGTCTCAAATTGAACAATCCACTGGAGGTTAAAAATATGTATAGCTACACACCTGTGGGAGTTTGCTCCCGTAAAATAAATTTTGATATTGTTGACGGCAAACTGCACAACGTAGAATTCATTGGCGGCTGCCCAGGCAACCTGCTCGCCATCGGCAAACTGGTAGAAGGCAAGGATGCCCGCGAAGTTGCCGAAATTTTGGCAGGCAACGACTGCCGCGGCCGCGGCACCAGCTGTGCAGACCAACTGTCTAAAGCTATTTTAGAAAGATTATAAATATTAGAAAACGTGGGAGTCTCTGACGAAGTGAGTTCGAAGAGATGACCATAGAGAGGAGGGAGCGCCATGTACAAAATTGTAAAAAGCACGGACCAAGGCTTGGATGAGCTGGAGCTGGACCGTTTGGAAAAAGGCTATTGGCTGGACGTAGTGGCCCCCTCTGAAGAGGAGCTGCAGGAAATCGCCGACGCAACCCATATCCAAATGGACTTTTTAAGCGCCGCACTGGACGAAGAAGAAAAATCCCGTATCGAAGTGGAAGATGACCAAATCTTGATTTTGGTGGACATTCCTTTCCTACGCAGTAATAAGGATTACGACACTTTGCCTTTGGGCATCGTCATTACAGCGGACGGCATTGCTACCATCTGCTTGGAACCTAACGGCGTTACTGCTGACTTCGGCACCCACAACAGCCGCATGTTCAGCACCTTCAAGAAAACCCGTTTCCTGTTCCAAATCCTGTATAAATCTGCCACCCTCTATTTGAAATATATCCGTATCATCATCCGCAGAACTGACGAATTGGAAATCCACCTGCGTCAGTCCATGGAAAACAACGAGCTGTTCAACCTGCTGGATCTGCAGAAGTCCTTGACCTACTTCTCCACCTCTCTGCGTAGCAACTCCATCGTTATGGAGCGCTTGCTCCGCCTGCGCAGCGCCACTGCCTCCCAACATTTAATCAAAGTGTACGAGGAAGACGAAGATTTACTGGAAGACGTTATCATCGAATACAAGCAGGCGGTAGAAATGGTTGAGATGTACAGCCACATTCTTAACAGCATGATGGAAGTATTCGCCAGCATCATCAGTAACAACTTGAACCTTGTCATGAAGTTCTTGGCGTCCGTCACCATTTTGCTGGCAATCCCTACGTTAATCAGCGGCCTGTGGGGCATGAACGTTGCCGTTCCCTTTGCAGACAGCCCCTACGGTTTCGCCTTTGTTGTCGCCATCGCCTTCACCGTTGCCATCGGCAGTGCTTGGCTCCTGTGGAAGCGGCGCATGTTCTAAAGTAGATTAAAGGAGCATTATGTCCAAAGTTATTGCAGAAAAACTGTCCGCCGGTTATATTTTCGGCGACGCAGATAATGAAGAGTATATTTATCTCCCCGGTGGCGAAGTTGGCGTGGATAATCCCCTCTGCGTGCTGGAGCGTCAAGGCAGCAAAGAAGACCTGCCCTTGGAGGAAGCATCCGACATGGTACAGCACCTGAGCCTACGCCCCTGCAGCCATCCCCTATTAGGAAAACGCTCTTTTTAAAGGAGAGGATTATATGTATATCGAAAAATTACATAAGCTGTGGCTCTGTCAAAACGCCAACGGCGGCATTTATCTGACACCGAAAATGGCAAACCGCCACGGCCTGATTGCCGGTGCTACCGGCACCGGTAAAACCGTAACCTTGAAGGTTATGGCAGAAGGCTTTAGCGAAATGGGCGTGCCTGTTTTCTTGGCCGATATTAAAGGCGACGTTTCCGGCATGTGCTTGCCCGGCGAAGACAGCGAAGGCTTCCAAAAGCGCATTAAGAATAAACTGGGTTTGGAAATGGATTGGAAGTTCCAAGGCTATCCCCTGCGCTTTTGGGATGTGTATGGCAAAATGGGTCTGCCCGTGCGCACCACCATCTCCGAAATGGGTCCGGAACTGCTCAGCCGTTTGTTAGAATTAAACGACACCCAATCCGGTGTTATGAACATCGTCTTCCGCGTAGCTGACGAACAAGGCCTGCTGCTCCTTGATTTAAAGGATTTGCGCAGCATGGTGCAATACGTTGGCGATAATGCGGCAGATATTAAATTGAAATACGGTAACGTTTCTTCCCAAAGCTTAGGCGCTATCCAACGTGCATTGCTGCGTTTGGAGGACCAAGGCGGCAACATCTTCTTTGGCGAACCTGCTTTGGATATTAAAGACTGGTTTGCTACTGAAGACGGCAAAGGCGTTATCAACCTGCTCCACTGCACAGAGCTCTTCCAAAATCCCTTGCTCTACTCCACCTTCCTGCTGTGGATGCTTTCCGAACTGTACGAAATGATGCCGGAAGCAGGCGATTTAGAAAAGCCCAAGATGGTCTTCTTCTTTGACGAAGCCCACTTAATCTTTAAGGATGCACCTCGCTCCCTATTGGACAAGGTAGAGCAAATCGTCCGCCTTATCCGTTCTAAAGGTATTGGCATTTACTTCATCACCCAACAGCCTGCGGATATCCCCGACAGTGTTTTAGCGCAGTTGGGCAATAAGTTGCAGCACGCACTGCGCGCCTATACGCCTAAAGAGCGCAAAGGCTTAAAGGCAGCAGCCCAAGCCTTCCGCCCCAACCCCGAACTGAACGCAGAAACTGCTTTAGGCGAACTGGGTACGGGCGAAGTCCTCGTTTCTCTGCTGGATGCAGAAGGCGTGCCCACCATGGTACAGCGTGCTTACGTTATGCCTCCCAGAAGCTATTTGGGCACCTGCAGCGACGAAATGCGCCAAAAGGCTATAAAGAATGATGCTCTCTATAGCAAATATGCAGAGGCCATCGACCGCGAATCCGCCTACGAAGTACTGATGAAACGTGCTGAACAAGCGGAAGCAGAAACTCAAGAGTGCGACGAAGACGCAGACGAAGAAACTACCAGCCTGCGTGAGGAAGTACGCCGCAACGCTCCTCGCAGCACCAGTGGGCGCAGTACCACTGCCAAAACTTCTGCCCGCAGAACCTCCAGCCGTGCGCCTAAAGAAGCGCCCAGCGTACTGGAGAAAGTTGCTACCAGCGCCCTGCAAACCTTTGGTAGATCCATAGCTACCGGTTTAGCACGCGGCCTCCTTGGCAGCTTACTGAAAAAGAAATAATATAGTAAAACAGGCTCCGTCCCCAAGCGAGGACGGAGCCTTTAAATTTAGCAATTTTTAGTTAGCTAAGAAATTCTTAGATTTGACCTAAGGATTTCAGGATGCCTTGAGCGATGATTGCGCTAGCGATGTAGGTGCCAACGAATACTACGATGGCCAGCACGCAGATGCGCCAACCGGATTTAGCGAAAGCATCCAAATCTTTACCAATCGCAACGCCTGCATAAGCCAGAATCGGAGTACACAGAGCAACGAAGCCTACATTCTTAACATAAGCATTGATAATATCCGCACCGGGAACACCGGGAACAGTCAGAATGCAGCCAATGGTTACAACGTAAGCAGCAGCCGGAATGCCACCTGGCAGATACTTGGACATCATCATGCCTACAAAGGCAATAGCGCCCAAAATCAACAAACCGGGGATGGATTGAATTATATTGGCTTTAGTACCCAACACATTGGAGAACAGGCTCATGAAGGATACGATTGCTAAAACAATAAGAGTATCTTTAACTTTCATTATGCTTCCTCTCCTTTCTTGGGTTCTTCAGGTTCAACACCATATTTAAGCTTATAGAATTTTTTGTACAGCCATTCGGTCATGGGCAAGCCCAGCCATACGGACATATACAGACCGTCCAAGCCGGACAGCATATTGGAAGCAGCACCGAAAGCAGCCAATTGGTCAGCCATATCAGGATACATAGCAACCAAAGAACCAACTGCAGCAGTCATCATGCTGGCAGAACCTACGCCTGCAGCCATAGCCAATGCATAAGGATGGATGGGCAGAGTAGAAGCAGCAACGCTGGCCATAATGCCGAAGAAGATGGTGCCGAATACGGTACCTGCAATGTAAACGCCCATAACGCCGCGACCTTCGCTGGAGTCCAGACCATATTTTTCACCGATCAGAGCAACGTTAGGTTCACGAGCTACAGAGTGAGCAGCACCGATGGTTTCGCGTTTGAGTCCCAGATAAACTGCAACAGGAACGCCCAGAAGTACAGTACCCAGATTACCAAACTCTTGCAGGATCAATGCCGGGGAAGCAGCCAGAATCTTGGGCAGAGTAGGACCTACCAAAGTGCCATAACGAGCCATAAGCAGCATCAATGTTACACCAATCAAGCTGCTTGCGTCAACCATTTCCTTTTGACCGGACAGGTTAAGGAATTTGGGAGTAGTCAAAATACCCAACAGCAGAGCAAAAAGCATGGGCAGCAGCACAATGCGACCAATGCCAATAGTAATTGTGTGAGTGCCGATTAGCTCTGCAACGATAATCAGCGCCAGAATAATGGCATGTAATTTGATATTTTTCATTACAAACCCCTCCTAAAAAAATTCTATTTTCATAAAGGCCGTAAACAAAGCAACCACTTTGTTAGCAGTCTTAACCAAAATAGCTTTCCATTTTGGCAACGTACTCCTCTTTAGTCAGAATCGGAGTAAAGTCAGCCAAAATACCTTTTGCCTCTTGCGCATCATCTGCCAGCAGGTCAACCAGCATCATGGCAAAAGCTTTGGCAGGCAGCAGCACTGCCGCATCAAAATCCACTACATGGAAGCCACCGGTGTGCAGCAAGCCGTCGGTACCGCCAATAAAGGGATGGATAACAGGCATCAGATGGGAAACATCGCCCATGTCGGTAGAAGCACTGAAATGGCCTGCATCCTTAATATCCACATCAGGATTTACCTTACGGGAGTTTGCTACCATCAATTCATTCATGCGACGGTTGCAGTTCAAAGGCATCATGCCGGGCAGAGTGGTAATAATGGTTTCTGCACCAATAGCGTCACCGCCAGCCTTGAGTGCTGCGTCCACGCGTTTATGGGTATTATCAATAGCGTTCATGGTTTTCGCGCGCACATACAGTTCCATGCGTACGTCCGCAGGCACGCTGTTAACAAAGTCGCCACCCTTAGTAATGATGGGATGTACACGGACAACGTCCTGCTCGCGGAAGGTTTCACGGAGAGCGTTGATACCCATAAGTCCCAACATAGCAGCATTCAAAGCATTGATGCCTTCATGGGGAGCATCGGCAGCATGGGCAGTTTTGCCAACATATTGCACAGTCTTGCCCACGAAACCATTGCTGCTGTCGCCGATGGAAACGGTGGGACGAGGCATATTCTTATCTGCATGCATCTGCATTGCCATGTCGATATCGTCGAAAGCGCCTTCGTAAATCAATTGACCTTTACCGCTGAGGAAGTGCAGCTTGCCTGCTTGCACCAATTTTTTGCGGTATTCGATTTCAATGTATTCTTCCGCAGGCACGCCGAAGAAGACAACGTCACCGCACAATTCGCTAAGCACACCGGACTTCATAATACCGCAGGCAGCACCCAGCATAGTGGCGATTTGCAGGTTATGACCGCAAGCATGAGCAGCACCGGTCAAAGGATCTGCCTTAGCGCTTTCAGGACAGCCCACTGCGTCCAATTCGCCTAAAACTGCGGCGGTGGGACCGGGTTTGCCGCCATGGGCACGGCCCTTGACGCCATTGATTGCCAATCCGGTTTGGGTTTCCAAGCCTAATTCACGCATAAATTCCGCAACTTTAGCAGAAGTTTTTACCTCCTTAAAGCCCAGTTCCGGTTCGCTTTCAATGCTGCCGGCAATGGCTTTTATCTTATCAGCGGACGCATCAATTGCTGCGCACACCTTTTGCTTCAATAATTCTTTATCCATTAGTAAGCCTCCATGATGTTTGTATACAAAAGACAAACATCGAAAAATTTAAGTATTTTGTTTATATTATAGCACTTATTGTGCAATTGTCAAACACAAGCAGGTACACAGAACCCTTTCCATCGCAAATTTTACATTTTTTTATTTACCCATTGCCTCTGCTATGATATGATATAAGATACGAATAGTGTAAATTTACTCCATTGTAAATACGAGGTAATAGATCATGAGCAGAGTTTTAACTACCGCCGAAGCGATTCAGGAAGCGCGCCGCTGCCTTAACTGCACCCGCCCCCTGTGCCGCACAGGCTGTCCCATTGAAAACAATATTCCCGGGTTCATCCGTGCCCTCAGCGAAGGTAATATCGGCATGGCCTACGAAATCATCTCCGAACGCAGCAATCTGCCTGCTATCTGCGGCAGGGTATGCCCCCACGAACGCCAATGCGAGGCTCACTGCGTTTTGGCGAAGAAACACAGCGGTATTGAAATCGGCAGCTTGGAAATGTTCATCGCCGATTTCGCCCATAAGAATGATTTGAAACCCACCTCTCCCTCCAGCAAAAAACGTGGTAAGGTTGCCGTTATCGGCAGCGGTCCTGCAGGCTTGACTGTAGCAGGCGACTTGGCAAAAATGGACTTCGATGTTACTATTTTCGAAGCTCAAGGCGAACCTGGCGGCGTGCTGCTTTTCGGCATTCCGGAATTCCGCCTGCAGAAAGACGTAGTGCGTCGTGAAATCGACGAACTGCTGACCATCGGCGTAGAAATCAAAACCAACCAATTGGCAGGCGTAGACTTTACTGTGGACGACCTGTTCAGCCAAGGCTATGACGCTATCTTTATGGGTACAGGCACTTCCCTGCCCCGTATTCTCGACCTGCCCGGCAAAGAGTTAAGCGGCATCTTGACCGCAACCTACTTTCTGCGCATGGTTGTACTTGCCAACGAAGGTAAACTGGACGCTAGTGAAACGCTGCTCCACACCGGTGACAACGTTATCGTCGTTGGTGCAGGCAACGTAGCTATGGACGCAGCCCGTACTGCGGTACGCCGTGGTGCGAAAAATGTTACCATCGTCTACCACAAAACCGATGCCGAAGTTAGCGCCTTCCCCTCTGAATACGAAGCAGCAGTGGCAGAAGGCGTACAGTTCAAATTCTTGAAACAGCCTATTGCTTATTTTAATAAGAAACAAATGCGTGCAGTCAACAACATCCGCCGTCAGGCTACCCCTGCGGACGAAACGAAGTTGGCAGGTCTTTTAGTGCAAAACATTGTAAAAACCGCTGATGGCAAATTCGTTGCTGAAGGTGGTCAGGAAGTTATCCCCTGCGATTGCGTAATCTTGGCGGTGGGACAAAAGCCTGCAGCCCGCATTGTCAGCACCACTAAAGGCATCCAAGTGGACGAGCGCGGTTTTGTCATTACCCGCGACCGCCCCTACGGCATGACTACCCGTGCCGGCGTCTTCAGCAGCGGTGATGTGGTACACGGTCCTGCAACTGTAGTTTTGGCTATGAAGGAATCCAAAAAAGTTGCTGCAGGCATCGCCCAATACATCGACGCTAAAAAGCTTTTGGAAGACTGCAATCTGGAGTAAAAGAGAATAAAAAAGCTAAACGCACCCTGGCTACTTCCCAACTTACGGAAGCACGCAGGGTGCGTTGTTGTATTTTTAAGCACAAATTTTACAGCTAATATATTAGCTTTTTCTTGCTAAAATTGGTATTTTAAGCTAAAATATTAGCTATGAACAACTTTGATTTTCTTTTTCAAAACACGTCCCCGGTGGATATAAATAATGGTATCGCCCAAAGAATACGTACCATCCGCAAGCGCCGTAAAATAACGCAGAAAAAACTAAGCGAGTTGTCAGGAGTAAGCTTAGGTTCTGTGAAACGCTTCGAGACAAGTGGCGAAATTTCTTTGCTATCCTTAACCAAAATCGCGATTGCACTAGATATTGAAAAAGAGCTATGCACTCTTTTCAGCGACGTTCCCTATTTGTCCCTTAAGGAGATAGAAAATGAACAAAAACAAAAAGCTTAATGTAATGTACAAGGGCCGCATAGTTGGCTCTATGTGCCTAGTAAAGAATTATCTTTGCGCATTTGAATATAGCGACGAATGGCTTACCAATGGTTTTTCTATCAGCCCTTATTCCCTGCCTTTGCGTAAGCAAGTTTTTATACCGAAGCTAGATCCATTAGATGGCCTCTTCGGTGTTTTTGCCGACAGCCTTCCTGATGGCTGGGGTAGACTGTTGGTTGATAGGGTGTTATTGAAAAATGGAGTCAATCCACGCACAATCGCTAATTTAGACCGTTTGGCTATCGTCGGCAACAGTGGCATGGGTGCCCTGACCTACGAACCGGAAGTCAATTTGCCAAGCACACAACCAAGCTTAGATTTAGATAAACTTGCGCAAGAATGTAGCAAAATTCTGCAATCAGAATCCACAGATGATTTGGATACGCTATTCTACCTTGGTGGCTCTTCCGGTGGTGCACGTCCTAAAATTCTCACTTCCATAAACGATGAAGAATGGATTATCAAGTTTCCCGCTAGCAGTGATGATAAAAACATCGGCAAACAGGAATATGACTATTCCCAATGTGCTAAAGCTTGCGGTATTGAGATGAGCGAAACACGCCTTTTCCCTTCACAAATTTGCAGTGGTTATTTCGGTACCAAACGCTTTGACCGCATAAAAACTGTACGCGGTACAGAGCGAGTTCACATGATTACCGCTAGCGGTCTTTTAGAAACGTCCCATAGAATCCCCAATCTTGATTACGACATTCTCATGAAGCTAACTTTGAATCTGACAAAAAGTTTTAGCGAAGTTGAAAAACTCTACCGCTTGATGTGCTTTAACGTCTACGCTCACAACAGAGATGATCATTCCAAAAATTTTACCTTCGTATATAACGACGAAGAATCTCGATGGCAACTATCTCCTGCCTACGACTTAACCTATAGCTATTCCATAGGCGGAGAGCACGCTACCACAATACATGGTAACGGTACAAATCCTAGCTTAGATGATTTGCTAGCTGTAGCTAAAAACATTGGCATGGAGGAATCCCCCGCACTCCGCATTGCTAAAACAACAGAAGAATACGTGCATGAATACTTAAAAGAATATCTCTAAACGCCAAACGCACCCTGGCGTACTTCCCAACTTACTGAAGCACGCAGGGTGCGTTGTTGTTCTTTTTCTCCCTTCATTTCTTTCTCTTCTCAAAATCTTCCTCGTTGCGTTCTTTCCAATCCGCACTTAAAGGTTTCGCCATACACATACTGGTTACTGCCTCGCCCACAGCAGCATAACAAGTGCTGATACCGATATCGTCATTGATGAAGTTAATAGTGCGATCCTCCCTAATACCAAAGCGTCCTGCCTCTGCAGCTGCATCAATATTAGCACCCAGGAAGATAAATTCCCAACCGTATTTTTCCTGCTGGCGGGCAATCATCTTCTTAATCTTTTCATAATTATAGCGATGGCTAGCGTTCTCCAAACCATCCGTAGTGATAACCACCAAAGTTTTCTCCGGCACATCTTCCTTGCGCGCGTATTTATGTACGTTGCCCATGTGATGAATAGCATCACCTATGGCGTCCAACAAAGCCGTGCATCCGTAAGGCTCGTAATCATTTTCCGTCAAAGGCTCTACTTTTTCCAACTGCACACGGTCATGAATAACCTTGCTGTGTTGATTGAAAAGCACTGTAGAAACGTAGACATTGCCACCTTCTTTTTTCTGCTTGTCAAGCATGGAGTTAAACCCACCAATCGTATCTTTTTCCAAACCATACATAGAACCACTGCGGTCCAAAATAAAAATCAATTCTGTAGTCATAAGAAAAACCTCCTTCGTTTCTTGTTGTCTTAATTTTACAAGATTCAAAGGAGGTTTAGGTCGCTTGTCAAGCGACATTTTAATTGTAACCTAAAAGTTGCTGATCATATTCAAACAGCACCTCATTGATTTTGACTATATCGTAATTTTTATGGATGATGAAATATTTGACGATGACATCAAACAATTTGCTAGAATTCAAAGCGTAACCTGCACGGCTAAGCAAATCTTCCGTAGTGGGCAGATCAAGCTCCAAGGCAATCGCCAACGCCATAACTGTCTGCATCTTAGGACGATAATCCTTACTGTTGCGGATTTTCGAAAACAGTTTGCGGTCCATGTTGGCTTTCTTATACACTTCGGCATCACTATGTCCGCTGGCGTCAATCAATTTGAGCAGCGTTTCGGAAAAGCCTGAATCAAGATGCGCTACCATATCCTCCAAAGATGCTTTTGGAGAATATGCTTTATTAAATGCTATTCCAACATCCTTAGCAACAAGGTCGTCATCTAACTCGAACATAGCTTGAAAGTCTTCATGATCAAGATTTTCAAGCTGCTCGCTGCAGTAGTTTCTATTTTCATCGCGCCACTGCCTACGCCTGCGCTCCATGGCCAACAAATGTCCACAAGCATGGTCATCAATAAAGCTTTGTACATCCTGCAGTAAAGGACTGGGAATTGCCAAAGACTGCTTGTCAAAAAGCACTAGGGAAATATCTAAATCATGTTCCGCTAAAAAATCCGTAAATGCTTCTACCGCAATATTAAAAGCCAATTCCTTGGGAAAGCTTCTATACCCTGTAGCTAAGAGAGGAAAAGCAATGGATTGGCAGCCACGCTCCACTGCTGCCTGCAAAGCGCCCAGATAGCACTGGCGCAATAACTTTTCCGGCTGTGTATCCCGCAGAAAATGAGGCGCCACCGTGTGAATAACGTATTTGGCAGGCAGATGGAACGCAAGCGTAACCGCCACCTCTCCCGGATGCATATAGCCAATCTGCTTGCGCGCAGCCAACAGTTCCGGTCCGGCGACAGTATTTAAATGCCCGTCCGTTCCGCTACCCACTATGGGCCGCTTGCTAACCGTATTAACAATAGCGTCTACCTGTACCCGTGCCAAATCAGCGCGAATAAACCGTAAAGGCATAGTACCCCTCCCTATGTCAAGATCATCTTACAGTTCCTGCTGCCATTCCTCCAATAAGATGCAAAACTCTTCCCACTGGTTAGGCAGCTGTTCCATTGCCACATCAGCCCGTGCCTGCTCCCATCCGGAAAGCATGGCTGCTTCGTAGCGCAGTTCTTCCACCTCGCTATGCTCCTGTACTAACTGCTCCAGCAGTTGTCCATTGACGTAATCGTCATGGAGCACACCCAAGGCATCCTGCAGATATTTCAAACTGCGCAACAAACGGGCGGAGGTAGCAATCTCCGGTACGGACTGCAGCGCATAGCGGAAGCGTTTCAGCTTAATGCGCAAGCGGTGCAATTGTACCATATCCCGCATATTGGGTGATTTCTCCGGTGCTTCCTTCAGTTTTTCCGCCCAACTGTTTAAACGTTTGCGGAAGAAATCCTTCATGGAAACATCCTGTGCCACTGCCCCCTGCTGTAGCCACAGCAAGAAACGCGCCAATTCCAAAGTCAGCTTGTTCAACTTTAAGGATGCAAAAGCCTTATCCAGTTCCTGTTGCCGCAAATCACGTAAAATTGCAGCCAAACAAGGTACTGCTTCCTGCTGGTCGTCACAACCAGCTCCGGGAGCAAAGCGCAAGCGCGCGCAATTTTGCAGCAGTACATCGTACTCCCGCACTGCGGACAGAGTTGCAGCCCTGTTTTTCAACGCCTGCTGCCATACGGTTGCCTCACCAGTAGGCAGCAAGGGTTTGAGCAAAACTAAGGAAGAACGCAGTCGGCGCAGCTTTACCCTTAGTTGGCGCCACTGCTGGCGTTCGCCACCCTGCGCCAACACCTGCTCCCACAGCCTGCTGATGCCGTAAACCTGCCACGGCAGGTGGCACACCAAAGCGGTGCCTGCATCACTAGCGTCATAAGCCTCCACATTGGCAGGCCAAAAACAGCCACGCAAACTGTCAATACGCAGGGACAAGTCAGGTTCCTCTACCACGTATTGGACTTTGCCGTTTAACAAGCGCGTTAAAAGTTCGTCCGCTGCTGCCACAGAAGCCGCATCCTTGCAATCGAACTCTACCGTAATATCTGCTACGGGCAGCAATTTATCGCAGACAACCAAAGTGCCCCAGGCACAGGTAGCACGCAGATAGGCTTTACCTTTGGTACGAAAACGTGCTAAACGACATTTATACATATCGTTATCATGGAAATATTTTTCTTTGACTTTATATTTTACGGCAGCACTGGGCAACAAACGCTTTAACTGCCCCAAAAGTTGGGACTGGTGCTTGATGCCAACGCCGTGCAGACAAACCTTGCCCTTCATTTTCTGCCTACTTGAGCTGGCAGAGGCTTGCCTGCCAAACCTGCCAAAATATTATCCACCGTCAGCATAGCCATAGCATCGCGTGTTTCCACGGTAGCGCTTGCCATGTGGGGAGTGATAGTGATATTGGGCAGAGTCAACAGCTTGTGGTCTCCGGGCAAAGGCTCAGGATCCGTTACATCGAGGGCAGCATAAGCCAAGTGACCGCTTGCCAAAGCATCATAGAGGGCATCCGTATCCACTACGCCCCCACGGCTGATATTGATCAAGCGGGCGCCCTTTTTCATCATGGCAAAAGTTTCTTTGTTCAGCAGATGTTTGGTAGATTCGTTCAGCGTTACGGCAAGCAGCACAAAATCCGCCTCCGCCAACAGTTCTTCCTTACTTACGAAGGTTACGCCCAACTCTGCATCGTCAGGACGTTGATGGCGGTTGTTATAAATAACGCGCATCTTGCTCACTTGGGCGCGTTTGGCAATAGCACTGCCAATATCCCCCATACCGATAATACCCAAAGTTTTTCCTGCCAAATCCACAGTCAGACCAAAGGGCTTGCGTTCGCCCCACTTGCCGCTGGCTACGTGTTCATGGGCCTTAACAATACGACGGGCACTGTCCAAAAGCAATGCGTAAGCAGTATCTGCCACTGCATCCACCAACACCCCGGGAGTATTGCCCACAGGAATACCACGGGCAGTGCAGGCTGCAACATCAATATTGTCGTAACCTACGGAAGCTTGGGCAACCACCTTCAACTTAGGTGCTTTCGCCAGCAAACTTTCAGCAATGCGGATACCGCCAGTGGAATAAAGGGCGTCAGCGTTGGCTAATCTTTCTTCCAACACTTCCCTAGGCATTTTACCGCCCTGCTGCCAGCCAAGCAGAGTAACAGTTTCGTTTAATTTATCATAGGCACATTGGCGCAGCTTGCCATTGGCCACAACTACATATTCTTTCATCAAAACACCCTCCGGCATACTAATTTAAGCTTATTTTTTCGGCACAATTTCCAGCCAATAATTGTCCGGGTCAATAATGAAATAGATGCCCATAGCAGGATTTTCGTAGCAGATGCAGCCCATTTCCTTATGCTTAGCATGAGCAGCTTCGTAATCTTCTACTTCGAACGCCAGATGGAATTCGTTCTCACCCAGATTATAGGGCTCTTTACGATCGCGTAACCAGGTCAGCTCCAACAAATGGGGAGTAACACCATCGGTCAAATATACCAGAATAAAGCTACCATCGTCAGCAACCTTACGGCGTGCTTCCTTCAAGCCCAGTGCCTCTGCGTAAAACTTCAAGCTTTTTTCCAAATCCAAAACGTTAAAATTGTTGTGTGCAAAAGTAAAATTCATCATAATCCTCCTCAAAAATATACTAATTTAACAAGCAGCACAGCCAAAGTAATGCCTGCTGCAATTTTACCAATAACAGCTAAAAATTTCATTTTGGCAGCAGCCCACGCCAAGTGTGCTGCATCCGCCTGCATACCTGTGCGGATAAACTCGTAGACGAAAGCAGTCGCCGCAGCACCGGCAATGCCGCCCACAACAGAGCCCAAAATAGGCACAGCCATAGTGCCCATAATAGTTCCGGCAAAACCGCCGACACCTATGAGGAACACCGCAAGCCAAGAAACTTTTTCTTTCTTGATACCAAACAGTCCGACCACAAATTCCCAACATTCACCCAACACATAGACAAGCACCATAGCGGACAACAAGCGTCCGTTAAAATATGCGCCCTCGTTCCAAAAAGCAAAGCCAAAAGCGCTGAGCAGCAGCAAGGAATTGCCGGGCAAATCAAATATACTTAATAAAGGACAGAAAACTACTAGAAAAGCGGTTAACGCCCGTTCCAGAAAGAAATCCATACCGAACCTCCTCGTATTTATTAAGTCCTATTATATCATATATAGTAAAACACAATTACAAAATAATGTCACAAGAATTCGAAATAAATGTAAAATCATTGTCCTGCGCTGCACAAAATGATAAAATAAAGATACAAAGTTTATAAGGAAATGAGGATACCCAGTGGAAGATCTTATGTCTATTCTTACCCCTTGGCTACCGTCCATCGGTGCCTTTTGCTTTTTTACCGTGCTCCGTTACCTGCACAAAAATGTACTGCTGAACCTGGTACGCAGAATCAACAACATCATCTCTTTCAAACATGGCGAAGATTTGTTAGATGCTTTTGAAAGTCCTATTAATGCCATGCTCTATGTGCTGGCAATCTATTCTGCTTTTAACTTGGCACCCACGGAATTTGTCCGTCTGCTGCCTATTTTAGACAAAGTACTGCGCAGCAGCATCGTCCTGTGTTTCTTTTGGGGCTTGTACAATGTCAGCGACACTACTCACGGCATTATGCTGGATACCTTGGAAAAAATCGGCATTCGTTCTGAGGAAGCACTTTCCAATGTGTGCTCCACCATCCTGCGCCTCTTAGTAGTTGTGCTTTGCTTCGTTACTATCGCCAAAGAATGGAACTACGACATTACCGGTTTCATCGCCTCCTTAAGTATTGGTTCCGTTGCTGTAGCATTCGCTGCGAAGGATGCTTTGGCAAATGTTTTTGGCAGCTTAGTCATCATCCTAGATAAGCCTTTTAAAATCGGCGATTGGGTTATGGCGAACAATGTTGAAGGTATTGTTGAAAAGGTTTCCTTCCGCAGTACCTGCATCCGCACCTTCCCCCAGGAATTGGTGTATATCCCCAACTCTCTGTTGAGCAACACCCCCATTATCAACTACACGCTGAGGGAAAAGCGCCGCATCACCTTCACCTTGGGACTCACCTACAGCACCACTGCGGAACATTTAGAACATTTCATCGCTATGCTGAAAAGCTATCTGGAACACAACCCCAAAATCTACGATGATGATGTACGCGTGCATTTTACTACGTATAACGGTAGTAGTTTAGACGTTGCAGTAGCTTGCTACGCCCGCACAGGCAGCCAAGTAGAATATTTGAACATTCTCCAGGAAATCAACCTTAAAGTTATGACTTTAATGAAAGAGGAAGGCGTATCCTGCGCATTCCCCAGCCAAAGTATCTATTTTGAAAACCCTTTAACACAGAAAGAAGATAAGTAAAATGACTACTAATTTTCAAGCAATTATCATCGGCGGTGGACCTGCCGGCGTTAGTGCAGCGCTCTATCTGGCTCGTGCCAATATCAGCACCGCCATTATCGAAAACGGACCCGGTGCTTTAGCCAGAGCCCACAAAATCGATAACTATTACGGCATTTCTGCCAGCGGCATCAAGATGTACGCAGAAGGTTTGGAGCAGGCTGCAGCTTTAGGCGCAACCATTATCCAAGATGAAGTTTTAGCCGTAGAGTACACGGGCAGCTACATGGTAACCCTCAAAAATACTGCAGAACCATTGACTGCGCCTGTTATTATCCTGGCTACAGGCACCAAGAACATCTCCCTTGCCATTGAAGGCTTGGCAGCCTTAGAAGGCAGAGGCATCAGCTACTGCGCTGTCTGCGATGGTTTCTTCTTCCGCAAGAAAAAGGTAGCAGTAGTTGGCAATGGACCTTACGCTATCCACGAAGCAGAACACTTGAAGCACTTGGCTGCTTCCGTCACTATTTTAACCAACGGCAAGGAGGACAGCCTTGCTAAAGAAGCAGGCTTCGCCACCATTACTACACCTTTGACAAAGGTTAGTGGCGATGGCAGGTTGGAAGCTGTTCATTTTGACGATGGCACTACTATGGAGGCGGATGGTCTCTTCCTCGCTCTTGGCACTGCCGATAGCACGGATTTAGCCCGCAAGCTAGGCGCCCAATTAAAGGAACGCTATGTTGCTATTGATGAACAAGGTGCGACCAACGTCCCCGGTCTTTTTGCAGCAGGTGACTGTACCGGCGGCTTACGCCAAGTTGCCAAAGCAGTTTACGAAGGCTCTCTGGCAGGTATGTCTGCTGTAAAATATATTAGAAATCTGTAAATATAATTTTATTTGTAAAGGAGAATAAACATGGAATTAGAACTTACTCGTGAAAATTTTGTCGCTGAAGTATTAGATTACAAGGGCACTGTGCTCATCGACTTTTGGGCTACTTGGTGCGGTCCCTGCCGTATGCAAGGTCCCATTTTAGAAGCTTTTGCCAAGGAACATCCCGAAGTAAAAGTTGGCAAGGTTAATGTGGATGAACAAGGCGAGTTAGCCGAAAAGTTCCGCATTATGTCCATCCCCACTCTGCTTGTTTTCAAAGATGGCAAGTTGGTGAATAATGCTGTGGGCCTCCACGATAAAAAAGGGTTGGAAGCCTTAGTAGAATAACACGCAAAATAATACACCCCCGCCTACGTCTACTTTTACGGTAGCACGCAAGCGGGGGTGTTGTGTTTTATTTAGTTAACAGTAATAACTGATTTCACCAAAGCGTTTTTCCCAAAAGGCTTTTATACTATCACTATCAGCCTCAATAATTGCCATGATATTTCGTAAAGCTTTATCAGGAATTTTGCTTTTATTGTTAGCCAGCAAGCATCTTCCTGCTCTAGTAATCCATATTTTAGTAGCATTAGGACTGGGCGTCCCTTCTGCTACATGTAAATGGATGGGCTCTGTTGGCAAGCCTTCATTTACCCAAAAGTAAACGATATAGGAACCAATTTTAAAAACTTGAGGCACCTGCGAATCCCCCCTCTTGAGAAAATTGCATGATTAAATGCGCCCAATTTTCAATTTTATGCTGCAGTTCTTCAATCTCTGCTTCGCTATAACCATCAATATCTTCCCATTCATATTTAGGCAACCAGCATACAGCACTCTTGAAACCGCCTTCAATAGGCTTTTCAATGCAAACCATCACACGTCCGTCAGGTTTCATTTCAGAATGTACAATCTCTGTTTTATCTGCTAATTCAACAAAAGGATAAATCACAGCCACGCGCCTCCTCTCTTTTTAAGTACATTATAACACATCAACGGTATTTTAACTAATAAAAACAAATACACCCCCGCCTACGTCTACTTTTACGGTAGCACGCAAGCGGGGGTGTTGTGTTTTATTTAGTTTTAACTAAGCGTATCGCTTATTCCTTGCCTGCCAGCTTTTTGTAGCCATCCAGACGGTTCTTAGCATCTTGCTCGGTCTTTTCGAAGAGGGCTTCTGCAGTGTCCGGGAACAGTTTTTGCAAGGAGCTGAAACGAACTTCGCCCATGAGGAAGTCACGGAAGTTTGCAGTGGGTTCCTTAGAATCCAGAATGAAGGGGTTCTTGCCTTCTTCCTTCAGTTCAGGATTATAGCGGTAGGTTGCCCAGTAACCACATTCAACAGCACGTTTTTCTTCCAATTGGCTGCAGCCCATACCAACCTTCAAACCGTGGTTGATGCAAGGAGCATAAGCAATGATCAGGGACGGGCCGTCATAAGCTTCTGCTTCAGCAATAGCTTTCAGAGTTTGGTTCTTGTCTGCGCCCATAGCAACTTGTGCTACGTATACATAACCATAGCTCATAGCCATCATGCCAAGGTCTTTCTTCTTGGTCTTCTTGCCGCTAGCAGCGAACTTAGCAATAGCAGCAGTCGGAGTGGATTTAGAGGATTGACCGCCGGTGTTGGAGTAAACTTCGGTATCGAATACCATTACGTTTACGTTTTCGCCGGATGCCAGTACATGGTCCAAACCGCCGTAGCCGATATCATAAGCCCAGCCGTCGCCACCGAAGATCCAGTGGCTGCGTTTTACAAAGAATTGCTTCTCTGCATAGAGGGCAGCGCATTTATCGCATTCGTCTTTATATTTTTCCAGTACTGCAGTCAGTGCTTCTGCACGTTCACGAGTACCTTCACTAACGTTCATGCCTTCCAGCCAAGCCTTAGCAGCTTCCAGCAAATCTGCAGGAGCTTCAGCAGGCAGAGCTTCAATCATTTGCGCAACACGTTCACGGGATTGTTTTACGCCCAGGAACATGCCCAAGCCATATTCAGCATTATCTTCGAAGAGGGAGTTTGCCCAGCTGGGACCATGACCTTTTTCGTTCTTAGTATAAGGCATGGAAGGAGCGGAAGCACCCCAAATAGAAGTACAGCCGGTAGCATTGGCAATCATCATACGGTCGCCAACCAATTGGGTAACTAGTTTAGCATACGGGGTTTCGCCGCAGCCTGCGCAGGCACCGGAGAACTCCAGCAAGGGTTTCTCGAATTGAATGCCCTTCATGGTCTTCTTGTTCATGGGGTTAGCCTTGGGAGCAACTTCTTTTTGGCTGTAATCCCAAGCAGCGGTCTTATCCAGTTGGCTAGCCAGCGGTTTCATAACCAGAGCCTTAGCTTTAGGAGCAGGGCAAACTTGTGCGCAGTTGCCGCAACCAGTGCAGTCCAGCGGAGAAATTGCCATAGCGAAGTTCAAACCTTTAGCGCCAATAGCAGGTTTGGATTTCAAAGTTGCAGGAGCCTTAGCTGCTTCTTCATCAGTCAGCAGTACAGGACGGATTGCAGCATGGGGGCAAACGAAAGCACATTGGTTACATTGGATACAGGTATCAATCTGCCATTCCGGAACATCAATAGCAATACCACGTTTTTCAAAAGCAGCAGTACCGCTGGGGAAAGTGCCGTCTGCATAATCTTTGAAAGTGCTTACGGGCAGCTTGTCGCCTTCCAGACGGTTCATGGGAACCAGTACCTTGTCAATGAAGTCATTGCCGGTAGCAGCAGCGGTTACAGTGTCAGCAGCTTCTGCCCAAGCAGCAGGAACTTCTACAGGAACGATAGCACCGATGCCTTGGTCAATAGCAGCGTTGTTCATATCAACAACGTTCTGGCCCTTCTTGCCATAGGAATGTTCTACAGCGTCCTTCAAGTATTTAACTGCATCTTCAATAGGAATAATGTCTGCCAGTTTGAAGAATGCGGATTGCATAATCATGTTGATGCGACCGCCCAGACCGATTTCTTGAGCAATCTTTACAGCATCAATGATATAGAATTTAATGTCGTTTTGAGCGATATAACGTTTCAACTGACCGGGCAGCTTAGCATCTAGCTCTTCTGCACTCCAGTTGCAGTTCAGCAGGAAGGTACCGCCTTTTTTCAAGCCTGCAGTTACGTCATATTTATCAACATAGCTTTGGTTGTGAACAGCTACAAAGTCAGCAGCATTGATCAGGTACGGTGCCATGATGGGGGTATGACCGAAACGCAGATGGGATACGGTTACGCCACCGCTCTTCTTGGAATCATAGAAGAAGTAGCCTTGTGCGTACATATCGGTGTGGTCGCCGATAATCTTAATTGCGCTCTTATTAGCGCCAACAGTACCATCACTGCCCAAGCCCCAGAATTTGCAGCCTTTGGTGCCTGCAGGAGTAACATCCACGCCTTCAACAGTGGGCAGGGAGGTGTTGGACAGGTCATCAATAATGGACAGGGTAAAGTTGTTCTTAGGTTCAGCGCTAGCCAGATTATCAAATACAGCAACGATATCGCCGGGCAACAGATCTTTGGAGCCCAAACCATAACGGCCGCCAATGATCATGGGGTTGCGGTCGCTAGCATAGAAAGCGCCACGAACGTCCAAGTACAGGGGTTCGCCGAAGGAGCCGGGTTCTTTGGTGCGGTCCAGAACAGCAATACGTTTTACGGTAGCAGGAATAGCGTCCATAAAATGTTTGATGCTGAAAGGACGATACAGATGGATGCACAGTACGCCGACTTTTTCGCCTTTGGCAACTTTTGCTTCTACAACAGTGCGGATGGTCTCAGTTGCGGAACCCATAGCGATGATGATGTTTTCTGCATCAGGAGCGCCATAGTAGTTGAACAGATGGTATTCACGACCGGTCAGTTCGTTGATTTTGCCCATATATTCTTCAACGATTTCCGGCAGAGCTTCATAGTAGCCATTTACTGCTTCACGAGTTTGGAAGTAGATATCGGGGTTTTGGGCAGTACCGCGGATAACCGGGTTATCAGGGTTCAAGCCGCGATGACGGAATTCAGCAACTGCTTCTTTATCCAGCAATTTGCCCAGATCTTCGTAATCCAGCACTTCGATTTTTTGAATTTCGTGGGAAGTACGGAAGCCATCAAAGAAGTTCAGGAAAGGAACACGACCTTTAATAGCTGCCAAATGAGCTACGCCAGCCAAGTCCATAACTTCTTGTACGCTGCCTTCTGCCAACAGAGCGAAACCGGTTTGGCGGCAAGCCATAACGTCTTGGTGATCGCCGAAGATGGACAGGGAGCTGGTTGCCAGTGCGCGTGCAGATACATGGAATACTGCAGGCAAAAGTTCACCGGCCATTTTATACATATTAGGAATCATCAAAAGCAAGCCTTGGGAAGCAGTGTAGGTGGTAGTCAATGCACCGGACTGCAAAGAGCCGTGCACTGCACCGGAAGCACCTGCTTCAGACTGCATTTCCAGCAGTTTAACAGTTTGACCAAAGACATTCTTTTTGCCTTGGGCAGCCCATTCATCAACAACCTCTGCCATAGGAGAGGACGGAGTAATAGGATAAATTGCAGCAACATCAGTAAAAGCGTAGGAAATATACGCAGCAGCAGTGTTGCCATCCATAGTTTTCATTTTGACCATTGGATCCCCTTCTTTCGTTGAAAATAACATAATAAAATCTTCAAGCCCGCATGAAAACGGACTTAATCTGCATAAAAATAGTATACCCTATTTGACTTGTTTTGTAAAATCAAAAGCAAGCAAAGTAACACTTGTATTACAAAATTTTTACAAGTGTAAAAGCTAAAGGGAGGCGCCTCTACAGCCACCTCCCCTCGAAGATTATTTGACGATTGTTACAGGCACAGTTGCGTTCTCTAACACTGTATGGCTAACGCTGTTGCGTAACAAACCTTGTAAAACACCTAAACCTCTGCTACCCAGAACAATACCGTCGCAACGCTCCTCCTCCACTGTACGGAGGATATTCTCTGCTATATTGCCACCATTTTCCAACAGATAGGTACAATCGATGTTCTTACCCAAAAGCATAGCATGGGCAGCATCCAGCACCTCGTCGCCAATCTGAGCATAGAGGATGTCCCCGTTGCTCTCAATGACGGGTTGCTTTGTCATTCCTCCGGACACAGTCATTATTACCAAGCTGCCCCTAGTATAAGCAACCAGCTCGCAAGCATATTCCAATGCCCTCCAGGAATGTTCGGTACCATCTATAGGCACCAAAATACGTTTTAACATACTATTTCACAATAAGTACAGGAACGGAAGCATATTGGGAAACCTTGGAGCTTACACTGCCCAAGAAGAATTCCGCAATGCCGGACAGACCACGGCTACCGATAACGATAGCATCTGCATCAGCCTTTTTAGCCAACGCAATAATACGCTCGGAAGGATGTCCTACCTCCAAGCTGTATTCGGTCTTGTAGGGGTAGGAACCCAAATGTTCTTCCGCCATTTCCAGAACTCTGTCACCAATTTTTTCCAATTCGCTGTTGCCTTGGGTTACGGTGGCATGATCCAAAGGCACTGCCAACAAAGCTGCATTGTTATAAGGTTGGATTACATTTACTATCAACAGTTCGCTTTCGAATTTCTTCCCCAGTTCTACTGCTGTATTCAACGCTCTCCAGGAGCCTTCACTACCATCTACAGGAACAAGAATTTTTTTAAACATAATAACACCTCCATAAAAATGAACCGGTCAAACCGGATAGAAGCAATCCACTCTTTGTCTATATTATTCTTGCTTCGCCTGCTTTTTTCCTGCAAAAAACCGCTGACTAAAGAAATTTAATCAGCGGTTTTTGTAAACAATATGTAACTTATTTGCCGCCGCGTTTTTTACGCGCTTCGTGAATACGGGCGGACTTTTTGCTAAACTTTTTCGGCTCGCTATTAGCCTGCATTTGTGCCAACTCCATAGGGCTCTTTTGGGATTCAGTAAAATCTTCACCCTTGATAAAGCGATAATAAATAACAATACCTGCACACAACAGTAACGGTGCACCGCCTACCCAATAACGATAGCCACTGGGGGAAGCAATGGTAATAAAGTCATAAATAACGATGCAGGCAGGCACCAGCACAATCTGCGCCATACGGGAAGCAAAGCTTTCCTTACCCATGAAACGAACTACCATGCCATAAGCCAAAAAGGCCATAGCAAAGGAAGTAAAGGACATAAACACTAAGAATGCAAAGAACTCAAAATTCACTGATTAAACACCTTCCTCAATTCTTTCGCCAATAACCCTTGCTACCCACACACCACTGGCGCTGGCTTGGGACAAACCGCGGGTGATGCCTGCACCGTCACCAATGGCAAACATATTGGGAACCTTCGTTTCCAAATTGCCATCCAGTTCCAAGCGTGCACTGTAGAATTTTACCTCTACACCATAAAGCAGGGTATCAGCATTAGCCATGCCCGGAGCAATCTTATCCAGAGCATAAATCATTTCAATGATATCATCTAATTGGCGTTTAGGCAAGACTAAGCTTAAATCGCCGGGAGTTGCGCTCAAAGTAGGCTTGGTAAAGCTCTTTTGCAGGCGCTTTTCATTAGTACGTCTACCTTTAATCAAATCGCCGAAGCGCTGTACCAAAACGCCACCGCCTAACATATTAGAGAAGGAAGCAATGCGTTTACCGTACTGCAAAGGCTCATGGAAAGGCTCTGTAAACTTGCTGCTTACCAATAAGGCAAAGTTGGTATTCTTGCTGTGGAGTTTGGGGTCGCGATAGCTGTGACCGTTTACGGTGATGATACCATCAGTATTTTCTGCCACAACGTAGCCATAAGGGTTCATGCAGAAAGTACGTACCATATCATTATAAACTTGGGTACGATACAAAATTTTTGCTTCGTACACTTCGTCCGTAATATGTTTGAACACATCAGCAGGCACTTCCACGCGCACACCGATATCAACTTGGTTATTGATAAAGGACAAGCCCATTTTGCGGCATTGCTCCGTGTACCATTCCGCACCGGCACGACCGGGCGCAGCAATGATATACTTGGCAGCTACCTTTTCTCCTTGGGACAACTGCAGTTCAAAAGTACCATCTTCTTGGCGGATGATTTCTTCCACAGCAGTATTGCAACGGATTTCGATTTTATCTTGGAGGAACTTGTAGATGTTCTCCATGATTACTAAATTATTTTCCGTACCCAAGTGACGTACTTTAGCGTTGAGCAAATGCAAATCGTAACGCAAAGCCTTTTGACCGATGTGGCTGTTCTTAGTGGTGAAGTATTCACCGGGGGCACCATGACGGCAGTTCAGCTCGTCTACGTAGTCGATTAGCTCAATTACTTTATCTTCAGGCAGGTATTCGTTCAGCCAACCACCGAACTCCGTAGTAAAGTTGTACTTACCATCGGAGAAGGCACCTGCACCACCAAAACCACGCATAATACTGCAGGGTTTGCAGTTGATGCAGTGGTCAACTTTTTTCGCTGCCAAAGGACAGAAACGTTTCTCAATAGAGTTGCCTGCTTCCAGCATAACAATCTTCAGCTTAGGATACTTCAACACAAATTCATAGGCTGCAAAAATTGCGGCAGGACCGCCGCCAATAATGGCTACATCAAACATAGTCATCCTCCAAATAATATACTAAAAGCTTAAATCTCGTAATGCTGCTTTTCGTCGCCCAAAGGCTCGTCCTTATGGGGGTCGTTCTTGAAGATATCCAAGTTTTTCTTGGCCATATTCATAGCATCGTCATAAACAGTTTTGAACGGGCTCATATCCTTAGGCTTGCCTGCCTTGAGCCATTCCGTAACTACACGGCCTAAAGCGTAGGTGGTGCCCACTGCTACAGGTATTTGCAAGGGTGCAAAGGGAATCAAGGTAGTCAAAGTGCTGCCTACAAAATAAGCGCTAAGGCTGCCCAATACGCTTACAGCTGCCTGTTGGTTCATTTCTTCCCCATATACTTTGCCTAATTTCATAATCATGTAGACTTCGTTGGCAATCAAGCTCATGGTGCCAACTAAGGGAGCAACAACGATTACGCCGGCACGGGCAGCAGCCCAACGGCACAGGGACTCCGCTTCTTCCTCGCGAACTCTATCGTCAATAACTTCTACATTTTCTGCAACCTTAACATCGTCTTTCATTTCTTCAGTCATAACGAGCTCCTTTCAAACATGGTAAAAGCTAGGAAAAAATACCCGTGGCAAATCATCCTAGCTTTTTAATCACATTATCCCTATAACTATAGACTATTTCTTGTTATCCGTAAGAACTTTCTCACGCATATAGTCAGTAACCATAAAAGTGCTGTCTTCTACTAAAACCAAAGAATGCGCTGCATTCTTTTCCAGCCAAGGCAGGATCTTTTCAATATTTTCGTGTTTATCGACAATCTCAACCATAACAGGCAGATTAGCATTACCGCTCATCAGATTATTTACAGCACGTCCCATGCCGCGCACTTTCGCAGCATAACCTTCAATGCCTTTCATAACGGTACCACCTGCCAAGCCAAGCTTGCGCGCTTCACGCAAAATCGCTTTGTATAAGGGAATGTCATTATAAAGCACATCTTCACCGGTATATACTTTTAGAAATGTAACTTGTCTGAATTCTAAAGCCATAAGCCCACCTCCAAATAGTTGCAATGCTCTTTCTGATTCAATTATAGCACGTTCTCCGTACTTGTGTAAGAAATTTTTGTGAGATAAATCCAAATTATACAAATTTGTTCTATTGATACATTTTTCCCTTGTAATCATCCCTCACTTAATTTATTATATAAGCTAGCAAGTATATTTTTGTGATAAAGGAGATAGATTTATATGAGCAATACTTTAACTGCGGGCCTTGTAGGCACCGCCACCACCACTGTAACCACTGCCAATATTGCAGCCACCATGAAAAGCGGCAGTTTGGCTGTTTTTGCTACTCCCGCCATGTGCGCCTTGATGGAAGAAGCAGCTTGTGCGGCTGTCAACGCTTATCTGGAGGAAGGTAGCGGCAGCGTAGGCATCAGCCTGAACATTACCCACGACCGTGCTACCAAAATGGGGGACACTGTTACGGCAACTGCAACTTTGACTGCGGTAGAAGGCCGCAAGCTGACCTACAGCGTTGAAGCCAGCGACAGCAAAGACATCATTGGCAAAGGCACCCATGAACGTTTCATTATTGACAACGAAAAGTTCATGGCGAAGGTGAATAAGTAAAAGCGTACAAAAAAAAATCCGGAGCTGACGCTCCGGATTTTTTTCCTAATTTATTTTGCTGCTAAAGCACGATTAATTTCTTTTACTACTGCACGGCCAAATTCTTCGTGAGTCCAATCGAAACGGCTGGTCAGTGCTTCGTCAATAATCTTATCGCCATAAATATTATGCTCGTAATAAGCACCGGTCAAAGCATTGTAAGCTACAGCCTTGCCACGCATATCCAGCTTCAGTTCACGTTCACGAGAACGCAGCAAAGCTTTGGAAGTAAGTCTATCCAATTCCATGGAAATAACAATATCAACTTTGCCTTCCTTAGCAATCTTTACCAGTTCTTCCTTAGTGGGGACAGCAGTCTTCGCACCTACGCTGTCAATCACAGCAGTCAAAGCATCGTTTTCCACTAGAACAAAGCCCTGTTTAGCGTTTAATGCTTTAATAGCTTCCTTATAGTATACTTGGTTAGCCAATTGGTCGCCTTCCACATTGTTAATCAATGGCAGCAGGGCTACGGATGCAGCCTCGGCAGCAGTACCGAAGCAGGGAACGCTCAAGCACAAAGCTAACACAGTCATTACTAAATAACGTACAATATTCTTCATTATATTTTCCTCCTCATTTGCCAAATAAAGCAGATTTCATTATATCATAAAAGTAAAACTCTGCCCATACTTTAAGGAAAAATTGCTACAAAAAAGGAGTCTCCTTGAGGAGACTCCTTGAAAATTCTTGCGAACTTTTGCAGTTAGATTAGAATGCGAAGTACAGATCAGCGTAGATGGATTTGTCGTCATCTTTGCCAGCTTTTGCTTCGGTGTCGAAGTAGTTAACTTCCAAAGTGATGTTTTTAGCCAAAGCGTAGTCAGCGCCTACTTGCCAGCCTTTGTAACCGCCTTCATCCATGAAGGAATCAGCATCGGTGGTCGGGCTCAGGATTGCATTGATGGGTTGATCGAAGTAGGTTGCATGCAGGCCCCAAGTACCCGGAGTAGCAGCATCAGCACCTTTGTAAGCCAAAGTAGCTACATAGCCGTCTTTGGAAACACGCTTGTCATATTGCTTATCAGCCCACATGTATTCATAAGCCAAATTCAAATCTTTAGCAACGTCGAAAGACAGACCTACATTGTAGATTTCTTTTTCACCATGTTCTTTAACAGTGAAAGTCTTCTTATCATCAATCCATTTGCCATCTCTTACTACATCGTCAGCTTTGAACCAGTTAGCATAAGCGTTTACTGCACCAATTTGAGCTTCAGCACCAACAACATAAATGCGAGCGTTGCTATCAACAGTCAGATTTTTATCAAATGCAGATGCAGCATCGCCATCAGCACCTTTCAGAGCCATGCCGTATACTTTAACTTTGTCGCCATAGGAAACTTTTACACCGTCAACATAGGAATCCAGAATGTTAGCGGTGGAAGTGCATTCATCCCAACGACCAGCATGTACGTCTAAGCCACCAATACGGCCATCAACATAAACGCGCAACAGTTCAGTCTTTTCGTCGCCATTGTCATTGGTGAAATCTTGAGTGTTTTGAATCATTGCAGTAGCGGTCCAGTCTTCATTTACTTGACCTTCTACCCACAGACGAGTACGCAGGGAAGAAGAATCATGTTCATCCCCGCGACCATCATAGGAATGATAACGAGCACGAACTTGACCGGTGATTTTAACGTTGTCAGCTTTCTTTTCCAGGTTAGCTACGCGAACGCCCAGGTTGTCCAGTTCGTCAGCGAATTCAGCAGCCAGCTTGTCAACGTTAGCGCCTTTAGCCATTGCTTTAGCAACGATTTGAGCCATTTCATAACGGGTCATCAGTTTGTCACCGCCGAAGGTAGCGTCGCCGTAGCCGTCGATTACGCCGGCAGCAGCCAGTTTGTTAATGCTGTCATAAGCCCAGTGGCCAGCAGGAACATCAGAGAACGGATTTGCAGCATAAGCAGAAGCGGTTACGCCCAGTGCCATAGCCATTGCGAGTACTAAAGATTTTTTCATTGTAAATTCCTCCAATAGGGGTGTATATTTGAAAATCCTGCACGTTCCGCAACACGCTTTCCTTGGAGTTTGTTCCTTGCTTCGTGGTAAGAGTTGCCTTGTTTCCTCTACTATTCCACAAGAATCCACTAATCCTTGTTAAGCATGTGTTAAGTCCATGCAAAATTTTCATGAATTTATTGTAGCATACACACCCTGCCTACGCAATAGCAAAACAGCATGTATACAATTTTTCTTATAAAATTATTAGTTTTTCTAATCCATTTTATCCACTAAAGCTGCAAAACAGCTACGTAAGCCTGCTAAAGCAGCACTATCCAAGTCAAAAGCGCCTGCTTGGGCAGCATCGCTGAGGGATAAACCTGCATATTCTTCCGTTCCTGCTAAATATGTGTGCAGCAAGCGTCTACCACTCTGAAGCGACATTTTTCCCCGCACATTGTCCACAGAAAATAGATATTCCCGTGCCACATTCAGTAGACTAAGCTGCGTACCTACATCTGCCTCTGCTAAAGCTTCCAATAGCAGATCCTCTAAGCAGCCTTTGCGCCACCGTCGCCCCCTGCCCTTGCCGGGGAAGAAAAAATGCGCGCAGTACTCCCTTGTTGCTAAGAAAGCACTGTCGCGCACTATATCCATAATATTACGGCGGGCATCCACATTGTCCCCTGCATCAGCAAAAAGCACTACCTTGCGCACTTGACCGCTACCCTCCATAACAGGGAGCTGCTCCACTACCATGGGCAGCTGCTCCATACTGCGATAGCAATAAAATTGTACCTTAGGCAGCACCAATCCCTTACGGAAAAGATGATGCAGGTAAACGCGCAGAAAGCGCGCCATTTCCATCCGCTCGCACAAAAGCAGGAGTTCCCCGCTAAGGAAGAACTCCTGCTTATTTACTTTATTCAGCATCGTTAGCACCTGCTGTTACGCCATGCTTTGCCAGCATTGCTTCCGCAGCCTCCAACACCTGTGCCACGGTCAGCTCACGCATACAACGCATATCGTCACACTTGTGCTTCATGCCATCGGCACAGCCCATGCAGCGGGGAATGGATGTAACGATGGTAGCATCATCAGTATAGGGACCATACAGTTTAGGAATAGAAGGACCGTACATAGCCACAATGGGTACCTTTTGGCTAATAGCCACGTGCATAGGACCGCTGTCATTGGTGATAATCAAGCTGCAACGACGCATAGCAGCAGCCAAACCGCCGATGGTAAAGTAACCTGTTGCCACTACGGGAGTAGTCTGCATATGGCTAACAGCCTCCTGCACCATATCCTCATCCATAGTTCCGCCGAAGAAAACAGGCTTGTAGCCTTTGGCAGCCAATGCATCAGCAACCTGGGCAAAACGCTCCGGTGCCCAACGCTTGGTTACTACGGCACTGCCAATGTTAAAGCCCACTAATTTATCAGTACCGAAGACACCATGCTCGCGCCAAAATTCTTCCGCACTGTGAAAATGCTCCTCACTGGGGAAAATTTCCAAGCCATTATGCTCCAATTTTTCCACGCCCAACTGAGTAAGCACATTCAAGTACATATCTGCAGCATGAATCTGGCGGTTCAACGGAGTGAAAACATCCCATAAAGGTTTAAACAGCGTATGGGTAGTACCTGTACGCAATTTGGTCTTAGTCAACGCACAAATAAAAGAACAACGCTCGTTGGGATGCAGATTAATCAGCACGTCAAAGTCCATCTTGCTTAAACGACGGGCGCAGGCAGCCAAAGCCAACAGGCTGTTGTCCCTGCCCTTTTTGTCAATGGTAATAACCTCATCCAAATACGGATTGTGCAAAACTACATCCTTCAGCTTTTCATCCGCCAGAAAGGTGATGTGAGCATCAGGTGCAGCTTTACGTAAAGCATGAATAAAAGGGGTGGTCAAAGTCAGATCGCCCAAATGCATCAAAAAAGTTACCAATATTTTTTTACCATTCAGTTCTACTGCTTTTGCCATTACTTTTGCTCCACCTTTTTCACATAGATTTCATAAACCATTTCTGGGGTAATATCATGCATACAATGCCAATCATCACATTTTTTCTTTAAACAACCTGCGCATTTGGCGGGAGAAAGCAGCACAGTGGAATTTTTGCTGCCATAAGGGCCGGTACGGTCCGCCTTAGTAGGACCATACATAGCTACTAAAGGCTTTTTCAATGCTGCCGCAAAATGCAAAGGACCTGTATCGGCACTGATATAGAAACTGCAATCTTTAATCAATGCAGCCAACTCCCGCAGGGAAGTCTTACCAGTCATATCCAACACTCTTCCCGTAGCACATTGTTCGGCAATAACTTTGCCCTTGGCCGCATCGTCGGGCCCACCTGCCAAGACTACATTGGTACCATCTTGGGTCAACATCTTTGCTAAAGCAACGTAATGCTCCACAGGCCATTCCTTGGTCCACCAGCGGGCACCGGGCACAACGACCACGTATTTATTGCCATCCCAGCCCAAGCTGTGCAGTTTTTCCTTAACAGATGCTGTTTCCTTGGACAAATCAGGCATAGGGAACTCCACATCATCTAAAGATTCCACTTTAGCCCCCAAATAACGAGCTACATCAAGATAACGCTCGATAACATGATCTTTGCTGTGAGCACCGCTAATAGCTTTGCTTACAAAACCGCTGCCTTCGCGCATTTCGCAGTAACCGATACGATTGCTGCAACCGCAAATAGCTGCCAAAACAGCGCTTTTAAAAAGACCCTGCATATCAATGACCAAATCAAAATGCTTGCTATGGAGTAAATCCCGCATTTCGCAAAAATATTTCAGCTTCTCGCCTAAGCCCATTTTGTTAAATTTAACTTTGTCAAAGTACAAAACCTCATCAATTACCGGCGGATCAGGCACAAAGCCTGCAAACTGAGGATGCACCAGCCAAGTAATACGGGCATGGGGATAACGCTTACGCAGCGCTGCTGCAAAGGGCAACGTGTGCAGAATATCGCCCAAGGAGCTCATTTTGATCAGTAAAATATTTTTGTATTCCATTTAAACTAACTCTTTCACAAAATTTAGGAGACTGCCACCCTTAAACAGATAACCGCGGATGCCTGCGGCCTCCGCCGCTTCTACATCACGGGGACTGTCACCGATGAGGAAACTGTTTTCCTTATCAATCTCATATTCAGCAAATGCTTGCAGCAGCATACCCGGTTTAGGCTTACGGCAGCTGCAGTCACAAGTGTATGCAGGCACTTTGCCCTCTTTATGATGGGGGCAATAATAGATTTTTTCGATAGCACCGCCCATTTTAGCGATTTCCTGCTGCATGTGCTCATGGAGCGCCTGCATTTGCTCTACGGTATAATAGCCGCGGGCAATACCGCTTTGGTTGGTAACTACAAAAATCTTATAGCCCGCCCGGGTCAGATAGGCGACAGCTTCCCTAGCGCCTTCCACCCATTGTAAATCTTCTATTTTGTACAGATAGGCAACGTCCACATTCAGGACACCGTCCCTATCAAAAAAGACCGCCTTAGCCTTCATATACGTAGTAACCGCCGGTCTTATCCAGCAATTGGCAATATTCTTCAGCAGCTTCTTCAATAGGAGTGAAGCCGCCGTCATAACCTGCAGCCAACAAATTGGTTGCATCTGCTTCAGTAAAGCTTTGATATTTGCCCTTCAATACTTCCGGGAAGGGAACGTATTCCAGTTCACCGCTGCCAAAGTGATTCAGTACAGCCTTAGCCAAAGTGTTGAATTGGTGCGCATGACCGGTACCGCAGTTGAAGATACCGCTGATTTCCGGATGTTCCCAGAAATACAGGTTAACCTTGACAACGTCTTTTACATAGACAAAATCACGGGTGTGTTCGCCGGGACCATAGCCTGCATATTCACCAAAGAGACGTACTTTATGTTCTGCTTTCCATTGGTTATACATTTGGTAAATCATGGAAGCCATTTTGCCTTTATGGTTTTCTTGAGGACCATAAACGTTGAAATAACGCAGACCAACTACTTGGCTTTGAGCAGTGGGCAGCAAACGGCGCAAATAGTTATCAAAGAAAAGTTTGGAGAAAGCATATACATTCAGTGCTTCTTCGCAAGCAGGCTCTTCGCGGAAGCCGTGAGCGCCACTGCCATAAGTAGAAGCAGAGGAAGCATACATCATTTGGATTTTACGATCCAAGCAGAAATGCAGCACATTCTTAGTATACTCGAAATTGTTCTCCATCATGTATTTGCCATTATATTCCATAGTATCGGAGCAAGCGCCCTCGTGGAAAATAACGTCAATCTTTTCATGGTTGAATTTGCCTGCCTTCAATGCATCCATAAAAGCAAACTTATCCATGTAGTCATGCACTTTCAAGCCTTGGATATTTTTAAATTTTACCATATTGGTCAGGTTATCAACAACGAGAATGTCATCAATACCGCGATCGTTTAAACCTTTAACAATGTTACTGCCGATAAAGCCGGCACCACCGGTTACAATAATCATAATTTGCCCTCCTTCACCATTTTAGCAATCTTTTCCACTACTCCGGTAGTAGAGTAGCCTTCTTCAAAATCTATAATACGGACTTCGCCCGCATATTCCCGTCCTGCAACTTCTTCAGGCTTATAATCGCCACCTTTAACAAGGATGTCAGGACGGATTTTTTCAATCAGCTCTGTAGGCGTATCTTGGTCAAAAAGCACCACGGCATCAACACACGCCAAAGCAGCTAACACTCTAGCACGGTCCAGCTCATGAGTCAAGGGACGGGTTTCGCCCTTCAAGCGACGGACAGAAGCATCCGTATTTAACCCCACAATCAAGTGCTTGCCTAAGCTACGCGCTTTCTCCAAGTAAGTGACATGACCTACATGGAGGATATCAAAGCAACCATTAGTAAAGACAATCTTTTCACCGCAAGCTTTCCACGTAGCCGCCAAAGAAGCGATTTCCTGCCAACTTAAAGTGCGGTAGCCTTTGCCCTGTTTGCGTTCTTCCGTCAGCAAATCTTTCAGCAATTCGTCACGATGTACAGGATAAGTGCCAACCTTAGCTACTACAATACCTGCAGCGCGGTTCGCCATATAGATAGCATCCGCCAGCTCCAGCTTACCTGCCACACCTGCCAGCAGGGTAGCAGCAACAGTGTCACCGGCACCGGATACATCAAAAACTTCGATGGCAGTAGCAGGACTATGGAGCACGTCCTTTTCGTTAACAAGGCTCATACCGCGTTCACTACGGGTAACAACTACATTCTTAATCTGGAATTTATCCCGGGCTTCCCTAGCCATAGCGACTACAGCAGCGTCTTCGTTGTCCTTTTGACAGCCTGCAGCTTCGCACATTTCTTTCAGATTAGGAGTAATAAAATCGCACCCGCTGTATTTAGTCCAATCTGCACCTTTAGGATCGATGAGTACGGGAATACCGTAGGCATGACCTTGAGCAATCACCCATTGGCAAAAATCATCGGAGCAAACGCCCTTAGCATAGTCGGAAACAATAATGCCGTCCAAACCATGGTCTAATAAATTAGCTAACCAATGGCGCAACTCTATAATTTCTTCAGGATACAAATCCCCTGTTTCTTCAAAATCAAGACGCAGCATTTGCTGGTTGCCGCCTAACACGCGCAATTTAGTAATAGTCTTACGGTAGGAGCTTTTCACCAGGCCGCTGTGATCAATGCCCGCGTCATCCATCAAGCGCTCCAAAAGTACACGGTTGTCATCGTCACCGGTAACACCGCCCATAAATACTTGACATTCCAAATGAGCCAAGTTAGCAGCCACATTAGCGGCACCGCCCAAAACGGACTTGATTTTGTTGATTTTAGTTACAGGCACAGGTGCTTCCGGAGAAATGCGCTTTACTTCGCCGTGAAAATAACGATCGAGCATTACGTCGCCAATAACAGCAATGCGCAATTTACTTATATGTTCAGCTAAAAAGGTAGTTACTGCTAAATCAGCCACTTTATTCACCATCCACCAGCTCACACAGAATGTGACCAATCAAAATATGCATTTCTTGAGCACGGGCAGTAACTTTAGCAGGCACCGCAATGCACTCATCACAGAGATTTGCCATTTTGCCGCCACCTGCAGCAGTCATGCCTACGCAGTACACGCCCTTGGTTTTTGCCAATTCAATAGCTTGTACAACATTAGGACTATTGCCGCTGGTAGAAATGCCCACCAGCACATCGCCTGCCTGCGCCAAAGCTTCTACTTGGCGGACAAAAACTTTGTCATAACCATAGTCATTGCCTACAGCAGTCAGGATAGAAGTGTCAACAGTAAGAGCAATAGCAGGCAGACCGGCACGTTCCTTTTGGAAACGGCCTACAAACTCAGCAGCCAGATGTTGGCTGTCGGCAGCACTGCCGCCGTTACCACAGAAAAGCACCTTGTGCCCATTAGCTAACGCTTTTTTTATTTCCTGGGCAATAGTAGCGATTTGCGCCAAAATGCCGCTATCTATAACGGCTTGGGCAACCTCTAAATGATCTAAAAATCTTTGTCGGATAAGCTTGTCCATTTTATACCTCAAATATTACAGATTATAGAAATAATACATTACCTTGAAGGTACCATCACCTTCTTGTTGCTCGTCTTCATAAGTAAACTCCAAAGCCCAGCAGCAGAATTTATGCAGCCAACGATAATCCGTTTCGTAATTATTGTGTTTGCCTAAGTCATAACGATTAACAACGCTCAGCACATTTTTAGAGTCTGGAGACCATTGCAAACCATTGCGCAGTTCACGTTCCATATCAGGTTGGCCTAAATCAAATAAAGTACTGGTTTCTTTTTCCCAATAGTAACCAACCCAAGTACGCCATTTATCAGTCAATTTTTGACCCAAGGTTGCGTAATACATGTCGGTAGATCTGGTGTCACCGCTCAAGCTATCATTAACCCATTTCTTGCCAACAGTCAAATTCAACACTGTATTTTTGGAATTGAACAAATAGATAGGATCATGGTTTAAGTAAACAGCATACTCTTTATGCCAGCTCTTGGGACCACTTTTGCCACTGCCTTCATACCATCTATTCCACAAACCATATTCATAGTACGCAGAATAACTCAAAGGCAGGCCATCGGCAATATGATGGTTTTTGTAATCAAAGCGCCAAGTATTTTGTTTCTTATACCAATCGCCATCATCTTCATCCCAACCATGCAGGTAAGAGATTTTAAAATTACGCTCGTTATGGTCAATCTTGTAAACAGGCTTGAAGCCAACTTTGGAATATTTTGGCAGTTCCATACTTACCATGGTTTTTTCCGTAACAGGCTGTGACAGTTCCAACTTGATATAAGCGCCATTATCGCTGCCATCATAACCAAGACGAGGCATAATCTTAGTCTTGCCTTCATCATTAAAGTTGTTTACCCAAATATCACGGGAATATACGTGTCTGCCACGAACATAAACCTTTACATCATGGGCAACCATTTTTACTTTAGGATAAATTTCAAAGGTTTTAGCAGTAATAGATAGGCAGGACGGATGTTTTACAGAAGGACAACGGGACATGGTGCCGCCTTCATCCACCACCATTTTATCAGGGTAAATAGTAGCATGCGGTGCAGAATAAATATCTTTCAAACTGCTGCCACTGATTTCTTTAATTTCACCAGTCTTATTATTGAAATTATAATGAGCCCACTTACCATGCATAACACTGTCCGGCTGCACAACCGTACCACCTTGGCTCAAAAAGACATCACCGGTCTTCATGTTGCCATGGGCATAAGTAGTAACTAATTTTTCCTTGCCTTGGGTAACAGTCACATTACCTTGGGCATGGAAATCACCGCTGACATTGTCATACTCTACATGCTCTGCAGTCAAATGAATAGGAACGACCTCTTGAGCCTCCACCACTTCCTTAGAACGCTTAGGCTCTACAGATTTATTAACAGTAGAATCTTCTGCTTCATCAGCAAATGTCGGACTATCATAACGGCTAGAATCAGAATTGGTAAATTGAGCTGCATAGGCAGGAACGCACAAGCTCATAGCCAAAGCAGCTGCGCATAATGATTTTTTCATGGGAATGCTCCTTTTGTATAGTTGAAAAGTAAAATACTCATAATTAGCCATTTATCATTATATCACAAAAAAAAGAAAAGCTCACCCTTTTCGAGTGAGCTTTTTGTGTTTTCTTCTTATTATTCTTGGTAAACGACACCTTGCAGAGAAATATCCTCAGCAGTTTGTACAAAAGTTTCGCAGCCAACAGGAATAGTCACGCTGTTGCCCTTTACGAATGCACCGCCAACAATGCCTACAGGGCCAAGAATAACCATACCGCCAATAGCTGCACCGGCTGCGCCCGCAATGCTTTCAGCTTTTTGTTGTGCCAATTCGCCAACAGTCAGAGGTATCTTAGTACCATCTACGCCATAAATATGGGTAAAGGTAATATCAATGCGGCCATCCTTACCAAAGATACCGGGCTGTACGACCTTCTTCACTACACCAATACCGGTAGCGCCTTTCGGCAGCACCAGCACATCATTAACGTACAGGTTGTCAGAAGCTTTAAAGTTTACTTCGTCGCCTTGACGAGTCATTTTAGTGCTCATTTCTTTAGTAAAGGTAATCTTAAATACAGAATCTTTAGGCAGAGTAACTTGTTGTACAGGCACATTGCCATCAGTGTAGGAAGCCAATTTCAGCAGTTCTTCCAAACGACCGGACAGAGAACCCGCTTGCGCTTGGCCGTATAAAAGTTTTTCCTGAGCTTCAATCCTATTTTTCGCAGGACCACCGGACATGCTTTCATTCATGCGCCATTCAACTACATTGAGTTTAGTTGCGAAGGACGCTTCACCGCTATCGGGAGTACCTTCCAAATAATCATACATATTGTCTACACGGGTCAGTACTGCATCCGTAGTCAAGGCACCATAAACATCGTCCTCCAAGCTGTCTACACGTTGGATCAAAGAGCCGGTTTGTTCAGTACCATAAAGAATTTTTTCCATAGCGCCAATTTTTTCTGCTACGGACAGATTGGTGTCAGCAGCAAAGCCGGGCACCACCATGGTAAAGCAGAAGATAAAGGTGAGTACAAGGGATGCTAATTGCTTTTTCAATTTACTTACCTCCTAACAAATGATTATATTTTCCTTAATTATAGCATACAAGTCTTACTTGTGCCACTTTTCCACTGCCGCAGCTACTGCAGCTTCCATTTCATCCAATTTAGCGAAACGGCGACGATGCTGAGCACGTTTGGAAGGCTTCAATTCTTCCATGGACTTACGGTATTCCGCAACAGGCATAATGTAGAAACGACGGTCAGCACATTGGCTGCCTTCGCACTCCTGCCAAAAGGCACCAAAGTCCGTCTTCAGCTTACGGTCCATACGGATATGGTTCATAGCATAGTAACCTTCATTAGCCACAGCATAAATATTAGAAATACCCAAAGCCTTGGCAAAAGAACGCAGACCGTAGAAAACAAGGTTCTTAGTACGGTAGCCGAAGAAAGCCTTTGTAAGACCTTTAATCAATTCGTTACCATTTTGCGGGCCTTGCAGCGCACCAATAGCAATTACATTTCTACCATCCGCAATATTCTTTGCTAACCAGAACATAATCTGGTACAAAGCCTGCCCTTCATACATCAACACAAGGGATAAACAGCCTTCTTTTCGCTGACCGGCATGAAACCACAAATGCAGTGTCAGCGGTTTATCCAAATACGTATCCTCCCAAAGTTGCACCATTTTCTTCTCGGCATACAGTTCGTCCATCAGTTCCGGTTTGAAATATTGCTCCATAATCAGGATATGGTTCTTCACCAGTTCCATGCGTTCGTCCCAAGTAGAGCCTCTATAGAAGAAAGCACGGGTAGTTTGCTCTAACAGCGCAGGACAGCCTTTCAGCCAAGCCATGCGTTGAGGCTTTTCTGCGAAGAAGTCCAGTAAATCATTAACAGCGCTGCTGTGCAGCTTGCAACGGGTACGAAAAACCAAGTACCGTTTCATTTCTTTCAAAACGCTAGTATTGTAAAGGCTCTTGCCTACATATTCTAAAATATTTTTATCCATCTCTTACCTCTAATCAACGTTATAGTTATTAACATTATAACACAAAACCGCGCTGCAGCGTAAGCCAGAAAAAATTTTATAAAATTTTTTCGTTTACCACTTTACAAATTTAATACGTTAAAGTATAATAAACACATACTCAATGAGAGCTGCTTAAACAAGCAAAATTTTAATGAGAGGTGTTTAATGATGAAAAAAATGTTAGCCCTGTTGATGGGTCTCATGATGATGTTGATGATGGTTGCCGGTTGCGGCAGCAGCGGTCCTAAAAAAATCGTTATCGGTTTGGATGATAACTTTGCTCCTATGGGCTACCGCAATGATAAAAACGAAATCGTTGGTATGGATATCGACTTGGCTCGTGAAGCTTGCAAACGCTTGAACATGGAAGTTGAATTCAAACCTATCGATTGGGGTGCTAAGGAAGCTGAACTGAAATCCAAACGCATTGATGCTATTTGGAACTGCTTCACCGTTAACCCGGAACGTGAAAAAACATATGGCCTGTCCAAGCCTTACCTGGTAAACTCCCAATTGGTTGTTGTTCCCAAAGGCTCCGACATTAAAAAGATTTCCGACTTGAAAGGCAAAGTAGTTGCAGTTCAAGACGACAGCACCGGCTCCTACCTGTTGGAACTCCCCAAAAACAAGGAATTGAAAGACAGCCTGAAAGACTATCGTAAATATCCTGACTTCGCAGCTATCTACATGGAACTGGACAACAAACGCGTTGATGCAGCTATTGTTGACGCAGTTTTAGCTCGCGGTTATTATGACAAACTGAAACCCGGCCAATACGAGATGCTGGATGAAACCATGGGCGATGAAGTTGTAGCAATTGCTTTCCGTAAAGACGACAAAGAATTCCTGCAACGCATTGACAAAGTTATGGACGAAATGAAGAAAGACGGCACCTGCAAAAAGATTTCCGAAAAATGGATGGGCGCCGACATTATTAAATACTAATCCTAAGTTTTGAAAGGGCCGAAGAAATTCGGTCCTTTTTTCTTAGCTTCCCGCCTTTTTTCTTGTCAATCCTTTAGCAAAGTGATACAATAAAGAACGTATTATTACTATCTTATTTAAATGGAGAGAATTATGGATTACGTTATTAGAATTATCCCCCAAATGCTTGAAGGCTGCATTACGTCCGCCCAAGTATTCCTTATCACCATCGTCCTCAGTATCCCCTTGGGCGTACTGCTGAGCTTAGGCCGTGTATCCGGCATCAAGATTTTACAAAAAGTTATTGGCTTCTACGTATGGGTACTGCGTGGCAGTCCGTTGATGCTGCAAATTTTCTTTGTTTACTTCGTTCTTCCTTCCGTGGGTATCCGTCTGCCGGACTTTGAATCCGCCATTGTAGCCTTCGTGCTTAACTATGCAGCGTATTTCTGCGAAATCTTCCGTGCAGGCATCCAAGCTATTCCTAAAGGACAGTACGAAGCAGCCCACACTTTAGGCATGAACTATGTTCAAACCATGCGCCGCATTATCCTGCCCCAAGTTATCCGCATTATCCTGCCTCCTATTAGCAATGAAACCATTACCTTGGTCAAAGATACTTCCTTGGTATACGTTTTAGCTATGAACGATTTGATGCGTACAGCCCGCAACCTAGTACAACGGGACTTCAGCATCATGCCCTTCATTGTAGCAGCAGTATTCTATCTAGCTGCCACTTTGATTTTGACAATGATCTTCGAACGTCTGGAAAAACACTACTCCAGATATGAACAATAGGAGGAGCCCATGAACAAGATTAAAGCGCAAAACATTTGGAAAAAGTTTAATAAATTAGAAGTCCTCAAAGGCATCGATTTGGAAGTCAACGAAGGCGAAGTTGTTGCTGTCATCGGTCCTTCCGGCGGTGGCAAGAGCACCTTGCTCCGCTGCTTGAACAAATTGGAAACCGTCGACCGTGGCAGCGTTATCATTGATGGCGAAGCATTGTGCAAAGAAACCGCTACCGGTACGGAATATGTTGACAATAACGAAGTACGCCGCATCGCCTGCAAGATGGGGATGGTGTTCCAACAATTCAACCTGTTCCCCCACATGACCGTACTGCAAAATCTGATTGAAGCCCCTGTTAACGTGCAAAAACGTGACAAGGCTACTGTCATTGCCGAGGCAGAAGTTTTGCTAGCCAAAGTAGGTCTGTCCGACAAACGCGACGAATATCCCCGCAAGCTGAGCGGCGGTCAACAGCAGCGTGTCGCTATCGCCCGCGCTTTAGCAATGAAGCCCGCCATTATGCTTTTCGACGAGCCCACCTCTTCCCTGGACCCGGAGCTTACCGGCGAAGTTTTAAAGACCATGCGTGAATTAGCCGAAGAAAAAATGACCATGGTAGTAGTTACCCACGAAATGGGCTTCGCTAGAGAAGTTGCTACTAAAGTTGTCTTCATGGCTGACGGTAAAGTACAGGAACAAGGTACTCCGGAAGAAATTTTCGACAATCCTAAAAACGACCGTTTAAAAGCCTTTTTGAATGTTATTCTGAAATAAGCTTATTTCACATTCTTTTTACGTATTTTACGTACTTTGGTCAAATCCATTTGTTAGAATAGTAAGCGAGGAAGGAAAGATGGTTGCCCTAGGCAAGCAATCTATCTGAACCTACTCTTTTCGACATATCTTTTTCATCATACACCTCTCCTTTTTAGGGCGTGTCCGTTCGTAGGGCACGCCCTAATTTTATATGCAAAAAGTACGTTTTTTAAATATACCTGTATACATGCATTGCAAATCTTGCAAAGTTTATAACTTTTATATACAATTAGCCTGTAACCATAAAGGAGGTTCAACTATGGCTAAGATTAATACCGTTTTAGTTGCCAATCGTGGCGAAATCGCCATCCGCGTTTTTCGCGCCTGCAACGAATTAGGAATTCGTACTATTGCTATATATTCCAAGGAAGATACTCTCTCCTTGCATCGTAATAAAGCTGACGAAGCATACCTTGTTGGCGAAGGTAAAAGCCCCACCGATGCTTATTTAGACATTGAAGACATTATGCGCATTGCTCGTGAGCATGATGTAGATGCTATTCATCCCGGCTATGGTTTCCTGTCTGAGAACAGCAATCTTGCCCGTCGCTGTGCTGAAGAAGGCTTAATCTTCATCGGTCCCCGCCTGGAACACTTGATTATGTTCGGCGATAAAATCAATGCTCGTGAACAAGCCAAACTGGCAGGCATCCCCATGATTCCCGGCAGTGACGGCACTGTCAACAGCCTGCAAGAAGTATTGGACTTTGGCGAAGCGTATGGCTATCCCATTATCATCAAAGCAGTAAACGGCGGTGGCGGCCGCGGTATGCGCGTCGTTAACAGTGCGGAAGAAGCAGTAACTGCCTATGACTTAGCCAAGAGCGAAGCAAAAAAAGCTTTTGGTAATGATGAAATTTACTTAGAAAAATATCTGCAGAATCCCAAACATATTGAAGTACAGATTATTGGTGATAACCAAGGCAATTTGATGCACCTGTTCGAGCGTGACTGCTCCGTACAGCGCCGTCACCAGAAGCTGGTAGAGATTGCTCCTGCTTTCTCCCTGCCCATGGAACAACGCCAAGCTATCTGCGACGCTGCAGTCAAGCTGATGAAGAATGTTAACTATGTCAGCGCAGGTACGGTAGAGTTCCTTGCTACTCCCGATGGCAAATTCTATTTCATCGAAGTTAACCCCCGTATCCAAGTAGAACATACCGTTACAGAGCAAATTACCGGTATCGACATTGTGCAAACCCAAATCAAAGTTGCTGAAGGCTACAGCCTCCACAGCCCGGAAATCGCTCTGCCTGAACAAAAAGACCTGCACACTATCGGCCATGCTATCCAATGCCGTATTACTACAGAAGACCCATCCAACAACTTTATGCCTGACACCGGCAAATTGATTACCTATCGCAGCGGCGGTGGTTTCGGTATTCGTCTGGATGGCGGTAATGCTTTCACCGGCTCCGTCATCACCCCCTACTATGACTCCCTGCTGGTAAAGGCAACTACTTGGGGCCTTACCCACCAAATCGCCATTACCAAAATGCTGCGCTGCTTGAAGGAATTCCGTATCCGCGGCGTTAAGACCAATATTCAATTCCTGGAAAACGTGTTGCAAAACGAACATTTCGTTAAAGGCGACTATACTACGGACTTTGTGGATCTGACTCCTGAACTTTTCGTCTTCCCCAAAACCTTGGACCGTGGTAATAAATTGCTCCATTACATTGCGGACATTACTGTTAATGGTTACTCCAACGTAGGCGTACAGCCCAAACCGGACTTTGCTCCCCTGAATATGCCCAAGCCTTACAATGGTATTTTAGCACTGGGTGCAAAACACATTCTGGACACTCGTGGTCCTGAAGGGTTGTCTGATTGGGTTATGTCCCAACAAGAAGTCCTTGTAACCGACACCACCTTCCGTGATGCCCACCAATCCCTGTTCGCTACCCGTCTGCGCACCAGCGATATGCTCCGTGTAATGCGCGATACTGCAGGCAAGCTGCCCGGACTGTTCTCCTTTGAATGTTGGGGCGGTGCTACCTTCGACGTAGCTTATCGTTTCTTGGACGAAAGCCCGTGGCAGCGTTTGGCACAATTCCGCGAAGCTGCGCCCAATATTCTCTTCCAAATGCTGCTCCGTGGTGCTAACGCTGTTGGCTACACCAGTTATCCTGACAACGTAGTTAAACAATTCATCCAATTGGCAGCTAAAAATGGTATTGATGTCTTCCGTATTTTCGACAGCCTTAACGGTCTTGACAATATGCGCCTGTCCATCGACACCGTTCGCGAATGCGGCAAAGTTGCGGAAGCAGCCCTGTGCTACACCGGTGATATTCTTGACCCCCATCGCGATAAATACGATTTGCAATACTACATCAATATGGCTAAAGAGCTGGAAAAAGCAGGTGCCAACATCATCGCTATTAAAGATATGGCAGGTCTCTTGAAACCTGAAGCAGCCTTCCGCCTTGTAAGCAGCCTCAAATCCTATGTTGGCGTGCCCATTCACCTGCACACCCACGAAGGCAGCGGCAACGCTATCTACACCTATGCCCGTGCTATCGATGCAGGCGTAGACATTGTAGATACCGCTATGAGCGCTATGAGCTGCGGTACCAGCCAACCTTCCACCAGCAGCCTGTACTACGCATTAAGCGGACATCCCCGCCAACCCCGTTTAGACGTGGATTCTCTTAACGAATTGTCCCGCTATTGGGAAACTGTACGCCCCTACTACAAAGCTGCGGATAGAACAGAAAACTTCCCCAACCCTGAAGTATACGTACACGAAATGCCCGGTGGCCAATACACCAACTTGAAACAACAAGCCCAAGCTTTAGGTCTCATCCATCGTTGGGAAGAAATCAAAGATATGTACCATCGCGTATCCATGATGTTTGGCGATTTGATCAAGGTTACTCCTTCCTCTAAAATTGTTGGCGACATGGCCTTGTTTATGGTACAAAACGATCTCAGCGAAGAGGATGTTTATGCTAAAGGCGATATTTTAGACTTCCCTGCCTCCGTCGTAGAATTCTTTGAAGGCCGTATAGGTGAACCCTACCAAGGTTTCCCTGAAAAGCTGCAAAAGATCATTCTCAAAGGTAGAGAACCCATTACTGTACGCCCCGGTGCTGCTTTAGAACCGGTGGACTTCGACAAAGTTCGTACTCAATTAGAAGAAATGGGTGCACCCACTACTGATGAAGCTATCAGCTCCTACTGCCTGTATCCCAAAGTATTCACCGATTGGGTAAATCGTTACAATGAATTTGGCGATGTATCCGTACTGGATACGCCCACCTTCTTCTTTGGCATGACTCCCGGTGAAACCATCAAAGTTGAAATTGAACAAGGCAAAGTTCTCGTTATTAAACTGGACCATATCTCCGAAGCCAATGCTGCCGGTATGCGTACTGTTACCTTCGACTTCAACGGTCTGCCCCGTGATATCCTCATTAAAGACCGTAACGCAAAGGCAACTACCGTAACCCGTAAGAAGGCTGACAAGTCTAAAGCAGGCGAAATTGGTGCTTCTCTTTCCGGTTCCGTTGTTAAAATCCTAGTAGAAAAAGGCCAAGCCGTAACTAAAGGCACTCCTTTGATCGTTACCGAAGCCATGAAGATGGAAACTACGCTCTCCGCTCCTGTTAGCGGCATCGTTTCCATTATCCATGTCAACGCCGGCGAACGCGTTGAAAGCGGCGACTGCCTCATGGAAATCAAAACACAAATGCAATAACGTCAGATGTAAAAAGAGGCTGGGACAAAACCAGTCATCGTTACCATATTCCTAGACGAATCATTGCGATTTCAGCTCATAAGTGCTTAGAATCACCGAAGTGAAGCGAGCCGAACAGCAAATTGTTTTGCAAACAAGATCGGCCGCGAATCTTCGTTGTGATTCTGCACGAAATGAGCGTTAAGAAATTGCACGTGAGTCGGAATATGGTAACATGGCTATATATGTCCCAGCCTCTTTTATATTGTGTTTTAAAAATAACAAGGTTCATCAGTGTCTTGCTGTTGATAAATCTGCCTTAATCCGGAGAAATCGGCATCCACAAATTTTAGCATTGTATATTTACTATGCAGATAAGTGATGAATTCCTGCAAATTTTCCCAATTTATGCAGTTACCCTCCAAATGCAAATACTGACCCAGAATATTGTTAACAAGCATAATAACACTGGCGTCAACAGTATGGTCAGGAAAAGCGTGTAACTGCAGGTAAATTTCTTTAAAACCGTAAGGCATAGCACTAGAACTTTTCCGTTGCATGGAGATAAACAATCTTGCGTAAACCAAAAGATGACGCATCTCTAAATTCAACGCTTCCACGTTTTCATGCCGGTAAGAATCTGCATAAACACTCCATTTAGGCGGCATCTCTATTTTCCAGCTCCGCAATAACTTTCTTCCCATATCTGCAGGAAAAATCGGATAATAAATTTTCATATGGGCAAAGTCCTTAACTTTTAAGGTCATGATGGATTCGCCAATAAGTTTTCCTCCACAAATCCAACTGTACACTTGTTGCCCCGGCGCTAAATCCTCATATACTTCCGCATCCACAAGGAACCATTTGCTTATGCGCAACCTACTGCTTTCATTTTTGCAATAGCGTTGCATAAACCTATTTACTTCCCGCTCCGTAGCTACACTGTAATAGTTCTTCCCCAATTTAACTACGCCTTCTTTCCACGCAATTATCACTTTATTAATTTATTAATAATCTTTAAATACAATCTAATAATTCTTTTTGTGATTTATCCTTATTTTATTTTTGTTACTATTTATTATACTACTTTTTTAGAATAAGTCCATATAAAAATACTAGAATTTTCGAAAAAATCTGCTTTCCGTTATTCATTTTTCACTATTAAACAAGTAAATTTTTTTGACTATTATCCCAAAAAATGTTACAATATTAGCGTTATTTTGTAAACATTAGCAAGCAACGCTGTGATTAGTGATAAGTTTTTTGGTTTTTTTAGTAGAAGGAGCGTAATATGCAACAGCGATTACAAGAGAAGTTAGATTTTATTATACAAATGTGTACAGAAAAATTTTCAAACTGCAAGGAAATTATTTTGGCAAAAGTGAATTTTTTCTGGCAATGTTTTTTAGCGAAGCTGCAAGTGGCATTGGCTGTAGCCAAAATTCAGTGGCAAATGCGCTACACCCGTGTCCGCAAGTATGCCTTAGCTGTATACGAAGATGTAAACACTAGAGTAAAAGACATTTACTCCCAAATCCATGCCAATGCAGAAGCTGCTATCAATCGTGCAGACGCTCGTGCCCGCGATTGCTCCTATCGTATGCAGAAAAAATACGATGCAATGCGTCGCACGTGGCGAATCAACCAGCACTATACCTTTTGGTTGATCCCTGCCAACGGACAGCACGTAACCAAGACCCATGTTAAAAAGAAACATATTAAATACGCCTTTACCGGTGTGGCTTCTTTTTTGGTAGTTGTATCCATTACCATTGGCGTATTGGCTCACTTTGCTATTCAAAATGAAAACCAAAAGCGTGAAATCGCTGAATATAAGGCTACTAAACAAGAACAGGAAGCTAAAATCCAAAAATTACAAAAAATTGCTGAGGATAACCAAAAGCAGCTTGCTTACCTGACTAAACTGGAAGACAAGGTACGTAAGGAAATGGCTAAAAACGGTACTGAACTTCCTCCCAAGACTGATGTCAGCACCTTTGCAGGCAAAGGTGGTCCTTCTTTGGGTGATAGCAGCCCTGTAGGCTATATGCTGGAGCAGGAAAAGAATATCCGCAATGAAGCTAAAGCTAGACGCACAGATATGGAAAACCTGCTGAGCGCCATTGAAAATGAAAATTATCGCAAGGAAATGACCCCCAGCCAATGGCCCACTGATGGTGGCGAAATTACCTCCTACTTTGGCGGCCGTGCTAATCCTTTTGATGGCTACAGCCCTGATTGGCATCCCGGAATTGATATTGCCAACTACTATGGCGCACCGGTCTATGCCAGTGCAGCAGGCTACGTAGCTCAATCCGGTTGGTATGGCGGTTATGGCCGCTACATCCGTATCAACCATGACTATGGCTATGTAACTGCCTACGGCCACATGAGCAGATTGGCAGTTTCCAGCGGTCAATACGTAGAAAAAGGCGAAATCATCGGCTATGTCGGCTCCAGCGGCTACAGCACCGGTCCGCATCTGCACTTTGAATTAATGCGCTACGGCAAACAAGTAAACCCCCTGCGCTACATCTAATAACATATTGCAACGCTTACCAAAAGCTGTTGGAAGACCGTCCCTTCGAGGGCAGTGTTCCAACAGCTTTTTTGTGTAGCAGATGCACAGTTATGTCCCTAGCGGACGCTATCGGTCCCGATTTTTGAACAATGTAAAATTTCAGATAACAGTTTACATTTGTTCTAACAAATGTTACAATGGTGCTAAAGAAAGGTACGGTGATACTATGCTTACTTTAGAATTACTGCAAAAGATGCTATTAGCAGCTGCTGTAGAGCTGAAGGATAAAAGCTTGATGCTTTGTGAATTAGACGGCGTATGCGGTGATGGCGACCACGGCTTGACCATTGCCCGTATTGCTGATGCTATTAACGAAAAAATAGCTGCAAATGATAGTACCGACATCAAAGGGTTGTTAGACGATCTGTCCATGGCCTTTATGAACACTAACGGCGGCAGCGCCGGTCCCTTATGGGGCACTGTTTTTGAAGGTATGGCAGAAGGTGTTGAAGAAGGCGTTACAGAGTTGGACGAAGCGGGCATCCACGCTATGTTGGAAGGCGCAAAGGATGACTTTGAATGCATCTCTAAAGCGAAGATTGGTGACAAAACCATGGTCGACGCTCTCTACCCTGCTTTAGACGCAGGTATGGCAGCTACAGGCGACGCCAAAGCTATCTTTACAGCTATGGCAGAGGCTGCAGTAAAAGGTGCGGATGCTACTGCTGACATGGTAGCCCGTTTTGGCAGAGCGAAAAACTTGGGCGAACGCAGCCTAGGCACCAAGGACCCCGGTGCTGTTTCTCTTTCCATCCTCTTTGTTTCCATGGCGCAAGCCTTATAACGTGTATATAAAAAGCATTAAAAACGGAGGTATTCACTATGAAAAAATTTATCAACAATCCTGAAAATCTGACCAGCGAACTGTTAGAAGGTCTTGTTCTTTCCAATGCTGATCTGATCACCTGTGAACAAGGTAACTTAATCGTTAACAAAAAACTGGCAGAAGCTGACCGTGTAACCATCGTTACTTTGGGCGGCACCGGTCATGAACCTGCTATCAGCGGCTTTGTTGGCGAAGGCATGATTGATATTTCCGTTGCCGGTAATATCTTTGCAGCTCCCGGCCCCCAAGCCTGCGTAGAAGCTATTAAAATGGCAGATAAAGGTCACGGCGTACTTTTTGTTGTATTGAACCATGCAGGCGATATGCTGACCGGCAACCTGACCATGAAACAAATCAAAAAACTGGGCATCCCCGTTATCAAAGTTGTAACTCAAGAAGATATTGCTAATGCTCCTCGTGAAAACGCAGACGATCGTCGCGGTCTGGTAGGCTGCGTACCTCTGTACCACATTGCCGGTGCTGCTGCAGCTCAAGGCAAATCCTTGGAAGAAGTTGCTGCTATCGCTCAAAAATTTGCTGACAACATGGCTACCATCGCCGTAGCAACTAAAGGCGCTACCCATCCTGCAACCGGTATGGAAATCGCTCATATTGAAGATGGTTATATGGAAGTCGGCATGGGCCAACACGGCGAAGGCGGCGGCGGCAGCCAACCTATGAAAACTGCTGACGAAACTGCAGAAATCATGCTGACTGCTCTGCTGAAAGACTTGGACGTTAAAGCAGGCGAAAAATTGATGGTTTGCATCAACGGCAGCGGCGCTACCACTTTGATGGAACAATTGATTATCTTCCGTGCTTGCCACAAGTTGTTGGCTGAAAGAGGCATCGAAATCGTTGCTAACATGGTTGGCGAAATCCTGACTGTACAAGAAACCGCAGGTTTCCAAATGTTCATTGCCCGCATGGATGACGAACTGCTTGGCTACTGGAACGCTCCGGCACGTACTCCGTACTTCAAGAACTAAGAATAATCTTAGTGGAGGTTTAAAATGGCAGATAAAGACGGTAACATTTTAGCAAAAGACTACGGCATCGGCATTAAACCGCCTACACGCATTTTCCCCGTTAAGGGTCATCAATGTGCAGGCTGGGGCATGCAAAGCCGTTTATCCCAAATTTTCAGTGACGATGGACGCACCATTATGTTGGCTTTCGACCACGGCTACATTATGGGCTCTACTGCAGGCTTGGAGCGTTTGGATCTCGTAATCCCCTCCATTATGCAATATGCTGACTGCTTGATGGCAACCCGCGGTGCTTTGCGCACCTGCATCCCCTCTAACCATCACAAGGCTGTAGCACTGCGCTGCACTGCCGATACCAGCGTAATCAAAGACGATATGTCTTTTGGTACTACCAACGTAGATATTGAGGATGCCATCCGCATGAATGCTTCCTGCTTGGCAGTACAATGCTTCATCGGCTCTGATGGCGAAATGGATTCCTTTAAAAACTTATCCTACTATGTAAACAATGGTGAAAAATACGGCATCCCCGTATTAGGCGTTGTTGCTGTAGGCAAGCAAATGGAGCGCACCACTAAATACTTCTCCTTGGCAACCCGCCTTTTGGCAGAAAACGGTGCCCATATTATCAAAACCTACTACTGCGACAACTTTGAACAAATCACTGCTGCCTGCCCCGTACCTATCGTAATTGCCGGCGGCAAAAAGATTCCCGAAGCTGAAGCATTGGATATGGCTTATCGTGCTATCAGCGAAGGCGCTGCAGGCGTAGATATGGGTCGTAATGTGCTTCAAGCAGAATCCCCCATCGCTATGTTGCAGGCTATCCGCATGGTTGTCCATGAAAACGCTAAACCGGAAGAAGCCTTCAAGGCTTATGAATTGTTGAAGAAGGATGTGAAATAATGAAAGAATTTATGCATGTAGGCGTTCCTACTGATATTGCCCGCGAAGGCGAAATTTATGCCGAAGGCATTAAAACCCACATCATTACTCCCGATACCAACGAATTCCATATTGAGTACCTGCGCTTTGAAAAAGATACTCCCCTGCCGGAAGAACTGCAGACTTTGGTCCATGTAGCTTACAAAGTTGACGATTTGGATAAGCAGTTAGCAGAAAACAAGGTTGTTGTAGAACCTTGGATGGCTGACGAGCACACTCGCATTGCTTTCATTATGAAGGACGGTATCCTTTTTGAATTGATGGAAGAAGTTAAATAAAATGCTCCAATCGGGCGAACGGGCACAGCTTATTGCTGCTGCCCGTTTGTATTATGAAGACAATTTAACCCAGGCCCAGGTAGCACAAAAGCTGGGAATCTCCCGTCCATCCGTCAGCAAAATGCTCACCAAGGCCCGAGAAGTTGGAATTGTCCGCATTGAAATCTGCGCCGGTGCTGAAGGCGATGCCGATCTGTTAGAGCAGCTACAGCTGCGCTACGGCCTTTTAGGTGGCTGCGTACTCCCTGCAGATAAAAACTTGTGGCAGCAAATTGCCCGCTACCTGGTTGCAGAAACAAGCTACGACAGCAACCTCGGTTTAGGCTGGGGCTATGTTCTTGGGGAAATCTGCTCCGTGCTAGGCACCTTCCCCATACAACCGCAGAATGGCAGCATCTACCCTTTAGTTGGCACTGCTCACTTCCCCCATCGAGGCTATCACCCCGACGACCTTGTGCACACATGGGCGGAAGCTACAGGGCGCAGCGGTTTCCCTTTGAACTGCCCTGCCTTCCCCGACTCTGCTGAAGAACGTGACAGGCTGGAATCCACTGCTTCCTTTAGTAAATTACAAAACTTATGGCAGCAGATGGACGCTGCGATTGTACATCTTAAAGGCTTCCCCAGCGTTCCCGATCAAGCAACGGCCACCCGCTTTGGCGACGCCTTAAAGCAGCAGAAGGCTGTAGGCTCCTTTTTGTCCTACTATTATAACGAGCGGGGCGAATTTATCAGCGGTAATAATGATTTCTGTATCCATGTGCCTTTAGCGCAACTGCGCCATTGCCGCAAAGTTATCGCCATTGGTACCAATACCACGGATAAAGCTATCTTAGGCGCACTTGCCACAGGTCTTATTACCAACTTAATCGTTAATGAAGAGCAAGCGCGAAGGCTGCTGTAGGAGAATGAAAGAGCTTTGTTTTAGCATTTTTTGTATCAAATGTACAATATTAAGGCTATTTCACAAAGTTTTCCAAATTTAGACAGAATTTCTTTACTTTTACCAATAAAGAGTATACAATAATTCTATCTACAACATACACAAAATAATGTAGTACGGAAGGATGGTTATCATGTTCTCTTTGAAAAATTCTAAAATTAAAGCTTTGGCTGCAGGCTTAATGCTCACCTTGGCTCTCGGCGTAGTTGGCTGCGGTGGCGACAAAAAAGATGCTCCTAAAAAAGCAGAAAAAGTTAATGTAGGTATCGTTCAACTTGTTGAACATGCTGCACTGGACGCTGCTAACAAGGGCTTTGTAGACGGCTTGGCATCCAAAGGCTATAAAGAAGGTCAAAACGTTACTTATGACCGCCAAAATGCACAAGCAGATCAATCTAACCTGCAAAACATCGCTCACCGCTTTGTTAACAACAAAGTTAATCTGATTTGCGCAATTGCAACTCCTGCTGCGCAAACTGTAGCTAACGTTACTCCCGATATTCCTATCGTAGCAACTGCTGTAACTGACTACAAAGCAGCTAAACTTGTTAAAGACAATGCTAAACCTGGCACCAACGTAACCGGCACTACCGATATGAACCCTGTTGCCCAACAGTTGGATCTGCTGTTGAAGATTGTTCCCCATGCTAAATCCATTGGTACCATCTACTGCTCCAGCGAAGTTAACTCCCAGCTGCAAGTTGACATTCTGAAAAAAGCTGCTGCTGACAAAGGCGTAGTTGTTAAAGAAGCAACTGTTTCCAACGTTAACGATATTCAACAAGCTGCTCGTAGCTTAGTTGGTAAAGTACAGGCAATCTATGTTCCTACCGATAACATTCTGGCTTCCGCAATGCCTACTCTGGCAACCGTAACCGAAGAAGCTAAACTCCCCGTTATCTGCGGTGAAGGCGGCATGGTTAAAGCAGGCGGCGTTGCTACCTTGGGCGTAGACTACTACAAACTTGGCTTCCAAGCAGGCGAAATGGCTGCTGATATTCTGGATGGCAAATCCAAACCTGCAGATATGGCAATCCAAGCTCAAAAAGAGTTCAAAGCCATCATCAATGCTAAAGAAGCTGAAAAAATTGGTCTGAAGATTCCTGAAGACGTACTCAAGGGCGCTGAAATCGTTAAATAAGCTTTTCTCAAAAGTAAATCCTATTTGGGCCGGAGCGCAAGCTCCGGTCCTCTTTATTTGTCTGAAAATTTATCCGCTTTAGTTGATGAAACAGCACTTAAAATGTTATAATAACATTAACTATAAGTATGGAAGGATGGTAGGAATGCTATTACGCAAAAAACACGGTATGCAGGCTGTTGCTGCCGCTATGATGCTTACCCTTGCCCTTGGTGCCTTTGGTTGCGCCAACGAGAAAAAGGATACTGCCAAAAACGCCAAGCCCACTGTAGGCATTGTGCAGGTAGTAGAGCATAAGGCCCTTGATGCAGCCGCAAAGGGCATTGTGGACGGCTTAGCTGCCAAAGGCTATAAGGAAGGTCAGAACATCACTTTTGACCGCCAGAACGCCCAAGGCGACCAGTCCAATCTTGCCAATATCGCACACCGTTTTATAACCAGAAAAACAGATTTAATTTGCGCTATTGCTACTCCGGCTGCCCAAGCTATGGCTCACGCCACCACGGATATCCCCATCGTTGCCACTGCTGTAACTGATTACACAACGGCTAAACTGGTGCAGGATCCGCTCAAGCCTGGTAAAAATGTTACCGGCACCACTGATATGAACCCTGTAGCCAAACAGTTAGATTTACTGCTGCAAATCGTCCCCACTGCTAAAACTGTGGGCGTGCTCTACTGCTCTAGTGAAGTTAACTCCCAACTGCAGGTGGATATCTTGAAAAAAGCTGCGGCAGCAAAAAACGTTAAAGTACAGGAAGCCCCTGTCACCACTATTAACGACCTGCTCCAATCCACCCACAGCCTTGTGGGCAAGGTGGATGCTATCTACGTACCAACGGACAATTTAATCGCTTCTGCTATGCCTACGGTAGCAGGCATTACCCAAGAAGCAAAGATTCCTGTTATCTGTGGCGAAAAAGGTACTGTTATGGACGGTGGCTTGGCAACCTTAGGCGTAGATTACTACAAGTTAGGCTTCCAAAGCGGTGAAATGGCTGCTGATATTTTGGCTGGTAAAGCCAAACCTGCAGATATGCCCATTCAGCCCCAAAAGGAATTCAAGGTACTGCTTAACATGAAGACTGCAGAAAAAATCGGCCTCAAGCTTCCGGAAGCACTGCTGAAGGACGCAGAAATCATTAAATAATAACGAAGGTAGGAAAGTGCGTAAACGCGCTTTACCTTGAGGAAGGATGGAAATAAATGATAGATTTGTTAATCCCAACAGTAGCCCAAGGCTTACTTTGGGCACTGATGGCTTTAGGTGTATACGTAACCTTCCGCGTGCTGGACATAGCGGATTTGACTGTTGAAGGCAGCTTCCCTCTGGGCGCAGCTACTGCTGCCTCCCTGATGGTGGCAGGCTACGGGATGTTTACTTCTCTTATAGCAGCCTTCATTACCGGTATGCTGGCAGGTGTTGTTACCGGTCTTTTGCATACCAAGATGAAGATTCCCGCCCTCTTGGCAGGCATCCTCACCATGATCGCCCTCTACTCCGTCAACCTGCGTATTATGGGCAAAGCTAACTTGTCTTTGCTGGGCGTAGATACCTGCTTTAAAATCGCTAGGAATATGTTGAGCCTGAATATGGCACAAACCACCTTCGTAGTCGGCCTGATTGCCACTGTTGTTGTGGGCGTGTTCCTGTACTGGTTCTTCGGTACTCAAATCGGTGCCGCTATCCGTGCTACAGGTTTTAACCAACAAATGATTCGTGCACAAGGCGTTGACACTGACGTGACTATTATCCTAGGCCTGTTGCTTTCCAACGGTCTGGTGGCCCTTTCCGGCGCTCTGGTAGCCCAATCCAATGGTTTCTCCGACGTAGGCATGGGCACCGGTACCATCGTTATCGGCTTGGCCTCCGTTATTATCGGCGAAGTGCTTTTTGGCACCCGTAGCTTTAAGAACTGCCTGATTTCCGTAGTCCTTGGCTCCATCGTTTACCGTATCGTTATTGCCGCTGTATTGGCAATGGGTATGCCGCCTAACGATTTGAAACTCTTCACTTCCGTACTGGTGGCTCTGGCATTGTCCATGCCCCTCATCAAAGGCAAATTAAGCGGTAGAAAGGCGGTTCGTTAAATGCTGCAAGTTGAACACGTTTCCAAAACTTTTTTCCCCGGCACTATCAACGAAAAACGTGCCCTGCAGGATCTTTCCTTAAATCTGCGTCCCGGTGACTTTGCTACTGTAATCGGCGGCAATGGCGCCGGTAAATCCACTACTCTGAATGCCATTGCCGGCGTCTTCCCTATTGACAGCGGACGCATTATTATCGATGGCGAAGACATTACTAAAAAACCTGAACACAAACGTGCTAAATATATCGGCCGTGTCTTCCAGGACCCTATGCTTGGTACTGCTGCAGGCATGATGATTGAAGAAAACCTTGCTTTGGCTTCCCGTCGCGGCGAAACTCCCGGTTTAGGCTGGAGCCTTTCTTCCGACCAACATGATCGTTTCTATGAATTGTTGAAGGAATTGGACTTGGGTTTGGAAAACCGTATGACTGCTAAGGTTGGCTTGCTCAGCGGTGGTCAGCGCCAAGCCTTGACCCTGCTCATGGCTACCTTGAAAAAGCCTAAGCTGCTGTTGTTAGACGAACATACTGCAGCGCTAGACCCCAAAACTGCAGCTAAGGTATTAGCTCTAACGGAGAAAATCGTTACCCGTGATAACCTCACCACTTTAATGATTACCCATAATATGCGTGATGCTCTTAGCTATGGAAACCGCTTGATTATGCTCCATAACGGCCGTGTCATCATCGACGTACAAGGGGAAGAAAAGAAGCATCTGCAAATTCCTGATTTGCTGGAAATGTTTGAAAAAGCCAGTGGTTCCGAAATGGTTAGCGACCGCCTGCTTTTGGGTTGATGCATTCCGTTTTGTTCTTTTAATTTGTTTTTATTACTATAGATATAAAAACATTGTGAAAACTTAATAAAATCTAATAAAATACTCTTGAAAAAATTCTATTTCGTGATACACTTATATAGAAATCCGTGTGTAGATGATTTGTTGTGAGTTATCCGAAAGGTGATGTAGAAATATGCAAGAGGAAATAAAACTTATAGGTCGTAGAATCAGATTGTTGCGTACTGCCAAAGGTCTAACCCAAACAAGTTTGGCTAAAGAAATGGGTATCTCCCAGACCCATTTATGCAATATTGAATGCGGCCGCGTACCGGTCACGCTTCCTAATTTGTTGAAGCTTCATGATTTGTTAAACTGCAATATGGCTTCCTTCTTTGTTGACTTAGATCATGTAGAGGAAGAAACGCAAACTGACATCAGTCTCAATGATGTTTTGCAATTAGCGAAGTTGCTGAAAAAAACTAAGCAAAATTAACATCCCTTTACACAATGAATCGTGTAATAATTAGCCGTTGGTTGTATGACCAACGGCTTTTTTCCTGTATTTTTTATATGCAAAAAACCCCCGTTCCAGGAACGGGGGTTTAAATGTTTCATTGCATTGTCTTAAGCTTTTGACAGCTTATCTTGCAACCTTCAGACGGGTAATAGCTCTCTTCAAAGAGCGTTCCGCACGTGCATGGTCGATTTCAGCTTCTTTGGAAGCCAAACGTTTTTCTGCACGTTCTTTGGAAGCTTCAGCACGAACAGTGTCAATATCAGTGTCTGCATCAGCAATAGTTGCCAATACGGTGCACTTGTTATTTTTCATCTCCAAGAAACCGCCGCATACAGCGAAGGTCTTGGTGCTGCCGTCTTCAAATTCCAATTTCATGGGAGCGATATCCAGGGATGCAATAACAGGCAAATGCTTTGCCTTGATACCCATACCGCCTGCCAAAGAGCGGAAGCCTACATAGGTTACATTTTCAGCGGAAAAAAGCATTTTATCCGGCGTGACAATTTCAAATGTAAACGGAGTAGCCATTATTAATCCTTCATAGTTGCAGCCTTAGCGATTGCATCGTCGATGGTACCAACCATGTAGAAAGCACCTTCGGGCAGGTCGTCATGCTTGCCTTCCAGGATTTCTTTAAAGCCACGGATGGTTTCTTTCAGAGGAACATATTGGCCGGGGGTACCGGTAAATTGTTCAGCAACGAAGAATGCTTGGCTGAGGAATTTCTGAATCTTACGAGCGCGAGCAACGGTAACTTTGTCCTCTTCGCTCAATTCTTCCATACCCAGAATTGCGATGATATCTTGCAATTCTTTATAGCGTTGCAGGATAGCTTGTACGCCACGGGCAACTTTGTAGTGCTCTTCGCCGATTACCAGCGGATCCAGGATACGGCTGGTGGAGTCGAGCGGGTCAACTGCCGGATAAATACCAAGTTCTGCAATAGAACGGGACAATACGGTGGTTGCATCCAAGTGAGCGAAGGTGCCTGCCGGAGCCGGGTCAGTCAAGTCATCCGCAGGTACATATACGGCCTGTACGGAAGTGATAGAACCGGTCTTGGTGGAGGTAATACGCTCTTGCAAAGCGCCGATATCGTTTGCCAGGGTGGGTTGGTAACCTACTGCGGAAGGCATACGGCCCAGCAATGCGGATACTTCGGAACCAGCCTGGATGAAACGGAAGATGTTATCGATAAACAGCAATACGTCTTGGCCGCCTACATCACGGAAGTATTCAGCCATGGTCAAACCGGTCAAGCCTACGCGCATACGAGCTCCGGGGGGTTCGTTCATCTGGCCGTAAACAAGAGCAGTCTTGTTAATAACGCCGGATTCTTTCATTTCGCCCCACAGGTCATTACCTTCACGGGTACGTTCGCCTACGCCTGCAAATACGGAATAGCCGCCGTGTGCAGTAGCGATGTTATGGATCAATTCCATAATAATAACGGTTTTACCTACGCCAGCACCGCCGAACAGACCGATTTTACCGCCCATTGCATACGGAGCGATCAAGTCTACGACTTTAATGCCGGTTTCCAAAATTTTAGTAGATGTTGCCTGTTGGTCGAAGGTGGGAGCCGGTCTGTGGATCGGCCAATGATCAGCAGCTTCAACCGGAGTATCGTCATGGTCAACAGTCTCGCCGAGCACGTTGAAGATACGGCCCAGTACGCCGGGGCCTACCGGTACGCTGATAGGAGCGCCGGTATCTACAGCTTCCATGCCGCGAACCAAACCATCGGTGGAGCTCATAGCAACGGCACGAACTACATTGTAGCCGATGTGTTGCATAACTTCAGCGGTCAGGTGGATTTTTACCTTGCCGTCATCAGTGGTGCCATCGATGTGGATTGCGTTCAGGATAGCGGGCATGCTCTTCGGAGGGAACTCGATGTCGATAACAGGGCCAACAACTTGTACGATTCTACCTGTATTCAAGGTTTTAGCCTCCCTACGAATGTTTCAGTTTATTGTTGTGCTTGCTTCAGTGCTTCTACGCCGCCAACGATTTCGTTGAGCTCGCGGGTAATGGATGCCTGACGTGCCTTGTTATAGGACAGTTCCAGGTTTTGTACCAGCTTAGCAGCGTTATCAGTAGCAGAAGACATAGCGGTCATACGGGAACCCAACTCACTGGCTGCGGATTGAACCAGTGCGGCATATACAACGGTTTCCAGGTACTTGGGTGCAAGTACTTGCAGGATTTCGTTTTCGCCGGGTTCGAACATAAAGCTTGCTTCAGCTTTGCCTTTTTCCTTTTTAGGAGCTTCTACCGGCAGAATCTTTTCGCAGGTAGGAACTTGGGACAAAGCAGTTTTAAATACGGTGAATACGATACGCAGTTCGTCAAAGCCTTCGCTAGCAAAACGTTTTGCAGCATCTTGGGCAATTTCTACTGCGTTATCGTAAGAGGGTCTGTCAGAGTAGCCGAAATGGGAACTCAGCACATTATAGCCGCGACGGGTGAAGAAATCTCTTGCCTTACGGCCGCTGGTGATAACGACAACCTCGTCCTCACAGGCGGAGATTTCAGCAACTGCCATTTTCAAAGCGTTGGAGCTATATGCGCCTGCCAGACCTTTATCAGAGGCGAGCACCAGATAACCAACTTTTTTCACTTCACGATGTTGAAGCAGCGGGTGTTGTTTGGCACTTAGGCCTGCAAGAATACTCGGATCGCTCACAACGTTGGACAACACTTCTTTGATCTTGATGGCATAAGGACGGCTAGCAGCAGCACGTTCCTGAGCACGTCTCAGGCGGGCAGCAGCAACCATCTTCATAGCCTTAGTGATCTTACCAATGTTACCTACGCTCTTCATGTGGCGATGAATCTCGCGTGCAGTAGCCATTAGTTAATCACCTGCCTTCACTGTTCACAAAGGTTTCTTTGAACTCAGCGATAGCTTTCTTCAGTGCTTCTTCATTTTCGTCAGTGATTTTCTTGGTTTTCAGGATATCTGCGCCAACTTCAGGATGGTTAGCTTCCATGAAGTCCAGGAATTCTTTTTCGCAGCGAGTTACTTCTTTAACTGCTACGTCATCCAGATAGCCTTTGGTGCCAAGGTAAATAGCCATAACCTGTTTCTCAACGGACAGCGGGCTGTATTGACCTTGTTTCAGAACTTCGGTCAAGCGTTGGCCACGATCCAGCTGAGCTTTGGTAGCTTTATCCAGGTCAGAAGCAAACTGAGCAAATGCTGCCAGTTCGCGGAACTGTGCCAGATCCAGACGCAGGGTACCTGCAACCTGTTTCATAGCTTTAATCTGAGCTGCACCGCCTACACGGGATACGGACAGACCGGAGTTGATAGCCGGACGGATACCGGAATAGAACAGCTCGGATTCCAGGAAGATCTGACCGTCGGTAATGGAAATTACGTTGGTCGGAATAAAGCCGCCTACGTCGCCTGCCAAGGTTTCGATAACCGGCAGTGCAGTGATGGAACCGCCCTTCAGCTCGTCATTCAACTTAGCTGCGCGTTCCAGCAGACGGGAGTGCAAATAGAATACGTCGCCGGGGTAAGCTTCACGTCCGGGAGGACGACGGAGCAGCAGGGACATTGCGCGGTAAGCAACAGCGTGCTTGGACAGGTCGTCGTATACGCACAGAACGTCTTTGCCTTGATCCATGAAGTACTCAGCCATGGTAACGCCAGCGTACGGAGCCAGGTATTGCAACGGAGCAGAGTCAGCTGCAGTAGCGGCAACGATGATGGTGTATTCCATAGCGCCGTGTTGTTCGAGGGTACGAACGATACGGGCAACGTTGGAAGCCTTTTGGCCGATAGCTACATAAATGCAGATAACGCCCAGGCCTTTTTGGTTGATGATAGTATCGATAGCAACAGCAGTTTTGCCGGTGCCGCGGTCGCCGATGATCAGTTCGCGCTGGCCACGTCCGATAGGAACGAGGGCGTCGATACATTTAATACCGGTCTGCAACGGGGTATCTACGGACTTACGGTCTGCAATACCATGTGCAGGGGATTCAACAGGACGATGTTCAGCAGCAGCGATTTCGCCTTTGCCGTCGATAGGAGCACCGATAGCGGAAACTACACGACCCAGCAGAGCTTCGCCAACGGGAACTTCCATGATGCGGCCGGTACGGCGAACAACGTCGCCTTCTTTAATCTTGGTTTCGCCGCCCATCAATACGATACCAACGGAGTCCGGGTTCAGGTTCAATACCATGCCGGATACGTTGTGGGGCAGTTCTACCAATTCGCCAGCCATTGCGTTTTTCATACCGATAACGGTTGCGATGCCGTCACCGATCTTTTCAACGATACCAACCTCTTCGAGATCAGTGTCCACTTTGTAATTCTCCAGCTTAGCGCTGAGAGCATCACCCATAGCTTCGGGTTTAGTGTATTCGTGGATGTCGATGCCGCTCAGGGCAACTTCCATCTTCTTCAGTTTGCGAGCTGCAGAAGCGTCGAATACCTTATCGCCAACTTGTACGATGATGCCGCCGAGGATTGCAGGATCAACTTTCTTGTTCAAGAAAATTTCGCGACCCAGTTTCTCGGTCAGAATTGCAGAAATGGATTGATACTCGTCAACAGTCAATTTCTTAGCTGTAGTAACGTTTACGTCTAAGAGTTCTTTAATGGAACCCAGATCAATGTTGAAGTCGGATAATTCTTGCTTCAGTAAAGCAATATTTTCTTCACTCTTCATATTGTACCAATCACCTCCGAATACCGGCTCTTGTCTTGCTGATTCGCAGTTTCAGCAGATTTCGTCCGGCCTAATAGGGAAAGCAGCAAAATTATTTCATGATAGAATCAACGATTTTGCCTGCTAATGCTTTGTCTTCTTCAGAACCCAGTTTTTGCTCAACAATCTTGCCGGCAGCGATCATAGACAGGCTGATAACTTGTGCACGAACTTCGTCCATAGCCTTCTTCTTCTCGGTAGCAATGATTTCTTTTTGAGCATTTACATATTGCTCTTGTTCAACCTTGGTGTCAGCCATAATCTTGTCATGAGCTGCTTGAGCGGTTTTGCGAGCATTATCAATAATAGCCTGTGCTTCCTGTCTTGCATCCGCTAATTTTGCAGCATATTCAGCTTTAACTGCTTCAGCGTCTTTTTTAGCTTGTTCAGCAGTTTCTAAATCGCTAGCAATTTTATTCTTGCGCTCTTCCATCATACCCAGCAAAGGTTTGTAAGCGAATTTGGCAAGAACGAAAACAAGAACCAAAAAGTTCAGGATTTGCGCGATAAGTGTTGCGTTAATATTAACCAATTATAGCACTCTCCTTTATTGTTTTCTTAATTAGGGGATACGGAATTATTTTACGAAGGGGTTAGCGAATACCAGTACTACAGCGATAACGTAGCACAGGATAGGCATGGATTCTACCAGACCTACGGAAACCAGCATGTTGGTGAACAGCTTGCCAGATTCTTCAGGTTGACGAGCCATGGATTCCAGACCTTTACCGGTCAGGTTGCCGTTGCCCATAGCAGCGCCAAGAGCGGCACCCAAGCAGATAAATCCAACAGCAACCATAGATGCTGCAGTGATAATAGCGTTTTCAGTCATTTCTTTCATCCTTTCAAACTAAGTGATTTTTAATTTTTAATTAACAACCTTGCGGAAGCGCTATTTATTCGTGATGAGCGAATACCATAGCATAGCTGGTCAGAGCCAGCATGGTGAAGATAAAGGCCTGCAAGAAGCCGATAAACAAGCTGAACATTACCCAGAGTTCGGGTACTACCCACGGTGCCAGTTGATACAGAACGATCAACAGAATTTCGCCTGCCAGGATGTTACCAAAGAGACGAAGAGCCATGGTCAGCGGTTTGGTGAGTTCGTCCAACAAATGCAGAGGCAAGAAAGCCGGGGAAGGGCTAACAAAATGTTTGAAGTGACCCAAACCGTTCTTCATTACGCCTACGATATAAACACCGATTGCTACTGTCAGAGACAGACCAAAGCAAGTGTTAACGTCGTTGGTCGGAGAAGTCCAGTGTACACCAACTTGCGGAAGCATGCCGATTTCATTGGCGATGAAGATAAACATAAAGAGGGTGATGATAAAAGGAGCCATATATTTGCTTCCTTTAGCACCAAGGGTACCTTCCATCAGACCATTAAGGAAGTCGACAAAAAATTCCATTACATTTTGTAAACCGCTGGGAACCAGCTTCGGATTTCTTGAAGCCATCACAAAGAGGACCAGTACTACAGCCATGGTGATCCAAGTCATGTACATAGTCTGCATGTTGATAACGATGCCAGGTGCTACTTCCTGTGCAAGATAATGGATAATCTCGCCGGAATGCTCCTGAGCTGCTGCTGCTTCATTTCCCATTCTTTTACTCCTTTCTTCACGTCTCCTCCTTATTCAGTCGGTACGCGATAAATGTTAAATTAAAAAGTAAAAATATATGTATCAACAAAAGCCCTAGGCAGACACCTGCCACAGCGGACCCTTGCCTCAACAACAAGATAATAATACTGGAGGCGGCAATAATGCGATACCAACGGTACCGGCGCATAATAACCAACCCCTTCTTGGGCTCCTTATCGTAAGGCATAGCCTTACGGATACCATGAATCAGGATAACCGTATCCAACAGGCCCAAGATAATGCCTCTGAACAGCGCTAGCGCCCAATCGGGCTTGCCCGCTCCGTAGAGCACAGCAACAAAGGCCAACCCTGCCAGAGCCGGACCCATAAGAAAGCGTTTGTAGCCCCCTTTTATTGCGGGCCCTAAATCAAAGTGCATCATAACTTTATCAATCGTCGTCCTTGTCAACAATCACAGAATAAATAAGCTTAAAAAATGTTAGGAACACCGTTGCAATAGCTAGACAGATACAGGCTACCCTAAAGGTATGGTCACCGGTTTGAAAATAGTTGTCCAACCAATCGCCACCGAAATAAGCGAGCATAAAATCGCACACAATCATCATTGCCAATGACGACACTGTAGCCAAAGCGCTCAACATTTTTGCGCGTTCTTTGCTCTCCTTCCGATTGTCCATACTGCTCCTTTTATTTTTACACACTTAATAGGCCACCCATAGTTCACAGAATGGCACACTATAATTTTAAATTATTTCACAAATAATGTCTACTCAATTATGCTGAAATTCGGAAAAAATTTCTACATCATAGCCATTTTTTCTCAAAATCGCCTTAATGATACGCTCGCAGGCCTTGCCATCACCATAAGGATTAGCAGCCTCCGCCATAGAGCGATAATGATTTGCATCATCTAGGAGCATATTTGTTTCACGGAGTACGTCTTCATAAGCAGTGCCCACCAGTTTGACAGTACCTGCATCCACTGCTTCCGGACGCTCGGTAGTGTCGCGCAGTACCAGAACAGGTTTGCCCAAAGCAGGCGCTTCCTCTTGAATACCGCCGCTATCAGTGAGGACGATGTCCACCTTCGCCATCAGATTAGCAAAAGGCTCGTAGTCCATGGGTTCAATCAGGTGTACGCGATCCAGATGACCAAGTTCTTCATTAACGATTTCACGTACTTTAGGATTCTTGTGCACAGGAAAAATTGCCTCTACGTCAGAATGGGTTTCCAGCACACTCTTTAATGCGCGGTAAACGTGGCGCATAGGCTCGCCCAAGTTCTCACGGCGATGGGTGGTCATCAGAATCAGGCGATGACCGCTTTCAAAAACTTTATTGAAGGATTCATCAGCAAATTGGTAGTTATGCTTAACAGTAGTCTGCAAAGCATCAATAACGGTGTTGCCTGTTACCAGGATAGTAGCAGGATCCACATTTTCCTTCAGCAGGTTGCCCTTACTGGTGGAAGTGGGCGCAAAGTGCATATCAGCAATGGAGCCTGTCAGCTTGCGGTTCATTTCCTCCGGATAGGGGGAATACTTGTTCCCGGTACGCAAGCCTGCTTCCACATGGCCTACAGGAATTTGCGCATAGAAGGCAGCCAAAGCACCGGCAAAGGTAGTGGTGGTGTCGCCATGGACAAGCACCATGTCGGGTTTAGCTTCTTCCATAACAGGCTTCAAGCCCATCAAAGCACGAGTAGTTACATCGTACAGCGTTTGCCCGCTGGTCATGATGTTCAAATCATAGTCAGGTTTAATGCCGAACAAATCCAGCACCTGATCCAGCATCTCTCTGTGTTGGGCGGTTACTGCCACAATGGGTTGGATATATTCGGGATACTTACGCATCTCCAACACCAACGGACACATTTTAATTGCTTCCGGACGCGTGCCGAAAACAGTCATCAGTTTAATTTTCTCCACGGTTCTTCCTCCCCTTTATCTGTCGTTCAGAATACCGATTTTTTTTGCACCTACGGCAACAGCCGTAATAATTACTGCAATAATCAAAGCAGCGTAGAAACCGTCTACCTCAGCCCACAGCACTGCTGCAATACCCAGCACAGCAGTAATCGCGTACATCAGCAGCACTGCCTGCTTCTGGTTCATACCCATAGCCAACAGACGGTGGTGCAGATGGCCTTTGTCCGGTTGAAAAATTGGGCGGCCGTTAGTATAACGGCGCATAATAGCAAAGGCAGTGTCCATAATGGGCAGGCCCAAAGCAATGAAGGGCACAATCAACGCCACGGTTGCAGCAGTCTTTACTGCACCGTATACGGAAATAGCTGCCAGCATATAGCCGATAAACATACTGCCCGTGTCACCCATAAAGATGGTGGCAGGATTGAAATTATAGCGAATAAAGCCAATGATGCCGCCAGCCAAAGCCGCAGTCATCACCGCAATATGATAGTACCCCATCTGCACAGCCACCAAAATAACAGTCAAGGAAGCGATGGCAGATACACCTGCTGCCAAGCCGTCCAGACCGTCAATCAGGTTCACCACGTTAGTAAAGCTGATTACCCAGAAGATAGTCAGCGGAATGGACAAATACTCTAAATAAAAATAGCCGCCAAAAGGATTGTTGACCCATTCAATACGAATATCAAACAGAACCAGTACGCAGGCAGCAAAAATCTGCCCCAGCAGCTTTACTTTAGCAGGAAGTTGGTATTTGTCATCCAAAACGCCCACAGCGACAATCACCGTACCACCGATAAGGATACCCACAATATCCCAAGTCATCTCCAAGCTAGCCACTGCGGCTACCATAAAGGCAATATAGATAGCCAACCCACCCAAGCGCGGCATAATCTTCTTATGCACCTTGCGGTTATCGGGCTTATCGATAGCACCGATGAGGAAGGCTAATTTTTTAATGTAAGGGGTCAATATATAGCTTACTAAAGCAGCAAGCAAAAAAGGAAAACCATAAGCACTAAGCATTGTTATTTATCTCCAGATTTACACACGAACACGAAACAGGTCTGTTGCCAAGGGCACATACTTCGCCCTCGCCTTTTATATAGTATATCATCTTTAGCCAAAGCGTCAATTCTTTTTGTAACAAAAATCACAAAAAGGGACCGAAAACCTTCGGTCCCCATTGTAAATAGTTATAAATTTTCTTTTTCTACAACGATTTCATAAGCATCACTGGCAGGCGCAGGCTCCATCTCCACCCTAGCTACAGCTAGCGCTCGTCGCTACGTAATCTTAAATTTTTTCAAAAACGCTGGCAGGCTGTTTGCAAACTGGGCAAACGAAACCTTCCGGCAGTTCGTCACCGTCATAGATGTAGCCGCAGACGGAACATCTCCATTTTACACCGCCGCTAACAGGCTCTTCCGCTGCAGGTTCCGCCGGTGCTACGGGAGCAGCGTCCGGATTAACATGGAGCAAACCGCTCTTATCCGTGTACATGGTGTGCAGCATTGCTTCCGCCAGTTCGCTTAAAGGCTTGCCATAGAATTCTTCGTACAACTTCTTGATAGAAGGATTCTCGTGGCTCTTGCGTACCTTCAGCTCCCCATCGCGTTTATACAGGCTGGCAATGCGTTCCTTGCGCACTGCATCCATATCTTTCAACACATCTTTCGGCTGACCGCCGCCACCAATGCAGCCACCGGGACAGGTCATAACCTCGATGAAATGATACTGCTTCTTGCCTTCCTTTACGCGCTCAATCATCTTGCGGGCGTTGGCAGTGCCGTAAACCACAGCCACGTTGATAGTTTTATCGCCAATAATCAACGTGGATTCGCGGATACCTTCGTAACCACGGACAGGTTCTAAGTTCAACAGCACTTCCGGAGCTTCTTCCCCGGTAATGTATTCGTAAGCAGTACGCAGAGCAGCTTCCATAACGCCGCCGGTATTGCCAAAGATTACGCCTGCACCGCTGGCTTCACCCATAAATTGGTCATAAGCGCTGTCTTCCAATTCGTCCAAAGTAATATCCGCATCCTTCGCCCATTTCGCCAGTTCACGGGTGGTGATAACGCAGTCCATATCACGCAGGCCTTCAATGCCTAAGTATTTGCCTGCATCGCCCATTTCTTCGCGACGGATTTCGTACTTTTTGGCAGTACAGGGAGTCAAAGCAACGTTGACAATCTTGGCAGGGTCAATGCCCATCTTCTTAGCAAAGTAAGTTTTAATAGTGGGGCCTTGCATACCAATAGGACTCTTGGCGCTGGAAATATGGGGCAGCATTTCCGGATAATACATCTCTGCAAATTTTACCCAAGCAGGGCAGCAGCTGGTGAACTGGGGCAAGGGCGCAGTGCCTTTGGTAACACGTTCAATCAGTTCGCTTGCTTCCTCCACAATGGTCATATCCGCAGCAAAGTTGGTGTCCAAAACGTAGTCCACACCCAGCTTGCGCAGCAAAGCGACCATTTTACCTTCCACGAAACTGCCTGCAGGCATACCGAATTCTTCGCCCAAGCCTACGCGCACACTGGGAGAAGTGCTGACGATGACAACCTTGTCAGGATCTGCTACAGCAATACGCACAGGATTGATTTCCTTACGTTCATGCAGGCTGTCCGTGGGGCACACGTTGATGCACTGACCACAATGCACGCAGATGCCTCTGCCACCGGTCTGTTCCAAAGTGTAGGTACCATGAACGCCAATAGCCTTTTGGCACACATCCTTGCACATACCGCATTTGATGCACTTGTCCTCATCACGCATAATGGCTTCGTTGTCAAGGTCGATAGGTACGCGAATGTCGAGAGAAAGATGCTCCATAATTATTCCTCCTTGTATATTGTCAATAATGATTATTTAATGATAATCCATAAGCTTTTTCTATTATTTTAGCACAGAAAGCTTTGGGTGTAAAGAGGAGGAAATGTTAAATTAGGGAGATGTCAACGAGCGTAGCGAGTTGGCAGGGCTAATAACGAAAAATAAAACAAACAAAAAGAACACGCATCTGCATAATACGTGTTCGAAACAAACAAATTATTTAATTTTAGCATAAAACGTGATATAATATTACCGCAACCGTGTTACGGGTGGTTATCGCCGAGGTTCTTAAAGAACGGAGGTGATGTCTGTGGAGATTTTTACCTTTCAGGACATGATGTCCTTTGGTCTTTTTCTCATAGCGTTACTCACATTCATCACTGTGAAAAAGTAGTACCGCACATAGAAAAACTACCCTCAACTTTGGCACAGAAACAGGGTAGTTAATCTACAATCTTTCCGGCTAAACCACCTAGTGGACGGTTGCCTTTGTATTTATATTATATCATTTCTCCACAATTTTGCAATAAAGATTTTTACGCTCCGATTGCTTTGCGATGGGAGCTTTTCTTTTCTCTAATCGCAGATTTCACAAATAATTCACAAACCAATGGTTTAAAAAACAAGCAAAAAAAGCAATTGTATATATAGAACTTCTTCTTTGCCTTTCTCTTTTACTTGGTTTTCTCTTTCCGGTTTCTTCTTGCAGTATCATCAAGGCTATGCGTTAGCATAGCTTCCTTGTTCTACCTAAAAGTTACAGTAAAGCTAAAGGTAGAAGTAGTTAGTACAGCACCACCCCTCAGCTATAACGCTCCCTCAGTCAAGCGCACCGCTACACCACCCCTCAGCCTTCGCTACGCTTCGGCAGCTCCCCTAGTAGGGGAGCCAAGGCACTTTTGGCTTGCTTCCCAATGGTTACTAGAATCTCTACGTACACTAGCGGAAAAACTCTATAGTGCCTCGTTCCCCCTGTTAGGTGGATGTCGCGTAGCGACAGGGGGTTAACACAGCTCCCCTCTAAACGCCCTTGCCAGCACCGCCTTTTTCATAACCTCCACCTGCTCCAGCACCGCCTCCGCAGCCTCCTTCGCACGCGCCTCCTTCGCCAACAAACTGCCCAAAATCCTTACGATTTCCTTTTGCTCATCATTAATCGTAACTACAATCTCAAATTTTCTCAAATAACCCAAGGGAACAAAACGTTGCGTAGAACCTTTTGCCTCCTTCTTCATCTTGTCCTTAACATACTGTGATTCCAAATAATACTTAACGTAATACGGATTTACTTTTCCAACATTTTTTAACAACGCAACATTTTTTATTGCATAATTAGGTTCATTTTCAACAACTACTGGATTACCAATAGTTCCAATCATGGCAAATAGGATGTCTCCTATATCAACTTTACTTCTCTCATTGATTTTTATAAAATCTTCTCTAGAAATATACTTTATTCCATCATCTGTAATTGTACCGTTCTTCAAATTTTTAGAAGTAACCAAAGCATACCCTTCATCATAGTACAATGGAGAATCATGCGTGCCATCTCTTACATCTAGTATATCTTTCAGAGCTTTCTTCTCCCAGCTCTCCAAGCCAACGCCGTGTTCTTCCCTCCACTTAGCGGTCAGCTCCCCACTAAACGCCTTGTGCAGAATTGCAGACTTGCGTAACTCGAAACCATCAACCACTGCCTGTGTCTTTTCCTTCGCCTCGTCCAACTTAGAGAAAAGACTTTCAATACGCTCCACAATACGTTGTTGGTCTGCGAGAGGAGGAAGAGGAACAGGATAGTTTTTCACAAAATCCATGCTTATTCTTTGCTGACCAACAGTTCCACTATATGTTTGTTTTCCACCTCTAATAAAATTTTCATCACTAACAAGCCAGAATGTAAATTTAGGTATTACAAACTCAGAGCGCAATATAATTAACTCAGTAGTGCCACCACCAATTCCATTTGGTAATCCCTGTAGTATCATAGATTTTCTGTTTTCAAAGCACGGAGAAATTTTAGCAAAAGCAACATCATTATCAGCAAACTGAGTATGACCTTTTTTAGCCTTCTCCCATGTTTGAACATCAAAAGAAAATTCACTAACCATACCTGCAGAAATCTTTTCCATAGGGATAAACGCAGCATCAATCTCTTTAGGAGCATCTATTTTAGGATTAATTTGATAAACTCCACTTAGCCTTACCCACTTCCACCCTTCGGGAATCTCATAAGGCTGTTCCTCTTTAGGCACCAAAGCCTGTGCCAGCTTCTCCTCCGGCGTAAGCTCCACTTTTTTCTTCGCCATGATCCTTACGCCTCCGCTGTCCGCAATGCTTTAAGCTCATTGACCACGCTCTGCAGCAAATCCACCGCTTCTTCCAGTTGGGCAATAGCCTCCTCCCCGCTCTCCACCGGGTCGGGCAAGTCCTCGTAATCCACAATGGAATCATCACGAATCAACCCAATATCAAGACTATTCCCCTTTTCCGCAATCTGCTCACGAGTAAAGCAATGCCAACGCTCATCCTCCACCTTGCTGCGGTCCTCCGCCTCATAAGCAGCCTCAAAAGCAGCAAAATGTTTCTCATTCAATTGGTTGGTCTTGCCAAAGGAAGGCATATTGGTGCGCATATCATACACCCATACCTCCTTAGTATTGCCCTTGTCCTCCACACCGCGGGTAAAGAAGAGCACATTGGTCTTAACACCCTGGGCGTAGAAAATACCCGTAGGCAAACGCAGAATAGTGTGCAGATTACATTTATCCATCAAGTCCACACGAATCTTTTCACCATCGCCATCCGCAAAAAGCACATTGTCAGGCAGCACCACTGCCGCACGCGCCTTGCCATCCGCCTTCAAGCTGCGGTAAATATGCTGCAAAAAATTCAGCTGCTTATTGCTGGTAGGATAAGTAAAGTCGTCACGGGTAGCACGCTCACCGCCTTTTTTCGTGCCAAAGGGCGGATTGGTCAACACCACGTCATAACCTTTCATACTCGCTCCATCCGGGGACAAAGTATCACCCAGCTTTATCTCGCCCTCAATATCATGGAGCATAGCATTCATCAAGGCCAAACGATGGGTATCGTGTACCAGCTCGCACCCGGTAAAAGCCTGCTTCGCCTCAAACTCCTGCTCCTCATCAGTCAAGGCAAAAAAGTCATCAGTCTGCTTCTTTACATACTCATGGGCAGCAATCATAAAGCCAAAAGTACCGCAGGCAGGATCGTTGCAGCGTTCCCCCACCGCAGGCTTCACCAAGCGTGTCATCACATTAATCAAGCATCTGGGAGTAAAATATTGCCCTGCACCGCTCTTTTTCTCGTTAGCGTTCTTCTCTAACAAGCCCTCGTACAATTTACCCAGATTTTCTCCCTTTTCGTCTTCCCTCGCCTCATACCAGTCAAGAGCATCAATAGAAGTAATAATCTTCTTCAAATTCTTAGGCTCTTCAATATTACTGCTTGCACCTTGGTAAATCTCGCGAATACGGCCGCTGCTTTCCCCCAATTGTTCCAAAAGCTTCTTGTAGAACTTCTTCAGCTCCAAACCATCCAGTGCCACCAATTTATCCCAGCGATACTCCTCAGGAATATTCTTTTCCGCACCGGTTTCCTTCGCCATCTTCAAAAATAAAATATAAGTCAGCTCCGTAACATATTGGTGATAGGTAATACCATCATCACGCAGCACATTACACAAATTCCACAGCTTACTAACAATCTCTTGGGTATTCAAGCAACTCGTCCTCCATCATCATATAAATACGTATTCAATTCCGTTACCACATCCTGCAGCTTGCCATCAAACTGCAGATTGAGCCTTTTGCTGCCACCTTTGGATTTAAAGGCCATCGCTTCATCAAAAGTCTGCATATTCAGCACGGACTCCTTGAGCATGTACTGCTCTATCCTTGCAATCCAATTCTTTTGAATCTGGTTAAAGTCATGGGCTTTCAACAAACGCTTCACTGCCTTCTTCACCTTGTCCTCATGACTCAGTAAGGTGGAGCCAATGGCAAACCTGCGGATAAGGGAAATAATATCCGCCGTCATGTCCTCGTTAGTCACATGCTGCAAAGCATTGTTCAACTTCAACTCCGTATAGCCTTCGTCATCCAACGCCAAGCACAGCTCTTGCAGCTGATTCCGCGTTAAATCCTTGGGACGGGTGCAGACAATGTTCAAAGCATCTATCTTGTTCACATTGTTCTTGACGAAATGGGCAAACTCGTCCAAATAATCCTCCGGGCGCTGCATATTGTTATCTATGCCATAACCATAACCTTTGTTCAAAACCACATCGCTCTGGTTATCAATGAGGATGGGCGCTTTGCCCTTACCATACTTGCCTTCATCCAGCATTTTGAACAACTCACCGCACAGCAGCAGCTTCGCCTTATTCTTAGGAGCATCGTCCTGCAGCAGTTGGCGGATAAATTCATCAATAGTCAAACCATCTGTCAGCACCTTGAAACGCTCTTCCTTGGCAGGAGTAAGATTGCGTTTCTTGCGCTGCAGCTTGGCAACAATGGCATCCACAATGCCGCGAATCCCTGCATCATCGTCAATATGCTCCAAATCCTGAATGTACTTCGTAAGGGACACATTAGCATCCGTCACCGTAGGCTTCATTTCGCTTACAGGCTCCAAATCCTCGTATACGCCTACGGGGTCGAAAATCTCAAAATGGGTTTTATGAATCGCAGGACACAGTCGGGTAGCACGCCCCAACATCTGCTCGAAAAGAATACGGCTCTTAATCCTGCGCATGAAGACCAACTTCGTAATTTCCGGCACATCAATACCTGTAGTCAGCAAATCCACCGTTACCACAATGCTGGGATAGCGCTCGTTCTTAAAACGCTTGATGGCTTCTTCGATCTTCTTTTGGTTGCCACCGCCCACGCTGCCGGTAATCTTCATAATGGCATCCGTATCCATGCCCTTAGCGCTGTAGATTTCCTTCAAAATCTTTACAATCAAATCTGCATGTTGGTCATTAACCGCATAAATCAAAGTTTTGCCGTTTTCTTTGGACTCAGGGTCGATATGCGCGGAGATTTCCTCCAACACCGCCCTATTAAAACCTTCTACAATAACACGCTTGTTGAAGTTTTCCACATCAATATGCAGTTCGTCATCCATCAGCTCGTAAGGAACCACTGCCCCTGTAGCAGGGTCGTACACATTGACCTTATCGCCTTTCTTATAGGTGATTCCCTCTTGGCTCAACTTGGTCTGCAGCATGAAAGGTGCATCATGGTCCACCAAATAACCTTCAATAACTGCCTCGCGATAAGTGTATTTAAACACAGGCATACCAAAGATTTGGGTGGTGTGCAGAGCAGGGGTAGCCGTCAAAGCAATCTTCACCCCATTAAAATAGTCAATAACGGAGCGATACTTGCTTTGAAAATCGCTTTGGTCGCGGAAAAGGCTTTCGCTATCCGTCATTTCCTTATCCAGAATATAACCACGATGGGCTTCGTCGATAATAATCAAATCGTAGTCGGAAACTGCAGGCTTGCTTTCCCCAGCGTTATAGAGCAAACGCTTCACCATGCCCTGTACCGTAGCCACATGGACACGGGTTTCCGCATTGATAGTTTTATCTTCTAATTCCTTTACTTCGTAAATATTGGTCAAAGGCTGCAAATCTTCCAGTTTTACATCTTTAAAAACATCCTGCGCCTGTTTGCCCAAAGAGTTTCTATCTACTAAAAAGAGAATACGTTTAAAGCGATTTGTCTTTAGAAAACGGTAAATCATGCCCAACACAGTACGTGTTTTGCCCGTACCTGTAGCCATTGCCAAAAGCACACTCTGCTGACCATTGATAATTGCCTGCTCCGCTGCCTTAATCGCCCTAATCTGGTAATCACGCAGATGCAGTCCGTCCTCATCCTGCAGCAAATCGTAATCCGTAGCCAAAAGGCGTGCATTAGCTCCCTGCACATCCCTTGCCAACATTTCCTGCATACCCATGGGACTGATCCAACCACTCAAAGCCTTGGGAGTATTGGCAGCTTGGCGCAAATCACGGAACCAGATTCCGGACTTAGTATCCAATTGTTTTACGTAGGGTCTGCCATTGGTAGCAAAAGTAAAAGGCACCTTATACTCGCCATAAACCTGCGGTACATACTTCATGTCGCAAGCACGGATATTCTTAGAATAATCCCTGCATTGGTAGTCAATAACGGAGGAAATATCCTTATGAATCGCTTTGGCTTCCACCGTCGCCACCATCTGCTCCCCGCAGAACAATACGTAGTCAGCAAAACCCTGCTTGCCCACAGTGGAATCCGTAGGCCATTCGGCAATGGCAAGATTACGTCCCTTTTGCGGACGTGTACCCTTGCTGTAGCGCAAATTTTCCGTATCCGCTTCCCAACCAACCTGCTCTAGTTGCTCATCAATCAGCATCCTGGTTTCTGCTTCGCTCAGAACGCGCTGGTTGGCAAATTGCTTAGCACGGTTTCTACGCTCCGCTTTGGAAACTGCAGGAACAGCAGCAGCTTGCGCCATAGTAGCTGCTACCAATTTTTCTTCTTCCGCTGCCTCCCGCTCTTTAGCGACCACGGAAACTGCCGTAACGGCAGGAGCAGCAGCTGGCTGCGGTAGCACGAAATCATGATGCTCATAGTGGTAGTCACCATATACCTGCATAAACCATTCGCACAAACCATAAGCAGTCTGTAAAAGATTCTTGGCTTCTTCTTCCGAAGCATAGTTTTCATGGGCCGCCTTATTCCGTGCCTTGCGTAACCCATGCAGAATATCTGCCAAATCCGCAGGCAGTAAATCCTCGTACACCAAAGCCTTGATTTTATCCACGGCGGTAGCACCGTCAGCAACGGCAACGCCGTCCATTTGAATAATTAAATTGACGATGGTTTCCCCCATCATTCCCAACTTCATCAAGCAGGAGTTGGCATCCCTATAGCAATATTCTTCCGCCCATTGGCCCAACTTTGCCAACGCAGGAAAATGTTCTTGTAAAAATGCGAAATTACTACTCATAACATCCACGCCCTTACAATATATTCAGTAAAGCTAACTGCATAGTATATAACCTTTTTATTTCTCTAAAAAGCGCTAAAAATCCTCTTTTCCTGAGCACTTTTATGTATGCACCACCCCTCAGTCTGCACTCGGCACCACCCCTCAATAGGGGAGCCAAGGCACTTTGAGATTACTTCCCAATGGTTACTAAAAGCTCTACGTACACTAGCAGAAGCACTCTACAGCGCCTCGTTCCCCCTGTTAGGGGGATGTCGCGTAGCGACAGGGGGTTTTGAACGTTGCTAGCACACGCCGCGCAGACAGGAACGGATTACGGCTACGGAAGCAGACGATGTTTGCACGCATTCCGCTCGCAACGGACACATCCCTTCGCACGCGCAAGAGCGTACAGACCTCTAACGCAAGAACGTCTCCCGTAAATATAGCTCTCCATGCGTGCGTTACTTCTAGTAACCGGAATCCTGCAAGCGGCTTAGGGTTCTTTTTGGTTACTTTTTCTCACCCACGAGAAAAAGTGACAGTACGCGGAACTGCAGGGAGCACTGCTACCATTTTCTCACCCTCGAGAAAAAATGACACAACACTTATTTCACCATCTCTGCAAACTCGATCAGCTTGATATCTTGTCTTTCTGCTGCGAAGGCTTTGGCTCCCTCAGTAAATCCTACTTTAGAGAACACGTAGTAATAGCAACGTTTATAATGCAAAAGCTTCGCTCTTTCCAACAAAGTATGAATTATGTCCACATCAGTCAATTCATTACGCCATTTACATTCACACACAATGGCCTCTTCATCATTCGCCGCAACAATATCTATTTCTTCTTCCCGCTTCAGTTTAGGATTTGCACCCCACCAACGCCCTATTTCGTTATAAAAAACAGGTAGTGTATCATAAACTTCCCATAAATAATCCATACAGATATCTTCAAAAACACTACCCATATAATTGGGAATCAGTTTTTCAATATTGTTCCATGCTGCCTCCGACCTATTACGCTGTATCAACATATTATTATCCGGAATAAATTTATACCAGAACCTGAACATGCCATCCTTGACTTTGTATATTGCTTTACGGGCAGACTGGTTTCCTATAGGTTTTTCCTTAGCAATAATTCCCAATTCTATAAGCTTATCCATATAATTTGCAAGTGCGGAACTTTCGAGCCCTACCTTGGAAACTATCTCCGAATTTTTAGAACTGCCTGTAGCAACAGCCTTGATTATAGCGTTATAAATCGCAGGCTCGCGCAGTTCCTGCTTCATAAAGTTATTGGCTTCCTCATACATATAGCCATTTTGTCTCAAGAAATTATTAATGATATTGTCTTTTAAACTTAAATGATCATCGAAAAAAGCCAAATACTGAGGAATGCCACCGGTAATGCCGTATACTGTGGCCAAATCATATCTATTAAAATTTTGAAAGTATTCCTGTACTTCAAAAAAGTTAAAAGGCTTAATATGGAATTGTGCAGTACGTCTACCATATAAAGGACTTTGGTAGCCAAGTACCTGGTTCTCCATAAAAGACATGGAAGAGCCGCACAGGATTATAAAAAGCTTACTATCGTTCTTAAATTTCAAATCAATATATTTTTGTAATACAGACGAAATCGGACTATAAGACTTTGCCAAATATGGATATTCATCCATGACCAACACTATTCTTTGCTTTTGTGCAAGCTGACAGATTTTCTCTAACGCCATCTCATAAGTAGGATATATGGGTGCAACAAAATCATCATCCTGCAAGGCAGCAATGCTTCTACTTAGATTTTCTAAATTTTCTTTGGCAGTACTTTCCGTACCTGTAAAATATATAACCGGTTTTTCCTCAACAAAATGGTTTATCAATGTCGTTTTACCAACACGTCTACGTCCCCAAATTACTACGCATTGAAAACGTTCAGTCTTATACAACGCTTCTAACTGCTCTAACTCATAACTTCTACCTACAAACATCTTCGCACCTCCAATTAGATATATCCAAATTATGTAAATCATGATTATGTTAATCGTAATCATGTTAATCACGATATATTTAATTGTATCACAAATTTTCCCCCACAACAAGAACACCCTGCGCCAACATTACAGTCAACGCAGGGTGTAAGTTTTTATTCAGTTAGCAGGAAAAATGCTTATTGCATTTTCTCCTTCAGCATCTTGGTAACCATGCCCGGGTTTGCTTTACCACGGGATTTTTTCATGATTTGACCAACCAAGAAGCCAATAGCTTTATCCTTGCCAGCCTTGTAGTCAGCAACGGATTGGGGATTTTCTGCCAAGGTTTCTTCAACCAGCTTCAAGATAGCGCCTTCGTCGCTTACTTGCTCCAGCCCCAGCTTCTTAACCAAAGCTTTAGGAGCTTCGTCAGTCTTGATCATTTCAGCGAATACTTTCTTAGCCAGCTTGCTGGACAGTACGCCGTCTTTGATCAAGTTAACCAGTTCTGCCAAGTGCTCAGGAGCAACCTTGAACTCGCTGATGGTAATGCCTTCGTTATTCATATAAGCGGAAACATCACCCAAGAGCCAGTTGGAAACGCCCTTGCTGTCTTTAGCAGTTTTAACTGCTGCATCAAAGTATTCAGCCATAGCTTTGCTGGAAACGATTTGGGAAGCATCATATTCCGGCAGACCATGTTCCTTCATCAAGCGTTCTTGACGTTGAGCAGGCAGTTCCGGCAGAGTTTCGCGGATGCGCTCAATCCAAGCATCGTCCAATTCCACAGGAACCAGGTCAGGTTCAGGGAAGTAACGATAGTCATGAGCTTCTTCCTTGGAACGCATGGACAGGGTTACGCCGTTTGCTTCGTCCCAAGTACGGGTTTCTTGTACAACGTGACCGCCATCTTCCAAAATCTCTTTTTGGCGTTCAACTTCGTAGTTGATGGCACGTTCCAAAGCACGGAAGGAGTTCAGGTTTTTGATTTCGGCACGGGTACCGAACTCTTTAGCGCCTTCAGGCATAATGGAAATGTTAGCATCGCAACGCAGGCTGCCTTCTTGCATCTTGCAGTCACAAACATCGGTGTATTCCAAAATTGCCTTCAAGTTTTCCATATAAGCGCGTGCTTCTTCTGCACTACGCATATCGGGTTCGGATACGATTTCTATCAGAGGTACGCCGGCACGGTTGTAGTCAACTGCGGAGGAGTCGGAGGTGGAGATGGTTGCACCACTGTGGTTCAGCTTGCCTGCATCCTCTTCCATGTGGATACGGGTAATGCCGATGCGTTTGCCTTCGCCGTTGGAAAGCTTAATATCAATATGACCGCCCAAGCAGATGGGTTTATCAAATTGGGAAATCTGGTAGTTCTTGCTCAGGTCAGGATAGAAATAGTTTTTACGGTCGAATTTGTTGAACTTTTGAATATCGCAGTTCAAAGCCAAGCCTGCTTTAATAGCAAAGTCTACAACTTGCTTGTTCAGTACGGGCAGAGCACCGGGCATACCCAGGCATACGGGGCATACATGGGTGTTGGGGGTGCTGCCGAAAGCAGTGGAGCAGCCGCAGAAAGCTTTAGTTTTAGTTTTCAGTTCGGCATGGACTTCCAAGCCGATAACGGTAATATATCTAGTCATTATTTCTTACCTCCCAGCGGTGCGAATACTTTATGATATTCGGTTGCTTGTTCAAAGGTATAAGCTGCACGGAGAATGGTTTCTTCATCCAGAACCTTACCAATCAGCTGCATACCGATGGGCATACCATCTGCTGCAAAACCGCAGGGGATGGAAATACCGGGCAGGCCGGCCATGTTTACAGGGATGGTGGTTACGTCCAGCATGTAGATGGTCAGCGGATCCATTTTACCATCAATGTTGTAAGCAGGAACAGGAGAGGTGGGGGTCAGCAATACGTCGCATTTTTCGAAAGCAGCTTCAAAGTCGCGGCGGATCAAAGTACGAACCTGCATTGCCTTGTTGTAGTAAGCATCATAGTAACCACTGCTCAGTACGTAGGTGCCCAGCATAATGCGGCGGCGAACTTCCAGACCAAAGCCTTCAGTACGGCTCATGGTGGTCATTTCCGGTGCGGAGGTTGCATTCATGTTACGGTAGCCATAACGAACACCGTCAAAACGTGCCAAGTTAGCACTTGCTTCCGCAGGAGCAATGATGTAGTAGGTGATTACTGCATATTCAGTATGGGGCAGGGAAACCTCAACGATTTCAGCACCCAGCTCTTCGTATTTTTTAACTGCTTCTTGGATTTTTGCTTTAACTTCCGGGTTGATGCCTTCGCCAAAGTATTCTTTGGGCAGACCAATGCGCAAGCCCTTTACGTCAGCAACCAATGCTTTAGTAAAGTCAGGAACTTCTACGTTCAAAGAGGTGGAGTCCATTTCGTCCTTACCGCAAATGGTGTTCAGCACGATAGCAGCGTCGGTTACGTCTTTGGTGATAGGTCCGATTTGGTCCAAAGAGGATGCGAATGCTACGCAGCCATAACGGGATACACGGCCATAGGTGGGTTTAATACCAACGCAGCCATTGAAGGAAGCAGGTTGACGGATGGAACCGCCGGTATCGGAGCCCAAAGTCCAGATTGCTTCGCCGGCTGCAATAGCAGCAGCGCTACCGCCGGAAGAACCACCGGGTACGCGGTCTAAGTTCCAAGGGTTGTGGGTAGGACCAAAGAAGGAAGATTCGGTGGTGGAGCCCATAGCGAATTCGTCCATGTTGGTTTTGCCCAAGAAAATGGTTTCATCAGCACGCAGATTTTTGATTACATGTGCATCATAAATGGGAATCAGGTTGCTCAACATTTTGGAAGAGCAAGTGGTGCGCAGGCCCTTAGTAGAGATATTATCTTTAATAGCGCCGGGCACGCCTGCCAAAGGAGCAATTGCTTCGCCGGCAGCGATTTTAGCGTCAACTTTAGCAGCTTGTGCCAAAGCATTTTCCTTGTCCAAAGTAACGTAGGCGTTAACTTGGCCTTCAACTTCGTCGATACGCTCATACAGGGCGTTGGTCAGTTCGACGGAGCTGACTTCTTTATTAACGAGCTTGTCGTGGAGCTCGTGTGCTGTCAATTTATACAGTTCCACAGTAGTGCCTCCTTCTTATTCGATTACGCGCGGTACTTTAAAGCCGTCTTCATGGACAGCAGGCGCGTTGCGCAAAGCATCCTCATGGGATACGCTGCCTTTAACCACGTCCTCACGCAATACGTTGCTAACGGGCAGCACGTAGGGAGTCGGCTCGATACCGGTAGTATCGATTTTTTCAAGAATATCGGCATAGTTAAGAATCTGGTTGAACTGTTCAGTGAACTTTTCCATTTCAGCCTCAGGAACAGTTAAACGGGAAAGCTGTGCGATGTGCTTAACGTCTTCAGCAGATACTTTCATTTTTTCACCATCCTAGTAATATATAAATTTATTTAAAGAAATACCTTGCTATATTATAGCACAACTTGCGCGCAAATGTGAACAGCAACCAAGGGAAATATTCTCGGCAAAAGAAAAACCGGCAGGATTGCTCCCACCGGTTAACAATATATTTTAGTGAGCAAACATAACGCTGTTATCTGCTCGCTGCAACTTTAGCGAAAGCCACGGCAGCAGCGTCAATAGTTTTTTGAATATCTTCCGGAGTATGTGCCAAAGACATAAAGTTCGTTTCAAACTGGGACGGAGGCAGATAGATGCCTTGCTCCAACATAGCATGGAAGTAAATCTTAAAGGCTTCCAAATCACTAGTAGCAGCACTATCATAATCAGTTACAGGTTTGTCATTGAAGAACACCGTAAACATGCTGCCTAAACGATGCACTTGTACAAGCACCCCTGCAGCTTGTGCGGCACGCTCCAAACCGTCTGTTAAAGTTGCAGTCATACCTTCCAGCTTAGCACAGACATCATGCTCTTCCATATAAGTCAATGCTGCAATCCCCGCTGCCATTGCCAAGGGATTACCGCTTAAAGTGCCTGCTTGATACATAGGGCCTGCAGGCGAAACCATTTCCATAATCTCCCGCTTGCCGCCATACGCCGCTACAGGCAGGCCCCCGCCAATAACCTTGCCCAAACAGGTAATGTCCGGGTCGATATTATAAAGTCTCTGGCTGCCGCCTTGGGCGCTGCGAAAACCGCTCATTACTTCATCACAAATCAAAAGGGCACCGTATTTTTTCGTCAGCGCCCGCACATCTTCTAAAAAGCCTTCCTTAGGCAGCACCAAACCCATATTACCAGGAGTAGGCTCCATAATTACAGCAGCAATTTCTTCGCCACGGGCAGCAAAAACTTCTTCCAAAGCTGCAATATCATTAAAAGGCACAGTAAGAGTAGTTGCTGCCACAGCTTTAGGAACACCGGGACTATCAGGCACGCCAAAGGTAGTAGCGCCACTGCCAGCCTTTACCAAAAGGCTATCGTGATGGCCATGGTAGCAACCAATAAATTTAACAATGCAGTCCCTGCCTGTATAAGCGCGGGCTAAACGCAATGCGCTCATAGTCGCTTCCGTACCACTATTAACCATGCGCACCATGTCCATGGACGGAACTAGACGGCACACCAGCTTCGCCAACTCAATCTCTGCTACCGTAGGTGCTCCGTAGGACGTGCCGCATTCCGCTGCAGCTTTGATTGCTTCCGTTACAGACTCCGGACAATGCCCCAGCAGCAAAGGCCCGTAGGAAAGTACGTAATCAATGTATTCATTGCCGTCCACATCATAAATTTTGCTGCCTTTGCCACCCACGATAAAAGGAGGTACCCCGCCTACACTACGGAAGGAACGCACAGGGCTATTCACACCGCCGGGGATATACTGGCGTGCTTCGGCAAAGGCCGCAGCAGATTTTTCATTCTTCATCTTCATTCTCCTTGAAGCCATTTCGCTACATCCAAAGCGTGATACGTAATAATCATCTTCGCACCTGCTCGTTTAAAGCCCAACATGGTTTCCATAACAATACGTTTTTCGTCAATCCAGCCTTTAGCAGCAGCAGCCTTGACCATAGCGTATTCCCCGCTGACATTATATACGCACAACGGACGATTAAAAGTTTCGTGGACACGCTGCACAACGTCTAAAAACGCCAAGGCGGGTTTGACCATAATAACATCTGCGCCTTCTTCAATGTCCAGCGCTACCTCGCGCAACGCTTCCTCGCTGTTGGCAGGGTCCATTTGATAGCCTTTGCGATCCCCGGCGGAAGGTGCAGAATCCGCAGCCGCACGGAAAGGACCATAGTACGCAGAAGCAAATTTAGCAGAATAAGCCATAATGGGAATATGATTAAAACCATTAGTATCCAATGCTTCACGAATAGAGCGCACATAGCCATCCATCATGTTGGAAGGGGCAATCATAGCCGCTCCTGCTTGACAGTGGGACAGGGCAACCTTCGCCAGCAAAGGCAGAGTTTCGTCATTATTAACAGTGCAGCCACGCTCCAAAACGCCGCAATGACCGTGGTCCGTATATTCACACATACACACGTCGGTGATAATTACAATGTCAGGATATTGGGCTTTGATTAATTTGCAGGCTTGCTGTACAGGCTCCTGCATATCCCAAGCACTGCTTCCTACAGCGTCTTTGTAGGAAGGAACGCCAAAAAGCAACACTGCAGGAATGCCTAAGGCAGCAACCTCATCCATACATTCAGACAAACGGTCGATGGACCAATGGTAATTTCCAGGCAGGGATTCTATTTCATGTTTAATATTATTACCTGGAACTACAAAAATCGGATAAATCAAATCTTTAACACTAATATTCGTCTCACGCACCATGGCACGCAGATTTTCCGTAGCACGGGTACGGCGGGGACGATAAATAGGAAAACCCGTCATCCTTATCACTCCTTAAATTTATAATATTCTTCAATTGCCTTGACCAGTCCGTCGATGGTGAATTCTGCAGCCTCAACACCCACATTCAATCCCTGCTTCTGCAGTGTCGCTGCTGTTACAGGGCCAATTGCCGCAAGAACTGCATTCTTTAGCATTTCTTTGTTTTCACCCAATACTTGGAGCAGATTGGTAACGGTGCTGGAACTGGTGAAAGTAACCACCGTACCTTTTTGAGCCAACGCTGCCAAAAGTTCCTCTTTGTTATCGCAATCGCTAACAGTTTCATAGGCAGTGCACACATCTACTTGGGCTCCCAATTGGCGTAAAGCAACAGGCAGCACCTCCCGCGCCACTTTAGCACGGGCAATAAGGATTTTATCTCCCGCTGCCACTTGGCCTGCCAACGCTTCCGCCAGTTCCTCTGCCTTATAGGCACTAGGCACCAAATCCGCAGTAACGCCGTAAGCTCTGAGTTCGTCAGCAGTGGCACTGCCAATGGCTGCCACCTTCACTGCAGCAAGTGCACGGGTATCCTTACCTTCTTTTGCCAAACGTTGGAAGAAGAATTCCACACCGTTAGCGCTAGTAAAGACAAGCCATCTATAGTCTGCAAGATGAGCGATAGCACTATCAAGAGGAGCGTAGTCTGCAGCAGGTACAATTTTAATAGCAGGTACTTCCACAACTTTAGCACCTAATGCTTCTAACTTTTGCGTCAGCACGCTGGCTTGGGCGCGGGCACGAGTAACTACGACAGTCTTGCCGAAAAGCGGTTTATTATCAAACCATTGTAACTGTTTCCGTAGCTTTACCACTTCGCCAACGATGAAGATAGCAGGGGGTTGCAAATTATTTGCCTTTACATCCGCCGCAGCCTGTCCCAAAGTTGTAACAAGAGTGCGTTGCTCAGGATGGGTCCCCCAACGGATGACCGCTGCAGGCGTAGACGCACTGCGTCCGTTAGCAACAAGCTGACTACTAATCTTATCAATATTTTCTACGCCCATCAGGAAAACTAAAGTATCCACCGCCTTAGCCAAGCCACGCCAATTAATAGTAGATGCACCCTTAGCAGGGTCCTCATGACCTGTAACCACAGCGAAAGAAGTTGCCACATGGCGATGGGTAACAGGAATCCCTGCGTACTCCGCCACAGCAATAGCGCTGGTTACACCGGGAACAAATTCAAAAGGCAGCCCTGCTTCCTGAAGTTCCAAGGCTTCCTCACCGCCACGTCCGAACACAAAAGGATCGCCCCCTTTAAGCCGCGCCACAGTCTTACCTTCCGCAGCCAGCTTTACCAGCAATTTATTAATATCCGGCTGACGCATAACATGGTTAGCACTGGCTTTGCCCACATAAATCATTTCTGCATCCTTGCGGGCGAACGCCAAAATCCGCGGGTCTGCCAACCGATCATAGACCACTGCATCCGCACTTTCCAAGCATTTTTTAGCTTTCAAACTTAATAGTCCTGGGTCTCCGGGCCCGGCGCCAAGCAAATATACTTTCCCCTGCTTTCTCATTATGTCACTCTCCTCAGTTAGTCTAAATATATCGATATCATTTATAAAATCGCATCAAGAATTTTCTGTCCGCCATTAGTAAGCAAGCGTCGTCCCAACTCCCGCCCCAAGGACACTGCCTCTTTCGCAGGCCCGTCAACAGAATCCCGCAATACGCTGGAACCATCAAGAGCGGCAATAACTGCTTCTATATGCACCTTGTCGTCAGCCACTGTAGCGTGTACGCCCAATGGTACTTGGCAACCACCTTCTACAAGCCCCAGCAATGCCCGCTCCGCATTGGTAGCTTGCACCGTAGGTAAATGGTTTAAAAAATCAAGCATGGCGCGTGTTTCCTGATCATCTGCGCGACATTCTATAGCCAAAGCACCCTGTCCCACTGCAGGCATAACTGCGCTAACAGGCAACAGTTCCGTAATACGGTCCCCATGCCCCAAGCGTTCCAATCCTGCTGCAGCTAGAATCACGGCGTCATACATACCTTCGTCAAGTTTGCGCAAACGGGTATCCACATTGCCCCGTAAATCTTGGCACACAAGATCTGGTCGCAGTGCTAAAAGCTGCGCCTTACGGCGCAGGCTGCTAGTACCTACTACTGCTCCTGCAGGCAAATCTTTGAGACTGGCATATTTATTGCTTACAAAAGCATCTCCTGCTGTAGCACGCTCCGTAATGGCGGTCAGGCATAATCCGTCCGGTAACACAGTGGGCATATCCTTCAAGCTGTGGACAGCAAAATCAATTTTGCCTGTAAGTAAAGCTTCCTCTATTTCTTTCGTAAAAAGCCCCTTGCCACCGATTTGTGCTAAAGGCGCATCCAAAATTTTATCGCCTTTGGTAACGATTTTTTCTAAAACCACTTCACACTCAGGATATTCCCTCCGCAAACTGTCAGCGATGTAATTGCTCTGCCACAGCGCCAAAAGACTTTTCCTAGTCCCAATCTTCAATATAGCTTTCATCACCGAACTCCTCTCCATCTTCGTTCAACAAGAAAATATCACGAATCGTTTCCTTATACTGCTCTTCCAGCGGTGTCCCCGCCATAGCGTTCATAACCTTCATGGGTTCGCGCAGGAATTTGTGTTCTAAACGCTGGGTCATTAAATTAATCAGACGACGTTGCGCATCTGTCAATTCAGGCATTTTTACAAAGGCTTTCTTCAAAACCTTCTGCCGCATAAAGTTCATCTTATCATGCAGCTGTACCATTACCGGGCGCATGGTATAATACCGCAAGCGTTCCTTCAAAGCGGCAATCTCTTCCTCAATAATCTGCTCAGCCAAGTAAGCTTCCTTAGCGCGCAGGCCTTTATTAATATCCACTACATTTTCTAAATCATCAATGTTGTAAACCGTAACGCCAGCCATATCCGCCAAATCAGGATCCACATCACGGGGCACGGCTATATCTATGACAAGCAAGGGCCGTCCTTGGCGCAAGGGAAGTAAAGGGCCTAAATTTTCTTTGGTCAAGATATAATGAGGCGCACCTGTGGAAGTAATGATAATATCCACCCGCACAGCTTGGTTAAACATATCATCAAAAGGAATCGCCCTACCATTAAACTTTTCTGCTAAAGTTTGTGCATGCCGGAAATTGCGATTGCTGACAATGATCGTTTTAGCACCTTTATCAAGCAGATGTTGCGCTGTCAATTCGCCCATGTGCCCTGCACCAACTACTAGAATCTGCGCGGAAGTAATATCCCCCAAAGCAGCTATAGCCATGTCGACAGCGGCACTGGAAACAGAAACGCTGCTATAGGCAATCCGCGTATCCGTTCTGACTTTTTTGCCCACAGCAATCGCCCTGTTAAGCAAAGTATTCAAGATTGTTCCCGTCATCCCTATATTACGGGAAAGTTGATAGGCATTTTTAATTTGGCTTAAAATCTGCCCTTCCCCGATAATCAAAGAATCAAGGCTGGAAGCCACATAAAAAAGGTGCTTAACACACAGTGTTCCCGACAAGTTATAGAAGTATTCTGATTCATAGTCGGCTCCTGCCCAATGCTGCACTAAACGTTTGATAAAAGGCACTGCTTCCGCCGCATTATCCAATACCATGTATAACTCCGTGCGATTACATGTGGAAAGCAGCATTGCTTCAGAAATATACTCGTAATTACGCAAACGTCGCAAAACAGCACAGGCACGTTCATTGGGAAAATTAAACTTCTCCCGTACTGCTACCGGTGCTGTTTTGTGATTGAGCCCTAAAACTGCTAATTGCATCTAAAACTTTCTCCTTTGCCATAGCAACCTCTCCCGTTGCTACCATTTCCATAATTTCCGTTGTAAGTACCTGCCGCCAAAAATTCGTCCGTGCTGCAGAAGTTGAAGGAATTGCTTTTACCTGTTCCCGCACAGACATTAGGAAACTGTTAAATCCCGCCACCTCTGGCGTAACCAGCACTTGCAAACGCTCTTTAAGCAGACGGGAAAAGGCAGGTACACCACCGGTGGCTACAGCCACCGTAATATCTCCCTTAGTAAATGCAGCGGGAATGATAAAATTACCAAGATGAGGTTCCATGATATTATTGCATAAGCACGGTGCATCAAGGCAAATCTGTCTGTTTACAGCCTTGTCATCCGTAGCAGCAATCACTAAGAAAGCCTTGGTAACATAGTCTTTTTTATATACATCTTGCACATATGTAAAAGCGTACTTCTGCACCAATTCTTCAACTTGTTTACTACACTCAGGAGCAATCAGTTTCACTTCCGCACCCGCAGCAATCAAGCCCTTTAGCTTACGCTCTGCCACCCTTCCCCCGCCTACAACGACACATTCTTTCTGTTGCAGATTAATAATCGCTGAATATACGAAACTGTTCTTATTAAGCATAATTTAACCCTTTTCTTAATCCACAATAATTAGTTCTATTAAGAATTATATATGCCTATATACTACCATAGTTTTGGAAATTAAGAAAGCTTTGCCAAGGAAATTTCACATTTTAAACAGCTGCAGATAATCACAACCCTAAAGAGTAAAAAATAATAGTCGCACCTTAAATCTCGGCAAAAGAAAAACCGGCAGGATTGCTCCCACCGGTTCTCTTAACCAACTTCTAGATTTTCTTCCAAATAACGAATCAACTGTAGCTTGCCTTCCCTGTCCATGTAAAAGCCAAGCTTTTGCTTTTCGCATTGCTTGATGCCAAAGCCTTCGTCCATGAGACAGTGAATGCTATCCGTTACGGATTTGCGTTCCGCCTTCAGTCCCGTTTCTTCCAAAAGCTTGCATAGCTGGGAAGAATTCACCGGATGATCCGCGTCTGTTTTTACCATAAATTTCAAGATTCGGAGTAGTGCGTGTTTAGTGCTTGCCATAATACCCTCCTGCAAAAATGCTTCTTCTTACGTATTTTTTCTTATTCATCATCTTCGCAGTCATTATAGCATTCACTATGTACTAATATTAGGCTGTTAAACCACGCCCACAAAATTCATAGAAATTTTTCCACGCTGTAAAAATTAGTCCTCCACTCTTACAGCAGTACCAATTACGTTAACCATAATCATACCATTTTTCTCGCCTAAGATTTGGTAGTCCAGTTCCACGCCGATAATAGCATTGGCACCCATTTTTTCTGCACGTTTAGCCATTTCCTTAACAGCATCGTCACGTGCATCCTGCGCCTCGGATTCGTAGGTGCTGCTGCGTCCGCCTAACGTATCGGTCCAACCGGCGAAGAAATCTTTAATAAAGTTGACGCCGGAAACAACCTCACCAAAAACAAGGCCCTTGTATTCTACAATACGCTTGCCTTCAATAGTGTTAGTAGTCGTAATAATCATGGTTCTTCCTCCTTAGAATATATTTTATCTTTTATTAATTATACCACAACACCCTCGTAACAAGCTACTTTTCCACATTCTCCACAAAAAGTTATCCACAATGTGTATAAGTGCGGTGGATAAGTGGATAAATTTACTACATTTCCGACATTAATCGTCTCCTAAAAAATTAAAAGCCCCCAAACTTGCGTCTGAGGGCAATGTTTACTGGAGCTACCGACGGGATTCGAACCTGCGACCTACTGATTACGAATAACATATTTTTAAAAATAAATATATTTACAACATAAGCCAAATTAAGAATGTTTACAACCTACTTAAAAAATGAAAAGCAATGAACCACTTGCGACACCTATTCCAAACAACAATAAGGACCAAATTCCTTCAAATTGTTCAGGAACACTAAATCGCTTTGGATTAGTCTTATTAACTTCACCCTTCATATTCATTTCCCTTCTTTCTTTAGAAACGTGTTTGGTAGTCTTAGTCTTATATACAATTGTGTTGGAATCTGAGAACTAGATATGATTCTTCTAATTGTTTCGCCTAAAATGTTCTGCATTCCTTCCTCTGCTAGGGTTATTTTCTTTTACAGCATCGTCACAGGAACACAATAGGATACATCGTTCAAGGGTCGGATTCTGTCCGTAGAATCAAGAACAATACCGGTTTTTATAGTCATATTGTATTTTTGCAGAACATTGAAATTTTTAGTTGGTTTTTTCGAAGCTATCCGCGTTTAATTTCAATCGGAAAAATCCCTTCCGTATCAACATATAGTACGTCTTTTTTTGACAACGACGTGAACCTATACTGTACATGTACAACCTTTTTGTTCTCAATCGTTTTTCACAAAATCTTTTTGGTCGCACTTGTACAGAATCCACTGCGAAGTGTCAAGTTCTTTTCCGCAAATCTGAACACTAATCCAACAACCGTTCAAACTCCACCGCCACAACGTGTTCGTCTTGAGCAGCAGCTAAAACATCATCGCTATAACCATTTTTAGAGAACAAATAGTAGTATGCTTCCGTTGTCCCTGCAAACTTCATCTTTCCTTGCAAATGCTCCAAATCAGCTTTGCGCATAGGAGTATTTTTATATTTACACTCCCCTAGCAACAACTTCTGCTTACGATTATCCATCGCCAAAATATCAATTTCATCCGTCTTATTCCACCAACGCCCTATTTTAGTAAAGTGAAACGGTAAAGCGTTTTTACGATTCTGTCTGCGCAGGTATTGGCGACAAATATCTTCAAAAATCCTACTGATAAATAAATCTAGCTTAGGCTGCACCACATAACGCCAGATGCCCAAAGCATCCCCAGTCTCCAATTCGGATAAATTAGGGAAAACAAAAGCGTACCAAAAACGGAAGTAGTTATCCGTAAGCTGGTACAACCCACGCTGCACATTAGCTTGCTCCTTCACCGAGCTTTCCACAGAAAACTCCCGATAAATAATTCCAAGCTCCCGCAAATTTTTCAGATAGGCACTCAACTTCGTTTTATCAATCTGCGTTTTTTGATAAATATCGTTTAAGCCCGTATTGCCAAGAGCAATGGCTTCGATAATCATATTATAGGTAGATGTTTCCCTCAGCTCCTGCCGCATAAGGAATTCCACTTCGCTATAAAGGATGCTGCCACGGGATAAAATGCTTTTACAAATGTTTTGTTCCAAGCTTAATCCATCGTCAAACTGTTTTAGGTAATGAGGTATACCGCCCAAAATAGCATAGGCAGCAATCTTATCCGCCATGGAATAACTGGGCAAAAACTTTGCCGAATCATAAAAATCTAATGGAAGTACCTTTAAAATACCTGTAGTACGTCCATAAAGAGGATTTTTTTCTGCTAAAATTTCTTTTTCGATAAAGGACATAGCACTACCGCAAAGTACAATCATCACATTGGCGTTCTTTAGCTGTGCATCCCAAAGATTTTGCAAAATAGAGGGAATGGAAGCATTTCCCTTTACCATATAGGGAAATTCATCTATAATGAGAAGCTTTTTCCCATTCCCCGGTAGTTCAAGAACACTGCCCAAGGCCTGCTCCCAATTAGCAAAACAGCTTATGTACTTAGCTGCAGGAATATTCTTTTGCAGCATACGCTCACTAAAGGTCGTCAATTGCTGAGCATCAAGACTTTCGGTGCAGGAATAAAACAAATGCTCCTTGCCCTCGCAAAACTTGCGCAACAGCTCCGTTTTGCCCACACGTCTACGACCATAGATAACGACTAATTGCCCGCCTGCTGATTGATATCTATCTTCCAAAAAGCCTAACTCCATCTCTCTGCCAATGAACATAAGCATTTCCTCCAATCTGTATAATCACGATTATTATAATCTAGATTATACAAAATTGCAAGATAAATAAAAAAGGACTCCTATCATAAAGCAAAATAGCCTAGGACACAAAACACATTAGACTCCCCACCCATACAAAAAGCCCCCAAACTTGCGTCTGGGGGCAATGTTTACTGGAGCTACCGACGGGATTCGAACCTGCGACCTACTGATTACGAATCAGTTGCTCTACCAGCTGAGCTACGGTAGCGATTAAGCATTATAAAATTTATACAGCGACTTCGTTATCTGCCTCCGCTGCCTTCGCAGCTGCAATCTCCGCTTTCGTGCGGCGCTTGCGCACCTTCTTCGCACTGTTGATGCCAGCCTTCTTTACAACCTTGGCCAGCTCGGAAATAATATGCAGTTCATCCACAGTGCAGTCCTGCAATAAGTCGGACAGCTCGTGGCTATACACTTGCTCGCTACGGTGAATACTGTCACACAGCAACTCATCCACGGATACATCCAACACATTAGCCAAATGGATAATGGTTGGCAAGCCCAACTTAGTGTTGCCTGTTTCAATATTGCTAATATGAGGAGTTGAAAGACCGGTTAACTGGGCTATATGTCCCTGGGTCAAACCCTTGCGCCCACGGGCAGCCTTAATTCTGAGGCCGATAGCCTTGTAATCGATGTCTAATGTCACTAATCTTCTCTCCTTATCTAGATACACCTTAATATAACATTATAATTATATCGAAAAAAACGCTAAAAGGCAAGCAAAGCCGAAGAAAATTTACCGCGCTTATTTTTTCAGCACCGGTACAGTCAAACTGCCTTGGGGCATCAGCAGGATTTTATAATCAGGACCTACGTACTGCTCCGCCAAGGCAATAGCTGCATCCACATCATCCACTGCCTCGAAGAGCAGATCCTTCGCCAGCTTTTTATCCAATGCGGAAACTAGGATAAATTTCGCCTTCTTCATCAGGCGGGTAATGGCAAAGGCTTTATGCGCGCCAATAACGAAGTTCTTCGCCAACTGCTCCTTGATAGCATCGGGAGAAGGGTGCTCCTGCAACGCCTTTTCCAGAGCAGCACTGCCGCTGCCTTCTTCACATTCACCCAAGATAATAACTACGCCGCCTTCTTTAACTGCGCACCACGCATTGTCCATAGTCTTCTGCAATTGGTAAATGTTGATATCTTTAGGATAACCGCCGCAGCTGGCAATAACAATATCAGCAGGCTCCGCAATAGGCGCACCATAAACCTGTTCTACAAATTTGCAGGCTGCCAAATGAGCAGTGTCCCAATGTCCTGCAAAAATCTTCAAAAAGTTCTTTTGTGCATCCAAAATAGGATTGAACAAGAACAGCTTATGCTCCTTAGCAAAAAGGCGCACACCTTCCATTTGGTCGTCGTAAACAGGGTTGCCGTGCAGCTTGCCCAGTTGGGAATGGGGACTCATCATCAGGCTGTGGTTCTTGCGTACAGTCTCCATCAACGCCACACCGGGCAGGATTGCCTTGCGCCCGCCGCCAAAGCCGCTGAAGAAATGGTACACCACCGTACCCGTCATAATAACAAGATCCACATCACAAATTAGCTTGTTCAGCCACACAGGGGTGCCAAAGGAAGTTTCGCCGAAATACTCAAAATCTTCATCCTTATGGCAATCACTGTTGTACATAGGCATACGTGCTGCCACTTCTTCCCCAACCTGCTCAACCATTTCTTCGTGGCTCATGTTGCGATGGGTGCCCAAAGCGAAAACAATGCGCATATCCTCGTCCTTCACGCCCAGCTTATTCAGTTCGTCCACCAAAATAGGCATAAAGCTATGGGTATTAGCTACGCGGGTAGAATCGTTGCAGATAAAGGCAACCTTCTTCCCCGGGCCCACCAGTTCGTTAATAGGCGCGCTATCAATAGGATGATAAAGTGCATCCAGCACTGCAGCCTTTAAATTTTCCAAAGGCGGAAATTGAGCAATTTTAATTTCGTCCAACACATGCTCTTTTTCCAAAGTAAAGCTTTTGTAGCCATGACCATATTTGTACTTATATGTTACTGCCGTCATTGTAACACCTCCGTTTTCAGCTACCTATATTGTATCATACGGATGCAGGCGTGGGTATTATTTTTTCGGCAAGGACAAAAGCAATACCGTGAAAATAATGCAGCCCATGCCCACGTAGTCAGGCAGTACCAGCTTAGTGTCTAAAAGCAGCACTACCGCAATAATGGATGCCAAAGGTTCGGCGCAAGAAATCAGGCTCGCCTTGGTAGGCCCGACAATTTTCAAACCGCCAAGGTACAAGCCATAACTGGCAATAGTAGCGCCCAAAATTAAGTACACCATTGCCACCCAAGCCATAGTATCTAACTCCACCGGAACAACTAAAGGATTGCGCATGGAAATTAAGGATAAACCGGAAATCAACTGCCCCCAGCCGATAATGACGGAAGCAGGATAAACCTTCAACAAATCCACAGGCTTGATACTGTAATAAGCATAGGAAATGGCGGATAACAGACCTACAAACAACGCTGCAGGACTCAACGCCAAACTATTTAGACTGCCATGGGTCGCAATGAGGAAGACGCCCACAATCGCGCCAAAAATACCAATGATCTCCCGTCCTTCCGGCATACGGCGCTGGGTGTAGCTCATCCACAGCATTACGTACACAGGGGCGGAATACTGCAACACCGTAGCAGTAGCGGCATTACACAGGTTAATGGTATAGTAAAAGCCTAACTGCGCCCCCAGAATACCGATGAAGGAAAATTTGATCATGGTCACAGGATACTTGCGCAGGAAGTCAAACACATCCACCTTATGCACTAAAGCAGCATAGCCTAAAAAACAGCTGCCTGCAATAATTTGGCGTACCATAACCAGCCAAAAAGGATCCATGGCATAATATTTAAAAAGAAATTGTCCCGCTACGCCCCCCAAGCCCCAAAAGCTGGCAGCGCAGACGATTAAAATTATACCTTTCAGCATAGACTAACCTCGATATAAAAACATAAAAGGCTGGGACGAAACCGTCCCAACCTTACTATTTTATTTTCTTAAAGAGCCTCTTAGTATTAGCCGCAGTCAAAGCTGCCAGCTCTGCAAAATCCATGCCTAAAAGCTCTGCCGCATGACGAGCAGTGTATTCCACATAACCCGGATTATTGCGCTTGCCTCTAAAAGGCACAGGACTCAAATACGGACTATCCGTTTCAAAGAGCAACAGCTCCTTAGGCACGTACTGCATAACCTCACGAGTCTTCTGGTTGTTCTTATAGGTAGAAGTGCCACCGAAGCCAAAGTAATAGCCTCGTTTAGCAAGCTCCTTAGCCATTTCCAAACTGCCGCTAAAGCAATGGAACACAGCCTGCACCCCTTTGACTTCCTTTTGGAACAGCTCCAGCATATCCCCATGAGCATCGCGGTCATGGATGATGATGGGCAAATCAAACTGCTTAGCAAGATCAATCTGCTCAAGGAAAATGCGCTGTTGTACCTCTTTAGGCTCGTTTTCCTTCCAGTAGTAATCCAAGCCTATTTCGCCAATGGCCACCACCTTGGGATGCACTGCCCAAGCAGCCAGCTGCTCCAGATAATCCGCAGGAATACCCTTCAACTCCTCCGGATGCCAGCCTACAGCAGCATAAATAAAATCGTATTTTTCCGCCAGCTCCACTGCAAAAGCAGAGGTAGGTCCATCACAGCCGGGATTGACGATACCGTCAAGATCCTCCTGCAGCTTGGCAATGAGCTCTTCCCTGTCGTCAGTAAAATAATCAGAATCCAGGTGGGCATGAGAATCCCACAAACCAGTCCTGCTCATCTTATTTTACTCTGCTACCGCTTGCCATGCCCGGAGCGTCTGCCAGAACCAAATTGCCTTGACCATCGGAAGCGCACAGCAGCATACCATAGGATTCAATACCCATAAGTTTTGCCGGTGCCAAGTTAGCAACTACTACTACGTTCTTGCCTACCATAGCTTCAGGTTCATAGTATTGGGAAATACCGCTGACGATGGTGCGAACCTCGCCACCGATTTCTACTTGCAATTTCAAAAGCTTTTTGGATTTCTTTACTTTTTCTGCTTCCAGTACCTTGCCAACGCGCAAATCTACCTTGTTGAAGTCATCAATGGAGATTTCCGGTTTGATGGGCTCCATAGCAGGTTTTTCTTCTTCCTTGGGAGCAGGTGCAGCAACCTTGGGCTCGTAGCGCTTGCCACCGATAATGGTTGCGCCATCTTCGGTAACTTCAATACGCGGATAGAGAGGATCGCCCTTAGCAACCTTAGTACCGTTAGCCAAACCACCCCAAACTGCATCAGCCAGCAGGAACTGTTCCGGCACTGCCAAGCCCAGTTGGGTATAGATTTTCGGGCTGGTGGTAGGAATATAGGGGCTGATGAGAATGGCGGTAATACGCAGTACCTCTGCCAAATTGTACATAACAGTCTTCAGACGATCAGCCTTAGCTTCGTCCTTAGCCAAAATCCAAGGAGCAGTTTCATCAATATATTTGTTAGCGCGGCTGATCATAGCCCATACGCCTTTAATTGCGCTGTTGATTTCCATGTTGTCCATGGCTTTGGTGTAGTTGGCAACGGTTTCAGCAACCAATGCTTTCAGCTCGTCGTCAATAGGCTCTGCAGCACCGGTGTCTTCAACAATACCGCCATGATATTTTTCGATCATGGAAACAGTACGGTGGAGCAAGTTGCCCAAATCGTTAGCCAAATCCGCATTTACACGGTTAATCAAAGCATCACGGGAGAAGTTGCCATCGCTACCCAGATTGATTTCACGGAGCAGGAAGTAACGGATAGCATCAGCGCCAAATTCGTCAATCAAAGCCAAGGGATCAATAACATTGCCCTTAGATTTGGACATCTTGTCGCCATCAACTACCAGCCAGCCGTGGCCGTATACTTCTTGAGGCATTTCCAAACCCATAGCGTGGAGCATAATGGGCCAAATAATAGTGTGGAAACGTACGATTTCCTTGCCTACCAGGTGGAGGCTTGCAGGCCAATATTTATGGAAGAAGGCATCATCGGTGCCATATTTAATACCGGTCAGATAGTTCAGCAGTGCGTCGAACCATACATATACAACGTGCTTATTGTCGAAGGGAACAGGAATGCCCCAGTCGAAGGTAGTACGGGTAATACACAAATCCTCCAAGCCTTGTTTTACGAAGTTAATCATTTCGTTACGACGGCTTGCAGGTTGGATGAAGTCAGGGTGCTTTTCAATAAAGTCCAGCCACCAGCCTTCGTATTTGCTCATTTTGAAGAAATAGCTTTCCTCCTGCATTTTTTCTACAGGACGATGGCAGTCGGGGCAGCAGCCGTTTTCATCCAGTTGGCGTTCCAGCCAGTATGATTCGCAAGGTACGCAGTACAGACCTTCATAGTTCTTTTTATAGATATCACCTTGCTCATAAATTTTTTGCAATGCGTCTTGTACTACTTTGTGATGACGTTCTTGGCTAGTACGAATAAAGTCGTTATTGGAAATGTGCAGTTTTTCCCACAGCAGTTTGAAGTTAGCAATAATCGCATCAACATATTGGATGGGAGTTACGCCCTTTTCCTTTGCTTTACGTTGGATTTTCAGGCCATGCTCATCACTACCGGTAAGGAAGAATACATCTTCGCCTTTCAAGCGGTGGAAACGTGCCAAGCTGTCAGCAATGGTGGTGCAATATGCGTGACCAATGTGCAGATTGTCACTGGGATAATAAATAGGAGTGGTAATATAGTAACTCGGTTTTGTCATTATGCTTCCCCTTCTTCTTCAGAAATTAATTGATTATATAGCTCCCGCTTGGGGATTTTACGTTGTTTTGCTACCTGGGCCAAGGCGGATTTTTTATCCATGCCTTCAGCAATCAGCTTGCGCACTTCGTCCAAAGGCTCTAGGACTTCTTCTGTTTGCGGTCTTTCTTCGGTACTGGGCCCAATAACTAGGCAGAACTCGCCTCGAGCACCGTTTTCTTCCAGCCAAGCCAAACAGCCGCTAATGGTGCCACGGTAGAACTCCTCGTGAAGCTTGGTCAGCTCCCTGGCCGCTGCCATGGGACGATCCCCCCAACATTCCAGAATATCCTTGAGAACTTCTTCAATACGGTGGGGTGCTTCGTATAAAAGCATGGTAGCAGGAATGTAGCGCCATGCGTCCAACTGCTCCTTGCGGTTACGTCTGCTCTTGGGCAGAAAGCCGCCGAAGAAAAACGGATAGGCAGGCAGTCCGCTGGCAATCAACGCGCACAAAGCAGCGTTAGCGCCGGGGACAGGTACTACGCGTACGCCTGCAGCAATAGCATCTTTCGCTAAAGCTTCGCCTGGATCGGCAATACCGGGAAAACCTGCATCGCTAACGAGGGCAATATTCTTCCCTGCCAAAAGCTGCTCCAATAGGTAAGCGCCCTGCTTTTCCTTGCTGTGTTCATCATAACGGACAAGACGACCTTTAATACCGAAATGGTTTAAAAGCTGTAGGGTGTGGCGGGTATCTTCCGCGGCAATCATATCTGCTTCCTGCAGCATCCGCAAAGCACGGGGAGTCATATCCTCCAAATTGCCTATGGGCGTAGCGCACAGGTACAGTGTTCCATATTCAGTTTCTGCCAACAGCGTCGCCTCCTCTACGGTCTTCGGCAGCACTTGTCACTAAAAGCGCAGGCCAATCCATAATATATTTATTTTATCACAACGCAAGAAAGAAATAAAGCAATCATCCTGGTGAATATGCGCCTTTTTTCATAAAGATAATGGCACTTGCGCCCTTTTTGGCTTTGGCGTACAATATGGACAGAGTTATTTTTACGAAGGGAGGCATTAGCATGCCATACGTAAATATTAAAATCACCAAAGAAGGTAATGTTACCCCGGAACAAAAACGTCAGCTTATCGAAGGTGCTACCAATCTGCTCCATGATGTTTTGGGCAAAAACAAAGCTACTACCGTTGTAGTTATCGACGAAGTGGACGTGGATAACTGGGGCATCGGCGGCGTACCTGTTACAGAAATCCGCAAGAACGCTAAAAAATAACATACGCTAAATTAATCAGCGCTGATTGCAGCTCCTACGTTGCAACCAGCGCTGTTTTTTCATCAACGACTTAAACTGTTATTCAACCAATAGTAAACCGTAAATTTTTAATTCCTTAATAGGCCCTGTGATTACTTCCATCTTAAAGCCATTGTCGTTAGCCAAAGCAAAGACGTCAATACCGCAGGCTTCCAGGGAAGGACGTGCTTTAGTGGGGTTAACGCATTTTTGGAGATTGCATTTGTCGCACAAACGGCAACGACCTGCTTTGAGGGCGAAAGCACGATAATTATTCAGCAAAAAAGCATCCCGTTCCAAACCTAGGAGAATCTCTAGCAACCCATTGGACATTTTTAAATCGGCACTGGTAAAGGCGCCTGGGCCTGCGCCTTCCGGCAGTTCCATGGTATATTCTACAATGATACCGTATGCATATTCGGAGAGAAATTTCTGTGTAGCTTCGTAATCGGGAGTATACGGAGGACAGCACAAAGTGGCACCATAATTAGGGCAGCCGTATTGGCACTTCATCCTTGTCCACGCACCGGTCTTAATCTGCGGCACGCTCACCACCTTCGCCGCGCTGGCGCCCATAGCCAAAGCCTTGTCCATTAATTTTTGCAAGTTTTGTTGTAAAAGCTCTTTTTCCATCGGATAGCCTCCTTGATAAAACTAGTCCCATCGTATCTTTAGTAAATACATTGTAAAAATGCTATTATGTACAAATCTATTTTAACACTTTTTCTCCAAAGATTTCAAATGACACAATATGCAAAAAGCGTACTGCAAATTGTACAGCACGCCTTTTTAGCATCAATCAAGTTTTATCTTACATCAACAACTATTTCTTGTCCATGTGGAACATTGGGATTCATGACCTCTGCAAGATTCTCCGGTGTTGCTTCCAAATCAACATTTTCCCTTACTTCTACTTGGAATGGCGTTCCTACAGGATAGTTAATATTGCTACCTTTCATGAACAAACCACCAACTAGACTAACTGCAGCGGCAACTGCCACAGCACCACCATCAGTATGCCCCTTTCCTTCTAAACCTTGACGTAACGGAACAGTCACATTGTTAATAGTCTTCAATTCTTTACCAGCTATGCGCAATACGCCTTTGCGCCCAAATCCACCAGCCTTTTGAACTTCATATACATAACCTAGCCCAACAGTACCCTTCGGAATTACGACAACACCATTTATAATTAAATTCTCTGTTGTTTGGAATTTTACAATTTGGTTTTTCTTGCATTTTTTAGAATTTGCTTCTTCAATCAGTTCTACATTTAGCAATGTCTTTTTAGGTATATATACATGTCCTGGTAAAACATTGCTGATTGTAATTTTAGCATTTTGCTTTTCTTCTTGCTCTTTTTTAAGTTGCAACCTTTGTTTAAAAGTCAATTTACTTTCATCTACAGCAGGTTCTACCTGTTCTTCAGCAAATGGATCATAATTCTCATCAACAACAGCCATAGTGGTATTAGAAGCAGCACAAGCCACAGGAACCCCTACCCCATTGAATAAAAGTAATGCACTTAAAACAGTTGCCGCAAATCGATTAGCTTTTACCATAATTATTCCTCCCATCAACAAGCATTATTTCAGCATAGTATTACATTAAATTTAAAATACTAATACTATCATACTATCATTTAATCTTATATGCAAGCATTACTAAGATTGCTTTCTCTTAGAATCTCGCCAACTTCATTTTTAGCGTTTTAACCTCTGTTTCCAACGCAGTTTTTTTCTGCTCATGTTCTTCGATACGATTTATTTGCGTAAAGACAGCACTATCATCACAAGTAAAATATTTGGAAACGAATCCGGTTAAAGTTTGGAATTTCTTTATAGTCCCTGCAAAATCAATAGTAACCATTTCAGCGGTAGCACTTGTTACCACACCTTCGCCAAATTTTTTATGGACTACATGCAATCCCACTACATCAGGATATTCTAATTTCTCAGCTAAAACTTCTGTCAAAAGTTGCTCCACCGTTACTAATTGTTCTAGCAGAGCTTCTCGTTCTTCTGCGTCTTCAACAGTTTTTCCCATAGCCTTACTCTTTTTGGCAGCTGTTTTCGTTACAGGAATATCGTCATAAAGTTTATAATAATCTGCACAGTATATAAGGTCATATACTAATACGTGCAAATCATCCTTGACCTTAATATTTTTCTTATTGCGAAGCTCATCATGTAATCGTAACAGCTCAGGATATCTTGGCAGCTCTGCAAGAATTGCATCGCACATTTTATAATATTTAGCCAAGGAAAAGCTTTGCCCACCACCAAAATCATCACTATATTCAATACAGTTCATCATTTCTTTAACTTCTGTCGCTTTATAAATATAGTTGTCATATGGAGCCCAAAGATTTAAATAGAGAATAACACTAGCTCTGTTTTGTTGATATCTCCAAGACTTAGGATAATATTTAGCGATACGTCCATTAACATCATCAACAAATGTATCAATACGTTTTAGCCTTTCTGCTAAATCTTCACCATCTTCCACAAACAATTTAGCAAAACAACTTTTAACAAAGTCTACCTCTTCTTCGAAAGTTAGTAATTTTTTAATACCACCTAGAGGTTGAACTGTATTATCGATGAGATTATACGTTTCAGCCACAGCATCGCTAAACATTTGCTGAAAGTCTTTCGCATTTATATCCCAATGCTTTTGAAAGCAATCAATAGCAACCAACTTATACCCCTCGTCATTAGCTGGATTATAATTAATCTCTGCAAACTTAGCGATATAATTTCTTATAACAATGTCTAAATGCTTGCGATTCATGCGTATTCCCCCTTCGGCATAGCGAATAGTCAAATTTTAAAGCCTTAATTCTATTATACTCCTTAACTATCCCAAAATCCTCCTACAAACCTACGATGCGTATTATTATTAAAAAAACTCCCCACAACACAAAAAAAGCCGCACACCTTGCTCCCCAAAGGAACAAAGCGCGCGACTCTTTAATTTTTACTCAAGCACAACCTATTGCCGCTTATTTCAAACCTTCTACAATGCGGTTAACAGCTTCAATGGTGTTTTCACGGCTACCAAAACCGGTCAGACGGAAATAGCCTTCGCCCATGGTACCGAAGCCTGCGCCCGGAGTACCAACAATAGCCAGGTTATCCAGCAGGTAGTCGAAGAATTCCCAAGAGCTCATGCCGTTGGGGCATTTCAGCCAAATGTAGGGAGAATGTACGCCGCCAAAGCATTGTACGCCGATCTTTTCAAAGCCTTCTTTGATCAGACGGGCATTTTCCATGTAATAAGCAATGTTTTCACGGCATTGTGCCATGCCAACTTCGCTGAATACTGCTTCCGCACCGCGTTGGATGATATAAGGAACACCGTTGAACTTAGTGGTTTGACGACGCAGCCACATTTTATTCAGTTCCATATCCTTGCCACCTGCAGTTTTGCGAACCAGTGCGTGGGGCACAACGGTGTAACCGCAACGGGTACCGGTGAAGCCTGCAGTTTTGGACAGGGAGCACAGTTCAATAGCGCATTTCTTAGCATCTTCTACAACAAAAATGCTGCGAGGAATAGATGCATCTGCTACATAAGCTTCATAAGCAGCATCATAGAGGATTACTGCATCATTTTTCATTGCGTAAGCAACCCATGCTTCCAATTGTTCCTTGGTGTAAGCAGCACCGGTGGGGTTATTAGGAGAGCACAGATAGATTACGTCAGCCTTTACGTTTTCGTCCGGCATGGGCAGGAAATTGTTTTCCGGTTTGCCTTCCATGTAAACGATTTTACGGCCGCACATAATATTGGTATCCAGATATACGGGGTATACCGGATCAGGAATCAAAATAGTATTAGCATTGCTGAAAATATCGGTAATGTTACCGCAGTCGCTCTTAGCACCATCGCTGATGAAGATTTCGTTGCTTTCCAGCTCTACGCCGAAAGAAGCATAATATTTTACAATTGCATCATGCAGGAAGGTGTAGCCTTGTTCGGGACCATAGCCACGGAAGGTTTCCTTTACGCCCATTTCCTGTACTGCTTTAGCCATAGCATCAATAACAGCAGGAACCAAAGGCAGGGTTACGTCGCCAATGCCCAAGCGGATGATTTTCTTTTCCGGATGTGCAGCGCTATATGCTTCTACCTTGTGCGCAATATCTGCAAATAAAAAGCTTTCTTTCAAGTTACAATAATTTTCGTTAACAAACGCCATTTTAGAACCCCCATAAAAACAATTTACCCACCCAGAGGCAGGTATTAAAATAATAGCGATTTTGGCTTAGCCCAAGCCGTTGCAACGGGCCAAATCAGCATAAACAAGTTCTGCCAGCTTAGTAGTCAGCTCCTGCTGACCGTTGCACAAACTTGTCTGCCCCAAAAGCTGCGCCAGCTTATCTTTATTGCACAGCATACAGCAGCAGGGCATGATTATTTCACTGGCCATATAGGCTGCAGCCCGCAGGGACATTTCGTCCTGCAGCAGGCTGCCGTCCGCCGCTTTCGCGGCGAACACTGCCAAGCGCTTATCCAGCGCCCTTGCCAGCTGTTTTTCTAACACGCTCATAATTAGCGCATGTTTTCAATGAAATCTTCGAAGGTGTTGATAAGTACGGGATGACCCATAACCTTCAAGTCGCGCAGATAGGTGCCGTAGGACTCGTAAGTCTCGTCAGCCAATTCCATCTTCAGACCTTCTTTTTCGTATTCCTCGATCATCTTCAGGATGAAGCGGTTTACTTCACCGGTACCCGGTTTTACGTTCAAAGGAATGATGCGGGTTTCAGCTTCGTACTTTTCTACAACAACTTTCCAACCACCGGGAACAGGCGGCAGACGAGTTGCTTTAATAAAGTAGTTGTCCGGAGAAAAACCTACATAGCCATCCATTTTATTGTATAATTTTGCTTTTTTCAGAGGGAAACCATTTTTGTTGCCCCACTTAACGATTTCTTCGCAAACTTCGTTATTATGCACCACGCTGGGGAATGTTGCTTCTGCTAAAATTTCAGACATGATGATACCTCCTCATGATTTATAGTAATATTTTACTCTAGCTTGCCAATTATTTCAATAAGCTAACCTTGCGGGAAGACGCAAAATTTACGTTATTTTGTTTTGGGACCCAAACCGTACTTCTTCAAATAGCGGTACAAAGTTACACGGCTTACATCCAACATGGAAGCCAGCTTACTGATGTTGCCGCCAGCAGATTTCCAAGCTGCAATGAAGGCTTCTTTATCGTACTTCCAAGAACGCTCCAAAGTCTTATCACCGGGCAGTTTAATATTTTCTGCTTCGATGATGCTACCGGGAGTATGGAAGAAAGCTTGCTCGATAACGCCTTGCAGTTGCTTGATGTTGCCGGGCCAGCTGCAGCTGAGCAACAGGGACACAGCTTCAGGAGACAGGCGTTTTTGCGGCAGGTTGTGCTGTGCGGACATTTCCACCAAGATATGGCCTGCAATAACTTCGATATCTTTTACACGCTCACGCAGAGGCGGAACACGCATGGTAGTATCCAGCACCAGTTCGTACAGTTTGCGGCTGAACAAGCCCTTGTCTGCCAAACGTTTCAGATTAGAGTCGCAGGCTGCAATAACGCGTACGTCGAAGGTACGGGGTTTGCCGCCTTTTTTAGAGGAAGGCAGACCATGGGTCAGAGCATCTGCCAATTTATCGCCCATTTCCATAGGCAGTTTTTCTACTTCGTCCAAGAACAGGGTACCGCCCATAGCCAATTCCAGCTTGCCTGCGGACTGTTGGTCCCCATCCTTAGCCCCAAAGAATTCTTCTTCCAATTCAGCCAAAGGCGCATTGTGGCATTTTACGGCAATCAAGGGAGCAGCAGCACGGGGGCTGGCTTGATGGATACCATGAGCCAGACGCTGCTTGCCGGTACCGGGTTCGCCTTGGAGCAGGATGTTGTGCTCAGTGCGGGCTACACGGCTAGCCTTGTGCTGCAATGCCAAGAATTCGCTGGTTTCGCCAACCATGCTGTAGAGACTGTAACGGCTGCTATAACCGGTGGCATGGGCAATGGTGGTCTTCAAATCTTCAATGGACATGGACAGCACCAAAGCGCTTTCCACTTCGCTGCCCACTTTAATAGGCATAACAGTAGTAATATCTTCGTAAGTTCTATCTTGGGTAATCCAAGTAATTTCTCTTCTTTGGGTAGGCACGCCGCGCAAAGCTTTTTTGATGGGAATATGCTCATAGTTCAAGAACACACTGTCCAAACGGTCATGACCGTCCAAACGCTTTTTGCCGTTTTCGTTGGCATATTTTACGCTGCCATCCTTGCCCAGCCAATACACAGCTACGGGCAGTTGCTCCATCATAATGCGGTTAATGGTCCAAGATTCCAACATTGCCAAATGCTGTTCAATGGAATACTTCATGGTCAACAGCAGGGAAAGGAGCAAATCATAGGGCAGATCGTTCTGATCCAAGGAGAAGAAGGAAATAATGTAGCGGATTTTGCCGTTTACGCAGATAGGCGCACTGCAGGCATCGCCGGAATGGCTGTCCTTAATCCACATTTCCGGGCCAAACATCAAAAAGGGCACATTATGCTCACGTGCTACGCTGATGCTGGAGGTACCAACATCTTCCTCCAAAACACGCATACCTTGGATATCTTCGATAATGCGTTGGAAGAAAGGCATAGCATAGTTTTTAATAACGTAGCCGTTTTCGTCAATGAGCAGCATACTCAGATTATGAATATTGAAATGCTGCTTGCTTTGCTCGTAAAGACCGTCTACATATTTAACAATGAACTCATGAGTTTTTTGGTGTTCAATAATCTCCTCACGGCTCAATTTGTTGATTTTAGGCATGGTTTCATGGGGCAGATTCATAGCGCGGCAACGCTGCCAGCTTTCTGCAACCCAAGGATGGACGTTGGGATCGACAACTCCCTCGTCCATGAATTTTTTGTAATAAGAAGCCAGTTTCTCCTTATTTCTTCTCTCTCTAATCATACACTGGACCCTCCCGGTTAAATTTTATCTATCTCATCAGTATTCAGTGTTATTATAAACATCCCAAGTCTTCAACTTGCTCAGCTGGGCCACTGCACTTTCTACCTGACGGAGTAGGCGCTCCTTTTCTTTCGGCAGAGTTGCAGCCAACTGTACGTAGTTGGAAACATGGTTGCTGCGGAATAGGCAATGGTGGTCCGCAGGCAAATCAATATTTTTGAGCATTAAATGCAGTTCCTGCATCAGCCCTGCAGGGGACAGGGGATTGAACTGCCCTGCTTCAAATTGGTCTAAAAGCTCACTGCCACGGTAGAGCATCAGGCATAATGCGCTCAAGTGGGTGGGCTTAATAATGTTGATGGCTTTGGCAGTTGCTAAAGCGTGGCGGGCACTGCCCTCCACCCCTGCTAAGCCAAGGATAACCATCATAGAAAGCTTCATGCCGCTGGCAGTTACCCTGCGGCCTGCTTCAATGGCTTCTTCCGCATCGACGCCTTTGTTCACGGCTTTCAACGTAGCATCGTCGCCTGTTTCCATGCCGTAATACAAAAGCTGCAGCCCTGCTTCCTTCAGCTGACGCAGTTCTTCTTCGCTCTTGCGCAAAATATCTTTAGGTGCTGCGTAGCTGGATACACGCTGCAGTTTGGGGAACTGCTCCCGCAAAGCTTGCAAAATTTTCAGAAGTTTGGCCGTAGGCAGTACCAAAGCATCACCATCAGCCAAGAAAACCCTGCGCACTTTATCTTTGCCGTAATAAGCGGCCATAGCAATCTGGCGGGAAATTTCCTCGTCCTTTAATATTTGGAAAGGTACGCCGCGATACATATTGCAATAAGTGCATTTATTATGGGCGCAGCCTCTGGTTACTCTTAAAATAAAGCTTCTCGCCTCACTGGGCGGACGAAATACCGGTGTGTCATAAGAATCAAAAAACATAGTTTACCTCACTCATAAAAAATAAAATTAAAAAGAAAAACAATAAAAAACAGTGGCGCCGGTATGGGCAAAGCTCTTTTTGCTAGCTACACTTTGCCGCAAGTGTAAAATTTAAAACACTTTCAACTATATTATACACGATTTTTGCGGTTTTGTAATGGTAAACTGAAAACTTTTTGTTACTTTTTATACAAAGATTTTGTGAACTGTAGTGAGAGTGTAAAATTGTCACACACTTGCCACGGGATAATGTTATAATAGAGTGCAGTGATTAGAATCCGAGGTAGATTATGAAAACAAAGAAGCTTATCTATACATTATTTTTAGGTGCTGCCCTTTTCCTTAACGGCTGCGCCTCCCCCGCATTGCAGCCTACCAACACAGCCAAGCAAGCTGCCATCCACGATATAACTGCGCCTGCTACGGGCAAAGTCCTTGGCTTAATTGCCGAAAAAGGCGAGCGCATCAGCAAGGACCAACCCCTTTTCGCCATTAGCGACGCTGCTTTGGACGGCAAAGTCAAAGACCTGTCCACCAAGCTAGCCAAAGCAGAGGCAGAACTGAAACGCTTGCAAAACGGCACCATCAACGCCCAACCTGCAGCGGACACCACCGCCCTGCAAATGGAGGTAGCTGCAGCACAGCAAAAGGCTGCTAAAATGAATAATCTGCTGGCTCAAGGCGCTGTTTCCCGCAACCAAGCCCAAGCAGCGCAGGTAGAACTGCAGCAGGCTACAGCGCGATTGCAGGCTGCCTCCCAAGCAAACACCATCAGCGTACAGCCCGCTTCTCCCCAAGCCATTAAAGGTCAGCAGCAAGTAGTGGATATGCTGAAACTCCAGCTGGCGCAAGCTAAAGAAAAACAGCAGGGCCAAGAAGCTCCCAGTCCTTGTACAGGCACCATTGTGGAAATCAAAGCGCAAAACAATCAAGATGTTGAACAGGGACAAGTAATCCTGCAGATAAAGGAAGAAGAATAAAGGAGCAAGATATGAATCAGTTTTCCCGTACAGAACTTTTAGTGGGCAAAGATGCCATGGATAAACTGCACCATGCCAAAGTCGCAGTTTTCGGCATTGGCGGCGTGGGCGGCCACGTAACGGAAGCTTTAGCCCGCAGCGGCGTAGGTGCCTTGGAGCTTATTGACAACGACACTGTTTCTCTCACCAATATCAACCGCCAAATCGTCGCCCTGCACAGCACTATCGGTAAGCCCAAGGTAGAAGTAATGGCTGCCCGCATTGCTGATATTAATCCTGATGCTGAAGTCACCTGCCGTCAATGCTTCTTTCTTCCGGAAAACGCCCACGAATTTGATTTCAGCCAGTATGACTACGTTGTGGATGCCGTCGACACCGTTGCTGCCAAAATCGCCATTATTATGGCAGCCAAGGCAGCAGGCGTACCTGTTATCAGCTCCATGGGCGCAGGCAATAAAATGGATCCTGCCGCTTTCCAAGTTGCTGATATTTATAAGACTTCCGTCGACCCCCTCGCCCGCGTTATCCGCCAAGCTATGAAGAAACGCGGCGTAAAGAATTTAAAGGTAGTCTATTCCACCGAACTGCCTTTGGAAGCCATTGGGAGCACGGAAGAAACTGTAGCACCGGGGCGTAGAGCCCTACCTGGCAGCACCGCCTTCACCCCCTCCGTAGCAGGCTTGATTATAGCCTCCGAAGTCATTAAAGATTTAGTTGGTTGGACAGGCGGACAACGCAAAGGGGTAGCCCAATGATTTTAGTCAGCGCCTGCTTACTTAATCACCCCGTCCGCTATAAAGGCGACGGCAACCCTTGTCCTCTGCTCATGCAATATGCAGACTCGCCTAAGTTGCTCGCCTTCTGCCCCGAATGTGCAGGCGGACTGCCCACTCCCCGCCCACCTGCGGAAATCCGCGGCGGCACGGGTGCGGAAATTTGGAGCGGACAAGCTACGTTAATCAACAACCAAGGCGTGGACGTTACTGCAGAATTTAAAAGCGGTGCTGAGCAGTGCTTAGAACTTTGTCAAAAGCACCACATCACCACCGCTATTTTAAAACAACGCAGTCCTTCCTGTGGCAGCAAAGAAATTTATGACGGCACCTTTTCCGGCACCCGCACCCCCGGCATGGGCACCACCGCTGCCCTCCTTGCCGCCCACGGCATCACCATCTACGGAGAAGAAGACCTCACGGAAGAACTATTAAAAAAATTATTAGAAGAATAAAAGCGAGGCTGTGACAGTAGTCATGCTCATCATATCCCCAGACGAATCATTTGCGATTTTAGCTCGCACAAACACCCCCTGTCATCTTGCTACGCGTCGATGACATCCCCCTAAACAGGGGGAACGAGGCACTATAACATATTTTCCGTAAGAATACTTAGAATATATCTAGTAAACAATCGGAAGCAAGCCCAAAGTGTCTCGGCTCCCCTATTGAGGGGAGCTGTCACCTATACTGCTGAACGCTGTATAGGTGACTGAGGGGTTCGAAATGAGCGTCAAAAATCGCTCGTGAGGCGGGGATGTGATGACATGACAATATATGTCACAGCCTCATTGTTTTAGCAGTGCTTATTTCGCTTCCAGCCACTGCCGTATAATTTCATTTTTATAAGTAGAAGTCCATCCCAAATCGTCCACAGGCACCTGCACATTACCAATCAGCTCCCTGCGTCCCACATTATTGGGATAATTTTTTACGTGCCACATATAATGGTAGCCATTTTCCGGTAGCAGCTTCGCTCCTTCGTCGCTCATCAAATAGTCGATAAACCTTTGGGCTTCCTGCACATTGGGAGCCCCCTGCATAATCGCTACGCCTGTCAGCATATTACGGTTGGCATCCTTGGGAACAGTAGCAAACAAATGACTATGGCGCATCTCCATCAGCAAAGCATAATCCAAAGGCACTACAGCCACAGTCTTCTTGCCAATATACACCATATCAACTGCTTCCCCAAAGCCTGATGTATAGACAGGGTTCTGCTTATTCAACTTGGCAGCATACGCCAAAGCAGATGCTTTGCCGCGCAGCTGCCAAATGCTAGTCAGCATGCCAAAGCTGGCGCCACCCAAATTGAAATCCGCCATGGCAACTTCATCCTTCAGCTGCGGATCCAGCAGCTCATCCCAACTTTCCGGTGCATACAATCCATAAGAATGCAGATTGTTCTTATTGCTAAGCAAAGCAATATAGCTTAAATACAAGCTGGTCCACTGCCCCGTCCTGTTGCGCAGCTCCGCAGGTACCTTATAGGAATCCTTCGCTACATAGGGCTGCAAAATATTTTGCTCATCCGCTAGGAAGTATTCCTCGCTAGTTCCACCCAGCCACACGTCGAACTTGTGCTTTCGCAGGAAACCCTGGCGTTCCTGCAGCGTGCCTCCGGGCAGATAGCTAATACGAACCTTAGTTCCGCTAGCCTTGCTATAGGCATTGGCAAAAAGTTCCGTCCGATTTTTGCTCATACTGCTGCAAAGTGCAAGTTCCTTAGGTTTTTCCTCCCTGCCACCGCAACCGGCAATAAGAACTGCCATAACCACTATGAAAATATTTAATAAGCATAAAAGTCTTTTTTTCAATTAAAAAAATCCGCCTTTCTATACTCCTATTATAGCATAGAAAAGCGGATAACATACGAGATTTTATTTTTCAAAAACCATTACGCGGTCAAAGTCCAGATATACGGTTTCGCCATCTTTGAAGGCATCAAGATCCGCACCTTTGACGATAACGCGAATAATATGGTCGCCAACAGCAACACGATAGTCTACAGAGTCGCCCAAATAGAAGCGGTGCGTCAGCACGCCTTCCAATTGGCCGCCATTTGCGGACATGGTAATGTTCTCCGGACGAACAGCAATGGTAGCTTCGCCGGTAACTTTGCTGTGGTTGGGGAAGGACAGATTGGTGCCTTTGAGGAAGACACGGTCGCCTTTAGCTTCGCCGTCCATAAAGTTAACCAGACCAATGAAGTCTGCAACCATCTTGTTAGCAGGTTTAGTATAAATTTCGTGGGGAGCGCCGATTTGTTGCACTACGCCCATGCTCATTACTACTACGCGGTCGCTCATAGCCATTGCTTCACCTTGGTCATGGGTTACATAAACAACGGTGATACCGGTTTTCTTTTGAATTTCCAAAATTTCAAAACGCATGGATTCGCGCAGCTTAGCATCCAAGTTGGACAAGGGTTCGTCCAACAGCAGCAGTCCCGGTTGTGCAACCAAAGCACGTGCCAAAGCAACACGCTGTTGCTGACCACCGGACAATTGGTTAGGATAGCGTTTGCCATATTCGCCCAAGTGAACCAGTTCCAGCATTTCCTGTACGCGGCGTTCACGTTCAGCCTTGTCTACCTTTTGAATTTTCAAAGGATAGCCAACGTTTTCTGCTACGGTCATGTGGGGCCATACTGCATAGGATTGGAATACCATGCCGATGTCGCGTTTTTCCGGCGGGGTAAAGGAACCCTTAATGGAAGAGCTTACGCAGGCATCGCCAATATAGATTTCACCTTCGGTAGCACGCTCAAAGCCTGCAATCATACGCAGGGTGGTGGTTTTACCGCAACCGGAAGGACCCAGGATGGAAACGAATTCGCCATCCTTAACAACTAAATCAAAATCGTTTACAGCAGTTACACTGCCAAAACGTTTAAATACATGCTCAATTCTTACCTCGGACATTTATCTTTCACTCCTTGTTAAATACCAACATTACCTTTGGAAACTTTATTGAGAATCAGGTTGCCAATCAATACGATCATCAGAATGATTACGGAAAGTACGGAAGCATTCTGAGTATCAGCATAGGTTTGCAGCTCGTACAGCAATACGCCGATGGTCTTGGTGTCGCTGCCGTAGAGAAGCAGGGACATGGTCAATTCGTAGAAGGACGGCATGAAAATCAGGAACCAGCCAGCGATTACGGAAGGTGCAATCAAGGGGATGATAATATCCTTGCACACACGCAGCCAGTTAGCACCGGAGTTCAAAGCAGCTTCTTCCAAAGATACGTGTACCTGGCTCAATGCCGCTGCAATAGTACGCACGGACATGGTCATGTACTTAACCAGGTAGCTGACGATAATAATCCACATGGTGGAATACATATTCAGGCCATAGTTACCGCTGAAGGTAATAATCAAAGCCAAAGCAATAACGATGGACGGAGTAGAACCGCCGATTACTACCAAAAGGTCCGGAATGCTGCGGCCTTTCAGCTGGGTTTTAACAGCCAAGTATGCAACAAACAGGGACAGAGCAGTACCAATGGTAGCAGCGATTACACCGTAAATTACGGAGTTCCATACGCTCTCCATGTACTGAGCACTGGTGATAACGGGGATCCACGGTTCAATACCGATGTTAGACCATTCGATAGGCTTGGACATGGACTTCAGGAAGGAAGTCAGCACGATGGAGCCCAAGGGAATGATTACAGCAATAGCGCCGTACAGACCAACTGCACAGAAGGCAGGCCATTTCCATTTGCCCAATTCAACGATGTTGGGGCGGGTGGATTTACCGGAAATAGTGGTGTAGTCCTTGCGGCCCATCATCCAAGTCATGCCCATAAGCAGGAAGTTGGCAATGAACATCAAGGATGCTGCCAAAGCAGTGGAATCACGTACGCCTGCATCATCGCCCATGTAGATGTAGGTTACGATACGGGTGGTCATAACCTCGATATTACCGGGCATACCGACGATGGAGGGAATACCGAAGCAGGAGCCTGCAGCGATAAATACCAAAAGGCCGCCTGCCAAAATGGAAGGTGCCATCAAAGGCAGAGTTACGTCAATAACGGTGCGCAGAGGAGAAGCACCGGAAACGCGGGCAGCTTCTTCCAAAGTGGGATCCATCTTCTCCATAGCGCGGGAGATGGTGATGAAAGCGAAGGGGGAATAGAACAAAGTCAATACCCAAGCCAAACCCCAGAAAGTGTAGATGTCGAAGGGTGCTGCGTTCAAGCCAAACATCCACTTAAAAATATTGTTCAAATAGCCTACGCTAGGGTTCAACAGCTGCACCCAAGCAATAGCACCTACATAAGGCGGAATCATATAGCTGGATACCAGCAAAGTGCGGTAAGCTTTCTTACCGGGCATATCTGTACGGCCAACCAGCCAAGCCAGCGGGAAAGTAATAATAACACTGGCAATCATAACCAACAGGGACAGCTCCACAGTATTGGTCAATGCTTTCCAGTTGACGTCGGCGCTGTACACATTGCGGTAATTTTCTAAGTTAATGGCACCATCCTTAACGATACTGTCGAAGAGCAAAATTCCCATGGGGAAAATTACAAAGTACAGCAGCAGGAGGACGGAGATCGAAATAACGATAGTCTTACTGTTAATTCTTGATGATAGCATGGAAAGTATGTTTCTCCTTCCCTCAGAATCTAAGGAACCTCATTGAAGCGAAGTTTCCTACAAAAATGGGGTTATTTTAGTGTTTTGTGATAAAGCAGGAAAAACAGGGAGCGCCCAAAGCGTCCCCTGTTTTGCCTATTAGCCTCATAATCTACGTTCGATTATTTGTCCATTACGCGTTTACGGAATTCTTCTTTGATCTTAGCGTTGTTGTCAGCCAGTTTTCTCCAGTCAACTTTAATCTTGGAGTCGGTCAGTTGTTTGGTCGGTACGGAACCGATAGGTTCTTTAACGTCGCCACGAACAGAGTGCATCCAGCCTTTAACAACTGCTTCTTGGCCTTCTTTGCTCAGCCACCAGTCAACCATTGCTTTAGCGCCTTCAGGATTCTTGGTAGTGTTGAAAATAGCGATCGGGGAAGGAACTTGAACTACACCGTCGGTAGGATAGGAAACCTTCAAGGGTTCTTTCTTAGTAGCAGCCAATTTCAGAATGTTTTCTTCCAGAATCATAGCAGCTGCATATTCGCCGGTCAGCAATTTGTTTTGAATAGCAGAGTTGCCTTCTTCAACGCGGATGCCGTTTGCTTTCAGTTTATCGAAGTATTCCCAACCATATTTGTCAGCCAGTGCGCCAACTGCTACATAAGCGGTACCGGAGAGCATGGGGTTAGGCATAGCGATTTTGCCTTTCCATTTCGGATCAGTCAGATCGGTCCAGTTTTTCGGAGCGTCTTCAGCTTTCAGTTTGTCGCCGTTGTAAGCAATGATCATGTTGCAAACACGAACTGCATACCAGGAACCATCTTCAGCTTTATCGTTGATCAAAGCTTTTTCTTCTTTGGATTTGTAGGGTAACAGCAATTTTTGGTCTTGCAGTTTCAGGTAGTAGGAAGGATCAGCTACCATCAGTACGTCGGCAGCAATCTTCTTAGCTTTGATTTCGCCGGTAATCTTGGTAACAACTTTTTCAGTGCCGCCTTGGAACCAGTTAACTTTCATGTCGGGGAAAGCTTTAGCTACGTTAGGTTTGCACATATTGTCGATGATGTCAGGATAAATGGAGGTATAAACCATCAATTCACCTTTAGTGCCGCCAGCTTTGCTGTCAGCCTTTTTGTCACCGCCGCCGCAGCCAGCTAATGCTACAGACAAAGCCAGAATTGCAGCTGCACCAAGCATCCATTTAGATTTTTTCATACACAAACACTCCTTTTTCTCAATCCACTTCGATATATAATCTGGATAGTGTAAACGACATTATACACCTTTATTAGAAAAATTCGCTAAAGACAGCTTTTTCCCTGCTTACACTTTACATTATTTTAACAAATATTTCGCTTTTTGTGTCACTTTTACGCTTTTTAGATAGACATTCCACCACGAAATTACATTTGACATTTTTTGTCCTACACGGACATTTTGTGTCCCATTTGTTGAAAGTAATTATAAAAAGTTTCCTTCTCAGGTTATAACGCTCCCTCTGTTAGGGTGAGCCTTCATTCCCACTCCCTCAGTCAAGCGCACCGCCACAGCGGTACGCTTGACAGCTCCCTCCAAGAGGGAGCCAAGAATGTCGCCAGCACGCGCCGCGCAGACAGGAACGGATTACGGCTACGGTAGCAGACGATGTTTGCACACATTGCGCCAGCAACGGACACATCCCTTCGCACGCGCAAGAGCGTATAGACCTCTAGAGCAAGAACTCCTCCCGTAAATGTAGCTCTCCATGCGTGCGTTACTTCTAGTAACCGGAATCCTGCAAGCGGCTTAGGGTT
>NZ_JBGVLF010000032.1:0-7739 GCF_045124115.1 Phascolarctobacterium sp.
AAGGATCTTAATTTCTTCTTCTGTTAAAATTCCTCTAGCCATATTGTGAGCCTCCTAAAATAATAATAACACGATTTTCAAGAAAACCAAAAATAATTTTTTGCGTTCTTGACGTGTCCAACTTTAGGGGACCACCTCAAACCGTTGCAAAAGCTGCTCCACTCGCAAGCTGTTGGCTGTGTTGATGGCCACCGGCGTGATGATCTGTGGGGGGTGACTAATAAAGTTGATGCAGCGGAATTAGAAGAAGCTACAAGCAGTAACTATATTGCCGGTGCTGCTTCTGAAGATGCTGAAACTGACGGTACTTTTTCCATATATAAGAGTGTTAAAAAAAACAGTGACGGAACGATTAATGATCGCAGGTCCGTGAAGTATAAAACTGGTGATACAAAAACTATTGACGTAGTAAGCTATGTTTTAACATCTGTTGATATTCCCGATGGTTCTAAGGACTTGTATTGGGTGCGAGAAGGCTATGGTGTAACTGCTACCAATAATAAGTATTTTAATGACGCTGACACCGCTGTAAGATTAGATGCGTATAAAGTGTCTGCAAGCACTAGTGAAGCAGGCTTAGTTTTTGTTGGTAAAAATGGCTTGGCTGATACTGAGGTAACGACTGCTGTAAATAATGATAGATTGCATAAATTAAATTATAATACCTATGGCGGTATTACTAATTCCGGTGGTACAGGTACACCTTCTGACTGGAATTACAATATTTTACGTGATGGCAGGTTTCAAGATGTAGGCGGAAGCAACTTCGCAGCTAATTTTTCCGAAGTAGACCTTGACGAAGCAAGTGGGTATTACAAAACTAAATGGGGCGAAAAAGTAAATTTTGAAAATGTGTATTACATAGATGGTAAAATTGGCGTGTTTCTGACTAAACCTGGGGTGCAGGAAGTTTACACCGGTCCTGTTTATGGTAAAAATAATGAGATTTTAGTAACTGCGTATGATGAAACAGCAAAAACTTGGTCTACAGTTTGGGGCGCGCAAATTACAGATCCTAATGCAACTATTGGTAGCATGACTGTGGGTCAATTCAATAACATTTTGGAAGATATCCATAATGAAGACGTTACTCTTAGCTTAGCGGATGTTGAAAGTGTTGCTGTTGATACTACTAATAAATCTATCAATTTGGTCAATAAAAAAGGTAATTCTATTCCGGGCGTGACTATTACTAGAACAGCGGATGATGGTAGTGATACAAAAGTTACTATTTCTGATAGTGCTACAAAACCGAATAAGATTGAATTAGTGACTGGCTCCAGAGTTGAAATTAATAAAAATGGTGAAATTGTAGACAAAGGTGCTGCTTCTACTATTACTGTAAATGGCTATACTTATTCTATTCCTCAAGGTGGAGAAGGTGCAGAGTACACTGTTGCCGCAAACAACAAAGCTACAGGTGATGCTGCCAATGTAGTTAAAAAGTACCAGTTGATGAAAAATGATGGCACCACTACTACTTCTGCTGGTGAAGTTATTTTTGATACGGATACTCAGTACAAGGTAGTAAGTGCAGGAGAAGGCAAGTATGAGTTGGTAGATATAAGTGACGCAAGAGAAGCAACTCAGTTTGTAGATACTGATACGAACAACCAATACAAGGTAGTAAGTGCAGGAGAAGGTAGATACGAGTTAGTAGATATTAACGATAAAAGAGCTGCGACGACCTTTACTGACACGAACAACCAGTATAAGGTGGTAAGTGCAGGAGAAGGTAAGTATGAGCTGGTAGATATCAGTGACGCAAGAGAAGCAACCCAGTTTGTAGATACTGATACGAACACTACTTATACAGTATCTGACAGAAAGGCTCCGAGTGTTCAAGTTGCTGGTGCAGTAGGGCAATATGATATTACTGATAGTAATGGCAATCCCATTGGACAAATCGTAGATACCGACACCAAGTACAGCATTACTAATGTTACTTCAAAAGTTACTGATAGGCCTGCAAACTTGGTTAACCGCTACGAGTTCAAAGCGGACAATGGATTGTTTGGGGTAATGTTTGAAGATACTGATACCTATACGACTAATGCTGATTTTGATAAGACTACCAATATGTTGACTTTGACCCGTAATGATGGCGGAACAGTATCCGTTGATCTGTCTAGCGTAACTTCCGGTACTATGAATAATTGGAAGGTTGCGGTAAATGGCGGAGCTGGAGAAGAAGTAACGAATGGTGACACTGTTAACTTTAAAAATGGTGCAAATGTAGCGATAACTCAAAATGGTAAGGAAATTACCGTAGCTGCAGATAACATGCGTGTGGCAGGTGGCGAGGCTACATATTCCAATGGATTAGCTACTGTTAAAGTGACTCATGAAGATGGTAGTGTTGTAGAAAATGCAATTACAGGTTTGCATGACTACTATGTAACTAGCGGTACTGTAAGCTATGATAAGGCTGGTAATAATGGTAAAATTGTGCTTAAAGGTACTGGTATTGATGATGTAGAAATTACTGGCTTGAAAAATACTACATATAAACTCAGTACTAATACTGGTAATACTGCAGGTGTAGTAAATGAGTACGTAATTACTGACAGTGATGGCAACGCTTTTGCTCCTATCGTTGATACCGACACCAAGTATAGCATCACTAATGTTACTTCCAAAGTTACCGACAAACCTGCAAACTTGGTTAACCGTTACGAGTTCAAAGCAGATAATGGTTTGTTTGGTGTAATGTTTGACGATACCGATACTGTAAGTACAGTTTCAAGCAGTAACAGCAATATAATCGTTAACCCTATTACAAATGAAGATGGTAGCACAAACTATGAAGTAGCATTGAATAATGTTCTTGACCTAACAGCTCAAGGTAGTGTAACTGTTGGGGCAAGCGTATTGAACAACAGCGGTCTGACAATCGGTAATGGTACTAACAATGTAATCAGCCTGACAAGTAACAACATCAGTATGGGCGGCCAACAAATCCATAACGTAGCAAAAGGTACAGCAGGGACTGATGCAGTAAACGTTGACCAACTGAAAGCTGCAACCTCCGATCTGACTAACAAAGGTCTGACATTCAAAGCTGATGGAGATGCTACTGTAACCAAAAAATTAGGCGAAACACTCGAAATTGTGGGTGGCAAGAACATTGATACTGCTGTAACAGCAGATGGCGAAGTTCAAGTAAGCCTTGAGAAAGACGTAGTCCTTGGTGACGAAGACGAAGAAGGTAGCTTAGTTGTAAATTCTAAAGATGGCACCATAACCATTAGCAATGGTCAAATCGCTGGCGAAAAATTTGTACTGGGTGCAGATGGCTCCTTGTCCGTAGCAGACGGCAAGTTCTTGGTTCGTGGCGATGGTACCTTCCATAGCACTTTCGGTGACAATGGAACAATGGTTGGCACTGCAGACGGATTTGCAGTACAAAAGAACAACAACAAGTTTGCTGTAACTAATGATGGTGTTGGTTTGGTTTCCGGTAACAGTTCTGTAGTAGTAGACCAATACGGCACAACCTTTAGCAATGGCGATATCAACGCTACAACCAATATTAACGGATCTACTGTTACTGCTGGTCAAGTAATTGTAAATGGTGGTGCAGGTACTGTAAACGGTTTGACTAATACAACTTGGACTCCTGACAGCATTGTAAGCGGTCAAGCAGCAACAGAAGACCAACTGCAACAAGCAATCAACACAGTAACCTCCAATGAAAAACACATTAAGGAAGGTACGTATACTGTTGGTAGCGATAATACTGTTAAGTTGGATATGGTCGTTGGTGATAAGGTTGTCAAAGATGCTGTTGTTATCCAAGACGTGGCATCTGCAACTGACTTAGGTGATGTTGATAATCTTAACATCAGTGGCGTTACCAAGCCTACTAATGTAGTTGACGCTGTTAATGCAGTAGATAAAAAAGTAGGTAATGCAGACTTTACTGAAAAAGAGGGCGTCAAGTATAATTACATCGGTGGTGCCACTGACTTGACTGATGCAGCAATTAAGCTGGATCAAGCAATCAGCCAAGCTTCTAGCCAACATACTACTGTAACTAATGGTGCTAACATCACTGTAACTGAAACTGCACCTATTACAGAGAATGGCGGCAAAAACTACAAAGTAGAACTAAATCCTGATCTTAAAGGTTTAAACAGTATTGACACTAAGACTGCTAACGTTACCGAAAAGCTCACTGTTGCTGGCAATACTACCATTGATAAAGATGGTGTTAAAGTTGGCGACAAAGTAGCTTTGGGAAATACTGGTCTGACTATCGGAAGTGGTGATTCTGCAGTTTCTGTAACCGAAAATGGTATCAGTGCTGGCGGTAACAAAGTTACTAACGTTAAAGATGGCGAAATCTCCAAAGATTCCACAGACGCTGTAAATGGCAGCCAACTCTATGAAACCAACCAACAGGTAATCGCAAACGCTGAAAACATTAACAACCTGCAACAAAACCTCAACTCTGTCAACAGCCGTGTAGACAAAGTTGGTGCAGGTGCAGCCGCTTTGGCAGCACTGCATCCCATGGACTTCGATCCCGATGATAAACTCAGCTTCGCAGCAGGCGTAGGTAACTACAACGGCCAAAATGCTGCAGCTTTGGGTGCGTTCTATCGTCCGGATGAAAAGATAATGTTGAGTGTTGGCGGTACCATGGGCAATGGTGAAAACATGGTTAACGCAGGCGTATCCTTCGCACTGGACCGTACTAACCACGTGAACAACTCCAAAGTAGCAATGGCTAGAGAAATCGTGGACTTGAAAGCTCAAGTTGCCCAACTCACAGCTTTGGTAACTAAGCTGATTGGTGCCAACGAAACCGATAATGCTAAAGCAGCAGGCATGTTCCCCGATGTTCCGGAAAATCACTGGGCATACGAATACATTCAAGGCTTGGCACAAAGAGGCATCATCGACGGCTATCCTGATGGCACCTTCAATGGCGACCGCACCATGAGCCGTTACGAATTTGCAACCATGCTGTTCAAAGCAATGCAAAACGGCGCTGTACTTAGCGAACAAATTATGCAAGAGTTCAAACCTGAACTGGGTCGCATCCGTGTAGACCGCGTGAAAGGTGCGGACAATGACGGTCATAAGATTGAACGCGTACGTGTAAACGGTGGCGATGAACGTGACCATTACGGCAACAAAATTAGTAAATAACTAAATCATACTCCAAACTTTGGGTGGCCCGCTTCGGCGGGCTGCCCTTTTTTTACGCTTTGCTGGCTAATTATATTATCGTAATTTACTATGTACAAAAACTAAATTTAAATAAAATAAAAATGCTATTAATAATATTTCTTGCAAGTGTTATACATACGTGATATACTAAAAATTACTTGAGTATCTCTCATCGTAGGGAAAAGGAGTAGGCGATGCTAGAAAAATATTTACATTATTATAGACCTTATAAAGCTATATTGGTTGGCGTAATGCTGGGTTCCTGTGTTGTCGCTGTCTTGGACTTGTTGTTTCCCATGATCGTGCGCCATGTACTGAATGTGGAACTACCTCAGAATAATATAGATACTATTTTTATGTGGGCAGGACTGCTTTTATTACTGTATCTAATTAACTTTTGTTTAGTCTTTGGCATTAGTTATTACGGACATGTGATGAGTATGGGGATTGAACACGATATGCGGCGGGACATTTTTGCCCATATTGAGTCTTTGTCCTTCCGCTATTTTGATAATACACGGACAGGGCAGCTTTTGAGCAGGATTACCAGTGATATTGTAGAGGTCAGCGAGCTTACCTTCCGTGGACCCAATGATGTTTTGGTCTGCAGTATCAGCATGCTTGGTTCTATTGGCATTATGCTGTACATGAACCCTATTTTGGGTGGCATCATTAGCGTTTTGCTGTTGGGAAAGACAGTGCATGCTATTATTATCAATAAAAAGATGAAAGCTGCTTTTCGCAAAAGTAGAGCAAAGTCCGGCGAACTTACTGCTCGTACGGAAGAATCTCTTAACGGTATCCGTTTAGCGAAGACTTTTGCCAATGAAGATTTAGAGTTGGCACGTTTTATGGAAAAAAGTAGCGAACTAAAGGAAGTACGCAGCAGTTCTTTCGGTATTTTGGCGTATTTTTCCGGCGTGGTAGGTTTGTTTACCAATGTGACCAATCTTACTGTTTTGGTGTGCGGTAGTGTTATGGTAGCCTTCGACCGTTTAGCGTTAAGTGATTTTGTTGCTTTCTTCCTTTATGTAAATCTGTTTATGAAGCCTATTCTGCGCCTGATGGTGTTTACGGAAATATATCAGCGGGGTATGGCGGGCTTGAATCGTTTTTATGAAATGTTGGCTGTTAAGCCGGAAATAGAAGATGCGCCTAACGCTATTACGAGTGTCGCAATTAAAGGCGATATATTTTTTGATAACGTAACTTTCAGCTATCTGGAAGGTCAGCCTGTGTTGAAAGATTTTTCCTTGCACGTCAAAGCAGGGGAGAAGGTGGCTTTTGTGGGCGCTACGGGAGCAGGCAAAACTACCATTGCCAATTTGCTGCTCCGTTTTTACGAACCGCAACAGGGGAGTATTTTACTGGATGGTGTGGATATAAAAAACTATAGTCAAAAGCTGTTGCGCCAGCAGGTTGGCTTGGTGCAGCAGGACGTGTTCCTTTTCTCAGATTCCGTTGCTTTTAACATTGCCTACGGTAGGATGGATGCCGCATCCGGCGATATTGAAAAAGCAGCCAAAGAGGCTGCTGCTCATGAATTTATTGAACGCCTGCCGGAAGGGTATGGTACCATGGTAGGCGAACGCGGTGTCAAACTGAGCGGTGGACAGAAACAGCGTCTAGCCATTGCTAGAGCGTTTTTGAAGAATCCACCGGTAATGGTTTTCGATGAGGCAACTTCTGCATTGGATACTAGGACGGAAAAGCAGATCCAAGGTGCTATGAACAAGCTGGCAATCAATAGGACTACGTTGATTATTGCACACCGTTTATCTACTATTGAAGATGCGGACCGCATCGTGGTACTTAAAGATGGCGGTATCGCGGAAATAGGTACTCATCAAGAGCTGTTGGCGAAGAACGGTAATTATAAGGCACTTTATGAAACAGCTAAAGAATAATCTAAAAGAGTTAGGATGGCAATTACGCTATCCTACCTTTTTTGTGTTAATGGTTTCCGTTCGCAGAAAGATTCTATTGATATATTGCTCCGACGACTTGTGTAACCAATGTTGGTGTATGTGATAAATTGATGTTTTTTTGTAAAATATTTAACACTATTCTAAACTGTAGCCAAGCGTGTCTTTTTGCCAACTGTTCCGTGCGTTTTGTGGAAAAAGTTACAAAAAGTGCTAAAAAAGGTGTTGACATGAGTCGGTCACTATGGTATTATATACAAGTCGCTGAGATACAGCAACGAAAATGAAAGCGAATCTCCGAACAAAGCGACACACAATGAACCTTGAAAACTGAACAATAACCTATTAAAAAAGCGAATGTGCGGGTCGAGTTCGTTAAGAACGAGACCAAGTCATAAGTGAGCACCAATTCGCTCGCGAGTCGTAAGACGAAGCGAAGAATTGCACGTGCGAACTTAGTTAATAATTGCGATTGAATAATGAGCAATTATTAACGTCATAATTCCTATTTAAAATAATAAGAGCCAAATCGGTTCTTCAATAAAACTTTATTGGAGAGTTTGATCCTGGCTCAGGACGAACGCTGGCGGCATGCCTAACACATGCAAGTCGAACGGAGAAAGTTCAACACCGAGC
>NZ_JBGVLF010000033.1:0-2086 GCF_045124115.1 Phascolarctobacterium sp.
GACCGCAGTTTGGTAACAATCACTTCGCTCATCAGCCAAGGAATAACCGACAGCTCGCTGAAATATCATTTGCAGTCGGCAAAGAATAACGGCATTACCCGCACGGAAGCGGCAGAGATTATTACTCATATCGCCTTCTACGCAGGTTGGCCAAAGGCCTGGGCTGCCTTCAATCTGGCAAAGGAGGTATGGAACGAAGATGTGAATGGAGAAGACGCCAAGGCTGCTTTCCAGCGCGAGATGATATTTCCTATTGGCGAACCCAACACCGCTTACGCCAAATACTTCAAAGGCAACAGTTATCTGGCACAAATATCCAACAGTCAGATACCTTTCTTCAACGTAACATTTGAGCCTGGTTGCCGTAACAACTGGCACACGCACCACGCCACAAAGGGTGGCGGACAAATGCTGGTAGGTGTAGCCGGACGTGGCTGGTATCAGGAAGAAGGCAAGCCTGCGCAGGAAATTCTTCCCGGCACAGTCATCCATATTCCTGCCAACGTAAAGCATTGGCATGGTGCCGCAAAAGACAGTTGGTTTGCCCACCTCGCCTTTGAAATACCTGGCGAGAACACATCCAACGAGTGGCAGGAGGCTGTAAGCGATGAGGAATATAACAAGATAAAATAACAACTATAAGATTTTACAATTATGAAGAAAAGAACGGACTGTTCACCAACCCTACCCTCACCCAGATTGGCGAGAAATACGGCAAGACTGCCGCACAAGTAGCCTTGCGCTGGCTGCTGCAGAGCGACGTAATCATCATCCCGAAGACCGTTCACAAGGAACGAATGCAGGAGAATCTGAATCTCTTCGACTTTGAACTTGATGCTGAGGACATGCAGAAGATTGCTGCGCTCGACACCGCCCACAGTCTCTTCCTCGACCATCATAGCGGAGAAACAACCAAGCAGTTTATGGAATGGAGAGCTGTGCTGAAACCTACAGAATAGCCGAGGACCTCATGTAGGTGGCGAGCGGCTTCGCCACAGGCCTTGGAGAGGAGAAATGAATGGAGCAGTAAACACCCTCGAGCTATTACAATTACAGTTATTACAGTTATTACAAATAGGGGGAATATATCACAACCCCCTTCTTTAAGACTTTATAACTAATTAATAATCAATAAGTTATATATAAAAAAGACAGAAATAGCAACCCTTGTAAATAAAACTGTAATAACTGTAATTGTAATGACAGCCCACACCCTACTCTCTCTAAAAGGCTTAAAATCAACAACTTAACAAATCATCAGACATGACAAATTTTAAATACAATCTCAATAAACCCACCCCTCCAGCTATTCCACGCCTCGGAAAAGGCACCGAATGCGTGCAACTTTTGCTTTCGCAGGTGTCGAAGGACATGCATCAGCCACTCGTCCAATGCTTTTCCTAATACTTGGCGCACATGTAAGTGAGGCAGAATTCATGTATCCCGACAAAAGTTGGAAGGAAACAAGCGGAATGTTGGCAAATCTCGTAGCCGATAGTGGCGCAGGCAAGGGTCTGCTGTCAAGCATAGTGGGTCACCAAAGCAGCCTTCATTCAGAACGCCATGAATATATATAAGTTCAATTTTGTAAGTCAGTTGGCTAAGCAATATAAGGATGGATAGCCTAGTTCTTCGCCACAGCCCTTGCCAAGTAATGGGACGCAACGATACCCTACATCGTGCAACGTCGCCTTGCTCTCTGGACGCACAACAAGACAATCCAGAAGGCCATCGAGAGCTACAGAATCACGCCTGAGCAGAAGGAATATCTGCGGACATTGAAGGTGTAAAAAGTGAAAAATAAAAACAGAATTTATTTAAAATACATTAAAGCAAAATCCGTAAGCATCTGACATAGCCAATACTAACCTTTAGGTAACTGAGGCAACAATAAGTGCCTTCTTGTATAATCCGCTGAATGTCATTAACTTTGCAGAGCAATTCCCCGAACTGATGACAGAAAGCGATGTTGCAGACGATGTCTTAGCAACCTTTATTCGGCATGAGCCTTCAACCATTCCAATCTGCGCTGATCGGGCAAATGCTTTACTTGGAAATTCTCAAACTTTGCCTTGAAGCCTTCGCC
>NZ_JBGVLF010000034.1:0-3012 GCF_045124115.1 Phascolarctobacterium sp.
TTTTGCCATTTATCTTTCTCCAGAAATTGAACTCGTTAGGTTATACGCGACGCTTTTTAGGTGGGCGACAACCGTTATGAGGGATTGGGGTTACATCGGTAATGTTAGTGATCTTATAACCCTGTGCGTTTAATGCACGGATTGAAGACTCACGGCCAGGACCAGGACCCTTTACCAAAACTTCAAGGTTCTTAACACCGAACTCTTTTGCAGCCTCACCAGCACGCTCTGCAGCAACCTGAGCAGCGTATGGAGTTGACTTACGTGAACCACGGAAACCTGAACCACCAGCAGTTGCCCATGATAGAACATTGCCTTGACGGTCAGAGATGGTTACGATGGTGTTATTGAAAGATGCATGGATGTGTGCTACGCCATCAGCAACTTGCTTCTTAGAGCGCTTGCCTGAACGAGCACGAGTTGCAGCAGCTTGCTGCTCCTTTTTAATTTCTTCAGCCATCTAAGCTCTCCTACTACTTCTTAATGCTCTTGCGTGGGCCTTTGCGTGTACGTGCATTGGTCTTAGTACGCTGACCGCGTACTGGTAAACCACGACGGTGACGTAAGCCACGGTAAGTACCAAGGTCGATTAGGCGCTTGATGTTCATTGAAATTTCACGGCGAAGATCACCTTCAACGGTGAACTTTGCTACTTCGGCACGGATTTTATCTACAACAGACTCATCTAAGTCCTTTAACTTTGCAGACTCCTCAACACCTGCATTAGCAAGAATCTCGCTTGCGCGGGTTGGGCCGATGCCATAGATTGACTGTAATGCAATCACAGCGATCTTTTGATCAGGCACATTAATGCCAGCTATACGGGCCACTATTGATCTCCTAAATATAGGTCGGTTTAAAACAAAGGCTGTCGCAAAGCCCGTTAGGATACGCGACAACCGCTCATAGTGCACATTGGCATGTCAGAAAAGCACCAAGATCTCTCTTAGTGCTTTTAAGGCTGTATGATTATACAGATTTTAAATTAAGTTTGCAAGATTAATCACAAACTTAATAAGCATTAGCCCTGACGTTGCTTATGCTTTGGATTCTCACAGATAATGCGAACTACACCGTGACGACGAACTACTTTGCAGTTGCGGCACATTTTTTTAACTGAAGCACCAACTTTCATTTTATTTCTCCAATCTAAAAAATTAACGACCGTAATTTCTTAAGTTTGCTTTACGCATGATATCGCCGTACTGTTGGTTCATCATGTGGCTTTGTAGCTGAGCAACAAAGTCCATGCAAACAACAACGATAATTAGTAATGAGGTACCACCGAAATAGAACTGAACATTAAACCAGTTCATTAGTAACTGTGGAACTAAACATACTAAAACCATGTATAAAGATCCGCTTAAAGTTAAGCGAGTCATTACCTTATCAATAAATCTTGCAGTCTGCTCACCTGGACGAATACCAGGGATGAAAGCACCGCTCTTCTTTAAATTATCTGCTATCTCGCGTGGGTTGAAAACCAATGCGGTATAGAAGAATGTAAAGAACACGATTGCAGCAGCGTACAATAATTCGTATAAAGGTTGACCTGGCTGTAAGAAGACAGAAATGCTACCTAAAACATTAGATACAGCATTATCGCCTTGGCCGAACCAAGAAACAACAGTACCAGGGAACAGAATAATTGATGAAGCAAAAATTGCTGGAATAACACCTGATAAGTTGATCTTTAATGGTAAATTAGAGCGTGGCTGAGAGTAAATTCGATTACCCATTTGGCGTTTAGCGTATTCGATAACAATCTTACGCTGACCGCGCTCCACGAAAACCACGAAGAAGGTCACAAGGACCACTACTACACCGATAAGTAATAATGCGATAGTTGATAGATCACCTTGACGTGATTGCTCAAAGGTTCTTGCAAGCGCGGTTGGAAGACCCGCCACAATACCTGCGAAAATGATAAGTGAAATACCATTTCCGATACCACGTTCAGTGATTTGCTCACCTAACCACATCAATAGCATAGTACCAGTTACTAAGCTTACAGTAGTTACAAAGTAGAAACTGAAACCTGGATTATCTACTAATCCTGGCATCATGTTTGGAATACCAGTAGCCATACCGAAGGCTTGTAGTGCTGCTAAGAACACAGTTGCTACACGAGTGTATTGGGTGATCTTACGACGACCTGATTCACCGTCTTTACGTAGCTCTGCTAAATTCTTATTTAATACAGCTAATAACTGAATAATAATCGATGCAGAGATATATGGCATGATACCTAATGCTAAAACTGATGCACGCTCAAGAGCGCCACCAGAAAACATGTTGAACATGCCAACAATGGTTCCGCTTTGCTGATCGAAAACGCGCTGAAGTACGTCAGCATTTACACCAGGAACAGGAATATATGAACCTAGGCGGAAAATGATTAAGGCAATGATAACAAACAAAAGACGCTGACGAATTTCGCCAGAGCCTTTAGATTGTTTTTCAGCCATTTCACGACTTCTATCAAAAAGCGATTTTCTAGCCATGCAAAACCTCTTAAAGGGGGCTAGAGCCCCCTCGACTAATTATTAAGCTTTAGCAGCTTTCTTTGCTGCTTTTTGCTCTGCAGTTTTCTTAGCAGGCTTTTGCTTGCCAGCAGCAGCTAGAGCCTCTAAGCGTGACTGCTGTTTTGCAGCAGACTTCTTGTTTGAAGCTTCTAAACGTGCAGCAGCATCAGTAATGTACTGAGCAACTTCAACGGTACCGCCAACAGCTTCGATAGCTGCCTTAGCACCCTTAGTTACGCCAACGCCCTTTAAGGTGATCTTCTTAGTGAAGTTAGGTACGCGTGATAATACAACCTTTACGTACTTAACTTTCTTAGAGATTAAGCGAGCTGCTAATAGAGCTGCCATATCTACTACATCACCCTCAACACGATTTAAATCGTTTAAGGTAACTTCTGCAGTTACATCAGCCTTTGGAGACCAGAAACCAAACTTTGGTAAACGGATCTTCATTGGCATCTGACCGCCTTCGAAACCTGGACGCTTG
>NZ_JBGVLF010000035.1:0-35356 GCF_045124115.1 Phascolarctobacterium sp.
TTTGCGAGTTCGCTATAACTATATTTGCTGTTTTGATAAGCAGTTACGACCTTCTTTTTAAATTCAAAACTATATTTTGTCATGAAAAAACCGACCTCCCAATTGTTAGATTTTTAGGTCTAACTTTTGGGGGTCGGTTCAATGAAGCCAACCTCTTTTTGTGTTATAATAGAAGAGAAAGAATTTATATTACGAAAGGATGTGATTACATGCGTAAGCTTGTGAGTTTATGCGTGTTCCTTATATACGCTGTGCTAGCGGCACTGCCTGCCTCCGCAGCTACACGGCAGCACGTGAGCAAGGAATATATCGACCGCTACTTTACTACGGTAGCAGCAGCGTCCTGCCTAGGAGTATACCTGCCCGATAATTCCACAGAGTTTAGCTATTTGCGCAGCTATGGCTGGAAAATTTTTCCCCAACAGCTAAAAAACGGCAAAGTGGAAACCAATTTCATCATCGCTAAAAACTACTTCCCCGAATTCAAAAAGTAGATTTATCTGGTGACCTTTAGAGGAAGCGCCAATAAAAAAGATTGGCAGATTAATCTTAAAACCGGCAAGGTTAATTTTGGCGGCACTACACCTGCAGAAATGACAGCTTTGGCTGCGGCTCCCATGGAGAAGGGAGCTCCCGGCGTTCATGGCGGCTTCAATACTTACGTGGATGAAGTGATGCGTGCTTCCGTAGTGGATGAACAAGGCAATTTGAAAGGCGTGTTCCAAAAAGTCCGCGATAATGATGACTCTGCACTCGTATTGACAGGTCATAGCTTAGGCGGTGCTGCTGCTACACTTTTAGGCGAGCGTTTAGTGGCAATGGGCTTGCCCAAAGAGAAGTTTACTGTAGTAACGTTTGGCGCTCCTGCCGTTGGCAATCAGCCCTTTGCAGAGCAGTACGGCGATGCCATTAACCTATTGCGCATTACCAATACTGCGGACCCTGTTCCCGGCAGCCTGCAAACCTTCTTTGGTGGCTATAAGCAGTTCGGACAGCATATTAAGTACAGCCTTTCTCCCAAAATCAGCAGTATGCAGCATGATATGGCCATGTATTTTGATTACAGCATCAGCCGTCTATATGAAGAATTTGACCGTCAGGTGCAGCTGGACAGACTGCGCCCTCTGCCCCAAAGCAAGGTGACAGGCTCTACTCCCGTAGTAGCGCTGTGGATTAATGAGGCAGATAGACTGCATAATGTAGCGACGATTACTGATTTGAAGCGCTTTATTACCGATGAATATCGTAAGCTGTTCCCTTCCTATGTAGTGATGGACACTTCCTTGGGCAAGGATGCCTATACTCGTCAGGATATTATCCAACAGAGCCGTTATGTGGGCGCAGACTATATTTTGGTGTGCGGTATCGACGGTACGCCTCAGCGGGAGGATGATTACTGGTACCTGACACTGGAGCAGGCGCTGTTTGACGGCGAAGGACGTTTGGTGACCATGGGAAGCTCAGGGCGCAAGGTGGCGCCTGCTGTGGGCAACGTGCAGGCTGCAGGCGAAAATATGGTGGAAGCGCGCAAAGAGCTGGCGAAATGGCTGCCCTTTGTGATTACGGAATACAAGCCTGTTTTAGCACAGGAATAGAGGCGGATTATGGATTTAGATGCATTAGCAAAAGAACTTGATCAATGTGAGCAGTGCCCTTTGCGCAAGGATGCCATTGCTCCCGTAGGCTGGTACGGCAATCCCCACAGCCCCATTGTCTTTGTAGGGGAGGGACCCGGCGGTGTGGAAGATGATTTTGGCTGTCCGTTGATCGGACCATCGGGACAGCTATTGGATAAAGCGTTGTGGTCCGTGCAGATGACCCGGGACAGGGTGCTGACGACTAATGTTATTAAGTGCAGACCTAAAAACAACCGTACTCCCGATATAGCAGAGGCATCCTTTTGCGCCAAGCTATGGCTGGAACGGGAATTGGAGATTATCCAGCCCAAGGTTATTGTGGCTTTGGGCGGTGTAGCGCTCCATTATTTGGGAAATCCCGATATGCGCATTACCCGCGACAGGGGGCAGTGGTTCCGTACAGAGCAGGGCTTCGACTGTATCGCTACCTATCATCCTGCGTACTTGCTCCGTTTATATGGCAAGCAGCAGGTGGCAGCCAAGTGGGATGTGTTCCACGATCTGCAGGCTGCCAAGGCACGGGCGGAAATGCTGGCCCCTGGGTACCAATTTGCTTCAGAGGAAAAGGTGGATTTGTTCAAAATCTTCCGCAGAAGAATCCAAGGATAAAAAAGAGGACTGGCGCTTTTGCGTCAGTCCTTCGCTATTCCTATTAAATAATTTTAGTGGTCCAGTCTTCGATGTTCCAAACTTTGTCCACCCAGCCTTCGTAGAATTCAGGCTCATGGGATACCAAGAGGACGCTGCCTTTGAACTCTTTCAAAGCACGTTGCAGTTCTTCCTTAGCATCCACATCCAAGTGGTTGGTAGGTTCGTCCAGTACCAGCCAGTTAACGTCTTTCAGCATCAGCTTGCACAGGCGTACTTTGGCTGCTTCACCGCCACTGAGGACGAAGACTTTACTGGTGATGTGTTCGTTGGTCAAGCCGCAGCCTGCCAAAGCAGCGCGGACTTCGTAGTTGGTGAGGCCGGGATATTCATTCCAAACATCTTCTAGGGCTGTGTTTTCGTTCTTTTCCCTTTCTTCCTGTTCAAAGTAACCGGGTTCAAGGAATTCACCCAATTCAACCTTGCCGCTTACAGGAGGAATAATGCCCAAAATAGTTTTCAGCAGGGTGGTTTTACCCAAGCCGTTGACACCACGGATAGCAATTTTTTGACCGCGCTCCAAATTGAAGGTTACAGGACGGGTGAGGGGAGTATCGTAGCCCAATACCAAATCCTTAGCTTCTACAATAAAGCGGCTGGGAGTGCGTGCTTCGCGGAACTTGAAGGTGGGCTTCAGTTTTTCGCGGGGCTTTTCAATCATTTCCATCTTATCCAGCTTGCGTTGACGACTCTTGGCCATATTGGTGGTAGCAACGCGAGCCTTATTGCGGGCGATAAAATCTTCCAGCTTAGCAACTTCCTGCTGCTGGCGTTCGTAGGCAGCAGCTTTTTGAGATTGATAGATAGCGTACATTTCTTGGAATTTATCGTAGTTGCCGCTGTAGCGGGTCAGTTCGCAGTTTTCCAGATGGTAGATAACGTTGCAGACATTGTTCAGGAAAGGCACGTCATGGGAAATCAGGATGAAGGCGTGCTCGTAATTTTGCAGAAATTTGGTGAGCCATTCAATATGCTCCACGTCCAAATAGTTGGTAGGTTCGTCCAGCAACAGGATTTTGGAGTTCTGCAGGAGCAGCTTGGTCAGCAGTACTTTGCTGCGTTGACCACCGCTGAGCTCGCTAACATCTTTATCCAGACCGATGCTGCCCAAGCCTAAACCATTGGCAAATTCTTCAATCTTGCTATCCAAAGAGTAGAAACCTGCGTGCTCCAGTTCCGTTTGGATTTCACCGACGGTATTCATCATCTTATCCATTTCTTCGGGAGTAGCGTCGCCCATTTTGTCGTATAAGTCCATCATCTGTTGTTCCATTTCGTACATCTCGTTAAAAGCAGTACGCAGAACTTCGCGGATGGTCATGCCTTTTTCCAGGGTGCTTTGCTGGTCCAAGTAGCCTACGGTAACTTTGCCGGGCCATTCAACTTTGCCATCGTCGGGGAGGACGTGGCCGGTAACGATGTTTAAGAAGGTGGATTTGCCTTCGCCGTTAGCACCAACCAAGCCTACGTGTTCGCCGCGCAGAAGTTTGAAGGAGACATTTTCCAAAATTTGACGGCCGCCAAAGGAGTGGGAGACGTTAGTGACGTTTAAGTAGCTCATGTTTTTCTCGCTTTCTTTAGAATGAAGTATGTTAATGGTTGCATTTGTAAAATAGACTATTCATTATAACATAAAGAGCAGTGGTTTGAGAAGTATTCGTTGCGGTAGTTGCTGTAGTTTGTTATAATTTGTGTAGATTTAGTTTAGTATGGAGGTATGGATTATGATTATTGGTAATAAAAATGACATTGTAAAGATGCTCCCCTATGTTAGTCCCCGTTTGGCGCAAGCGTTGGCGTACATCGCTGCTACTGATTTCAGCAAAGTGGAGAATGGCGAGTACGAGATCGATGGCCGCAATGTTTATGCCCGCGTGAATACTTATACTACGGAGCCTAAGGCTGACCGCCGTCCAGAAAAACATAACCAATATATTGATGTACAGTATGTGGCGCAAGGCAGCGAAACCATTTGGTGCACCCCGCTGACTGCTGCTTGCGTGGAAACAGAAAATAAAGCAGAAAAAGAAGATGTTATTTTCTACGCTGACCCTAATGAAGAAAACTGTGCTGCGCTCCACGCCGGCGATTTTGCTATTTTCTTCCCGTGGGAGCTGCACCGCCCCAACTGCAATAATGGTTGCTGTGGCGAAGGCAAGGCCAGCCAAGTGCAAAAAGTTGTAGTAAAAGTTAAGGCTTGAGTAAAATTTTTTATTTTTTTCGCCTTGTTGCTGCAAAAGCTATTTGTTTTCAGTAGGTCAGGTTTTGAAAAAGCCCATGAAATAAGGCTTTTTTGAGAGCTCTAAAATTTCTCAAAAACTTTTTGAAAAAAGTTATAAAAAAGTGTTGACAACCCTCGCTATATGTATTATAATAACACTCGTGATGTTGAGCGGTACACAAAACGCAAGGACATCAAGTGTTATTCCCCGATAGTTCAGCCGGTAGAACACCTGACTGTTAATCAGGGCGTCGTAGGTTCGAGTCCTACTCGGGGAGCCACCTGGCCGGTTGGTCAAGCGGTTAAGACACCGCCCTTTCACGGCGGTATCGGGGGTTCGATTCCCCCACCGGTCACCATTCGGGCGCTTAGCTCAGCTGGGAGAGCGTCTGCCTTACAAGCAGAATGTCAGCGGTTCGATCCCGTTAGCGCCCACCAGACAATCAAGCACTTCAAGAGATTGAAGTGCTTTTTTTGTATTTGTTTGACATGGGATAAAAATCGTTATATAATGAAGACAGAAAAGAAGTGCTACCGATAGACGGTTAGCCAATATGATTAGCTACAGAATAGCCGTGCCTTATTGACCGTTTGGGCGGCTATTTCTGCATTTTACAATGGTTAAAACCTATTGTATATCCCAGTCCGAACATTGCTGCACCAAAGCTAAGAATAGCTAATAATGTCTCTATACTCATCAGGGATCCCCTCCTTGCAAGATTCTGTATTGCTACAGTTTCTATATTAACAGAGGGTCACAGTCCCTCTGAAATTGTTTCTTAGAGGGCTAACCGCCTACCGCTTGGTAGCACTTTAGTACATCATACTATATTTTAGAAAGTTTTGCATGAGATAAAGCGAAAATATAGTGATGTCTTTGTGAATAATTTTATACATACAAAAAGCGCTACTTCGTTGTACGAGGTAGCGCTTTTAGTTTCTACTGTTTTGGGGAAGTACGGATTCGATAAATGCTTTGACAATGGCAGGATCAAAATCAAGACCTGCCTTGTTTTGCAGTTCCACAATGGCGTCCGCGTGGGTCTTCTGCCAATGGTGGGTGCAGGGGTTAATGTTGCGGTCATAATAATTACATACGGCAACAATGCGGGCACCAATGGGAATATTCTGCCCTTTTAAGCGTTTGGGGTAACCGGTACCGTCCCATTTTTCATGATGGCTGCGGATAATATCGGTAATATAGGTTAGCTCCGGCAGATTCTCCAGCATACTGGCGCCGGCAATAGGGTGACGCTTATAAATGGACATTTCCCTAGTTGACAAAAAAGGCAGCTTAGCCAAGATTAAATTGGGCACGCTCAGCTGGCCGATGTCATGGAGCTGGGCCGCCGTTTTTATCTGCGCTACTTCGGAAGCAGGCAGACCTAACTTTGCCGCTGTGCTGGCAGCATAATTAGCTACCTGCTGGCTGTGCAGGTAGATTTCACGATTTTTAATTTCCAGCATCTTTAAATAGAACTCGCAGATCTCCTTGGTCAGACGGATATCCGAAAAGTCCAGACATTGTGGTATGGCAATCATCGTTCTAAATCCTTTAAAAGTAAAAATAACGTTCCGTTCAGTGTAGTGTAGTTAAGTATATCACTTTTTTGTCAAAATTTAAAGCAGGAACAATGGGCGGGTTGCAAAAAAACTTTGGAAAGACTATAATTAATTATACAGTCCGGGTCTGTGGTTGCAAGTCGATGCCAGTTGCAGGCGAAACGATCCACGTAAGCAGCGCAAAGCCGCTGTGAGCACGGTGCAGCTTAGAAGTAAGTCCTGCCGCAAAAAAAATTAGTGGCGAGAGGGGTAGTAGTGGGGAGCAGAAGCTTAGGAGCGAACCCTCCAGCAGGCGAGTGTGGGGGCGAAAACCAGGTCAGCCGGGCTGTTTTGTTTTTATGCTAAAAATTTTATAAAAATTCTTTACCTTCGGGACGATTCGGTATATAATGTGATGTATCATAGTAAAGAATTACATTGACGAAGGGAGTACCCATGATGAAAAAGCTTTTAATTTTAATGATGGCAATTATTTCTGCTGTAGCAATGTTGGTTGCAGGCTGCGGCGGTGGTGAAAAGAAGGCAGAAACCAAAGTTCTGCGCGTAGGTACCGAAGCAACTTTTGCACCTTTTGAATTCCAAAAAGAAGGCAGCAAGACTTATGATGGTTTCGATATGGACTTGGCACGTGCTATTGGTAAGCAAATGGGCCGCAAAGTAGAAATCGTTAACATGGGCTTTGATGCTTTGATTCCTGCTTTGAACGCAGGCAACATCGATCTGGTTGCTGCAGGCATGTCCATTACCGACGAGCGTAAACAAGCAGTTTCCTTCTCCGAACCTTACTATACTTCCGGTTTGATTGTTATGGTCAACAAGGATAACAAAGAAGTAAAAGGCATTAAAGATTTGGAAGGCAAACGCATTGCTGTACAAATCGGTACTACCGGCGAAAAGAAAGCTAGAACCGTCAAAGACGCTAAAGTTACTGCTTTCAATACTAACACCGAAGCTGCTATGGAAATGAAGAACAAAGGTGTTGACGCTATTATCAACGATAGCCCCGTTGTTGGCTACTACCTGGCACAAGGTGGCAATGCTACCGCTATGACCGTTGGCGAAATCATGGAAGCTGAACAATATGGTTTGGCTGTTAAAAAAGGCAACGACCAACTGCTTGCTGACGTTAACAAAGCTATTGCTGAGTTGAAGAAGAGCGGCGAATATGACAAGATTTACAAAACCTGGTTTGGTGAAGTAAAGAAATAATCAAGTCGGTTCGAACGGAGCACAATGTGGTGGAGAATCGCATGTGCTCCGTTAATGTTTTTTAGGCGTTCTGCCTAAAGTATAAATCATAAAGATAAAAACAAATGAGGGGGTTTTTATGATGAAGAAGGTATTAGTATTTTTGATGATGGCTGTTGTTGCTTGCTCCATGCTGCTCACAGGCTGCGGCGGTGGCGAAAAGAAAGCTGCAGAGCCTGCTAAGGTTTTGCGCGTTGGCACTGAGCCCGCTTTTGCTCCGTTTGAGTTTCCTAAAAAAGACAGCAATGAGCTGACCGGTTTCGACGTAGAGCTGATTCAAGCAATCGGCAAGCAGATGGGCCGCAAGGTTGAGGTTGCAGGCATGGGCTTTGATGCTTTGATTCCTGCGCTGAACGCGGGCAATATTGATTGCGCTATTGCCGGTATGACCATCACCGAAGAACGCAAGAAAGCAGTTACTTTCTCCGATCCTTACTATACTTCCGGCTTAATCATTATGGTTAAAAAGGATAACGATGCTGTAAAATCCATTGCCGACCTGAAAGGTAAACGCCTTGCTGCTCAAATCGGTACTACCGGCGAAATGAAATCCCGCACTGTTGAAGGCGCTAAAGTTACTACCTTCAATACTCAGGACGAAGCTGCGCTGGAACTGAAAAATGGCGGCGTTGATGCTGTAATCGGCGACTTGCCGGTTATGGAATACTACCTGGCTCAAGGTGGCGACAAATACTGCAAGACCGTTGGCGAAAAAATGGAAGCTGAACAATACGGCATCGCAGTGAAAAAAGACAGCAAACTGGCTGGCGAAATCAACCAAGCTATGGCTGAGTTGAAAAAGAACGGCGAATTCGACAAAATTTATAAAAAATGGTTTGGTGAAAAGAAATAATTCCGTAGACCCATTCCCGTTGAAGCGCTGTTAAACCCATTATTTAGAAGGGAATATGAAGTATGAACTTGAATTTTGACTTAATGGTAAACTCTTTCCCCCTGCTTTTGGCAGGTGCCGGTATCACTATTGAGATTACCGCATTAAGCGTATTCTTCGGCATGTTAATTGGCTGCATGGTGGGCATTGCCCGTCTGTGCACCATTAAGCCTTTACGCTATCTTGCTAACGTTTATGTAGACTTTATCCGTGGTACCCCGCTTTTGGTACAAATCTTCTTGGTTTATTTTGCACTGCCCACTATTACCGGCAGCCGTGTAGACCCGTTCTTTGCTGCAATTTCCGCTTGCTCCATCAACAGTGGCGCATACGTTGCGGAAATCTTCCGCGCAGGCATCCAATCCATTGACAAAGGTCAAATGGAAGCAGGCCGCAGCTTGGGTATGACTTGGGTGCAGACCATGCGTTACATTATTATGCCCCAAGCCTTCAAACGCATCATTCCTCCTTTGGGCAACGAATTTATCGCTATGCTGAAGGACTCCTCCTTGGTTTCCGTTATCGGTTTCGAGGAGCTGACTCGTCGCGGCCAGCTGATTATTGCCCGTACCTACGCCTCCTTTGAAATTTGGCTGGCTGTAGCTTTCGTCTATCTGATTATGACCTTTGCTGTAGCAAGGTTTACAGGCTATTTGGAGCGGAGGTTTGATACGAAATGACCAAGGATATGATTAAGATTACCGATTTAAAGAAAAGCTTCGGCGATTTGCACGTACTAAAAGGCGTTAACCTGACCATTAAGGAAAAAGAAGTGGTAGTTATTATCGGGCCTTCCGGCAGTGGCAAAAGTACCCTGCTGCGCTGCATCAACTATCTAGAAGAACCTACCAGCGGCAGCATCGTTTTTGACGATATTCCGTTAAGCGGCGAAGCTAATATTAACGAAATCCGCAAGGAAGTTGGCATGGTGTTCCAACGCTTCAATCTGTTCCCCCATATGAATGTTATGGAGAACCTGATGCTGGCGCCTATGAAGGTGCGCGGTATTAAAAAAGAGGATGCGGAAAAAACTGCTACCATGTATTTGAAAAAAGTTGGCCTGCTGGATAAGGCGAAGGCATATCCTGACCAGCTTTCCGGTGGTCAGCAGCAGCGTGTGGCTATTGCCCGCGCCTTGTGCATGAAGCCCAAGGCTTTGCTTTTTGACGAACCCACCAGCGCGTTAGACCCGGAAATGGTTAACGAGGTACTGGACGTTATGAAGGAACTGGCTAACGAAGGCATGACCATGGTGGTTGTTACCCACGAAATGGGCTTTGCCCGCGAAGTTGGCGACAGAGTTGTCTTTGTGGATGGCGGCATTATCCAAGAGGAAGGCACTCCTGATGAAATCTTCCTCCATGCTAAGGGAGAACGTACTAAGAGCTTTCTTTCCAAGATTCTGTAATTGTCATAATGTAACACTTTCTCGACATTTCACAAAGTTTTCACGCAAAAATGATAAATGCAGCAGGAGTTTTCGTCCCTATAGCGAAATATATAAGCAAAGGGATGAAGCCTAGACCCTTGATAAAAATGGTAGCACCGTTGGCGCAAGCTAGTGGTGACATACCGAAGGAGGCATGAATTATGAGCGTAAACGTAAAAGGCAGAAACATCGACGTAACTCCGGCTTTGAGAGATTATGTGGAGAAGAAGATTTCTAAGGTTGTTAAACAGTTTAAGACTGTTGGCGACATTTCTGCGGTACTGAAGGTTGAGAAAGGTAATCACATTGTAGAAATTACCGTACCTGCTAGCGGCATTCTGCTGAGAGCACAAGAAACTACGAAAGACATGTATTCCTCCATTGATTTGGTTTGCGAGAAGATTGAACGTCAAATCCATAAATATAAAACCCGTCTGATGAAGAGAAAATATGCTAACTTTGTAGATGCTCCTGCACCTGCCCATGTAGAGGAAGATGAGGGCGAATTCGAGATCATCAAGAACAAAAAGTTTGTGATGCATCCTATGACTCCGGAAGAAGCAATTCTGCAGATGAACCTGCTGAACCACGATTTCTTCGTATTCTACGATCCTGATCTTGGTGCGACCAATGTTGTTTACCGTCGTAAAGATGGCAAATATGGTCTGCTGAGCCCGGAACTTAAATAATGTTTTAACAGCGAACGGATTAGGGACCGTCGCCTGCGGTGATAAGTAGGCGGCGGTCCCTTTTTGTAAATAAATCTTTTACAAAAAAGCCTATGTTTTTCCTCTATGCTTTTTGCTTTTTAACACCATTTCTGATATAATTTAAAATTAGGTGTAGAATCTCTATTTACCTATAAATTTAAGGAGTGATCGTTTTGCTCGAAGGCATTTTAAAGAAAATTTTTGGTGATCCCAATGAGAAAGAACTGAAGAATATTCGTGTTATCGTAGATAAGATCAATAGTCTGGAAAAAGATATGCAGGCTCTCAGCTCTGCTAATTTGGCAGCTAAGACTGCAGAGTTCAAAGTGCGTTTACAAAAGGGTGAAACCCTGGATGATATTTTGCCTGAAGCTTTTGCCGTTGTCCGTGAAGCATCCCGCCGTGTTACCGGTATGCGTCATTTCGACGTACAGCTGATTGGCGGCGTTGTGCTGCATCGTGGTAAAATTGCCGAAATGCGTACCGGCGAAGGTAAAACTTTGGTAGCTACCCTGCCTACCTACTTGAATGCGTTGACCGGTAAAGGCGTACACGTTGTAACCGTCAACGATTATTTGGCACGTCGCGACAGCCAAGACATGGGTAGAATCTACAAATTCCTGGGCCTGTCCGTGGGCTTGATTGTTCACGATATGGACTTCCCTGCCCGTAAAGCTGCTTATGCTGCCGATGTTACTTATGGTACCAACAACGAATTCGGTTTTGACTACCTCCGTGACAACATGGTAACTGATGTTAACCAGATGGTACAGCGTGAGCTGAACTATTGTATCGTCGACGAAGTTGACTCCATCCTGATTGATGAAGCGCGTACTCCGTTGATTATTTCCGGCCCCGGCGAAAAATCCACTGATTTGTACCGCGTGCTGGCTCATGTTGTTGCCAACATGGAAGAAAACGAAGACTACACTGTGGATGAAAAGCAACGCCAAGTAGCGCCCACTGAAAAAGGTATTGCTAAAGCAGAAGAAATGCTGGGCATTGAAAACCTTTACGATAATGCTCATGGCGTGGACTATTCCCACCACATTATGTGCGCTTTGAAAGCGAAAGCTTTGATGCACCGCGACCGCGATTACGTAGTTAAAGACGGCCAAGTAATCATCGTTGACGAGTTTACCGGTCGTTTGATGTTCGGTCGTCGTTTCTCTGAAGGTCTGCACCAAGCTATTGAAGCTAAAGAAGGCGTAAAGGTAGAACGCGAAAGCCAAACTTTGGCAACCATTACCTTCCAGAACTACTTCCGTATGTACAAGAAGCTGGCTGGTATGACCGGTACTGCTAAAACCGAAGAACAGGAGTTCCAAAAAATCTACAATCTGAGTGTTGTGGTTATCCCCACTAACAAGCCCATGATTCGTGTGGATTATCCTGATGTTATCTATAAAACACGTCTTGCTAAATACAAGGCTGCAGTAAAGGAAATCGAAGAGTGCCATAAGGCAGGTCAGCCTGTACTGGTAGGCACCACTTCCATCGCTCAATCCGAGGAACTGAGCGCGATGTTGAAACGCCGTGGTATTCCTCACAATGTATTGAATGCTAAATACCATGAAAAAGAAGCAGAAATCATTGCTTTGGCAGGCCAATACGGTGCTGTAACCATTGCTACCAACATGGCTGGCCGTGGCACTGATATTACCTTGGGTGAAGGCGTGCCTGAGTTGGGCGGTCTGCACATTATCGGTACTGAACGCCATGAAAGCCGCCGTATCGATAACCAGCTCCGCGGTCGTTGCGCTCGTCAAGGCGACCCCGGTTCCTCTAAGTTCTTCTTGAGCCTGGAAGACGATCTGATGCGTCTGTTCGGTAGCGACAGCATTGCCGGTATTATGGATAAGCTGGGCATGGAAGATGACGAACCCATCGAACATTCCTTGGTAACCAAGTCCATCGAAAACGCGCAGAAGAAGGTAGAAGCACGTAACTTCAGCATTCGTAAGCACGTTTTGGAATATGACGATGTTATGAACCAACAGCGTGAAGTTATTTACGCACAACGTAAGAAGATTCTCCATCAGGACGATTTGAGCGGCAATATCAAGGAAATGATTGAAAAGGTCGTACAACGTACTATGGCTATGTACGCTCCGCCTGAAGTTTATTCCGAAGATTGGGATTTGAAGGCGTTGATTGCTTATGCAGAGGATTTCTTCGCTCCTCGCGGTATGCTGACTGTGGAGTATCTGCAGACTTTGAGCCGTGAAGAATTGGATGAAAAACTGCACCAAGTAGCTGCTGACTGGTACCAAGAGCGTGAAGACGCTATTGGCAGCGAGCTGATGCGCGAACTGGAAAATCTGGTTATGCTGAAGGTTGTAGACAACCACTGGATGGAACATCTGGATGCTATGGATATGCTCCGCGAAGGTGTGGGCCTGCGTGCGTATGGTCAAAAAGATCCTTTGGTTGAATATAAATTCGAAGCTTACGATATGTTCGAGGCTATGATTGACGCTATTCAAGACGATGTAGTCCGCTATATCTATCATGTCAACGTTATTACCCAACCCCAAGCAGAAGATTACCTGCAAGGTGCGTCTGAGCATGGTGCTGAAGAAGTATAAAGGTTGTTAAGTTTTATTTATTCGTAATTGCTTATTCCTTGATCTCTAGCGATTTTCAACGCTTATTTCGTGCAGAATCACAACGAAGATTCGCGGCCGATCTTGTTCGCAGAAGAAGTTGGTATTCGGTTCGCTTCACTTCTGTGATTCTAGGCACTCATGAGCTAAAATCGCAAATGTTTCGCTATGGAATAGAGCAATTACTCCAGTAGCTCCCAAATAACTAATTGAAAGGTGTGAGATGTTTTGTTAATCGAAGAGTACAAGCCTGAGATTGCCAACTTGCAAGCAAAATTAGAAGAAATGAGGGGATCTCTTTGACATCGCTGTCAAAGAAGATCGCATTGCTGAGTTAGAGCATAAGATGGGTGACCCCACTTTTTGGGATGATCCCGAAAAGGCACAAAAAACTGCCCAGGACGTTAATGCCCTGAAAGAAGAGGTGGATGGTTTCCACAAACTTGCCAGCGGTATTGATGATTTAGAAGCTTTGCAGGAAATGGCTGCAGAGGAAAATGACGAAAGTCTTGTTCCGGAAATGGATGAGCTTTTGGAAAAATGCCGTACTGAATTAGAGCATTTGGAATTGGGGATGCTGCTGAGTGGCGAATATGATGCGAATAATGCCATCGTTACTTTGCACGCCGGTGCAGGCGGCACTGAAGCCCAAGACTGGACCAGTATGCTTTTGCGTATGTTTACCCGTTTTGCAGAGCAAAATGGCTTTGCCGTGGAGCTGTTGGACTACCAGCCCGGTGATGAAGCAGGCGTTAAGAGCGCTACTTTCCAAGTAAACGGCCATAATGCTTATGGCTATTTGAAGTCTGAGAAAGGCGTACATCGTCTGGTACGTATTTCTCCCTTTGATGCCAACGCACGTCGCCACACTTCCTTTGCTGCTTGCGACGTTATGCCTGAACTTGATGGCAACGTAGAAATCAACATCAACATGGATGAAGTACGTGTGGATACCTACCGTGCCAGCGGCGCAGGCGGTCAGCATGTCAACAAGACTTCTTCTGCTGTACGTATGACCCATGAACCTACCGGTATCGTGGTACAATGTCAAACTCAGCGTTCCCAAATCCAGAACCGTGAACGTTGCTTGCAGATGCTGCGTGCTAAGCTGTATGAATATGAAAAAGCTAAGCAGGACGCTTTGGTAAGCGATATTGCCGGTGATTACCAAGCTATTGAATGGGGCAGCCAAATCCGTTCCTATGTTTTCCAACCCTACACTTTGGTTAAAGATACACGTACGGGCTGTGAAACCGGTAACATCCAAGCAGTTATGGATGGCGATCTGATGCCTTTTGTAGAAGCATATCTGCGTAGCCAACAAAAGAAGATTTGATTTATGGAAGCTATGAAAAAGCATTTTAATCCGCTGCTGATTGCAGTAATTCTAGTGGGTCTGGCCTGTGCTTTGTGGCTTAACATGACCCGCCATAAAATTGAACAAGCCAATAATACTGTAGAAATGGCCATGGAGTACGAAGGTCTGCGTAAGCTGGCTGCCTTGGAAGGTTTGCCGGAAGAGCAGGTGCTGCAGAAGTTTAAGGACGCCGGCATCAACTCTTTGATGATCTTCGATACTACCTTGGAACGCTTGATGAAGAATGGCGAAATCAAGCTGGCTACAGGTGGCGAACTGCGCCAAGCAGGCGTGCTGGGTACAGATAAGGGTGTTTTTGCCGCTGTTCCTGCCGAGATGCTGGTGGAGCACGCATCCTACGTGGCTGCAGGCAGTAATCCTGCCGTACTTGATGATGTGGCAGAAGACCTGCGCCTGCGCTATGGCTCCGACCGTGTAGCCGAACTGAGCCAAAATCCGCGTATTATCCGTGTCTTGGGTAGCACGGAGCCTTTGCCCGATGGCAAGTACGACGAGCCTTTGGGCTTGAACCAAGCGCCTTTGGGGCTGCCTGTTCGTGATTTGCAGAAGGTGGCAAGCATGGGTTTCAACATTATTGTACGTCCGCAAAACTACATTAATGTTGACGAAGAAAAGATTGACAGCGTTTTCGCGCGCATTAATAAGGCGGGCGTGCCTGTGCATGCTTTGATGCCCTGTGGTAAGGAAACCGTTGGTTATCCCAATAAGCTGGAATATTTGGGCAAACGTATGCAAGAGCAAAACATGACTTTGGTAATGCTGGAGCATTATACCCAGCTGCGCTTTGCCAAAATTGACGGTTTGGTGCCTTTGTCCGAGTTTAACAACTATAAAGCTGCCCGTTCCTACGTTATCGATCCGCTGGAGCAGAAGAAGATTAGCGTGGACACTGCTTTGCGTCGTTGGGCGTTGACTGACGAAGAACGCAATATCCGCGTTAACTATATCCGTCCGTTCCTGCTGCCTGTAGAAGGCAAACCTTTATTGGAAACCAACTTGAAGTATGTTCGTGATATCAAGGACAGCGTGGAAGCACGTGGCTATACTATTGGTGAAGCAGGTGTATTCTCTGCTGCAGCAGATGGTTATGCACCGTACTTTGCTAACAAGCTGCACCTTTTGCCCGTAGCCTTTGCTATTTTGGCAGGCGTGGCGCTGTACGTGGGTATGCTCTTGAACTTGGATAGCAAAAAGGAACTGCTTGTGTGGGCAGTGCTGTCCGCTGGTGCAGCAGCACTCCTAATGGTGGGCAGAGGTCTTTTGACACGCCAACTGCTTGCTCTTGCTGCAGCCAGCTTCTATCCTGTTCTTTCTATGAGCGTGCTTATCAGTATTTGGGATAAGATTAAGGCTCCTACCGCCAGCATCGTCAAGATTTGCTGGCAGGCATTGTGGCAATTGGCTCTTGCCATTGCTTTGTCCTTGGTAGGTGCAGCTTTCCTGTCCGCAATTTTAAGCGACAGCCGTTTCCTGCTGGAAATCGATATTTACCGTGGCGTAAAGCTCACCTTTATGCTGCCGGTGATTTTGACTGCTGTGCTGTATTTAAAGAAGTATGATTTACTGCAGGTTGTTGGCAAGGGCATTAAGACTTTGCTGGCACGTTTGAATGGTCTCTTGGATACCCAGCTGACCTTTAAGCACGTAGTTATGTTAGTGCTTTTCCTGTTGGTTGCCTTCTATTTTGTAGGCCGCAGTGGTCACACCGGTGGTGTACCTGTAGCTGCCATTGAACTCAAGATGCGCGCCCTGCAGGAACAATTAATGTATGCCCGTCCCCGCGTTAAGGAGTTTATGATCGGCCACCCTGTCTTTTTCTTGGCAGTTTTGGCTGCTTATCGTTGTGCTCCCCGCTGGTGGCAGTTTGTTTTGGTGTGTGGCGCCGTTATCGGCCAAGGCAGCTTGGTGCAAACCTTCTGCCATATGCGCACCCCCGTATTTATGAGCTTTGTCCGTGCTTTAGATGGTTATGCTATGGGCGCAGTGTTCGGCTTAGCAGCCATTTTGGGCATGAGCATCTTGCTTTATTTAGTTAAGAAGTTTAGAGGGAGATACATGGAGCAATGAGTAAGATCGTAATTTCCGGTTACTACGGATTTGCCAATGCCGGTGATGAGGCAATGCTGGCAGCGATCGTGAAAGCTTTGCGCAGTACAGAAAAATCTGTCAGCCTGACGGTTATTTCCGGTAATCCTCAGGTAACTGCCAAAAAATACCAAGTGTCTTCTATCCATCGTTTCAACCCTTGGGAAATTTTTACAGCCCTGCGTAGCTGCGACCTGCTCATTAGCGGCGGTGGCAGCTTGCTGCAGGATGTTACCAGCAGGCGCAGCCTGCTTTATTATCTTTCCGTGCTGGCTACAGGTATTGCCTTGGGCAAAAAGGTGATGCTTTTCGGTCAAGGGATTGGTCCTATCCACAGCGGGCTTCTACGTCGGCTGACGAAGGCTGTGTGCAGCAGGGTAAGCTTGATCACCGTCCGTGACCGCGACTCTTTGTATGAGCTGCGCCGCATAGGCATTCCTGCGGAAAAAGTGCAATTGACAGCGGACGCAGTGCTGACACTGCCCCAAGAAAGCAAGGAGCAGGGAGCGCAGCTTTTAGAGCGTTTCCATGTGCCGCCAAAGAAAATGCTGGTGGCTTTGTCCGTGCGCAAATGGCAGGAAGATGACCGCTATTTGCTGGAACTGGCCAAGACTGCCGATAAGTTGTGCGTGGAGTATGACGCCCATATTGTACTGCTGCCTTTGCAGTACCCTGTGGATGTAGAACCCTGCCAACGGTTGCAGCATTTTATGGTGCACAAGGACGAAAGCACTATTTTGGCTGCAGATTGCGACACGGAACAGTTCCTGTCCTTGATGGGCAATTTTGATTTGCTGATCGGTATGCGGCTGCACGCCTTAATCTTTGCGGCTGTTATGGAGCTGCCCTTCGTAGCAGTTTCCTATGACCCTAAGATTGATGGCTTTGTGAAAGATATTAACGGCATTACTGCCGGAAGCGTGGATAATTTACAGGCAGCTCAGGTAGTGGCTGCCGCTAAGCAGGCCCTGGCGCGCGGCGGAAGCTGCCGCGGTATGTTGGATAAGCTGCGGGCGAAGGCTATGGCCAACGCTGAGCAGGCTATGGCTTTGCTGACGAAAGGAGATGGACGGCAGTGCTGATGATGAACAACGTAAGCAAGGTTTACCCCGGTGGTTCCGTAGCTTTACAGGATATTAATGTACATATAGAACCGGGAGAATTTGTCTTTGTTGTAGGACCTAGTGGTGCTGGCAAGTCCACCTTTATCAAAATGCTGTTCCGTGAGGTATTACCCACAACGGGCAGCATTTTTGTCAACGGTGTGGATATTATGTCCCTGACACCTAAGGAGATTCCCTTTATGCGGCGCCAGTTAGGCATTATCTTCCAAGATTACCGTTTGCTGCCTGACCGCACGGTGTTTGAAAATGTGGCTTTCGCTATGCAGGTAATCGAAGCACCTCACCGTAAGATTAAGCGACAAGTTTTAAATGTGTTGGATTTGGTAGGCTTGCGCCACCGCGCCAATGCTTATCCCAATGAGCTGAGTGGTGGCGAACAGCAGCGTATCGCTATTGCTAGAGCTATTGTTAATGATCCCTTGCTGGTTATTGCCGACGAGCCCACGGGCAACTTGGACCCGGAAACCAGTTGGGATATTATGGAGATTTTTAAAGAAATTAACGCTACCGGTACCACCATCGTTATGGCTACCCATGACAAGGATGTAGTTGATGCCATGGGCAAGCGTGTTATCGCCATTGAGCATGGACATATTGTCCGCGATGAAAAAGAAGGAGTTTACGGCTATGAGCTTTAGTACGAAGGAATATTTTGTTAAAGAAACATATAAATCCATCCGTCGTAATGGCTTTATGAGCTTTGCTTCTATTTCTACCGTGGCGGTATCTCTTTTGGTCTTAGGCATGTTCCTGTTGGTGTTTATGAATACCAACAACTTGGCGCAATATTTGGAAAGCCAGGTGCAGGTGTCCGTGTATATGCAGGACAGTGCCAATGCTAACGAGCTGGAGCATGTACAGGCTAAGCTGAAGAAAATGCCCGGTGTAGTCAAGGTAACTGCTATTAATAAAGAACAGGCTTTGGCACGTTTCAAGGAACGCTTGGGCGACCAAGAGCAATTGTTGAACAGCTTGGGCAAGGATAATCCTTTCCCTAATTCCTTCGAAGTGCAAGTGGATAGTGCGGAGCGTATTAAGGCTTTGACTCCGCAGATTTCCCAGTTGCCTAAGGTAGAAACAGCAAAATTTGGGCAGGAAGTTGTGGAGCATTTGTTCCAACTGTCGAGGATTATCCGCTTTGGCGGTATCGTCCTAGTGTTTTTCCTCGCCATGGCGACATTGTTCATTATTAGTAACACCATTCGCTTGACTGTATTTGCCAGACGCAAGGAAGTTATTATCATGAAGTATGTAGGCGCTACGGATTGGTTTATCCGTTGGCCCTTTATTTTGGAAGGCATGACACTGGGCTTCTTTGGCGCAGTTTTGGCGTCCTTGTGCTTGAATAGCATTTATTCCGCTTTGTTGGAGCGCATCCACGCTACTTTGGCGTTTCTGCCTTTGCTGCCTGCCTCCCCTCTGTTAGGCTATGTTACTCTTTTCCTCATGGCTGCAGGTACGGGTATTGGTGCTTTGGGCAGCTACATTTCCTTACGTAAATTTTTGCAGGTATAAGGGGGCTTGGGCTTATGCTGAACAAAAAAATAGCCCGCGGCCTGTTGGCATGCCTAATGGCAGTGCTGCCCTTGTACAGCGCATGGGGCTTTGCCAGTGCTGCTGATGATAAGCGGGCAGAACTGAACAATGTCCAAGCGCAGATGCAGGAAATGCAGGAGCGCAAGGAAGCAGCACGCCAAAAGGCGGAATCAGCCAACGCCGGATTGCAGGAAGTAATGGGCAGTCTGACGGAACTGCAAAGCCAAGCCAATAAGCTGCAGGCGAAAAGCGATACCCTGCAGGGGCGTATAAATGATAACCAAGCCAAATTAGCGCAGAAGAAAGCGGATGTTGCCAAACGTCTGCAAATCTACCGCCAACGTCTGCGTGACATCTATATTCATGGGCAGATCAACTATTTGGATGTACTTTTAGGTGCTAAAGATTTCAGCGATTTTTCTTCCCGTATGTATTTACTGCAGAAAATTATCAGCAAGGACTTAGCGCTGTTGGACCAACTGCGCAAGGACGAGGCGGAAATAAAGACACGCCAAGAACAGTTGGACGCCGAGATGAAGGAAATCAAGGCGGTCCAAACGGAGTTAGAGGCTAAGAAGGCACGTGCCAATAAGTTGAAAGACCAACGCTCCTATATGCTGTACAAGGCCCAAGAAGAAGAAATGCAGAGCCAAAGTGAGTACGAGCGCTTGCTGGCTCTTAGTGAAAATATCGCTGCTATGCTGCGCAATATGGAGGCTAACGGTGGCAACGCTCCCAGTCAATCTGCGCAGGACAGCGGTTGGATGTGGCCCTGCCGCGGTGAAATCACTTCCTACTTCGGTTGGCGTACCCATCCTATTTTTGGTACTACCAAATACCATAGCGGCATGGATATTGCCGTGGATTATGGCACGCCTATTTATGCGGCAAAATCCGGTACGGTTATTTACAGCGGGTGGTTAGGCGGTTATGGTTACGCTGTAATGATTGACCATGGCAGTGGTATCGTAACGCTGTACGGTCATAATCAAGGTTTGAATGTTAATGAGGGACAATATGTAAATAAGGGTACCTGTATTGCCTACGCAGGCAGCACCGGTTATTCTACCGGCCCGCACTGCCATTTCGAAGTGCGTTTGCACGGCGAAGTAACGGAACCCCTTAATTATTTGCCGTAAGGTGGAAGTTTGATGGAGGCGCAATTGTGAATAAAAGAAATATTTGGCAGCTGGCAGCTTGCTGTGTGGGTACTGCCCTAGTAACTGCAGTAGGGATTTTTACTGTAGAAGGCGTGCTGTTGCAGAACTTGACCGGCAGCGCCTCGGAATCCCTGCGCTTTTTGCGGGCCATGCATTTAGTAAAGCAAAATTATAATGGGGACGTGGACAACCACACTCTCTATGATGGTGCTATTAAAGGCATGGTGGAGTCCGTAGGGGACCCTTATACGGTATATTTGAACCGCAAGGATTATAAACAGCTGACGGAAATGACGGATGGTTCCTTTGGCGGCATCGGTATTGTTTTTGGCAAGCGTGGGGATGACTACATCGTTATTTCTGCTTTGCCGGACAACCCCGGTGCGGCGGCAGGCATTAAAAGCGGTGATATTATTACTGCTGTAGATGATAAGGAAACACGCACTATGAATATGGAGCAGGTGGCTACAGCTATTCGTGGCAAGCAGGGAACGGAAGTTACCTTGGAGCTGAAGGATAAGGAAGGCAACCTGCGCAAAGTGCGCGTAGTGCGTCAGGAAATCAAGACTCAGTCTGTAGGGGCGGAGATGCTGCCCAACAGCAAGATTGGCTATATCCGTATTGCTGTGTTTAACGAGAGCACTGCCAGCGATTTTGCTAAGGAGTACAAAAAACTGGAAGCTGCAGGCATGGAGGCAACTATTGTGGACTTGCGCGGGAATCCCGGCGGTTTGCTGGATACAGGCGTGGGCGTCGCCAGAATGTTGGTACCCAAAGGTACTATTGTTTCCGTGGTGCATAAAACAGGGGAGAAGGAAGAGTATAATTCCAACCTGGAACAGGTGAAGTATCCTTTGGCTGTGTTGGTGAACCATGGTACGGCTAGCGCTGCGGAGATTGTGTCCGGCGCTGTTAAAGATACTAAGGCAGGCAAGCTGTTCGGTGTGAAGACTTTTGGCAAGGGCAGTGTGCAAAGTGTTTATCCTTTGGATGGCAGCACGGCGGTAAAAGTTACGGTTGCTAATTACTATACTCCTTCCGGGGTATCCATCCACAATGTGGGCATTGAACCCGATGTGGTGGTGGAACTGCCGGAAACGGCGCGGGAGGATGTGCAGCTTTTGGCAGCGGAGCAGTATCTCAAAGAGCAGCTGCAGAAGAAGTAATAGAATACTTGTAACAATCTTTACAAGAGGTTGGTGTACAAAACAGTACATCAACCTCTTTTTGTATATACAAAAGGCTAAATACGTACATTTTTGAAATATACATGTATACAATTTGCAATTGTAAAGATGTGAGATTATAATTAAAATTACAGTTCTTGGAATTGATAATGTTTTGTTGAGAGGGGAATGGCTATGAATACTTCGTTGCCTGCTAAACAAGGTTTATATGATCCTTGGTTTGAGCACGATGCCTGCGGCGTAGGCGTTGTTGCTAATATCAAGGGTAAAAAGTCCAATAAGATACTCAAGCAAGCTCTAGTGGTGCTGCATAATATGGATCACCGCGGCGGCCAAGGCGCTGACATGAACTCCGGTGACGGTGCCGGCGTACTGCTGCAGATTCCGCACAACTTCTTTGTGAAAGAGTGCGCAAAACTTGATATAGAACTGCCTGAAGCAGGCAAATACGCGGTAGGCTTTATCTTCCTGCCTCCCGATGTAGTGGAGCGGGAAAACGTAGAGCGCCACTTTGAGCGTATTGTAGAAGCCAATGGCCAAAGCGTTATCGGTTGGCGTACTGTGCCTGTGCATCCGGAAGTATTGGGCGAAAAAGCCCGCCAAAGTATGCCCTATATGGCGCAGGTATTCATCAAACCTTCCGCCAATATTCTTGACCGACTTGATATAGATGATAATGCTTTCGAGCGTAAATTATACAGCATCCGTCGTCAAGCGGAAAACTACATCCGTTATGGCAAGCTGCGTGGCGGCAAGTATTTCTACGTTTCCAGTTTATCCAGCCGTACCATCGTCTACAAAGGTATGCTGACTACGGAGCAACTGCGCACTTTCTACGTAGATATGGAGGACAGCTCCGTGGAAACTGCGTTGGCACTGGTGCATTCCCGCTTCAGTACTAACACTTTCCCTAGCTGGGAACGCGCTCATCCCTATCGTTATTTAATGCATAATGGCGAAATCAACACCTTGCGCGGCAACATCAACTGGATGCGCTCCCGCCAGACCATGTGCGGCAACAGCTTGTGGGGCAACGATATCAGTAAGATTATGCCCATTATCGACGAAACAGGCTCTGATTCCGGTATGTTCGACAACTGCCTAGAGTTTCTCGTTATGTCCGGACGCAGTCTGCCGCACGCAGTAATGATGATGATTCCCGAGCCTTGGGGCAAGAATCCCCATCTGGATCCTGATTTAAAGGCATTCTTTGAATACCACAACTCTTTGATTGAAGCTTGGGACGGACCTGCTGCTATGGCCTTTACTGACGGCCGTACTATTTGCGCAGCTTTGGACCGCAATGGTCTGCGTCCTTCCCGCTACTATATTACGGAAGATGACACCATCGTACTGGCATCCGAAGTAGGCGTAGTGGATATTGACCCCGCTACTATTGTCAAAAAAGACCGTCTCCGTCCCGGACGTATGTTGGTAATCGATACGGAACAAGGCCGTATTATTGACAACGACGAAATAAAACACCAAATTGCTACGGAACATCCTTATCGTCAATGGTTGGACGAATATTCCATTAAGTTGAAGAATATTCCTTTGCAAAGCGAACTGCCCATGCCCGATGCGCAAACTTTGCTGCAGCGTCAACGTGCTTTTGGCTACACTTTGGAAGATCTGACCAAGTTCCTGCGTCCCATGGCGACAAAGGGCATTGACCCCTTGGGTGCAATGGGCAATGATGCGCCTTTGGCAGTGCTCAGCGAAAAGCCTCAGCTTTTATATAATTACTTTAAGCAGCTCTTTGCCCAAGTTACTAATCCGCCCATTGATGCGATTCGCGAAGAAGTCTTTACGGATACTACCAGCGGCATTGGTCCTGAACTGAATCTGATTGATCCGCAACCGGAAAGCTGTCACCAAATCAGCGCAGAATCTCCTGTATTAAGTAATGTGGAATTGGCTAAGTTGCGCCATATTCCTAATTTTGAAGCTGCTACCATTCCCATGCTGTACAATGTAGCAGAAGGTGGCGCAGGTCTAAAGGAAGCTTTGGACGAAATCTTCGCTCAAGCAGATAAATACATCGAGGAAGGCAAATGCATTCTCATTCTCTCCGACCGTGGTATTACCAAAGACAAGGCTGCTATTCCTGCTTTATTAGCAGGTGCAGGCTTGCACCACCATTTGATTAAGAATGGTACACGTCTTCGTGCTTCCATCATTATCGAATCTGCAGAACCTAGGGAAGTACACCACATGGCACTGCTTATCGGTTATGGTGTCAGCGGCGTCAATCCTTATTTGGCTTTTGAAAGCTTGGAGAATATGTGCAGCAACGGTATGTTGGACATTAGCTTTGAGAAAGCAACGGAAAACTACATTAGCGCCTGCACCCACGGTATTGCCAAGATTCTTTCTAAGATGGGTATTTCCACCGTTCAATCCTATCGCGGTGCCCAAATTTTTGAAGCGATAGGCATTAGTAGCGCTGTTATTGATGAATATTTCACCGGCACACCTTCCCGCTTGGAAGGTATTGGTTTGGAAGAAATCGCTAAAGAAGTTTCCCTGCGCCATGAACCTGCCTTTAGGGAAGGGGAAATTGACGAATTTAGTTACGAATCCGGCTCCCATTACCAATATCGCAATAATGGCGAAAAGCATATGTTCAATCCGGAAACCATCGTCAAGCTGCAACAGGCTTGCCGTACCGGTGATTACAAACTGTTCAAGGAGTTTTCCGAGCAGTTGGGCAGCAGCGAATTCGCAAACCAGAATTTGCGCAGTATGCTGACCTTTACGCCGCAACGTCTGCCCATTGATATTGATGAAGTAGAAAGCGTGGACAGCATCTGTCATCGCTTTAAGACAGGTGCCATGAGCTATGGTTCCTTGAGCCAAGAAGCTCATGAGTGTCTTGCTATTGCCATGAACCGTATTGGCGGCAAGTCCAATACCGGCGAAGGCGGCGAGCATCCCAGCCGTTTTAAACCTCTACCCAATGGCGACAGCAAACGTAGCGCTATTAAGCAAGTTGCCTCCGGTCGTTTTGGCGTTACCAGCAACTACCTTGTTAATGCGGATGAAATTCAAATCAAGATTGCCCAAGGCGCTAAACCCGGTGAAGGCGGCCAACTGCCCGGTGGCAAAGTATATCCTTGGATTGCGGAATGTCGCGGTACTACCGCAGGTATCGGCTTGATTTCTCCTCCGCCCCATCATGATATTTATTCCATCGAAGATTTGGCAGAACTGATTCACGATTTGAAAAATGCCAATCCCCGTGCCCGCATCAGTGTGAAACTAGTATCCGAAGTGGGCGTAGGCACCATTGCTGCAGGCGTAGTTAAAGCTTGCGCTGATGTTGTGCTGATCAGCGGTTATGATGGTGGCACAGGCGCATCTCCCCGCACCAGTATTAACCATGCAGGTCTGCCCTGGGAGCTGGGCTTGATGGAAACCCATCAGACTTTGCTGCTCAACAATCTCCGTGACCGTGTAACCTTGGAAACTGATGGCAAGCTGATGACCGGTCGCGACGTTATTATTGCCGCTCTCCTTGGTGCGGAAGAATTTGGTTTTGCTACTGCTCCCTTGGTTGCTATTGGTTGCATTATGATGCGCGTATGCAATTTGAACACCTGTCCTATGGGCGTTGCTACCCAAGACCCTGCTTTGCGCAAAAACTTCCATGGCAAACCGGAATATGTAGTTAACTTTATGCACTTTATTGCTCAAGAGGTGCGTGAATATATGGCTATGTTGGGCTTCCGTACCATTGACGAAATGGTTGGACGTACAGAAGTATTGATTCCCAAACCGGAAAAAGGACGTAATTGGAAGAACAAGAATTTGGATCTTTCCCCCTTGCTGTACAAGCCTGAGGTTGAGCCAGGTGCCAGCCAGGTCTGCACCCGTAAGCAAAACCATCAGCTGGAAAAATCCTTGGATATGCGGGAGCTGCTGGATATCTGCCACAGCAATTTAGACAGCAAGAAACCTGTACGCATTACTCTGCCTATTAAGAACACGGACCGCGTAGTTGGTACTATTTTAGGCAGCGAGATTACTCGTCGCTACGGTGCGGAAGGCTTGCCTGCAGACACTATCAGCCTGCACTTCAAGGGCAGTGCCGGTCAAAGCTTTGGTGCTTTCCTGCCTAAAGGCGTAACCCTGGAGCTGGAAGGCGACGCCAATGACCATGTGGGCAAGGGCCTTAGCGGTGGCAAAATAATTATCTATCCCGATAGAGATGCACGTTTCAACCCCCATGAAAACGTTATCGTCGGCAACGTAGCCTTCTATGGCGCAACCAGTGGCGAAGCCTATATCAGCGGTATTGCCGGTGAACGTTTCTGCATCCGTAACAGCGGTGTCAACGCCGTTATTGAAGGCGTAGGTGACCATGGCTGCGAATACATGACCGGTGGCACGGTAGTTATCTTGGGCAAAACCGGGCGTAACTTTGCCGCAGGCATGAGCGGTGGTGTAGCTTATGTTCTGGACATGGACGGTGACTTTGCTTCCTATTGCAATAAAGATATCGTACTTTTGGAACCTTTGGAGGCTATTGGCGATAGCTTGACTTTGAAGAAGATGATCTTCAACCATGCGGAATATACAGGCAGCAAGATTGCGGAAGATGTTCTGGCACATTGGGATGAGTACAAAACTAAATTCGTCAAGGTTATTCCTAAGGACTACAAGGTAGTAACCGAAAAGCTTAATGAATACCTGCAACAAGGTATGGATATGGAAACAGCGACCTTGAAAGTATTTGAGGAGGTGAAGGCATAATGGGTAAGCCCACAGGATTTATGGACTACGAGCGTCAGGAGCTTGCTTTGCGTGCCCCCGCAGAACGTATGCAGGATTGGGAAGAAATCAAAACCAGTAGTCTGCCGGATAGAGAGGCACTGCGCTGTCAGGCAGCCCGTTGCATGGACTGCGGTGTGCCTTTCTGCCATAGCGGTATTATGCTCAACCGTATGGTCAGTGGCTGTCCCCTGCATAATCTGATGCCTGAATTTAACGATCTCGTTTATCGCGGCATGGACGATTACGCTTATGCACGTCTACATAAGACAAATAATTTCCCAGAGTTCACCTCCCATGTGTGTCCTGCTCCCTGCGAAGGCGCATGTAACGCAGGCTTGGTGAATAACCCTGTAGCTATTAAAAATATCGAACAATATATTATTGAGAATGCTTTTGCCAAGGGTTTGGTAAAGCCTGAAGCTCCTGTAAGCCGTAGTGGTAAGCGTGTGGCAATTGTGGGCAGCGGACCTGCAGGCTTGGCTTGCGCTGACCAGCTGAACAAGGCAGGACATTCAGTAACTGTTTTTGAACGTGCGGACCGTCCCGGTGGTCTTTTGATGTATGGCGTACCCAACATGAAGCTGGACAAAAAGCTAGTGGAGCGCCGTATCAAATTACTTGAGGATGCAGGCGTAACCTTCGTACTCAATGCGGAGGTAGGCGTGAAGGTTGCTTCCAGCACTTTGCTAGAAGAGTACGATGCAGTGGTGCTGTGTACGGGCGCTACTGTTCCTCGTGATCTGCCTGTCAAGGGACGCGATTTAGAGGGCATTTATTTCGCTAAGGAATATCTCCATAGCGTTACTAAGAGCCTTTTGGACAGCAATTTTGCCGATGGCTTGGCAGTGGATGCTAAGGATAAAGATGTAGTTATTATCGGTGGTGGCGACACAGGTAATGACTGCATGGCAACTGTTATCCGCCAAGGCTGCCGCAGTGTGCGCCAGTTGGAAATCAATCCCTGCCTGCCGCATAGCAGAACGGAAGAAAATCCTTGGCCCCAGTTCCCACGTGTGTTCAAGACGGACTACGGCCAAGAGGAAGCAATCTGCAAGTTTAAAGAGGATGCGCGCGAGTTCTGCATTACCAGTAAGGAATTTATTGGCGAGGATGGACACGTAACTGGTCTGCGGGTGTGCCAAAACGAGTGGAAGGTTGTGGACGGGCGCCGTGGTCCTGTGGATATTCCCGGTACGGAGCGTGTTATTCCTGCGCAACTGATTCTTTTGGCAATGGGCTTTGCAGGTAGCGAACAGCATTTAGTGGATGAGTTCCGCGTAGCTAAGAATGCTACCAACAGCATTGCTGCTAATGACAAAGACTATATGACCAGTGTTCCCGGCGTGTTTGCTGCAGGCGATGCCCGCAGAGGGCAGAGCTTGGTAGTGTGGGCCATTGCCGAAGGCAGGGGCGCTGCTGCTGCAGTTGATAAATACTTAAAAGAATAATAGAGTTCAAAAAAGGGCGTACTTCCGCAAGGAGGCACGCTCTTTTTGTGTGGGGCTGTTCATTTGGTGGTACTAGTTAAGTGCTTGTGGTATAATAAAAATATTCTACTAAAGTATAGATTGCAGAAAGGTGTTTCCTACATGAATAAATATACTGCTGCCTTTAGGGCTGCATTCCCCATAACCTTGCCTATTTGCGCTGCTTTTCTTTTCTTAGGATTTTCTTATGGCTTTTTTATCTGCAGCAAGGGATTTTCTCCTTGGTATCCATTTTTCACCAGTGCCTTGGTCTTTGCCGGCTCCATGGAATTTGTACTGGTAACTATGCTGTGCAGCAGTTTTAATCCTTTGCACTGCTTTTTGATGGCCTTGATGATTAATTCGCGCCATCTTTTCTACGGCCTTTCCATGTTGGAGAAATTCAAGAATACTGGGCTGAAAAAATTCTACCTTATTTTTGGTATGTGTGATGAATCCTTTGCCATTAACTGTAGTACCGAAGTACCTGAAGGCGTTGATAAGGGATGGTTTATGACTTTTGTAACCATTCTGAACCAAGTATATTGGGTGACTGGTGCTACCTTGGGCGGTATTTTGGGTAGTTCCTTGCAGGTTGATACCAAGGGCCTGGATTTTGCTTTGGTGGCTCTTTTTGTGAGCATTTTTGTTAGCCAATGGCAAAACAGCGATAACCACGGGCCTGCTATTGTAGGAATTGTGATTCCTTTGGTGTGCCTTCTACTGCTTGGACCACAAAGCTTTATTCCGCCCTCCATGGTGCTTATCATAGGTGTTTTTGTGTTAGCTTACTATAAAGGAGGCATCAAAGCATGAGCTTTACGGAGCAAATTATAACTATTGCTGCTGTGGTGTTGGGCACGATGATGACGCGTTTCCTTCCTTTTCTTGTGTTCCCGGCGAATAAAAAGACACCGCCTTTGATTGCGTTTTTAGGAAAAGTATTGCCGGCTGCTGTCATGGGAATGGTAGTGGTATATTCTTTAAAGGACACACCGGTAGCAGGCAGCAGTCATGGATTGCCGGAGCTTATGGCTGTGACCTGTACGATTCTTTTGCAAGTATACACTCGCAATATGCTGCTGACTATTGCTTCCGGAACTATCCTTTACATGTATTTGGTGCAAAAAATCTTTGTGTGAAGGGGTTCCTTTTTGAACCCTACAGTAAAGTTACGCTGTTCAATCTATAGGTATACTTTTTCTAGGTGCTATGTTATAATGTAAATAGTTGTATGGTGTGTCCGTACCCGGTTGTGTGAATCGGTAGCGTCTGCTGAGCTTTCGGCAGGCGTTTTTTTATTTGTTGCATGTGATGCGGAGGTGGGAATATGCACGAAAGTCATAATATTGAGTGGAAACAAAAATGGAAAGACGAGTATTTAGAATGGATTTGTTGTTTTGCTAATGCGCAGGGAGGCAAATTGTATATTGGCTTTGATGATGATGGGAATGTTGTAGGAGTACAGAATGCACATAAATTGTTAGAGGATCTTCCTAACAAAATTCGTGATGCTATGGGCATTGTTGTAGGCATAAATCTAATAAAAGATCATGGTAAGGAATATATTGAGATTGATGTTCCTCAGTATCCTATAGGGATTTCTTGTAAAGGTGTATATTATTATCGTAGCGGGAGTACAAAACAAGTTTTAAGTGGACCTGCTTTGGAGACTTTCTTGCTACAAAAGCGTGGCGTTACTTGGGACAATTTGCCATTACCAGCTTTTACTATTGATGATATTGACGAAAATACTTTAAGGCGTTTTAAGGAATTAGCTTTGAAAAAAGGTCGGATTGAGCCCGAATTGCTTGATGAATCAAATAAAGTATTAATGGAGAAATTGCATTTGTTGAATAATGGCTATTTGACTAATGCCGCTATGTTGTTATTTGCTAAGGATCCAGAAAGATGGCAATTAGGGGCGTATACTAAAATAGGCTTTTTCGAAACAAATGCAGATTTGCTCTATCAAGATGAAGTGAGAGGGTCATTGATAGAGCAAGTGGATAAAATAATAAAATTATTGAATTACAAGTACATGAAAGCTTTGATTTCATACGATGGGATGCATCGAGTTGAAAGATATTTTGTGCCAGAAGCCGCACTGCGTGAAGCAATTTTGAATGCCTTATGTCATAAACGTTACGAATCAGGTATACCGGTTCAGATTAGCGTATATGAAGACAAGATATACATTGTTAATGTAGGAGAGCTACCTGCGGAATGGACGATGGAAAACTTATTGAAGAAGCACGCATCCAGACCATATAATCCTAATGTAGCCCATGGAATGTATTTAGCGGGATTTATTGAAAGTTGGGGGCGTGGTGTTGAGAAGATTATTGAAGCTTGCGACGCTTTTAATACTCCGTATCCACAATATAAAATCGGTGGTGGAGATGTGATGGTTAAATTTGCTGCAAGATCTGATTGGCCATTTAGGGTGAATGTTCAGGTGAATGTTCGGGTGAACGATAATGTGAATGATGGTGAACGTGCTGTTTTGAACAAACTCATTGAAGATCCAGGGTATACTGTTAGCGTATTATCTGAACAATTAAAACTTAGCAGAAAGACGATTGCTGCGAAGTTAAAAGCGTTAAAAGAAAAAAATTTAATAGAACGTATCGGAACAGCTAGAAAAGGTTATTGGAAAGTTAAAAAATAATAAATAGGCAAAGTAAAAAATAGTGTGATTTACCTATCCTATGTTATGGGTTTAAAGTCTACCATCTAGCATTTCCTCGGAGTAGCCTCTTGCATACTTGACACATTTCACGCTATAATATAAGTATCTATAGGTAGCTGTAGATGTGTTTTTGTGTTTATTTTTTAGTGTAGCATAGAGGAGATTGTTAGTATGTTTATTGACAGAGCGAGAATTTACGTGGAGGCTGGCGACGGCGGCGACGGCATGAGCAGCTTCCGCAGAGAAAAATTTGTAGAAAAAGGTGGTCCTAACGGTGGTAATGGCGGTCGTGGCGGCGACGTAGTCCTTGTTGCCGATAAAAACCTTAACACCTTGATTGACTTCCGTTATAAACGTAAATATGTGGCTAAGCGCGGTGGCCAAGGCGGTACTAAAAACTGCACCGGTGTGCGCGCTGACACTGTCTATGTAAAAGTTCCCATGGGCACCTTGGTACGCGACGATGCTACCGGCGCTGTGATGGCGGACTTAGTAGAGGATGGTCAACAATATATGGCTGCTAAAGGCGGTCGTGGTGGCAAGGGCAATGCTTGCTACGTTACCAGCACCAACCGTGCTCCGACCTTTGCCGAAAAAGGCGAACCCGGCGAAAACCGTTGGCTGAAATTGGAACTGAAACTGTTGGCTGATGTAGGTTTGGTAGGCTACCCCAGCGTAGGCAAATCTTCTATTATTGCCCAAGTCAGTGCAGCCCGTCCGGAAATCGCTGCTTACCATTTCACCACATTGAGCCCCGTTTTGGGTGTAGTACGTCTTGACGAAGAACGCAGCTTTGTTTTGGCGGATATCCCCGGTTTGATTGAAGGCGCTCACGAGGGCGTTGGTTTAGGTCATGATTTCCTGCGCCATGTAGAACGCACCAAAGTGCTACTGCACATTGTGGACGTTGCCGGTGTAGATGGTCGCGATCCAATTGAAGACTTTGATAAAATTAACAATGAGTTGGCAGAATACAGCGAGCGTTTGGCACGTCGTAAACAATTGGTAGTTGCCAATAAGATGGATTTGCCCGATGCGCAAGAAAACTTTGAACGTCTGAAAGAATACGTAGAAGCTAAAGGCTACGAAATCTGCAAGGCCAGCGCTGCTACCGGCGAAGGCCTGCGTGAGCTGATGTTCAAAGCTTACGATTTGCTGCAGCAATACGTGCCTGAAGAGGACGAAGAAAACCTGTCCCGCTTTGATGAAATCGATCCGGATAGCTACGAAATCGTGGCGGGTAATGATACTGATTGGGAAGTTCGCGGCAAGAACATTGAACGTCTTGTAGCGATGACCAATTTTGATAATGATGAAGCGTTGTACCGCTTCCAACTGATTTGGAAACGCTTGGGTATCGACGAAGCGTTGAAGGAACGCGGTGTACAGGAAGGTGAAACTGTACGTATCCGCGATATGGTATTTGATTATAAAGATAACAATTAAAAGCAGGTGAAAATATGCATGAGGGGAAAGCATATCGTGAGGCGTTAAAAAACGCTAAACGCATTGTAGTAAAAGTTGGCACCAGCACCATAACTTACGCCAACGGCAAGCGCAACTTCAGCCAAATCGACCGTTTGGCGCGGGAACTTAGCGACCTGCAGAACCAAGGCAAGGAGATGATCCTTGTTTCCAGTGGTGCAGTCGCTGTGGGCGTGGATCGTCTGGGGCTGCCTGCCAAGCCTGCCACCATTCCGGGGAAGCAGGCGGCAGCGGCAGTTGGCCAAGGGGTGTTGATGCACACTTATGAAAAATTCTTTGCTGATTACGGGCAGATTGTGGCGCAAGTCCTGATTACTAGGACTGAGGCCATTGATCGCCACCGTTATACCAACTCCCGTAATACTTTTATGGAGTTGATCAAGCAGGGCGTTATTCCTATTGTTAATGAAAATGACGTTGTTGCCTTAGATGAATTAAAGATTGGCGACAACGATAATATGTCCGCCCTTGTGGCAGGTATCGTAGATGCAGATTTGGTCATCATTCTTTCCGATATTGATGGCTTGTACACTGCTAATCCTGCTACCAATCCTGATGCTAAGCTGGTGACCTTGGTGCCGGAGATTACTCCGGAAATCGAAGCCAGTGCCGGGGGCGTAGGTTCTTCCCGCGGTACCGGTGGCATGGCGACCAAGATCCAAGCAGCCAAGGCCGCTACTTCCAGCGGCATTCAGCTGGTAATCGCCAGTGGCACGGAAAAGAACGCTATTCCCCGCATTCTGCAGGGGGAAGAAATTGGTACGCTGTTCGTCAGTCGTGAAAACCGTTTGCAGTTTCGCAAGCGTTGGCTGGCGTTTGGCGCGCAAATCCAAGGTAGTATTGTGGTAGATGATGGTTGTGCCAAAGCCATCCGCAAAGCAGGCGGCTGCAGTATTCTGCCTGCCGGGATTTACGAAGTGGTGGGCAGTTTCCAAACAGGCAGTACGGTCAGCGTTATTGATAAGGAAGGTCATGAGCTGGCGCGTGGTCTGGTGCACTACACGGCGGAAGAACTTGATAAGATTAAGGGCTGCAAGTCCACTGATATTGCTACTATTTTAGGTCATAAGAATTATGATGAAGTCATCCATCGTGATGACCTTGTCATTTTGCAATAAAGAGGTCGGATCATGGATACTTATGAATTAGTAAGAACAAAAGCTGCTGCTGCCAAAAAAGCTGCAGCGAAGTTGGCTGTAACCAATACGGCGGTAAAGAATAAAGCGCTTTTGGCTATGGCTGATGCCCTTGTGGCACGTCAAAACGAAATTTTAGCGGCTAACGCCATGGATATGGGCATGGCTGCTGCCAAAGGTATGAAAAGCTCCATGCTGGACCGTCTGCAGCTAACGGAAGCACGTATTGCAGGCATGGCGGACGGTTTGCGCCAAGTAGCGGCGCTGCCCGATCCCGTAGGCAACGTGCTGGATGGCAAAACATTGCCCAATGGTTTATCCATTACTAAAATCCGTGTGCCTTTGGGTGTTATCGGCATTATTTATGAAGCACGCCCCAATGTTACGGCGGATGCGGCAGGCTTATGCTTGAAGTCCGGTAATGCGGTCATCCTCAAAGGTGGCAGCGAAGCGATGGAGTCCAATAAGATTGTGGCTGCCATTTTGGCTGAGGCTGCGGAAGCAGTAGGGATTCCTGCAGGCTTTTTGCAATTTGTAGATACCAGCGACCGTCAAGCTGTAACGGATCTGATTCATATGAACGGTTTGGTAGATGTGGTTATTCCTCGCGGCGGTGCAGGTTTGATCAAGATGGTAGTGATGAATGCTACTGTTCCTGTTATTGAAACAGGTGCCGGTGTCTGCCATACTTACGTTGATGCTGACGCCGATGTAGAGATGGCGGTAAACATTGCCTACAATGCTAAAGTGCAGCGTCCTTCCGTATGTAATGCTATGGAAACGTTGTTGGTGCATAAGGATATTGCGGACCGTTTCCTGCCTGCTATGTTGGCAAAATATGCGGAAGCAGGGGTGGAAATCCGCGGCGATAAGGCTGTCCAAGGTTTTGGCGAAGATGTTGTACCTGCTACGGAGGAAGACTGGGCTACGGAATACGGTGATTTGCGCCTATCCGTCAAGGTTGTAGTTTCCATGGAAGAAGCTATGGAGCATATTGCCCGTTTTGGTACAGGCCACAGCGAATGTATTGTGACCAATGATTATAATAAGGCACGCGTTTTCCAACAGACTGTGGACTGCGCTGCTGTTTATGTTAATGCGTCCACCCGCTTTACGGATGGCAATGAGTTTGGCTTTGGTGCCGAAATTGGTATCAGCACACAAAAACTTCATGCCCGTGGACCGATGGCGCTGCCTGAGCTGACGAGCACCAAATACTTGGTATGTGGTAATGGCCAGGTACGCGGTTAAAACTATAACTATATAGAAACGTAAAAAGAGGCTGTGACATATACTGTCATGTTGTCATATCCCCGTCTCACTAGCGATTTTTAACGCTCATTGCGTGTAGAATCACAACGAAGATTCGCGACCAATCTTGTTCGTAAAACAAGTCACGATTCGGCTCGCTTCACTTCTGTGATTCTAAACACTTATGAGCTAAAATCGCAAATGATTCGACTGGAGATATGATAACTATGACCGGTGTCACAGCCTCTTTGTGTATTTTACTATAGCTTATACGATTTTTTCACCATGGTAGACTTCGCCACCGCCATCGGGAAGAAGACCATAGCGTTCGGTCCACAGGGTTTTGTATTTAATAGCTTGGGCGTGGATTGAAGCAACGCCTTTTTCGTCTAAAGTCTTGATAACTTTAGCAGGAATGCCTGCAACTAAGGAGTTGGGCGGGACAATGGTGCCTTTGGTAACAACTGCACCTGCAGCTACAATGGAGCCGCGACCGATAACAGCACCATCAAGAACGGTGGAATGCATACCGATGAGGCAGTGGTCTTCTACAGTGCAGGCGTGGAGCAGAGCACAGTGACCAACAGTTACATAGTCGCCTACGATGCAGGCATAGTTATCGGCAACGTGGAGCACGCTATTGTCCTGGATGTTGCTGTATTTGCCAACTTCGATACGGTTTACGTCGCCACGAATGGTAACGCCGGGCCATACGCTGGCATATTCTTTGATTTCAACTTTACCGATTAAGGTTGCAGTGTTGAAAGCATAGGCTTTTTCGTCAATTTTGGGGGCTTGTCCCTCGAATTTGAAAATCATTATAAATCACCACTTTCTTTATTACTGGAGTCGTTTATATCTACGCCTTAATTATATATTTAAGCCAATTAAACTGCAATAGCTTTCACGGTTTTCTCATGGCTTGTCACAGTAAATTTGCAGAATAGCGCTCTACTGCTTGCATAGAAGGAGCCATAGTTATATAATTTACTAAAACTTCCCACACCTAAAAATAGGTTAGAACCTTGAAAACTCAATATTTCAGCCAATAAAAAAGGCATAAACCGTATCCCTTTGGTATAATTAAAGCGCTAACAAAATCAAAGCAAAGGGGATTTATGCCATG
>NZ_JBGVLF010000036.1:0-18622 GCF_045124115.1 Phascolarctobacterium sp.
AACTGCAAAAAATGAGTCCAAATGAATATTGGGAATATCTGAAAAACCAATAAGTCCCTGGCTGCATCTGTGTTTATAACAATACAGATGTCGCCAGGTTTTTCTTTTTTCAAAATAGTCCTTGACACGGGGTGCAATTTATTGGTTCCGTCATATTCCTTTAAAATAAGCTCCTGAACCTTGGCAGGATTAAGAAAGCGTACCGGAAAACAAATCTGCTGCCCTTTGAACATTTGATGAATACTCATTGCGGCGTCCATTCCCATTTTTTCATTTATCTCTTTGTATATCGCATTGAGCATATCAGCATCATTAGCAGCCACAAGCATCACCTCTTGTAACCATTTTATACTTCCCATCCCCGTAAATCTAATCCCCTTTACATTGCATTTGTCCCAGCCTCATAAATTGTGGTCGGATTATGCTATAAAGATACCATATATAAAGGACACCCTTATGTCTCAATAAAATAAAAAAGCTTACGTAGACGTAATAATCTGCCTTCATATTCATCTACCTCTTCAAGAAAATTTAACTCCTTCTCCCCACGTTCGTGCTATAATATAGATAGTAGAAAAGTTGCACTACGACCATCTCACAATAAAGGCAGGTATCGTCATCAAAGAAATTTTACGGTTTGACGCAGCGGTGTAAGCAACGCGCATGCTGCCGACATTGCGGTAGTCCTTGGGAAGTTCCACCGCATAGTAGTACGCACTCCCATATCATTTTTAGTGGATGTGCCGTACTATGCGTAAATTTATATTTTTATACCGCTATGGTCTCATCCCTATATCTAAACGTAAAGGAGTTGAGATTTAATGGCAGATAAAGATATTGCCGAGAAATTACTGGAAGACTATAATGACGTTTTTGCAGATATTATCAATGTGCTTGTATTCAACGGCAAGCACATAGTTGCTCCTGAAAGCTTACAACGAGCCAATGTCCTTTCACAAATGAAAGCGGATGGCAACCTTCACGAGCAGGAACGTGATGTTGCTAAATTTTGGACGAAGCATCAATCCGATATTAGAATTGCTTGCTTAGGCTTTGAAAACCAAACTAATATGGATTTTCGTATGCCTCTGCGAGTGATTTCTTATGACGGAGCTAGTTATAGGGCTCAACTAAACGACAAAGAACCATGTGAAGTCATTACGTTGGTGCTTTATTTTGGCACTAAGCATTGGACTGCCCCCAAAAGGCTAAGCGACTGTATAAAAAAGGCTACTGTCTTCCCTGATGACATGCATAATGATTATAAAATAAAAGTTTTTGAAATTGCTTACTTATCACAAGAGCAAATAAGTATGTTCAAAAGCGACTTCAAGTATATCGCAGATTATATAGTGCAAATGCGTACAAACAACAATTACGTACCTTCTCAAGGTATCATCAACCATATCGATGCATTTTTAAAGCTCATGGCAGCAATTTCTAATAACAAACTTTTTGAGGAAATTATTCCAACCGCCATTATGAAGGGAGAGAATACTATGGACAGATTTTCTACTATGATGAAAGATGAATACGAAGCTAAAGGCATTGCTAAAGGTTTGACAGAAGCTACAAATTCTTTTGCTACCGACATGATTAAGGATGGCGTTTCTGCTAAAATGATTCAAAAATATACCAAGCTGTCCATGGAGCGCTTGGAAGAAATCGCCAAAAGTCTTAACACCACTTTGGTACTCTAAATATGCTATAAAATAAAAAAGCTTACGTAGACGTAATAATCTACGTAAGCTTTTACTTTTTTCTGCTTATTTAACGCAAGAGCAAGCCACAAAATGATTAGGCTCGATTTCACGCAATTGAGGATTACCTTTAGCACAAATCTCTTGAGTGCAGTCACAACGTTTGCGGAAACGGCACTCATCCGGCAGATTAACCGGAGCAGTGATTTCGCCTTTGATGATTTGGCGTACAGGCTTATCCTTGCCTACAATGGGCAGGGGAATAGCACTGAGCAATGCTTTGGTGTACGGATGCATAGGATTCTTGAACAGTACATCCGCAGGTGCTTTCTCTACCATTTGACCCATATACATAACCGCGATATCATCGGAGAAGTATTTAACTACGGACAAATCGTGGGTGATAAAGATATAGGTCAAGCCAAGGTCTTTTTGCAGCTGCTTCAGCAGGTTCAAAATCTGTGCTTGAATGGAAACGTCCAGTGCGGATACAGGTTCGTCGCATACGATAATCTTGGGATTCATAGCCAAGGCACGCGCGATACCGATACGTTGACGGCGACCGCCATCCAGTTCGTGGGGGTACACGTTTACATAACGCTCTGCCAAACCAACGGTTTCCATCAATTCCAAGGTACGTTTTTCAATTGCGTCCTTAGTAGGCAGCAGTTTATGCTCAATGATGGGTTCGCTAATCAGTTGGCTGACAGTTTGGCGCGGATCCAAAGAAGAGAACGGATCCTGGAAAACAATCTGCATCTTTTGACGCAGAGGACGCATTTCTTTACGGCTCAGTTTAGTAATATCTTGGCCGTCGAAAATAATCTTACCGCTGGTGGGCTCAATCAGTTTCAGAATGCAGCGACCGGTGGTTGATTTACCGCAACCGGATTCGCCTACAATGCCTAAAGTTCTGCCTTCTTCAATTTTGAAGCTTACGCCGTCTACAGCGTGGAGCAGACCATTGGCAGTTTGGAAATATTTAGTAAGGTTTTGAATCTCTAAAATAGTCTTAGCCATGCTGATTTCTCCTTAAAGCAAAGCCCGGTCTTGCATAAGCCTGGCATGCTACGAAATGAGTCTTGCTACCATCAACAGCTTCCAGCTGGGGCACAGCCTTGCTGCAAGCCTCGGTAGCATAGGGGCAGCGGGGAGAAAATGCGCATCCGGGAGGCAGGTCGGAGGGATCCGGCATCAAGCCTTTAATGGGCTCCAGCATTTCGCCTCTTTCCTTCAGGTTAGGCAGAGAGTTGAACAAGCCTTCAGTGTAGGGATGGCGCATGTTGTTGAATACATCGTCAACAGTGCCCTTCTCCACAATACGGCCTGCGTACATAACTGCCATATCGTCGCATACTTCGGCAACAACGCCCAAGCTATGAGTAATCAGCAACATTGCCATTTGCTTTTCGCGAATCAGCTGTTTCATCAGCTCCAGTACCTGTGCTTGAATGGTAACGTCCAGCGCGGTAGTAGGTTCGTCAGCAATAAGCAGCTTGGGGCTGCAAGCCAGTGCAATAGCAATAACTACACGTTGCTTCATGCCACCGGAAAATTGGTGGGGATAATCGTTAGCACGGGAAGCAGCAATGCCTACCAGCTTCAGCATTTCTTCAGCCTTCTTCATAGCTTCTTCCGGTTTTAAGTTTTGGTGCAGCTCCAAGCTTTCAGCGATTTGTTCGCCTACGGTCATAACCGGGTTCAGAGCGGTCATAGGGTCTTGGAAGATCATAGCAACGTCGTCGCCACGCATTTCTTCTAATTCACGAGCGGACATTTTCAAAACATCCTTACCGTCCATAATAATGGAACCGCTTTTGATAACACCGGGAGGATTGGGCACCAAATTCAAAATAGACAGAGCAGTAGTGGTTTTGCCGGCACCGGTTTCACCAACAAGCCCCAAGGTACGTTCTTTACCGATAGCGATGTCAATGCCGTTGACAGCATGAACATCAGCATCTTCTGTTTCGTAATGGACAACAAGGTCCTTAATATCTAAAATCAGATCCATAGCATCCATCTCCTATTTCTTCAGTTTGGGATCCAGCGCGTCGCGGAGACCGTCGCCCAACAGGTTCAGAGCCAAAACAGTGAACAGAATTGCCAAACCGGGGATTACGCACATGTAGCTGGCATCACGGATGTGGCTACGACCTGCAGAAAGCAGAGCGCCCCATTCGGGAGCAGGAGCAGGCACACCAATACCCAAGAAGCTCAAGGAAGAAGCGGAGATAATGGTAGTACCGATAAGCAGAGTGGTTTGAACAATAATGGGAGACAGGCAGTTAGGCAGAATATGCTTTACAATAATCTTCCAAGTGGGCAGACCCATAGCATAGGAAGATTCAACATATTCCAAATCACGTACAGTCATAACAGATGCACGTACAATACGGGCAAAGTTGGTTGCACAAGAAATTGCCAAGGCAATAATCAAGTTAATAGTGCTGGTACCCAACATAGACACAATTACAACTGCTTTCAGAATGTTAGGAATGGAGTAGAAAATGTCGATGCCGCGCATGATGATGGAGTCCCACCAACCGCCGTAGAAGCCTGCCAAGGAACCCAGCACGCTGCCAATAACCAAGCCTACGCCTACGGAGCCAACGCCGATAGCCAGGGAGTAACGGGAACCATACATTACACGGGCGAACAAGTCACGACCATATTCATCAGTACCAAACCAATGCTCCAATCCGGGCGGACGCAGCTTCAAGGGCAGGTTTTGCCCGATAACATCGGTTTGATAATCAAAGATAAAGGGACTGATCAGAGCTGCAATAGTCAGCGCAATCAGGAAGATAGCACCCAAAACTGCGCCTTTGTTCTTAATCAGGCGGTGCAGCACTTCTTGGGTCATAGTTTTTCTTTTGCGTGTTTTCTTTACTTCTGCCATCTTTATCACCCCTTCTTGCTGTACTGTGCCTTGATACGGGGATCAAAGAACGCGTAAACCAAATCGACAAACAGGTTAATCAAGCACATTAAAATGGAGCACATAATAATGGAGCCTGTAACCATGGGAATATCACGACGAGTAATGGATTCATAAACCAAACGGCCAATGCCGGGCCAGCTAAATACGGTTTCCGCCAGAACGGAACCGGTAATAACCAAGGACATCTGCAAACCGATAGCTGTAATAATAGGAATCAAAGCATTTTTCAGACCATGGCGGTAGATAACCTGCTTTTCACTGCAGCCTTTAGCGCGGGCAGTGGTCATATAATCCTGACGCAGTACGTCTAACATGGAAGAACGAGTAATACGGGTAATCAATGCAGCCAAGCCGAAACCAACGGTAACAGCAGGAAGAACGATGGAAGACCAACCAAATTTGCCACCGGTGGGGAACAAACGCCAATGGAGAGCAAAGAGGATGATCAACATCAAGCCCAACCAGAAGTTAGGCATAGAGGTACCGAACAGAGCAAAGATCATGCCTGCGGTATCTTTCCAAGTATTTTGGTGAATAGCAGTATAAATGCCCAAAGGAATAGAGATAATAACAGCTACAATAACGGCAGTGCCGCCCAAGTATAAAGTGTTAGGCAAATATTCCATAAAAGTACCGAATACATCTTTACCGGTAACATAGGATTTGCCCATATCGCCCACCAGCATACCTTTCATATAGTTGCCGAAACGGACGAGGAAAGGGTCATTCAGGCCCAGTTCTTCACGGATTCTGTTGATTTGTTCTACAGTGGCATTGTCACCGGCAATCATCATCGCCGGATCGCCTTCGGTCAGGCTCATTGCCCAGAAAATCAACAAAGAAGTTACGAAGATAACAGGTATCAGGGCCAATAAACGATTAACAACGTATTTAATCATAAGTTTAGCTCCTCTACTAAAAAGAAGTACGATATGAAACAAGAGAGGACGACGCCTCTCTTGTTCAAGCTGTCAGCTCCGACAGCGAGGTTATAGTGCTGTAAGCTTATTTAGCAACATAGGCATGAGCCCAAACGTGGTTGCCACCGCCATAGAAGTATTGACCTTTCAGGTTCTTGTTGTACGCGATAACCAGGTTAGCGATGTACAGAGGAACTTGCGGGCATTCGTCTACCAAGTATTCCTGCAAAGCAATACCGGTCTTCAGACGTTTGTCTTGGTCTTTTTCAGTAGCAACAGCGTCGATCATAGCATCAGCCTTCTTGTCTGCGAAGTGATGGTAGTTAGAACCGCTGCCAGTGTAGAACAGGTCGCGATATACGAAGTCAACTTTGGAGTCTTCGTTCCAACGCCACAGGAACAGTTGTTGTTTGCCATCTTTGCATTTGGTTTTCAAAGCAGCTTGTTCCATGGGTTCCAGTTTAACAGTGATACCGATTTGAGCCAAGTTAGCTTGGATTACAGTAGCAATTTGTTCGTAAGGAGCACCGTTAGCATAGGTCAAAGTAGTGGTGATGCCGCCATTAGCATAGCCAGCTTCAGCCATCAAAGCTTTAGCGCGAGCCAGATCGAAGTCATAACCTTTCATGTCATCATAGAAGCCCCACAGGCCACGGTTCAGAATGGTCTTTTGCATGGTGCCTTTGCCGTTCAATGCAGCGTCCAGAACAGCTTTCTTGTCGATAGCAGTAGCAACTGCTTGACGCAGTTTCTTGTTATCCCAAGGTTTTTGTTCTACGTTGAAAGCAAAGTAGAACAGGCGGGTGCCGGGTTGTTCATAAACGGTAACGTTTTTGTCGTCCTTCAAGAACTTCAAATCGCTGATAGGCGGGTTAATGCAAACGTCGATTTCGCCTGCTTGCAGAGCCATTACGCGGGAAGAAGCTTCAATGATGGGGCGGAATTCGATGATTTCAGCAACGCCGGGAGCGTAGTTGTCATCAGCCTTCAGGTTGTTGCCCCAGTAATCTTTAACTTTGGTCAGACGGCAGTATTCGCCTTGAACCCATTTGTCAAATTTGTAAGGGCCGGTACCGATGTACCAAGGATCTTTTACGCCATCGTCATAAGCCTTTTTGGATTGAATAGCCAAAGGCAGAGAAGCCAAAGATTGTACGAATTCATTGTTATAAGTTTTGATTTCGATTTCGATGGTGTGAGGATCGATAACTTTGGATTGAACATAACCAGCCAATGCGGATTTAACAACATTGGTCATAGCCATATCCAAAGTGAATTTAACGTCATCAGCAGTCATCGGAGTCTTTTTACCGTCGTTGAAGTATACATCCTTACGCAGGTGCATCAGGATATGGGTATCGTCGGTAAATTTCCAATCAGTTGCCAGACCGGGTACAAAGCGTTCCTTGCCTTGGCTGCCGTTGTTGAAGAATACCAAAGTTTGGTGAGTGTTCTTCAAGATGATGTTGTTAACGGAGTCTTGTTGTTTTTGCAGGTTCAGGTTGTTGATATCGGCGTCAGTACCGATAACCAGCTTTTCTTTGTGAGCTACACCATTGTCCGCTTTCTTGTCGCCGCCACCGCAGCCAACCAAAGCGAAGATCATCATGATGCTGCACAAAAATGCCAGAAGCTTTTTCATTGCACATCCTCCTTTAGAATGGATAAACATCGATAGGCATCAGGGCTTACTCCACCGCCACAGCCGTCCACAGTCGCAGTTTCTAGGAAGCACCTTCCCCCATCCAAATATATACACTTACATTGTAACATTTTTACAGCTTGTATACAACAGCTAAACACATACTCTGTACATAAAATTTTCACAAAATTAACGCATTTGGACACATTTTGTCCCACAGGGTGTATTTTGCTTTAGTATGTCACCAAGTCGCATTACTACAACATTAAAAGAACTGTTCATCACTAAAGAGATCCGCGCTAAAACACGAAAAAGCGCTGGCTTCATACTTTATACATAGTATGTTGTCAGCGCTTTCTTTTCTAACAATCTTTACAATTCAATAGCTTTGCGTACCGCACGTAAGCTTGCTTCGGATACAAACTGATCCACTACGCAGCCAGGACCAAGAATCAAACCCTTGCCATCGGTGGCAGCAATAGCTTCGCGCACGTGGGCGATAATCTCTGCTTCCGTACCTTCACTAAGAATATCGTCAGGCTCTTCGATGCCATTCACAATTTTTTGTGCAGCACGAATGCCTGCTAAAAAGGCTTTGTCCGTCAATTGGCGGGCCTGCTGCAAGTTGGGGAAAGTATTACGATCATGCCAATTGATAACATTATTAGGATAATCCCTAACAACTTCCTCAAAATACACGTCCAAACTGTGCAGATGTACCACATTGAACCAAGTTTTCTTTACATAGCTGTTCAAAACCTGCAAATCGTATTTTTCGCCAAAGCGGAGGAAGTTTTCAGGCGAAATCAGATTTTTGCGTGCATCCTGAGTAGCAAAGAAGAAACCACTTACGCCACGAGCGATATTTTCCTGAACAAAGTCGATGGTGATTTCCGTAATAACATCTAGGGCATGTTCCACTGCTTCCGGATTGGTCTTTAAATCCTCTAGCAAACGATTCCCTGCCAATTTATGCAAAGTAGTTAAAGGGCTGAAGATGGTTTGAATATAAGGAGTATCACGAGGCAGATTCTTTTGCAGCAGGGAAGCAAATTCCAATTGTTTGCCATAGGTTCCTTGGATAGCGGGAATAGGCTTCAAGGCCAAATAATCACTTACACTTTGAATCCCGGGACGGGCTACCAAAGGTGGCTTGCCCTGTTGAGCAAAAATGTTAATCTTTGCCCCCAAATCCTGCACTCCGTATAAGCCAAAGGGCATCATTTTTACAAAATCGTAATCATATTTCTTGGTCAAGGCAATGGTTTCTTCTGCCAGACTTACGGGATCCTGATCCACTGCGGATAAATGATACCAAATAGAATAAGGTACACGGTCAACGGCTTTATGATTTATAGCAGCTTCCAAACGTTCAATTTTATTCATGATGCAATTCACTCCTTTAAGCTTTAAGGGTACGACCAACCTGTAATTTACTTTCCCATTTATTAAAGAAGAAAGTCAACACTATGCAGAGCAACCAATATATCATGGCATCTGCTACATAAGGTTCAGTACGCCGACTATAGAGAGCAGCAAAAATATCTGCTGCAGCAAAAATATCTACAATTTTAATAGTAAACAGCAGGGCCAGACTCTTAATACCATGGAGGTAGTAGGTGAAAAAGGAAGGTACTGCCACTGCAAAGGCCTGGGGAAGAATAATGCGCTTATAAGCATTGTAATAGGATAGGCCTGCTGCCAAAGCAGCCTCTAGCTGACCCTTGTCCACGCTGAGCAAAGCACCTCTAATGTTTTCTGATTGGTACGCTGTTTGATAAAGGATAAAGAAAATATAGGCTGTCCAATAGGGACTTACTTCATAAGGCTGTACTGTCGTCCCCGTAACAGCGGTGAAGATAGGTGCCAAAATTTCCGGCAGACTGTAATAAAGCACAAAGACCTGTAAGATTGCCGGTACTGCCCTAAAGAAGGATACCGGTACTGCCAGAAGGCAATTAACAAAGCCATGACTGCGCAGGCGGAGAATAGCGATAACAGAGCCCAGCACAATGCCAATAGCCAAGGTCACCGCCGGTAAAAACAAAGTTAGGGGCAAATGCTCCGCAATAAAGAAGAAAGCCTGTACTGCTACAGAAAAATCAAATGTCATGCTGCTTCCCTCCTTAAAAATCTCCGGCTGCGCCGATCCAAATAGCCTGCTAAAAATTCCAGGGCACTAATCAAAAGCCAATAAATAATGGCGACAACTAAATAGCACTCCAGCTTGCCCTGACCCATACGCAAATGAATCAGTAGATTAGCCTTACCCACTAAATCCATCAGTCCTATCATATACATCAGGGAAGTATCTTTAATAATCTCTATAACCTGATTAACCAATCCGGGAAGCATAATGGGCAGGGCCTGTGGCAGAATAATGGAAGTCACTAGATGCCAACGACCAATACCAAATGCTAAAGCAGCTTCCGTCTGCCCCTTAGAAATGGATAAATAAGCAGGGCGGATAACTTCCGCAATAATGGGGCCATAGTGAAAAATCATCGCGCCATAGACGTAAATTTCTTTAGGTATATCCCTACCGGCAACCCCAAACTGCTGCAAAGCCATGGGTAAAAGAAAATAGCTTAGGAACAAGAGCAGTACGAAGGGCATACTGCGCACTAGGCTCATCCACACCTCCGTCAACTGATACAAAACGGGGATGCGCGGAATACGAACCAGAGCCACTAAAATGCCTGCTGCAAAGCTTACCAAGGTACTTACTAAAATAAAATAGAGAGTAAAAGGCACAGCCTGCAGCAATTTGGGCCATACGCTCAAAAAATATGTCCAATCAAAAGTCAACATCTCCACACATCTCCCGAAAATACTTTATTTCTAGTTTACTGCAGTGCCTTCATCAGATCGGACTTGTACCATTTAGTGGAAATCTTGGCCAAGGTACCATCCTTGCGCAAATCCTTAAGGGCAGCATTGATTTCTCCTGCCAGCTTTGCTTCTTGCTTATTCACTATTACATAGGTAGCATTCACTTTAACAGGTTCTGCTAAAGCAACCAATTGTACCCCCTGCTTTTCAGCAATGTCCAATACGCCTAAATTGTCCGGAATAACTAATGCTTGGTACTGCCCCTTCTTAATCGTGTCGATTCGTTCTGCTACGCTAAGCCCTCCCTGCACAGGAATTTCCTGCAGCAGATTACCATGTTTCTGATTCCATTCCGTAATGATACGGAATGCGCCACCATTAGGTGTAAAGGGGACTAGTTTCAAACCGCCTTTAACTGCTTCCTCCAAGTTTTTGTATTTGCTTTCATTCCCTTTAGTAACGTAGACGACCAAATTGCTGGCACCAATGGGACTTTCCGGCAGCAGGAAGTTCTTTTCACGTTGGGGATTTTTAAAATAGCCACCGGTAGCAACCTTGGCATCACCGGATTCCATCATTACGTCCTGGGTTTCAGGAGGAACAGCCTGTATATCCAGTTGATAGCTTTGTAAGCGCTTATTTACTTCCACTAACACATCGTATTCATATCCGTGCATCTCGCCCTTTTCGTCAACCCAGCTTAAAGGAGCTTCCGTACCGCTAATAACTGTTTTTACTAAAGCTTTGCCATTAGTGGAAGCAGCCTGCTTTTTTTCGCCACCGCAACCTGCAGTCAAAGCACCTATTGCTAAAACACCCAAAGTAAATACTGCTAATTTTTTCCATGTATTTTTCATCGTCATTCACCCATCCTTTGTTATCTTCAAATAATGTATTCTGCTTCCGGTAGTACCCTTTGTAAAAATTTACGAGTGCGTAATTTTTCCGGATTGTAAAAAATCTTAGAAGGCGATCCTTCCTCCACAATATTGCCATCTGCCATGAAAATCACGTGGGTGGAAATTTCTTTGGCAAACTGCATCTCATGGGTTACTATTACCATGGTCTTGCCTTCCTGAGCCAATTGTTTAATAACTGCCAATACTTCGCCAATCAGCTCCGGGTCCAACGCACTGGTTGGTTCATCCATAAGGATGATCTCCGGTTCTACGGCGATAGCACGGGCAATGCCAACACGTTGCTGCTGACCACCGCTTAATTGGCTGGGGTAGTAGTCGTAGCGATCAGCAAGGCCAACCTTATCCAAAGCCTTCTTGCCAATTTCCACTGCTTTTTCCTTAGCTACGCCCCTGCCATAAATAAGACCCTCAGTAACATTTTCTAAGGCTGTCTTATTGTTGAAGAGATTGTAGTTTTGGAAGACAAAGGCTGTCTTTTTACGAATAGCTTTGATCTCCTTACCGGTAACTTTAGCATAATCAATCTGCTGTTCATCAAACTGTAGATGACCTGCATCTGCCTGCTCTAAAAAATTCATACAACGCAAAAGGGTTGTTTTGCCACTGCCGCTGGGCCCCAGGATGGTAACCACATCGCCCTTTCGTACTTCAAAGTCCACACCTTTAAGGACTTCGTTATTATGAAAGGCTTTGCGGATGTCTCTAACCTGTAGCATCTCGCGCACCTCCTCGCCTACTATTTTCATAGGTTTTTCTATGTTGATGTGTATTTTACTCTCATTTACCTACTTTGTCAATAGGTTTTTAGGATTTTATTTACACTTTCTTCGCTATTTATTTTTGTATTACTCCATAATGTAAAAAGCTGCTTGACAAATCTTCAAAGAAGAGTAAAATAACAACATATACTATACCTATTAACTTGATATATTTTAATTTTAAAGGAGAGTGTTTTCAGATGGATTTTGCTACTAAATGTGTTCATGGAATCGGTGCCAATGATGCTACAGGCTCCGTATCCCCTGCGATTTATATTTCTTCTACCTTTGCCCATCCCCGTTTGGGCGAAACCACCGGCTTTGCCTATATTCGTGAAGCAAACCCTACGCGTCAGCGTTTGGAAAAACTAGTTGCTTCATTAGAGAACGGTTTAGACGCCTTGGCATTTGCCAGCGGTATGGCTGCAGTAGATGCAGTGCTGCGCCTCTTCAAACCCGGTGATCACATTATTACCGGCAACGACCTTTATGGTGGCTCCTTCCGTCTCTTCCATCGCTACGAAGAACAAAACGGACTTAGCTTTACAGTAGTGCATACTTCCAAACTAGAAGAAATCACTGCTGCTATTACGCCACAGACTAAAGCCATCTATTTAGAAACACCCACCAATCCTACTATGGAAATCAGCGATCTGCGTGCCATTAGCAAAATCGCTAAGGATAATAATCTGTTGGTTATTGTAGATAATACCTTCCTAACTCCCTATTTTCAAAAGCCTTTGGATCTGGGTGCTGATATTATTATCCACAGTGGCACCAAATATTTAGCAGGACGCAACGATGTTTTAGCAGGCTTTACCATCGTTAAAGATGAAAAGATTGCCGAAGAGCTACGCCTTATCTACAAATCCACCGGTGCCTGCTTAGGCGCAATGGATGCCTGGTTGGTCATCCGCGGTATTAAAACACTGCCCCTGCGGATGGAGCAGCACCAACGCAATGCTCAGGCCATTGCCCAATGGCTCCAAAAACAGCCTAAAGTAAAATACGTACTCTATCCCGGTCTGCCCCAGCATCCCGGTTATGCCATTAACGCCAGTCAAACCACTGGCTTTGGCGGTATGATTTCCTTTGCTGTGGATAGCGCGGATACTGCCCGTCAACTTTTAGAAAAAGTAAAATTGATTCAATTTGCAGAAAGCCTTGGTGGTACCGAAAGCCTTTTAACCTATCCCATCCGTCAGACCCATGCAGACCTGACCCCTGAAGAATGTGCAGAAAAAGGCATTACCGATTGTCTACTGCGCCTTTCCACCGGTATTGAAGCTACTGATGATTTAATTGCAGATTTGGAGCAAGCTTTTGCTGCTCTTGAATAAGGAGCTATTATGACCACCTACGATTTTGATAAAGTAATTAATAGAAAAAATACGGACTGCTTAAAATACGATTTTGCAGTTCGCAGAGGGCGTCCTGCCGACGTGCTTCCCTTCTGGGTAGCAGATATGGACTTTCCCATTGCCCGGGAAGTAACCTCCGCCCTCACTCAAAGGGTGGAACATGGAATTTTTGGCTATAGCGAAAGCGGAGATGCCTATTTCGCCGCCGTCCAAAAATGGTATGAAAAGCATTTTAACTGGAGTCCCCAACCTAATTGGCTCGTAAAAACTCCGGGAGTAGTCTTTGCCCTAGCTATGGCGGTAAAAGCCTTTACCCACCCCGGGGAAGCAGTACTCATCCAGCAACCGGTCTACTACCCCTTTACGGAAGTTATCGCTGACAACGGCAGGCAGGTAGTAAGCTCTCCCCTTAAATTAGTAAACGGCCATTACCAAATGGATTTAGCTGATGTAGAAGCCAAAATCCTGCAACACAAGGTCAAACTGCTCTTTTTATGCTCTCCCCACAATCCCGTTGGCAGAGTGTGGACCAAGGAGGAGCTGCTTGCCTTAGGCGACCTTTGCCTGCGCCATGGCGTAATTATGGTCAGCGATGAAATTCATGCTGATTTTGTTTGGGAAGGTCATACCCATACGGTTTTTGCCAGTCTAGGAGACGCCTACGCCCAAAACTGCATTGTTTGCACTGCTCCCAGTAAAACCTTTAATATTGCCGGTCTGCAGGTGTCCAATATTTTCATTCCCAACGAAAAACTGCGCCGTGCCTTTCGCAAACAGCTTGATGCAGCAGGCTATAGCCAGCTGAATGCGTTGGGGTTGGTTGCCTGCCAGGCAGCATATTCCCAAGGGGAAGATTGGCTCCGCCAAGTCAAAGAATATATTTACGCCAATTTAGAATTTACCAAGACTTTTTTAGAGCAGCATATCCCCCAAATCAAGGCCATGCCCATTGAAGGCACTTATCTGCTATGGTTGGATTGTAGTGCTTTAAAAATGGACGCTGCTACAAGGGAACAATGGCTTTGGCATGATGCCAAGCTGTGGTTGGACAGCGGTGGTATCTTCGGCCCGGAGGGAGATGCCTATGAACGCATCAACGTAGCCTGCCCCAGAGCAACTCTGCTGCAGGGTCTACAGCAACTGCAACAGGCAGTAGAAAAATTGAAGTAAGAAAAAACAGAGGTCGTCATCCTAACCTTTAGGTAACGACCTCTGTTTTATTTATATGAAAATCTAAACTGGCTTAGCCAATCTCTCGCTCAAGCTCTGTGCCACGCACATTTACGGGGCGATTGTGTTCGTCCACCATGACAACCTTGGGTTCAAAGCTTTTGGCTTCTTCCTCGTTCATCATGGCATAGGCAATGATGATTACCGTATCGCCCACTACCACCTTACGGGCTGCTGCACCATTTAGGCAGATTACACCGCTGCCACGCTCACCGGCGATAACATAGGTTTCCAAACGATTGCCATTATTATTATCAACGATTTGTACACGTTCACCGGGCAGAATACCGGACAGCTCTAAAAGCTCGCTATCAATGGTGATGCTACCCATGTACTCCAAGCAGGCTTCGGTTACAGTAGCACGATGAATTTTACCATGAAACATATTATAAAGCATTATTTATCCTCCAAAACAACATTATCAATCAAACGAGTGGTGCCAAATTTTACAGCTACAGCCAACAAATTGCTCCCCACCATGGGATTAGTAACAGGAGTCAGTTCCGGCAGGCCGTAGATTTCTACATAATCAATATTAGCCATGGGCTCGCTCTTAATAGAAGCAGTTACTGCGGCGCAAATCTTTGCAGCATCACGCTCCCCTGTAGCGTACTGCTCTTTGGCAGCCTGCAGACTACGGCTAAGAATCAAAGCTGCAGTGTGTTCTTCTGCGCTCAGATAGGTATTACGGGAACTTTTTGCCAAACCATCTGCTTCACGGACAATGGGCATAATGCGCAATTGCAGGTTGAAGAATAAATCTTTGACCATGCGCTTTAGCACTTCTACCTGTTGAGCATCCTTCTGACCAAAATAAGCACGGTCAGGCTGTGCCAGATTGAAAAGCTTGGTAACGACGGTAGTTACGCCACGGAAATGGATGGGACGGGTACGACCGCACAGCACCTTGGTCACATCACCGGTAACTTCAACCCAGGTAGCATCAACACTGGGATACATTTCTGCAGGACTGGGGGCGAAAACCACATTGGCCCCCATTTTTTCTGCCAACTTGCAATCCGCCTCCAAAGTGCGGGGATAGGCATCCAAATCCTCATTCGGGCCGAACTGGGTGGGATTAACAAAAACGCTGACCACTACAAAATCATTTTCTTGATTAGCAGCCTTGATCAAAGAAGCATGACCTTCATGCAGGGCCCCCATAGTGGGCACTAAGCCAATGCTCAATCCTTGGCTTTTAGCAATTGCAACTTCTTCACGCAGTTCGGCAACAGTATGTACTAATTTCATCATCAATCCCTCATTTCTCTATCTCAATACAGTTTTTCCAAAACGGAATCATCTATTTTAAAGGTATGCTCCGGTGCAGGGAAGCTGCGCTCCTTTACCTCGGCAATATATTTTTTCACAGCCTCCACAGTAATATCGTGGAGATTGGCATATTTCTTGACAAATTTAGGACAGAAGCCATTGGACACGCCCAAAAGGTCATTGCATACCAGCACCTGTCCATCGCAGCCATTACCAGCACCAATGCCGATAGTAGCCATGGTTTCCAGCTCCGCTGTAACTTTGGCAGCCAAAGCGGCAGGCACACATTCCAGCACGCAGGCAAATGCTCCTGCTGCCTCCAAAGCTTTGGCATCATCAAGCATTTTCTGTGCTGCCTCCACATCCTTGCCCTGAACTTTAAATCCACCTAACTGGTTTACAGATTGGGGTGTCAGGCCAATATGAGCGCACACAGGAATACCTGCAGTAGTCAGCTTCTTTACTAAGGGTGCAACTTCCGCACCGCCTTCCAGTTTAATAGCAGTGCAGCCTGTTTCCTTCAGGAAACGTGCAGCATTGTACATGGCATCAACCTCGCTGGCCTGATAACTCATAAAGGGCATATCCCCAACTACTAAGGCCGTGCTATTGCCACGCATAACAGCTTTAGTATGGTGAATCATTTCGTCCATGGTTACAGGCACAGTGGAGTTATAACCTAACATAACATTACCCACAGAATCGCCTACTAAGATCATGTCCACGCCAGCTTCGTTTACATTGCGGGCCATGGCCACATCATAGGCGGTAATCATGGTAAAAGGCTCACCCTTTTGTTTCATCTCTTTGATGGTTGCTACAGTTACTTGTTTAGTAGCCAATTTCAGTACCTCCATTATTATGTGCTCCGCATTGCGGTAGCGCTTAATGCAGCAAACGTTCTAATTCCGTTGCTGTCTTTGCGTCAATAGTGCTATTCTCTAAGGCTACTTGGACGGTTACACGCCCCAAGACACGGTAAATTTTTTGTAAATCCTCCGGAAGCACTGCCAAATGCTTAGCCACAGTGCCTACATCCCCTCTAGCAATAGGGCCCGTAAGGACACTGCCTGCATGGGATGCTGTGGTTAAATTAGTAGCTGTTCCCTTGAACAAGGGTAATAAAGCCTGCCAGGCAGCTTCCCTGCTACCAATCCAGCGACTCATCAGCCCTTGAGCTAAAGCCTCCACAGTAACAGCGTAGTTACTACAGATGCAGGCTGCTGCGTGGTAGGCAGCGCGTTCCTCTGCAGATACGTGGAAGGGATGACCGCCCAAAGCCAAAGCTAGTTTTTCCGCTGTAGCCAAAGCCTCTGCATCACCATCCACTGCCATATAAACACCCTTCAAGCAGGTTTGCCCTCCTGCAAAGCTTTGTAAGGGATGCATACTCCCCACATGAGCGCCTGCCTGCCCCAGCGTAGCAAGGGGCTCCAAGCCCAAACTACCACTGCAATGAAGTACTACTTTCCCCATCAGGTCTTTACTAGAGCAAGTAGAAGCTAGTTCCTCTGCTACCTGACTAATGAGACGATCCGGTACGGTTAAAAGCAGGATTTGCGCTTTAGCTAAAAGCTCTGCATTAGTGCAGGGAGCAGTACCAAAAGCTTGTGCCAACGCCAAAGAATTTTGGGCGGTAGAAGCAGTAATCCCAACTAAAGCCTCCTGCTTTACTAAATAGCCTGCTAAGCAGGAGCCAACTCTGCCCCCACCAATAATACCAATTTTCATGGCAGCTCCTTCCTAATCAGGGAAGGACACAAAATAAAAAAAGACGTACTCCGACACGGAATACGCCTACTAATGCCTTGTTTTGCGTCCTCGTCCCGGTCCTATAGATCCAAGCGATTATTGACTTTAATTTACCAGTAAAACAAACTGCTAATGGTTACAGTGCGCATAAAGCGCTACCGCTCCACAGTTTTTTACCGCAGATATGATACCACAGAACGAAAAACTTGGCAAGAAGATTTTTGAGAAAAAAAGGAGCTTAACTCACTCCTCCCAAAAACATCTATTACTTAATTTGAGCAACTACGCCTCTATTAGCAGGTTCAGTAGACCATTGGATTTGCCAAACTCTTCCATCAACTGTGTCCACTAAAAGAAAAGTATACATATTTTGGCATTCATACAATTCGAACCGTCCTGGCCGTTGTCCAGAAGACTCAACCATTTCTATGTTATTAAGCGGACACTCCATACGTGCATCGTCATTATTTATCGCATACTGTACTTGCCAAATTTTCCCAGTGCTAGTTTCTAGTTTTAAAAAATTCCACATATTTTTGGTGTGATATAGTTTAAAGTTGGGTACGGCATTAGCCTTCGCAGTAGAACTAGAACACGCAGCACACACCATGGAACAAATCAGTATCAATACGACAAGTAAAGATTTTAACTTTCTCATAGCAATATTCCTCCTGCTACGCACTAATAGCCTTATCTAATATCGTCATCTTCGTTATCTTCTGGTTCCTCAACATATCTATACTTCTCCACAACATAAGAAGGTAATATCATATTTGGAGTTTTATAATTATAATATTTTGATCCGCTAGAAGATTCTACTTTCATTATAATCTCTGCATTTAAAGTATCATCTGTTCTAACATATGTATAACCATCTTGCCATCCACTACTAGTCCACTTAGGATTTCCATGAAATAAAGTTACCTCCTGTACGCCCCATGGAGGAATTAAAGTATCGGGAGTCATACTAGGATTTCCCGCATCTTTATATTTCATTCCTCCAAGAAATGGAACACCATAATAATTTCCTAAATGAATTGCAGATTGTCCCCATTTTATTGCTATAGGCTCATCAGTTAAGTTTTTAAATTCCATGGTAACACTTGTAACACCTAAAATATACGTGGACTCAGACATACTTTTTCTAAACGGTTAGTTGTAAAATAAAGTTGCACAACTAAATAAAAAAGATCCATGGTGGTATCTTTCTGTTAAAATAAAGTTGCTACACAAAATCAGCAGAAAGGACTGACCACCATGGATCAATCTCAAGATACCACATTTCATCAAA
>NZ_JBGVLF010000037.1:0-17066 GCF_045124115.1 Phascolarctobacterium sp.
AAAAATTCTTCTGTGGAAGTTTTGAGGGTACAAGCTCTCAGAATTGAATAATCCGGTGGTGATGGCTAAGGGGATCCACCTGTTCCCATCCCGAACACAGTAGTTAAGCCCTTATACGTCGAAAGTACTTGGCTGGAAGCGGCCTGGGAGGATAGATAGCTGCCGGTTAGAAAAACACCAACGCGAATGCGTTGGTGTTTTTCTTTATGCGTAAACCCCTCAGTCAGCGTCGCTATGCTCCGCTGACAGCTCCCATACTAGGGGAGCCAAGACACTGCCGTGTAGAACCAGCGCTTAGCGCGCAGCGATTGGATGGAGCCTACTGAGGATAGCTGCCGCCTAAAAATAGCGAATTATTTATCTCGGTTTACAAAAAACGTTCAGATATTAGCGAATATTCTTCGGCTAGATATTGGATATATTTCAGATTTGTGTTACAATATATACGAATATCTAGTTATAAACCTCGAGACATTTAATGGGAGGCTGTGAATATGAGTAATATTAGAAGAGTTTATGTGGAGAAGAAGGATGCCTTTGCTGTAGAAGCCCATGGTTTGTTGGCAGATTTGCGCAATAATCTGGGTATGAGCGCATTAAAAGGCATGCGCATCGTTAATCGTTACGATGTAATGGGTTTGAGCGATGAAGAGTTTGCTATGGCGAAGGATTTAGTTCTTTCTGAACCTCCTGTTGATAAGGTTTTGGAAGAAGAACTGCCTTTGGCTGCAGGTGAGCAGGCTTTTGCAGTAGAACTGCTGCCAGGTCAATATGATCAACGTGAAGATTTTGCCGAACAATGCATTCAGCTGATCACCCAGAAGGACCGTCCTATGGTTGCTGCAGCTAAGGTATATGTTTTGGAAGGCGCGCTGAGCGAAGAAGAAGTAGCTAAAATTAAAGCTTACTGCATCAACCCCATCGAAGCACGTGAAGCAGAAGCTGCTAAGCCGGAAACTCTGATCAGCACTTGCGAAGAACCTGAAAAAGTTAAATCTGTAGCAGGCTTCTTGACTATGACCCGTGAAGAAGCGGAAGCACTGCGCAAGGATATGGGTTTGGCTATGAGTTTGGAAGATTTACTCTGGTGCCAAAAATACTTCAATGAAGAACATCGTGAACCTACTATTACTGAAATTCGCGTATTAGATACTTATTGGTCCGATCATTGCCGTCATACTACTTTTATGACTCAAATCGAGGATGTAGAAATCATTCCCGGTAAATATACCCAACCTGTACAAGAAGCTTACGATAAATATATGGCTGCCCGTGATGAAGTATACGGCGAAGCTACCGAGCGTCCTGTAACTTTGATGGACATTGCTGTTATCGGTATGAAGAAGCTGCGCAACGAAGGCAAGCTGCCTGATCTTGACCAATCTGAAGAAATCAATGCTTGTTCCATTGTTGTACCCATTGAAGTAGATGGTAAGACTGAAGAGTGGCTAGTTATGTTCAAAAATGAAACTCATAACCATCCTACAGAAATCGAGCCCTTCGGCGGCGCTGCCACCTGCTTGGGCGGTGCAATCCGCGATCCACTGTCCGGTCGTTCTTATGTATACCAAGCAATGCGTGTAACCGGTTCTGCTGATCCGCGTACTCCTATTAGTGAGACTCTGCCCGGCAAACTGCCACAACGCAAGATTACCATTGGTGCCGCTGCAGGCTACAGCTCCTACGGCAACCAGATTGGCCTTGCTACCGGTCACGTACAGGAATATTACCATGACAAATTCGTTGCTAAACGTATGGAAATCGGTGGCGTAATGGGCGCAGCTCCTCGCAGTGCAGTACGTCGCGAACGCCCTGCTGCAGGCGATATTGTTGTCCTGCTGGGAGGTAAAACCGGTCGTGATGGCTGCGGCGGTGCAACCGGTTCTTCTAAAGAACATACTGTAGACTCTTTGATGAGCTGTGGTGCGGAGGTACAAAAAGGCAATCCTCCTACCGAACGCAAAATTCAACGCTTGTTCCGTAATCCTGCTGTTACTGCTATGATTAAACGTTGCAATGACTTTGGTGCAGGCGGCGTTTCCGTTGCTATTGGCGAGTTGACCGACGGATTGGTAATTGATTTGGATAAAGTTCCCAAGAAATATGAAGGCTTGGATGGTACTGAGCTGGCAATTTCCGAATCCCAAGAGCGTATGGCTGTAGTTATTGAAGCTGAAAACCGTGACGCTTTCATCAAATATGCTGACGAAGAAAACTTAGAAGCTACTGTTGTAGCAGAAGTTTCTGCAGATCCTCGTCTCGTTATGTACTGGCGTGGTGACAAGATTGTTGACCTGTCCCGTGCTTTCTTAGATACTAACGGCGTAGCACAGCACACCAATGTAACAGTTGCTGAAGAAGCTGAAGAGAACGTTTTTGAACGTGTGCCTGAAGTTGTTGTTAAAGCTGAAAATATCGAAACCGCATGGCTGCAAAACTTGGCCCGCCTCAATGTCTGCAGCGAGAAAGGCTTGTCCGAACGTTTTGACAGCACTATCGGTCGCGGCACTGTAATGATGCCTTTCGGCGGCAAAACCCAATTGACTCCTTCCGAAGGTATGGTTGGCCGTATCCCTGTGCTGCATGGCAACACTACTGCAGCTTCTGTGATGGCTTGCGGTTATAATCCTGACGTTGCGTGCTGGAGTCCCTTCCATGGTGCTATGTACGCTGTAACCGAATCTGTAGTTCGTGCTGTAGCATTGGGTGCAGATCCTGCTAAACTGCGTTTGACCTTGCAAGAATATTTCCCCAAACTCCACGACTCCACCAGTTGGGGACAACCCTTTAGCGCACTTCTTGGCGCTTTCACTGCACTGGATGCTTTGGAGCTGCCTGCTATTGGCGGTAAGGACTCCATGAGCGGTACCTTTATGGATAAAACTGTTCCTCCTACTCTGGTCTCCTTTGCCGTAGGTGTAATTGATGGTAATAAAGCTGTTTCTGCAGAATTCAAGGCTGCAGGCGACAAAGTAATCTTCCTGTCCTGCCCTCGTGACAATGCAGAGGTAGTTGACTTCGTTGCTCTGCGCAAGAACTTGACCGCAGTACATACTGCTATGGAAACAGGTAAGATTGCAGCAGCTGCTGCTGTTAAAGAAGGCGGCATTGCTGCTTTGGTAACTACCATGGCTATGGGTAACGAACTGGGCTTCGAGTTTATCAAACCTTTCCATGATACTGATAGTCTCTTTACTTTGCAACCTGGCGGTCTTGTTCTGGAACTGGCCGCAGGCGTAGAACCGGAAGAACTTTTCGAAGGCCTAGACTACATGCTCCTTGGCCACACTACTGCAGCAGCAGGTATCATGATTAATGATACTCATATCGATGCTGCTAAGGCTTTGGCATCCTACCGCAACACCCTGCAAGGTATTTTCCCGGACAGCCTGCCTGCTGTGGAAGAACCTGCCGACATCAATATGCCTCTCTATAAAGCAGAATTACCTTTGACTGCACCGATTACTATTGCTAAACCCCGTGTGTTTATCCCTGTATTCCCTGGTAACAACTGCGAATACGATAGTGCTCGTGCTTTTGAAGCAGCAGGTGCAGAGGCTAACACCTTCATTATCCGCAACTTGACTGCAGCTGCTATTGAAGAATCCGTGGAAGCTATGGTTAAATATATTAACAATTCTCAAATCGTGATGATTCCCGGTGGCTTCAGTGCCGGCGACGAACCCGATGGTAGCGGCAAGTTCATTGCTACCATGTTCCGCAATCCGCGTATTAAAGAAGCCATCAGCGACTTGTTAGAAAACCGTGATGGCTTGATGCTGGGCATCTGCAATGGCTTCCAAGCTTTGATTAAGCTGGGTCTGGTGCCTTATGGCGAAATTCGTGATTTGACCAGCGAATCTCCCACCTTGACCTTTAACAACATTGGTCGTCATATTTCTCAAATCGTTACTACCCGCGTTGTTTCTAACAAATCTCCTTGGCTCAGCTGCTGCGAACCTGGTGAAGAACACTCCATTGCTGTTTCTCACGGTGAAGGTCGTTTCTATGCTCCCGAAAGCGTTATTAAGGAGCTCTTTGCTAACGGTCAAGTAGCAACCCAATACGTAAATGCTCAGGGCGTTCCCACTATGAACACTCCGTGCAACCCCAACGGCAGCTTGTATGCTATTGAAGGCATCACCAGTCCTGATGGTCGTGTATTGGGCAAGATGGGTCACAGCGAACGTTTCGCACCGGGCCTGTTCCGCAACATTGCCGGCGAAAAGGATCAAAAGCTGTTTAAATCCGGCGTAATGTACTTCAAATAAGTCTTTTTCCATCAGTCCCTGTCTCTTTGTGAGGCAGGGACTTTTTATGTTACATACTTTTTCCTACATTGGTGTGGGATTTATGCTATAATATTACAAGTGATGTAATTTTTAGGAGGTCATTATGAATTTAGAAATAAATGCAGTTTACCATGGCTTTAAAGTTCTACAAGAAGCATACGTAGATGAAGTGCGTTCCCACGTTTATATTATGGAGCATCTTGTAAGCGGTGCTCGTTTGTTATATCTTGCCAACGATGATGATAACAAGGTGTTTTCCATCGCTTTCCGTACTCCGCCTGCTGATGATACCGGTGTGGCGCATATTCTAGAACATTCCAGCTTGTGTGGTTCCCGCAAATATCATCTGAAGGAGCCCTTTGTTGATCTTGTTAAAGGCTCTTTGAACACTTTCCTGAACGCTATGACCTATCCGGACAAGACTGTTTATCCGGTTGCCAGTCGTAACGAAAAGGACTTCCATAATCTGATGGATGTATATCTGGATGCAGTGTTCTATCCGTTGATTTACGAAAACAAATACACTTTGCGCCAAGAAGGTTGGCACTACAATTTGGAAAATCCTGAAGGCGAACTTTCCTATAATGGTGTAGTGTATAACGAAATGAAGGGCGTCTATTCCTCTCCTGACGCTTTCTTGGAAAATGAAGCCATGAAGGCATTGTTCCCCGATACTTGCTACCGCTTTGAGTCCGGTGGTTATCCTGATGCTATTCCCGAACTGACGGAAGAAAAGTTCCTTAACTTCCATAAAACTTATTACAGTCCGGAAAATTCCTTTATCTACCTCTATGGTGATATGGATATCGATGCGACTTTGGCTTATCTTGATGGAGAATATTTAAGCCATTTTGTTAAAACCGGTACTGTGGATTCTGAAATTCCCTTGCAGGCTCCTTTGGCAAAAACTGCGGAAGTAGAGGCCTACTATCCCGTGGACAGCGGCGAAGATTGCAGTGGTAAGACTTATCACGAATTGTCCATTGTTACCGGCAAAGCTGTAGATACTCTGACCAGTATGTCCCTGCGTTTGTTGGAAGCAGTTTTGCTGGAAAGCGAATCTTCTCCCTTGCGTCGTGCGCTAGTTGCCAGTGGCGTAGGACAGAACATTAGCGGCAGCTATACAGGCAGTATGCAGCAACCTGTGCTGAGCATTCGTGCTGCAGGCAGCGAGAAAGACCAGCGTGACAAATTCCTTAGCGTTATCTATAAGACTTTGCAGGATTTGACCATTAATGGTATTGATAAAAAGTTGTTGGAAGCATCTCTGAACGCTACTGAGTTCAAAATGCGTGAATCCGACTTCGGTCCTTATCCCAAAGGATTGATTTATGGCTTAGGTGTACTGGATAATTGGCTTTATGGTGGTAATCCCATTGAAGGGTTGCGCTATAAAGAAGCCTTGGCGACCATGCGTAAGGGCTTAGAGACCAATTATTATGAAAGCCTTATTGAAAATTACTTGTTAGATAATACTCATAAGGTACTTGTAACTTTAATGCCCCAACCAGGTAAGGAAGAAGCTGACCAAGAGGCTGCAGCAGCTAAATTAGCGGAGATCAAAGCATCCATGACGCAGGAAGAATTGGAGCAGTACGCTTTTGAATGTGCGGAACTCCATCGTTTGCAGGCAGAGCCAGATAGCGAAGAAGCACGTGCTTCTATTCCCATCCTCAAACGTAGCGATATCCGTCGTGAGGTAGAGCACATTGCCAAGGAAGAAGAAATTTTAGGCAATAGTAAACTAGTTTACGTACCTGCCGATACAAATAAGATTGCTTATACCAATTGGTATTTCGACATCAGCGGTGTGACTGCGGAGCAAATGCCTTTGTGCTTCCTACTGACTGACATATTGGGCAAGTTCAATAGCAAGCGCTATACCTATGAAGAACTCTCCACTTACGGCATTATGTACACCGGTGGCGTGACTTTTGATGTACGCGCTATTTCTGCTGCAGAAAATGCTGATGAGTATCGTCTGTATTTTGTCGTAAAGGCGAAGACTTTGCTGGAAAATTTGCCTAAGACTTTTGATTTGTTAGAAGCAATTGGTTTAGAAAGTTTGCTCAGTGATAAGCAACGTTTCCAAGAGCTTTTAGCAGAAATTAAAACTGATTGGGATGATGAATTCTTCAATCGCGGTCAGAATATTGCTATTTCCCGCTTGTACGCATATTGTGGTGCGGGCGCCCGTGCTAACGAGCAGGACCAATTCAGTTACTACCGTTTCTTGAAGGATTTAAGCGAAAATGTTGCCGAGCGTAGCGAGGCTGTCTTAGCAGAGCTGCAGTCCATGCTGAAGCTTTTCTTCCAAAAGAGCTGTTATACGCTGCTGTATTCCTGTGATCGTGAGGATAGGGAGCAGGTAAGAGGCGAGTGCTTGCAATTTGCAGATAAGCTTAATGAGGCACCTATTGCTGCAGCACCTGTAGCATTGCCTGCACCCGGTCATAACGAAGGCATTACTACTCCCGGTAAGGTACAATACGTAGCTGCAGGCGGTAATTTTGCTAAGCATGGCCATAAATACACCGGTGCAATGCGTGTGTTGGAAACTATTCTCCGCTACGAATACCTGTGGACTAAAATCCGTATTCAAGGCGGTGCTTACGGCGCAACAGCACGCTTTGAGCTAAACGGCTTAGGCGTCTTTGCTTCCTATCGTGATCCGCAGCTGGCAAAATCTTTGGAAGCATATAAAGAACTGCCTGCATGGCTGAAAACAGTAGAAATCCCTGCTCGTGAACTTGATAAGTACGTTATCGGGACCATTAGCGGTATGGATACACCTTTGACCAATACTATGCGTATGGATCAGGCTGCTATCCAGTATATCAAGCAAGTACCGGAAGAGCTGCGTCAGCGTACTCGTGACCAAGTGTTGGATGTGACGAATGCTGATTTGCAAGCTTTAGGCCAAGTTGTTGAAGATATGCTCAGTGACGGTCTGATTTGTGTAGTTGGCGGCAAGCAGGCTATTGAAGCCAATAAGGATAAATTCACGGCAATTATTAATGCTTAACAGGTAAAAGAAAACAGCGTGTACCTCACTGAAAAGTGAAAAGTACACGCTGTTATTTTTATGTTTTATTCCAATTCACCTTTTTTAGCAGCTTCAATAACGCTTTCATAAGCGTTTTGTACGGCACTGTTAAAGCAGGTCAAAATAATATTCATGCCATAAGTGGGATTGGCGTTGAGCCATTGGGTAACGGTCAAAAGGGCAATGCGGGCTGCTTCTTCTACAGGATAGCCATAAACACCGGTGGAGATGGCGGAGAAAGCAATACTGTGCAAATGATGCTTTTTCGCTAAATCCAAGCTGTTACGATAGCAGTCAGCCAACTCTAAGCGTTGACTGGTTTTGCCGTTATAGATAGGACCAACAGTGTGAATAACGTAGGGTGCCTTGAGGTCATAACCAAAGGTAATCTTTGCTTCACCGGTTTGGCAGCCGTTAAGGTTGCTGCACTCGCGTAGCAGTTCAGGACCTGCTGCAGCGTGAATAGCACCATCTACACCGCCACCGCCTAGCAAACTGCTGTTAGCAGCGTTGACAATAACGTCGCAATCGAGAGTGGTAATATCGCCACGCCATACACCGATGCTGTTTTTCGCCTTGCCTTGCTGTAGTTGTGCCAGTAACTCGCTGAGCATTTTTTTCTGCATGGTAAAGGGAGTAGGGGACGTAGGGTTAAAGATAATGCCTGCAATTCCCTCCATTTGCAAAATAGCCTCAAAATAGTTGGCTAGAGGACGTTCAATAGTAGCGAACTCTTTAGCGTCAGGTAGCTTAGCCTTTTCAGTATAGGCAGCAACGTAGACTAAATTGTCATTATCAGTAGTGTGGGTAACTAAGGCGATTTGCCCTGCTTCAGCAGCTTGGGCAGCTACGGGGATGATAATATCAGCACCTTCTAAAAGCAGATTATAGACGGCGCGTAGTAAACGTGATAGAGTAGTAGTATTTTGCACTTCGGCATACTTAGCAATAGCGTCTGCAAGAATATCAGTACTTGGATGTAAGCTCATTAACAGCATCTCCTTCAAATTTATGGATACGGCTAGTATTATTTTAGCCTATTTTTTCTCGGATAGCAAGAAAACAGCCCTGAAAAGAGCTGTTTTCCTATAAAATATTCTTATGCCATCATGATGTCACTTTGCTGTCTTAGTAATGTTAAATACACATCAAAAACATTTTCTGTGAATTACAGCATTCTAAATACGGAGATAACTTTACCCAGTACCTGAATGTTGTCGGAGCCTACAATGGGTTGATACTTGTCATTTTCCGGTTGCAGACGCACACTGCGCAGTTCGCGGAAGTAACGTTTAACGGTGGTTTCTTCGCCATCAATCAAAGCTACAACAATATCACCGTTATTAGCAAAATTTTGCTTACGTGCGATAATGTAGTCGTGGTCGAGGATGCCCGCGTTAATCATGCTATCGCCACAAACGGAAAGCATAAATACGTCTTCGTCGCAGCCAATCAGATCACGAGGAATAGGATAGGTTTCTTCGATGTTTTCTACAGCTAAAATAGGTACACCGGCAGTAACCTTGCCAACCAGCGGTACGGGAACAAGAAGCTTGTTTCTCCATGCATCACTTTCGGACATCAATTCCAATGCACGAGGTTTGGCTGCGTCACGTTGAATGAAACCATATTCTTGCAGACGTTTCAGATGGTTGTGGACGCTGGCGCTGGAAGACAGGCCAACAGCAGCACCAATTTCACGAACTGCAGGGGGATAGCCCTTATGATTGATAAAATCGCGAACAAACTTCAAAATATTACGTTGACGCTCAGAAAGCATGTCTTCAGTATAGATTCCGTTAAAATCAGGGGGAAGTGCTTTTCTTCTGCCCATTTTAAACCCTCCAATCAAGTGTTTATATGTAAGCTAGATAAATTATAACATATAAATCTATTTTCGTCAAACAATAGTGCGATAAGCAGCACTGTTTGCAGCAAGTTTTGCCACTTAGCTTTACTGCACAATACTTCAAATGCCAGATAAACAGCACCGAATTTTGGGTGTGCGAGAAAAAATCATCTGATTTTTATAGTAATAGCGTAAATATGTTTGACAAATGCAGAAAATAGTAATAAAATTTTTATATAATATTGCTGAATACACAAATATTGTTCGCTTTAAATTGGAGGTGCAGAGGTGTGCAAAGAGTGTATTTTGCCATAGATTTAAAATCATTCTACGCCTCTGTAGAATGTGTGGAACGGGGGCTTAATCCTTTGGATGCTAATCTTGTAGTGGCGGATATATCCAGAACGGAGAAAACTATCTGCCTAGCAGTTTCACCTTCCCTTAAAGCTATGGGGATACCGGGGCGACCACGTCTTTTTGAAGTAGTGCAAAAGATGCAGAGTGTTAATGCAGCACGCAAGGCAAAACAATGGGGAAAAGACTTCATTGGCAAGTCTTATTTAGCATCGGAATTGGCAAAAAATCCTCAACTTGAAACGGACTATATCATTGCTACGCCGAGGATGGCCCATTATATTGAATATAGCACGCGGGTTCTAAAGGTGTATTTGCGTTATATTGCTCCGGAAGATATTCATATTTACTCCATTGACGAAGTATTTATGGACGTTACTAAATATCTGCAGTTATATAAAAAATCACCAAGAGCCTTGTGTATGGAGATTATTCAGGATGTTTTGCGTACTACAGGAATTACGGCAACGGGAGGCATTGGCACTAATATGTATTTGGCGAAGGTAGCCATGGACATTGTTGCTAAGCATAAGGATGCCGATGAAAACGGTGTTCGCATTGCTGCACTAGACGAGCAGCTGTATCGCAGATTGCTGTGGAATCATCAGCCCATTACAGATTTTTGGCGTGTGGGTCGTGGTTATGCTCAACGTTTGGCACAAGTCGGTATTCATACTATGGGCGATATAGCGCTGTGCTCCATAGGGACAAAGAAAAATTACTATAATGAAGAGCTTCTTTACGAACTTTTCGGAATCAATGCAGAACTGCTTATAGATCACGCTTGGGGCTATGAACCCTGTACTATTGGCGAGATTAAAGCTTATCACCCTGATGCTAATAGTGTTTGCTCTGGGCAAGTACTGCATTGTCCCTACAAAACTGCTAAAGCAAGACTGGTGCTTAAAGAAATGGCAGATGCTTTGGCTTTGGAGCTGTCTGCACGTGAACTGGTAGCAAGTAAACTGGTTTTAACCATTGGCTATGACAGAGAGAATATAGATAAGCCCATGGTTAAGATTGACAAAGTGCGTATAGATAGGTATGGGCGGAAAGTGCCGGAGAAATCCCATGGCACAATTAGTTTACCCTGTGCGTCTACTATAGCCGACGACTATATGGAATATGCAGGAAAACTTTTTGATAGGATTGTTAAACAGGGCTTGTTAGTACGCAAGCTTAGCCTTAGCGCCATTGATGCCGTACCCAAAGGTGCGGTTGCGAACGAGGAACAACTGAGTTTATTTGCAACTCCGGAGGAAGGCGCAGGAAAGCAGGAAAAGCAGGATAAACTACAGCAGACGATATTGGATGTGAAGCAACGTTTTGGTAAAAATTCGCTTTTTAAAGCGTTAAGTCTTGAAGAAGGAGCGACAGGTAGGGAACGGAATATGGAGATAGGAGGGCATCGGGCATGAAAGAGATATCCATGGAAAAGTATCGTTGTATAGTTGATTTGCCCTATCCTAAATCTAAAGTGCATCCCCGTTTGTCCATGCACCAAAGAGCAGCACAATTTGCTCCCTTCGCTGCCTTAACAGGTCACAATGTTGCTACTAGCGAAGCACAACGATATCTGGAAGAACCATTGGAACTTGCAGATGATGCACAGGAGAAACTTAAACGTAAGTTGGATTATCTTGCGAGCATCGCTTCTACTCATCCACGAATTATAATTTGCTATTTTGAAGAAGATGGGAGGAAGGCGGGTGGTTTTTATAGGGAATGTCAGGCGCGCTTGGCTAAACTTGATGCATATAGGCGTGTGCTGATTTTGGAGCAGGGAATAACTATTGCTTTTGATAATTTACGTGCACTTGAGGTAATGGATTAGCATCGTAACGTGCAACTTTTTTATAGGATAATTTTAGGACACTAGGTTGTGTAGAATTAGACTATACGAAGGAGGGATCGTTATGGCAAGATATATTTTTCTCGATGTAGAATGGATTCAAAAGGGTAGTAGATTTGACGCCGAGGCTGCAAGTATTGCATCTATGGCTTACACTGTTACGTCAATAAAGATGAAAACTAAAGCTACAGATTTTTGCTATGTGAAACCGGAGTGCACTATTAGTGATAAATTTTGTGAGTTTATACATGCTAAGCGAGAAGAATTGCTCAATGGCGTTGACTTGGGTGATGCTATGGCTAAATTGGTTAGTGTTTGCAGGCGTGGAGACATCTTGGTATTATGGGGTAACGATGCGTATACGCTTCTATGCACAGCTATAGAGAAATGCGGATTGACACTTCCTGCCCATACAACCCTCTTTTTGAGAGATTTATTGCAGCTTTTTGGTGGGATGAAGCAGCGGAGATATAGTTTTGAAACGTATTTTAGAGCCTATGGTTTCAAGCCTTCGGTAGAAAAATTCCATAATTCTAGATATGATGTTCATTGCCTCGTAAGGCTCTTTGAGGCCATAAGGGGAAAGTGCAGCAGTATACAAGGTAAACTCCCAGAGGCTTTGTTTTTTACTTCGGTAGGTACCCACGTTTTGCACGCGCCCGGTTGTAGACATTTACAAAGGATTAAACCTGACAACCTTCGACAGGCTAAATTAGGAGAACTTTTAAAGAAGCATACTGTATGTAAGCATTGCGTAAAAGACAAGCAGTGGCTTGCAAGCGTATTTGCCGGGATGCCGCGTATAAGTCAGGACGTATTGCATCAATGCTCTTCGCAAGGTAGTAAGGAGGTTAATATTAAGGCAAAAAGTCAGCTGCATCCTATTAATGACTATACTATTGCACGATTATGCAAGCAATATGGTTTTGAATATAAAATTTCTGAGGGCGTAATCTATATTAAAACCCATAAAGCTAAATGGCTTTTATATCATAATTTGAAGCTTGTAACGAAGATTATGCATGAGAACTATCATTATGGTAATGGACTGAGGCAGTTGGATAAAGCTAGACACTGCTTTACCCATAATTATCATGATCAAGGGATCAAAAAGCGTAGCTTAGAAGCAGCACTCTACTATATAGACCAGCATGAGAAATCTCCCTATACATATAAGCCGAAATTGACCAATATTGACAGGCTGCTTTATTCCATTAGCAGAGAAGGGGAGACAAAGTTGCAGGAATGCTAAGGAAACCTTAAAAGTTTGCAGATATTATGGTACAATATTTATAATGGAGATAGAAAATACCTGTACTACCTTGGAATAGCACAGGTATTTTCGTTGGTTTAGAGAATGTTGCTGTTACCATGGACAACACCAAACACAATGGTGGTGACGTAGCCTGAGATTATGCAACCTAAAAGGATTCATCTTGCGTTCAGCGTGGCGGCAATGGATATGGTGAATTTCTGGGAAACGTCTGAAGTGGTGTCGCGGAGGGGGCATTGGACGATGATGTCCGGGTGGTTTGCCACGCATTTCGTGACGTGGTGGTGGTCCGCCATGGTGTTTGGGTTTAGCTAGGGCAGTATCTGCGAAGGCAAAGCTTATGAAAACAGTAGCCAAAGCTATGGCGACAATCTTTTTTAAAGTACTTTCATTGAGCATTAGTCCATCCTCCCTTCATGTATCTTCTTTTACTTAAATTATAACTAGACAATATGTCTAAATCATGACAAAAGGAAACAAATTATGAGAATATTGGTAGATGCAGATGCCTGTCCGGTAGTAGGCATTATAGAAAAAGTAGCCAAGGAATATGGTGCAGAATGCCACCTTTATTTTGATACTAACCATTTCCTCACTAGTAATTATTCTGAAACCCATGTTATTGGCGCAGGTGCGGATGCAGTGGACATGGCGGTAGTAAATGCAATTCGCAAAGGCGAAGGTGATGTTGTTTGTACGCAGGATTACGGCGTAGCAGCTATGGCTTTAGCCAAGGGAGCCTATGCTATCCACCAAAGCGGACGCTGGTACACTAATGAAAATATCGATCGCTTACTTGCAGAGCGGGCGATGGCTAAGAAAGCACGTCGTGCTACAGGCAAGCATCATCTCAAAGGACCTGCTAAAAGGACGAAGGATGATGATATCCGCTTTGAGGAAAGCTTTAGACGTCTTGTAGCTAAAGCGATGAACTCCTGATATCTTTTGGGAAAACTATGGCAATAGGCGATGCTTTACAGTACAATGCTAAAATATTATAATATAAGCAATCTTTCTTCAAAGACTTTTGGGAGAGAAAACTTCAACTTTACAAAATAAATATGTATGAAAGAGAAGATATTTATGGCTAACGATGTAATAAAAAATAACGAAAATACTGTTGACAACACTGCTAACGAAGCAGTGCAAAATAAAATCAACGCAACAATTGCCGGTGAAATCAAGGTAAAAGTTCATCAAGTTGCTGCTGTAGTAGGTTTGTTGGATGATGGCAATACCGTGCCGTTTATCGCGCGCTATCGCAAAGAGGCTACCGGTAGTTTGGATGAGGAACAGATTCGTACTATCGAAGAACGTTTGGCATATCTGCGTAATCTTGAGGATAGGCGCCAGGAAATCATTACCACCATTAAAGAGCAAGATAAACTTACGCCTGAACTGGAAAAAGAACTTAATAATGCTACTAAATTGCAAATTTTGGAAGATTTGTATTTGCCATATCGCCCCAAACGCCGTACTCGCGGTAAAATAGCTCGTGAAAAAGGCTTAGAAGATATTGCAGCTTTAATTGAAAATCAGGCTCATAAATTCTTACTACCCTTAGAAAAAATAGTTGCTCTGCATATCGATGGGGAAAATGTTAAATCTGAAGATGAAGTTTGGCAAGGTGCCATGGATATCGTTGCGGAGAATTTGTCCGACCGTGCCGATGTGCGTGATTTCTTGCGCAAAGAAATTTGGCGTGAAGGTGTGCTTGCAAGTCAATTAATCGTAGAGGAACAGGAAGCACCGGAATTTTTAAACTATAAAGAATATACGGAACCCATCAAGCAAATGCCTCCCCATAGAGTTTTGGCTCTCAACCGTGGCGAAAGCAAAAAAGCATTGAAGGTTGGCATTACCATTAACGAAGAAATAGTTCTAGACAAACTTGCCCGTAAATTGAACCTCGATAATCGTGCACCTTTGTATAAGTATTATCGTGAAGCTATGGAAGATAGCTTTAAACGCTTGCTTTTCCCCAGTCTTGAACGCGAAATCCGTAATGAAATGACAGAAACTGCTGAAAAGCAGGCTATCTCCGTCTTTGCAGCTAACTTACGTGCGTTACTTTTGACGCAACCCATTGGCGGACACACTATTCTTGGTTTGGATCCGGGCTATCGTACAGGTTGTAAAACGGCAGTTATTGATAAGCATGGTAAGACTTTGGCAACTACTGCCTTATACGTAACAGGTAGCGAACGCCAGCAAAAAGAGGCAGCGCAGGCTGCACTTGATTTAATCATGAAATATCATGTTACACTTATTGCCATCGGCAATGGTACTGCAAGTTACGAAACAGAGCAGTTTGCTTCTAAATTGATTGCCGATAATAATTTAGACTGTGCTTATATTATTGTGAGCGAGGCAGGAGCTTCCGTTTATTCTGCTAGTAAATTGGCTAGGGAGGAACTGCCGGATTTAGATGTATCGTTGCGTGGTGCCGTAAGCATCGCCCGCCGTGTGCAAGACCCATTGGCAGAACTGGTAAAGATCGAGCCTAAAGCCATTGGTGTAGGGCAGTACCAACACGATGTTAACCAAAAAGAATTGGGGAACACTTTGGGTGCGGTTGTAGAAAGCTGTGTGAACCATGTCGGTGTAGAGCTGAATACGGCGAGTCCTGCGCTACTGGGTTATGTAGCAGGTGTAAGTGTTTCCGTAGCAAAGAATATTATTGCCTATAGAGATGAACATGGCGAATTCACCAGTCGCAAAGAGTTACTCAAAGTACCGCGTTTAGGTCCTGCTGCCTTTACGCAATGTGCAGGATTCTTGCGTATCAAAGGTGCCAAGAATCCCTTGGATAATACACCCGTTCATCCGGAAAGTTATAGCTTAGCTGAAGAAATTATCGCTGAACTTGGCTTTAAGCTAGAAGATTGCGCTAGTTCTGCGTTAATGCTTGCCGCAAGCAAGGCTAATCCTGAAAAGCTTGCTCACAAACTTAACGCTGGTGTACCTACTGTAACCGATATTCTTTCTGCCTTGGCCAAACCGGGGCGGGATGTGCGTGAAGATGCTCCTGCACCTTTGACTCGTAAATCTGTAGCCAAGCTTTCCGACCTTGCCATTGGCAGTATTGTCCGCGGCAGAGTGCAGAATGTTGTAGATTTTGGGGCTTTTGTAGACATTGGTTTAAAACAAAGCGGATTAATCCACAAGAGCCAATTGAGCAATAAATATTTCAAGCATCCTCTAGATGTAGTCAAAGTAGGGGACATCGTGGAAGCAGAAATTATTAGTATTGATGAAAAACGCGGCAGGATCGGACTTAGCTTGAAGAAAGCCCAACAGAAGTAATTCCGTGAGAATTTGACCACTTATTATATTACGAATTTGTGAAGTTGTGAATTGTTTTTAACAAAGCTAAATATCATATTGCTACATTTTACTATTCCTGTTATAATCAGAAAACATAAATTGGCAAGTAGAATAAATATGCTTGCTAACGGAAATATTCTTTTAGAAGGAAGGTATAATATGAGAAAATTAGTTTTGTTAATCCTCACAATTTGTATGGTATGTGTAAGCGCTGTTGCTATGGCGGCTAAACCATATAAACATCCTGATTACAAATTCAACAATGTACGTGAAATAATTGTTACTGAAATTGATAATCAGGAAAGTCGTGCAACCAAAAGTTTCTTTTGCGACGAAGCAGCAGATGAAAAAATTATGGGAGCAATCTTAGAAGCTGCAGCACGAAAAAATTTAATTGTTGAGGACGCACGCAACCAGATGCAGCCTAAAGGTAAAGGACAGCCCAATCACGCGCCTACCAAGTTGGAAATGAGAGTGGTTATTAATAATTTCGGTTATTATAATGCTACTAATCCCGGATATTACGAAACTCGTTACAGAAACGAAACCCGTTATTATTATGATGAAGACGGAAATCTGCGCAGTAGAGTAGAGAACATTCCTTACCAAGCATGGGTGAAACCGCAAACATACAATGTTGCTGTGTTGAATGCTTCCTATAATTTCTATGATTTGGAAACCGGTACCTTAGTTGCTTCCATGAATGCAACACGTAGTCGCAGCTATGAAAACGATGCTAGCAGTATGGCAGATCGTTCTGTACGTGACTTTTTCCAAAGAATTCTGAAAAAGTAATAAGGAGTATAGTAAAACCGGACGCTAGAACTGATGTCGATCAGTTCCAACGTCCGGTTTCGTCTTTATAGTAGTGCGTCAAGTTCTGTTTTTGCACTTTTATAATCTTGAAAGTAGATGGTGTTCATGCTCAAATCATTTACTAAAACTTCCCACACCTAAAAATAGGTTAGAACCTTGAAAACTCAATATTTCAGCCAATAAAAAAGGCATAAACCGTATCCCTTTGGTATAATTAAAGCGCTAACAAAATCAAAGCAAAGGGGATTTATGCCATG
>NZ_JBGVLF010000038.1:0-13259 GCF_045124115.1 Phascolarctobacterium sp.
CACGTGCTTGGTTAGCATAGTCCAAAAGCAGAATCGCATTCTTCGTAACCAAACCCATCAGCATGATGAAACCAATCATACTCATCATGTTGGCTGTCTGCCCTGCCACCAAAAGACCTACAATAGCACCGATTACAGCAAAGGGCAGGGATGCCATGATGATAATAGGCTGGGAGAAACTTTCAAACTGGGCTGCCAAAACCATGTACACAACTACAATTGCTAAAGCCAAAGCCTTGGCAATTTCCTTAAAAGTACGCTGCATAGTATCAGCATTACCAATCTTTTTATAGTTATAGCCAGGCGCCAAGTTCATTTCGGGGATATATTCATCAGTAATCTTGTTAATCAAAGCGCCGGGAGAAGTACCAACGGTGTTGGCATACACTACGATCTGGCGCTGTTTGTCCTCGCGCTCAATGCGGGTAGGACCACTGCCAAATTGCACGTCCGCCACATCGCCCAAACGAACGAAGGAACCACCGGAGGCAGCTACACGCAGATTTTTGACATCGTTGATATCCATGCGGCGGCTCTTATCCATCTGCAGAATAATGTCGTAGTCATTATCGCCAATGGTAAAGGAGTTGGATGTGCTCTTGCCCATAAACGCCATTTCCACCACTTCGCCCAAGCTGGTAGCGTTCAAGCCCAATTGGCTAGCCTTAGCGTGATCAAGCTTGATAATAATTTCCGGTTCTTCTTCGGAGTCAGAAATATCTACGTCCGTAGCACCGGGAGTATTGCGCACCCTTTCTGCCAAGTCCAAAGCATACTGGCGCAATTGGGTAATATCGCTGCCGCGCAGACCAATTTGTACAGGACGGCTATCGCCACGGCCACCGCCTTGGTTAGAAACAACGGAAACCTTCAAGCCTTCCACATTGCGGAAGTGACCGCGCATATCGTCCATAATCTGCTGCATACTGCGTTCGCGCTCGTTAATAGGCACAAGACGGATATCCAATCTGCCTTGGTTGACAGGGTTACGGCCGTCGCCGATATTTAAAGCGCAAATCTTGACCTCAGGCAAAGAGTTGACGTATTCCTGTAGCGGTGTAGCCAAGGCTACAGTACGCTCCATACTGGTACCATAGGGGGCTTTAATGTTGACAGAAAACTCGCCACTATCATAGGTAGGCTGGAACTCCGTGCCCACAAAGGGAACTAGGAAGAAGTTAATCACCAAAGTAATAACGCTGGCAGCAATAACCTTTTTAGGTCGTTCAATCGCCCACGCCATTAGGGAGTTATACATTTCGCGAATAGATTGGAAGCCTGCTTCAAACTTATCCAATAACCGCTGTAAATATTTGTTACGGGATTTAGCTGCTTCTTCCTCCGTTTCGTTCTTCAACCAGTAGGCAGAAACCATAGGTGTCAAAGAGAACGCGCACAAAGTGGAAAACGCCAAGGCAAAGGCAACTACCAAACCGAACTGTTTAAAGAATTGGCCGATAATCTCGCCCATATTGCCAATAGGAATAAATACTGCCATCAAGGTCAAAGAGGTTGCCAGAATAGCCAGCGTCAGTTCTTCCGTAGCCTTGCGGGCTGCAGTAAAGGCGCTCTCCCCCATTTCCATGTGGCGGAAAATATTTTCAATTAAAACGATTGCATCGTCAATCAACATGCCGATAGCCAAGCTCATAGCCATCAAAGACATATTGTTTAAAGTAAAGTCCATAACCTTCATCATAAAGAAGGTAGCAATTACGGATGTAGGAATACACAGACCGCCTACAATGGTAGCGCGGAAGTTTCGCAGGAACAGATAGGTAATAAGCAGCGCCAAGAAACCACCGAAGAGAATGGTGTTCCATACATCGGCAATGTTATCACGGATATAGGTAGAGCGGTCGCGTACCTTCTCCACGGTAATATCAGGAGGCAGATTGGATTTTTTCAACTGCTCCATTTTTTCGTTAACGTTGTCCGTAACGGTTACGGTATTGGTTTTGGACTGCTTGCGGACGAACGCCAAGACGGAAGGTTTGCCGTTGGAGCTAGCGTAGGTATCTTCATCCTCCCAATCGTCCACTACATCGGCAATTTCGCCAATATAGACAGGTCTGCCATTGTCATTTTTAACAACAACCTGTTGGATATCTTTAATATTTTCGTACTTGCCCACGGTGCGGACAGTGATTTCCATGTTTTTATTACGTGCCTTGCCACCGGGGGTATTGTAGTTGTTCTTGTTGATGGCATCTTTAACCGTTTGGTAGGAAATGCCATACTCCATCAACTTTTCCGGTTTCAGCACAATACGGATGGCACGTTGGCTGGCGCCTACAACCGTAACTTCGGAAACACCATCCACCATCTGCAGCTCGTCTTTAATACTATCTTCGATAATGCGACGAATTTCGCCACGACTGCGGGAATCGGAAGCGAAGGTATAGGCAACAATAGCCCGGGCGTTCAAGTCTACGGTCTGGGTTACAGGCTCGTCAATATCGTCAGGCAGAGCCTTGCGCACACTGGAAACCTTTTCACGCACTTCGCTGGCCTTTACCTGAGGATCCACACCCAAATTGAATTCCAAAACGGTTTCGCTATAGCCTTCCAAAACGGTGGAAGTCAAAGTCTTGATACCGGAAACTTGGCTGACACGATTTTCAATGGGCTTAGTTATCAAGGTTTCCATTTCTTCCGGAGATGCGCCGTCATAGGTAACACGCACGGATACAATGGGCAGGTCAACGTCCGGAGTCAGGTCGACACCGATTTCCGGATAACAGCGAATACCGAAAACCACTAGTAACAAGATGAACATGGTGGTAAATACGGGCCGCTTAATAAATGTTCCTATCATTTTATTTACCAGCCTTTTCTAAATTAATGCGGGTACCTTCACGCAGCTTGTTCTGACCGGAAATAACCACAAGGTCATCCTCATTTACACCGCCTAAAACTTCGGCGACTTGGTCGTTAGTATAACCAATGTTCAGCACCTTGCGCTGTACTACGCCTTTTTCGTCAGGAACAAAAGCAGTCTGCTGGTCATCACGCATAACGATGGCATGCAAAGGAATGGTCAGCACATTTTCCTTGGGCTGCGCTTGCAAATTTACGTTAGCGTAAACGCCTGCCAACAAACCTTGGGTATTGTCCACGCTGACTTCCGCAGCAAAAGTATGAGAAGGCAGATCTGCCACAGGGGCAATGCGGGTGACCTTGCCTATGATTTTTTTATCAGGATAAGCGGGCAGGCTGATTTCCGCTTCATTGCCCACTTTTACGCCTGCAATCTGACCTTCGGGGATGTGGATAACTGTTTTCAGCATGCTGATATCGGCTACAGCAAAAATAGCAGTACCTGCTTTAGCGTAGTAGCCTTCTTGGTAATAGCGCTTGGCAATAATGCCGTCGGCAGGAGCAACAAGGACAGTGCCTGCGGACTTGGATTCCATGGCTTGCAGATTACCACGGGCAGCGTCCAATTTAGCAAGAGCGTTGTTGCGGGCGAAGCGGTAATCATCCACCACTTGCTCAGAAACTGCGCCTACAGCATACAGTTTTTCGTAGCGGTGCAGGTCGGTTTCTGCTTTGCGCAGATTGGTGCGTGCATCCAAAAAGGAGCCTTTAGCGCTCAAAAGGTTGGCATCCGTATCGGTCTGCTCCAAAATCGCCAATACTTGTCCCTTGGTAACTTTGTCGCCTTCTTTAACGTAAACCTTTTCCAAACGACCATCCACTTTGGCTGCTACTTCTGCCTGCCATTCCGGATCCAGACTGCCACTAAAGCGCAATTGGGGCACGATGGTCTGGCGCTGGGGATGCGCAAGCTCCACCGCTACGGATTTGGTTTGGGAAATACGCTCTGCACGTGCCTTTTCCTTCTGCACGTTGCTGTAGATACGATAGCTGATAATCAGGCAGATGGCTACTAAAATACCAACTACTATTTTTACCTTGCGGTTCTGCAAATTCATTTTATCCTGCTCCTTTATATACAAAGTGTTAGACTATCTAGTCAGCTATTTATACAAGGTATATTATACCCCATAGCATTATACATAGGCAAGCAGAAAGAGGGAAATAAAAAACCGGACGCGTACGTACACGTCCGGGAAAAGTAGCTAGTGGGTTATTTAACTACATTGGGCAACCAGGTTGCCAGTTGCGGGAAGAAGCACAGGATGAGGATTTCCAGTGCCATTGCTGCACCAAAGGGAATAACGCCTTTGATGATTTGGGTCATCTTGCTGTCGGGGCTGATGCCTTGGAGTACAAACAGGTTCATGCCTACAGGCGGAGTAATCAGCGCCAGTTCCAAGTTCAACAGCATTACTACGTTGAACCAGATGGGATCGAAACCCAGTTGTACGATTAAGGGGAACAGAATCGGCAGGGTGATGAAGATAATGGAAACGGATTCCAAAATGCAGCCCAAGAAAAGCAGCAGAATGTTGATTGCCACAAAGATCAACCAACGGTTAGCCTCCAAGCTAACAACATAAGAAGTCAGTTGCTGCGGAGCATCCAAAATGGTCAGTACGAAACCAAAGAGGCTGGCACCAATCATAATAGCAAAGATCATGCAGGTAGTTTTAATAGTGTCGTTCAAAATACCGGGCAGATCTTTAAAGCTCAAAGTCTTATACACACAGAAGGTGATGAATAAGCTGTACACAGTACCAATGCCTGCAGCTTCGGTGGGAGTGAACACACCGGTGTAGATACCGCCTACTACGATGATGGGCAGCAATAAACCCCAGAAGGTTTTGCGCAGAGCGTCCACACGCTCTTCCCAAGTAGCAGCAGCTTCACGTTCCAAATTACGGGAACGGTAGACAACGATTGCCATAAACATAGCGGTCAGCATAGCGCCGGGAACAACACCGGACATGAACAGCTTGCCAATGGATTCATCGGTAATCGCACCGTAAAGAATCATAGGAATGGAAGGCGGAATCAAGATACCCAAGGTACCGCCTGCAGCAACGCAGCCCAATACGATAGCACGGTCATAACCGCGGGAAAGCATTTCCGGAATAGCAATAGCGCCAATGGTTACTGCGCAGGCTACAGAAGAACCGGTAATCGCTGCAAAAATTGCACATGCCATTACGGTAGCAATGCCCAAACCGCCGGGCAGATGGCGCAGCCATTTATTGGCAAGTTCAAACAGGTTGTTACCAACCTTGCCTGTCAACAGAATTTGGCTCATGAGGATGTACATGGGCACTGCAGTAAGGACGAAATCGTCCAAAGATTTGTAACCGATAATCGGCAGCTGTGCTAAAGCACCATCGCCACCCATAAAGGCTAACATACCGGCTACACCGCCCATGCCTAAAGAGAAAGCAACGGGCAGCCCCAAGCCAAGGAGAACCAATAGAAGGAGTGTAAATCCTGCGAGCATTATTTATTTACCTCCTTCTCAAAATCCATGGTGAAATCCCCACGGGAAATTTTAACAATATCCTCCAAAATGGAACGGATAATTTGCAGGAACAAAACGCCGAAACCAATAGGCATCGCAGATTGAGGAATCCACAAAGGGGTGCCTAAAGTTGTAGGAGCGCAGTTGTTCAGTTCAATGGACAGCATAACCATTTTCACGGATTGCACAGTGAACAGATAGCTGTAGAAGGCACCGATAATGCAGGTAACAAGGTCTGCATAAGTTTTTGCCTTGGGAGACATCTTAGATACGAAAATATCCACGTGAATGTGCTTTTTACCGGCATAAGCAACGCCCATGCCCAAAAAGCCGGCGATAACGATACAATAGGTGGAAATTTCCATTACCCACTCCGTCGGCGCATCAAATACGCCACGGCAGATAACCTCCCACACTATGGTAAAGCCGCAGAACAGCACCAGTGCGCCGGCGATGACGCCCACAAGGAGCGTCACTGCCTTCAGCAGCTTTTCATAAGCAAACAAGAATTTTTCCAATGTAGTAAACCCCACTTTATTTTTCCATTATTGTTTAGAGCAGATATCCAGCAGTTCTTGACCGATCTTGCCGTTTTCTTTAACATACAGATCCCAAACCGGTTTAGTAGCTGCACGCCAAGCTTCCAGTTCGTTTTCAGGAACTACGTAAACTTCCATGCCTTTAGCTTTCAAATCTTCCAGAGCTTTCAAGTCTTCCTTCTTAGCGTTAGCGCGCAGGTCTGCTTGAACTTCCTTAGCAGCTTCAGTCAAAGCTTTCTTTTGGTTGTCATCCAATTTGTTGAAGGATTTATCGTTAATAGCAACGATGAATTCCGGAGAAGCATGGTTGGTAACAGTCAGATATTTATGTACTTCGTACATTTTGCGGTCACGCATTGCGGTGGTGCCGGAGGATTGGCCGTCGATGGTACCACGTTGGATAGCCATGTAAACTTCACCTGCACCCATGGTTACGCTGGAAGCGCCCAATGCTTTAATGGTTTCAGCAGAGTATTTGCTGTAGCCGCGGATTTTCATGCCTGCGAAATCAGCAGGAGTCTTAGCCAATTTTTTGTTGTTAGCGTATTGTACGAAACCGTAGTCAGCCCACAGCAGAGGACGAACACCTTTCTTTTCCAATTGTTCGCCCAGTTTTTGGCCCAGACCGTTGTCGATAGATTTATCTACTTTATCATAACCGGGGAAAATGAAGGGAACGTCGAAAATATCCATTGCCGGAACGATGGAAGCCCAACGGCCTACAGTGTTCAAGCCCATATCTACGCCACCGCTGATCAGTGCGTCGTTCATGTTTTTATCGTTAAACAATTGGCCTGCCGGATAAATGGTAATTTCTACAGTACCGTTGGATTTAGCAGCAGCTTTTTCCTTCAGGCTAGCCATAGCTTTTACCAAAGGATGGCTTTGGGGCAGAGCAGCTGCCATTTTCAGAGTAACTTTTTGACCTGCGGGAGCGGCTTTCTTTTCGCCACCGCCGCCACAACCGGCGATCAGAGCCATAGCAGCAATCATAGCAACAGCAGTAAATTTCTTGGAGATTTTCATAAAAACAACTTCCTTTCTTTCCATAAGCTTCTTTGCTTAATTAATGGGTTATGATACTTATTTGTATTTTTTATCCAGCTCATTATAGGCATCGAGGCCAATGAAGCTGTTAAATTGACTAAAACTGAGCATTTTGTCATGGACATTATTGGTAGTGCCATCATCCCGCAGGGCAACCAAAACATCATGCAGTGCTTTTGTTACCGTATAGGTCAGGGTGCAAGGCCAGAACACAATATCAAAGCCCATGTTCTCTAAATCCTTACTGGTCAGGTTAGGCGTTCTACCGCCCTCAATCATGTTGGCGATAAGAATGGTGTCGGGGAAAGCTTTAGTAATTTCTTCCAGCTCCCATTCGTTCTGCGGTGCTTCAATAAAGAGCGCATCAGCACCGCTGTCCAAGTAGAGCTTGCCACGCTCAATGGCGGTGTCCAAGCCATACACGGCACGAGAATCAGTACGGGCAATCAACAGTGTATCAGGATTTGTTTTGGCATCTGCAGCGGCACGCAGCTTGCGAGCGTGTTCTTCCGCATCGATTACATGCTTGCCTGCCATGTGACCGCAACGCTTGGGCCAAACTTGGTCTTCCAACAGAACGCCTGCTGCCCCAGCGTGTTCGTATTCCCGCAGGGTACGCTGTACGCTTAAAGCATTGCCATAGCCTGTGTCGCCATCCGCAAGGACGGGCACATCAACTGCACGGGTAATAGTGCGCAGCGCCTCTGCCATTTCCGTCATGGACAAGTAGCCCACATCAGGCTCGCCCAAACGGGAAGCAGCAATGGCATAACCACCCATTACCAAACCATCAAAGCCTGCCTGTACAGCAACCTTGGCGGACAAGGCATCATAAACACCGGGTAAAACTAAAATATCAGGTCTAGCCAAACGCTCGCGTAGGGCTTTACCGGGATTCTGCATTAATATCATCTCCTAAAAAGCGTCTAAGTATACAAAAAGCCCCTACCGACCTTCGTCGGTAGGGGCGTAAGTACGCGGTACCACCCTACATTATACTCTTGAGCTTTAACGCAGCTAACGCTTCCTCCTAAACATACGTCTCAGATGAAGGGCTCCCAGGTGAGAAAGAAGTCTCCATTCCGTCAGCTTGCACCAACCGCTGACTCTCTAAAGCCTGTTGACATCTTATTCCTGTTCACAGCCGATGGTAATGTGTAATTCACTTCGGTGTAAATTACACATAGTATAGCAACATACTTTCCATCTGTCAACCCGTTTATAGGAATTTTTTGTACATTTTTGGATAAAATTTACATAGATGTTACTCTGAGTAGAATTTGTGTATCGTACAAAGACAACACACTGTTACAAGTCTTGGAGCAAGTCATCCATGTATTTACGCAACTTCTCCATCTTCTTGCGGATGGCAGCGGATTTGGAAGCATCCCTTGCCACAATTTGCTCGATACGTACGCGCTGTTGCATGTAGTTGCGCTCCATGCCCTTCAAGTAAGCACTCAGCTCCAAAGCAGCAGGCTCTTCCTGTACCAGTTCGGATTGGTGTACCTGCCATTGGGTACCGGTGATTTCTACACTGTCACCAAAATGAGGTACGTAGGTAGCAGTGCCCAGCTTTCGTCCCAATTCGTCCGCCAAAGTTAAAGCTGCATCCACTTCGCCGTGGGTTACGAAGAAGCATTTAGGTCTGGTCTGCATACCGCTGTACCAAGCCAATAGCTGTTCTTTGTCCGCATGGGCGGAGAACCCTTTCATATTGTAAATGGTAGCTGCTACACTAATAGTCTCGCCCATAATCTTTACACGTTTCGCACCTTCAACAATCTGGCGCCCCAGCGTGCCTTCAGCTTGGTAGCCTGCGAAGATTACGCCACACTCTTGACGCCATAGGTTATGTTTCAAATGGTGCAAGATACGGCCTGCATCCGCCATACCGCTGGCAGAAAGGATAATCTTGGGACCGGGAGTAGTATTGATCGCCATGGATTCCTGCGCTGTAGCTGTAAAACGCAGATTAGGCATATTTACCAAGTGATTGCCCTGCATTTCGTAAAGAGCACGGGCTTCTTCATCATATTCTTCCGGATTGGTCATGGTAATGACTGTAGCCTTGTTCGCCATAGGACTGTCCACATAGATGGGCACTTGCGGAATACGTCCTTCCGCTTGCAGCTTTTGGAAATAGTACAACAGCACCTGGGTACGACCAACAGCAAAAGCAGGAATAACCAAGTTGCCACCACGCTCCACTACTTCGTTAACGATTTTTGCCAACTCGCCCTCTTTGTCATAGGCTTCATGAACACGGTTGCCGTATGTGGATTCGGTAATAATAAAGTCCGCACCGCAAACGGTAGCAGGGTCTTCAATAATAGGCTGGTTAGGTTGACCAATATCACCGGTGAAAATCAAATTAGTTGTCTTGCCATCTTCTTCCACGTGCATTTCAATAAAGGAAGAACCTAGAATGTGACCTGCAACTTTAAATTTAACCGTCACGCCGTCCACAACTTTAAACTCCTCGCCAAAATCACGGATGCGGAACAACTTCAGCGCACGGTCAGCATCGTCAACAGTAAACAGAGGCACTACCTCTTTTTTACCTGCACGCATACCTTTGCGGTTAGCAAATTCTGCGTCGCCCTCTTGGATGTGGGCGCTATCGGGCAACAGAATGCTGCACAGTTCTTTAGTAGATTTGGTGCAGTAGATGGGGCCGTGGTAGCCCTCTTTTACAAGTTTGGGAAGCAGGCCGCTGTGGTCCACATGGGCGTGGGTCAGCACTACGGCATCCAGTTCACCGGGGTGGAAAAGAAATTCTTTTTCGTTGAACGCCTTTACCAGCTTAGAGCCTTGGAACATACCACAATCAACCAAAAACTTTTTAGCCCCCACTTCAACTAAATAACAGGACCCTGTTACAGTACGCGCAGCGCCTAAAAACGTAATCTTCATTGCAAAGCCTCCATTCTATATGCAAAATCACAACCAAAGAATTTTTAATTACTTAAATAATTCTACATCTGTTTGGTAAATCCTTTACTGGGATAAGGAAGTTTTGTGAACAAGTGAGAGGGGGCGTGGATATTAATAGATTGAGAACCAGCTATAACCAGACTTTCCTTTTCGTAACGCTGATTCATAATCATAGTAAAACAAAATAATTGGACATCTACCTTTCCTATATAAGGATTTTCTATGTGAAGATTTCCTCCATTTGTAACATTCACATACCTCGTCAGTAAGAAAGATAACATTACCTATCGTTCCAGCAACTGTTTGCGGTAAATTAGCAATTATTGCATTTGTAAGACCATTTTTAACCCAAGACTCACGCAAGCCCAATTTATGCAATTTTGCTAAATATTCTTTGGCTTCAACAATTCTAGCAATAACATTCACAGGATTACTATTGTAATTCTTCATACCTTTATAATGGTTTCTTATACCACTAGAACCACCCAAAGCTCCCTTTAAACTTTTAACTTCAACCATTACTACCTGTTCAATAAATCCCTTATTATATATTATCCCCAAAAAATCAGGCTTATTGCCTTCAGGTGCATTTTTTTGTGCAAATTCTAAATCATAAAGACATAAATATTTATCTTTAGAAATCTCGACTCCATTCTTAAAATAACGATAAATTTCCTGTTGGGCAACTTTTTCCACTAAATTTACTTTTCTGTTCGCATCTGTATTTTTAAAATAATCATGTTTCCTTGACCACGTGAAATACGTATCAATAGCATCTTTCATCACATTATATGTTTTTGTCACAAAATCCACAGAAAACGAATTAGCTAAACACGATAAATTTCCTATCCTAACAGGAATTGTATTTATCACACACTTACTAACATCAAACCCCTCGTTTTTTAAATCATCAAATTTAGTTAGCCAATCAGCACAATATCTTGCATGGTTAAAGCTAACCGTTACTTTTAATTTATTACCTCTACTAAACGATAAATCCCACATCATATGATTATGATAGTAAATGGTGACTTTATTTGAATTTCCTCTAAAAGCAATTTCCAAATCATCGTGAGTTTTCACAAAGTTTAAAAATTCTTTGAACCCACCACTTAATAATGCACCAATATGCTTATCGATGCTAGTGCCAGCCCTATTATCAGTCATAATATAACCCTACCTTTCATATAACCTTATAAACTTCTCCATCTTTTAATACTTTGACTCTTGTATTGGTAACTACTTCCTTTACCATTTCCGGAACATCTGTATGTACAGGTATTACCACATCTGGTTTAGTAATACTCAACACCATATTCAATGCTGATCTAGTACAGTGACCACTAGTATGTAAGTATGTCCAATTATCAGCTAACTTTAAAAATGATGGTATACCACTACCTTTTCTAGTTCTGTAACCATTCCACATAGAATAGAGAATTATACTTTGGCTTGCATCAAATTTTTTCATAATACTTCTAAACTCTTTATTATCTCGTACAACCATCAAAAAACCATAGTCTTTAGCCTTACTGTATAGATTATCTGCATACTCAGTCACCTTTAACTTATTATATAGTTTAGAATATTTTTGCCATTTTCCCTCAACAGCCTCAATTAATTTTCTTTGATAACCATCACAGAAAAAATATTTTCCATAAGGCGTTGCTTTAGATAAAGCACAAATACGATCCAAATTGGTTGATGAACAAAGCATGTAAACATATTTATAACTAATCAAATACTTCTTAACTTCCTGTTGAATTTGTTTTTCTGTTATAATCGCAGAATCTATTCTAGACAAAGTCGTACCCTCAGTTATAACTACATCTACTTTACCTACATAAGCATATAAATATTTGGGCAATCCCTTTCCTCTAAAACCATGAGTGCGAAAATCTCCTGTATGAAGTACTCGCTTCCCTTCAGCTTCTATAAGAAACATATAGCTATCTATAGCAGAATGATCAACCAAAATAGGAGTAACTTTGATATCTTTAATGCAGATACTTTCCTCTGGTGCAAAAGTTTTAGCAACTTGCAATTTAGACAGAAATGGAGATTGCATACGTTTTGCTACTATTATGGCAACCTTTTTCGCTAACTTCCCCATATATGTATCAACACCATTTTGCAGTTGATATAATTGTCCAATGTGATCACCATGATAATGTGTAAAAAACACTGCATCACAAGTACCATTGGCATTAGTTACTCCATCTATGTTAAGAGGACGAGCAGTTCCACAACTTTCCGTTAACTCACTACCCAAATCGATAATGATACGAGAAAATTGAGTGCGGATTTCCGTAGCAACACCTCCAATTTGATGCGTTCCTCTATGGACAATAATCTCCATTTTATAGCCTCCTTATCGTCAACTATCATAATTTGGAAACAATCGGCACTAATTTATTTATTCACTGCAGCTTTCTGTTGCAAAAGAGCTGCCTTTCTAGCTTGATATCTAGCTACCCTCTTTCTTCGCTTAATGCACGTTTTCTCATGAGCCTCAATCCAATGATATTCACACCAATAATCAAAGGTATTTTGCTTCAAAAAATCTAACAAAATATTCAATGTATCCACCCAAAAGAATACGCTATAAACTTCAAGAAACCGATCAACGTTAGGATGAGGACACGAATTGTTGGTGTACGCTATTTCTCTACATTCTTCAAAAAGAAGTGGTATGGAAATATCATGTATACGATTCCATGCCTTATAATCAAATCCCATACAATTAGACAGCTGACTACGAAGACTATATGATAAATGAGGATTAGGAAAATCTCCCATTTCTTTTATTTTTCCAACAAACCATTCCCAATCATTTTCAACTTTGTGCAATCTTCCTTCTTTCATCACATCTTTAGCATATTTATATAACAAAGCCACTATATCATGCCACTTACAATACACATATCCTTGTTTATTACAATTTATTTCTAAATTAAGTTTAAAGTTTTCTAACTCTTCTCAAGCATCCTGTGCTACAACATTTTCTGAGCATGCATCCCTCACTTCACGACTTTCTAAAGATTTAATTGCAAAATGTAACACTTGATATGTCGTATACCCACTGCCAAAGATCTCTTTATCTTCAATCACAGTAGAAAAATCATAATTCATCTTGCGCTCCTCCTTACCAAATCCAAATCTAAAACGCCAATTATTCCTCGACAGCAATACAGAAAACAGATGGTTAGTTGTAAAATGAAGTTGCACAACTAAATAAAAAAGATCCATGGTGGTATCTTTCTGTTAAAATAAAGTTGCTACACAAAATCAGCAGAAAGGACTGACCACCATGGATCAATCTCAAGATACCACATTTCATCAAA
>NZ_JBGVLF010000039.1:0-1822 GCF_045124115.1 Phascolarctobacterium sp.
AGCTTGTTGAGTACGGCGATACCGCACAGATGTTTGCCGCTGCAACGGATGAACGTACAAAGGCTTATCTCACCGGCAAGATGGGATAGTAATAATGTTTTATTTTTTCATTTGGTGTTAATGGCATCGCAAGGGATTGAATATACTGTCAAGATAGAAGTGCAACAAAATTCCCCTTGCTCACGAGTTTGAGCGTAGCGAAAAGGAGTGAGCAAGGGGAATTCGATAAGTGCCAGTACACAAGTCAACTAGCAATACAAAAAAAATAAAAAAGGGAGACCGCAGTCTCCCAAGGATTAACTAATTTTGTATTGCAAATGTATAATCACTTAATCCGTGAGCAAAGGTACGTAATCTACCTGGAACTACAAAGAGGAACATCACAAGAAGTAATTGCTCAACTTATAGATGTGAGCAAATCCACCGTCAGCCGTGAAATCAAGCGCAATTCCACGAAGAACGGCAAGTATGTATGGTTCAAGGCGCACGACAAAGCCGAAGAGCGCAAGAAACGCACGCCCGGTAACAGAGGACTACCCCCTCTATTGCGATGGCGCATAGAACAGCTCATAAAAGACGAGCAATGGTCACCCCGCCAGATAAGCGGCTACCTCGCAAAAGAAGGTGTAAAGGTGTCTCACGAAGCGATATACGCAATGATACGCAACGACGCAAGCGGGGAACTGGCTGAAAACTGCAGGCACAAGATGAAGTACAAACGCACAGTTCGCCCTCATCGTGTAACCAAGGCTACGAATATAAAAAACCGTGTCAGCATACACGAAAGGCCTACGGAAGCAGACGGCAAACGCTTCGGTGATTGGGAGATGGATCTAATTGTAGATAAGGCAAGCAATGCCATACTTGTGCTTATGGAACGCTCGACCAACTTTGTGCTTATGGAAAAACTCAGACAAGGCAAGAAAGCCAAGCCTGTTGCAAAGGCTGTATGGCGTTTGTTGCTGCCATACAAGGGCGAGGCATTAAAGACCATTACCACAGACAATGGTAGCGAGTTTGCCGAACACGAGTGGATTACAAAGCAACTGAATGTGCCCATTTACTTTGCAGATTCGTACTGCTCTTGGCAGAAAGGAGGAGTTGAAAATGAGAACAAACTTATTAGGCAATATATACCGAAAGGAATGGATATAAGCACCGTTACCGACAGAAAAATAAAGAAAACACAATACAAATTAAACCAAAGACCAAGAGAAAAACTAAACTTTTCAACACCAAAGGAGTGCTTTTACAAATTTATTTCGTAATGTTGCACTTGCTGGTTGACTCTGCAATGCCCATACGGGCCGTTTATTTCTAAGATAATTCCCCCTTCTGCGGTTCTTTTTCAAAAAAAATATGTAACTTGCACCTCAATTTTAGAAGAGGGTGTCGGCGTGCCTTGCCGGCGAGTGCGGCGCCCGTAAAATGGGGAAGATATGTATGACGCAAAATCATTAAAAGCCGAAGAATTCATAAGCGACAGTGAGATTCGCTCCACAATAGAGTATGCAGCCGACAAGGCCGGAGACAGGGAATTGGTGAAAAACATTTTGGAAAAGGCGCGTGCCTGCAAGGGTATTACCCACCGCGAGGCTGCCGTTCTGCTCGAGTGCACCGATGCCGATTTAATAGAGCAGATGTATGCGCTTGCGCGTGAGATAAAACATAAGTTCTATGGCAATCGCATAGTGATGTTTGCTCCTCTTTACTTGTCGAACTACTGCGTGAATGGCTGTGTCTATTGCCCCTATCACGCAAAGAACAAAACCATACATCGCAAGAAACTTACCCAGGAGGAGATACGTGCCGAGGTGATAGC
>NZ_JBGVLF010000040.1:0-1615 GCF_045124115.1 Phascolarctobacterium sp.
TTATCCACCGCCGTCTAACCCCCACCCGGAAAATTTCTCTTTTCCTTTATATATATAATAATGTGTAGTTCTTTGTTTTGGTAATAGTTTAAAAAATCTTTCAAAAAAGTTGTGATATTATTTGGTTTGTATGTATATAAGTTAGTACTTTTGCACTCGCAAATACGGCGCGGGGTTCTCCTTAGCTGTTATTTAGCAAAAAAGTTAAGCGTTCTTTGAAATGGTTTCATAAGACAATAGAAGTACAAGGGCTTCTTTGTTGTATTGTTTTTCTGTAAGGTAAGATGATTCAACAGAGATGCAACCTGTCAATTTTATAATAGAATACGCGATAAGGGTTGGGATCGAACAGAGTAAGAAAAAGAAAAATATATTTACAATGAAGAGTTTGATCCTGGCTCAGGATGAACGCTAGCTACAGGCTTAACACATGCAAGTCGAGGGGCAGCATGTTGGTTGCTTGCAACCAATGATGGCGACCGGCGCACGGGTGCGTAACGCGTATCGAACCTGCCCTATACTCGGGGATAGCCTTGCGAAAGTAAGATTAATACCCGATGTTGTTATTTATTCGCATGTTTGAATAACGAAAGATTTATTGGTATAGGATGGCGATGCGTGGCATTAGGTAGTAGGCGGGGTAACGGCCCACCTAGCCGACGATGCCTAGGGGTTCTGAGAGGAAGGTCCCCCACACTGGAACTGAGACACGGTCCAGACTCCTACGGGAGGCAGCAGTGAGGAATATTGGTCAATGGACGAGAGTCTGAACCAGCCAAGTAGCGTGCAGGATGACGGCCCTCCGGGTTGTAAACTGCTTTTAGTTGGGAATAAAAAGAGGGACGTGTCCCTTATTGTATGTACCATCAGAAAAAGGACCGGCTAATTCCGTGCCAGCAGCCGCGGTAATACGGAAGGTCCGGGCGTTATCCGGATTTATTGGGTTTAAAGGGAGCGTAGGCGGGATGATAAGTCAGTTGTGAAAGTTTGAGGCTCAACCTTAAAATTGCAATTGAAACTGTTGTTCTTGAGTGCACGCAGGGGTGCTGGAATTCATGGTGTAGCGGTGAAATGCTTAGATATCATGAAGAACTCCGACGGCGAAGGCATGTGCCCGGAGTGCAACTGACGCTGAGGCTCGAAAGTGCGGGTATCAAACAGGATTAGATACCCTGGTAGTCCGCACAGTAAACGATGGATACCCGCGGTCCGCGATATACAGTGGGTCGCCAAGCGAAAGCGTTAAGTATCCCACCTGGGGAGTACGCCGGCAACGGTGAAACTCAAAGGAATTGACGGGGGCCCGCACAAGCGGAGGAACATGTGGTTTAATTCGATGATACGCGAGGAACCTTACCCGGGCTTGAACTGCAGCTGCATAAGACAGAGATGTTTTTTCCCTTCGGGGCTGCTGTGGAGGTGCTGCATGGTTGTCGTCAGCTCGTGCCGTGAGGTGTCGGCTTAAGTGCCATAACGAGCGCAACCCTTTTTCTTGTTTGCCATCAGGTAATGCTGGGCACTCCAAGGATACTGCCATCGCAAGATGTGAGGAAGGTGGGGATGACGTCAAATCAGCACGGCCCTTACGTCCGGGGCTACACACGTGTTACAATGG
>NZ_JBGVLF010000041.1:0-78328 GCF_045124115.1 Phascolarctobacterium sp.
TTTGATGAAATGTGGTATCTTGAGATTGATCCATGGTGGTCAGTCCTTTCTGCTGATTTTGTGTAGCAACTTTATTTTAACAGAAAGATACCACCATGGATCTTTTTTATTTAGTTGTGCAACTTTATTTTACAACTAACCAAAGAAAACTAAAAATAAATTTTAACTCTTTTGATGTGTCTAACTTTAGGGGGCCACCTCATAACACCTACCTCGCTTTTTTATGTAGATACAGATAAAGCCCCTAGACTAGCGTTAATGCTTAGTCTAGGGGCTTTTGTGTGTTTATGTGTAGTTAGTCTTCAAACTTTTCGGGGAAAAAGGTACGCAGTACTTTTTCATCGCTGTCTTTGCCCATGGCATTGCCAATGAGGAAGAGAAGCAGGGAGAAGAAGATACCCAAAGTGATTTGGTGCAGGCTCATGAACTTAATCTTCATAGCCATGGTTATGCAGTATACTAAAACACCACCTGCCATGGCAGCAATTGCGCCGTGCTTGTTAGCTTTAGGCCAGAACAGGCCGAAGATCAACACCCAGAAGAAAGCAGTTTCCAGACCACCGAAGGCGAACATATTAATCTGCCAAATGACGCTGGGGGGCTTAATAGCGATTGCGTAAACAATCAAACCAAGGATGATGGTAGCGGTCAAGCTGTACATACGGATTTGATTATTGCTTAAGGATTCGCCTTTAGCACCTTTAACGTTCATATACACGTCCTTGACGATGGAAGAAGAGGTGCTCAAAAGCAGGGAAGAAACGGTGGAAATGGTTGCAGCAATAGGTCCGATGATGATTACGCCTGCCCAGAAGGGGGAGAGGCTTTTGATAATAGCCAAAGGCACGATGTTGTCCACACTCTTATAGGTGGAGAAGGGATCCGTGAGGATGCCTTTGGAGAGCACGCCAATCCAGGTTGCTACCAAGGTCATAGCGCCGATAACTACGGTGCCGATGATCATAGCGCGGTGCAAAGCTTTGGTGTCCTTATAGGAAATACCGCGGACTACGGATTGAGGCAGGGACAGGGTGCAGATACCTACTAAGAGCCATTGGCTGATGTACAAGGAGATGGGCATTTTGCCACGGGAAAGCGGTTCCAGCATATCCGGATGCTGGCTGGCAATGTAGCTCATCATCTTATCGAAACCGCCACCTGCGTTCATCATGCCGCCCATAAGGATGCACATGCCCACGATCATGGCAATAGCGCAGCAAGCATCAGTAACGGCAACGCCCTTAAAACCACCGATGGTGGTGTAGATAACTACGATTAAACCAAAGAGCGTAAGACCTGTTACATAGGAAAAGCCTGTTACTGCTTCGAAAAGTTTAGCAGCGCCAACGAACTGTGCCACCATGGTAGAGCAGAAGAAGGCTACGATAACCAAGGCGGAAAGGTTGGCCAAAAGGTCGGATTGGTAACGGGCGCGGAGTACGTCGATAACAGTTACCGCATCGATTTCGCGGGCGATGAGAGCAATCTTCTTACCGAAAACGCCCAACACCAAGAAAATTACGATGACCTGTACAATCGCCATGTACAGCCAGCCATAGCCGATGATCCACGCCATACCGGGACCGCCGACGAAGGTGCTTACGCTGCTGTAGGTGGCAGCAGTGGTCATGGCCAAGACGAAACCGCCCAAGGTACGACCACCGATGAAGTAGTCTTTAGCAAAGTCTTTTTGACGATTTTCTTGAGAAGTACGTTGGATGTAGGCGCTGATGGCCAGCATGCCTACTAAGAAAAGCAGAACGGGAAAGAGGTTCACGATATTACTCATGATGTTGGCCCTCCTTTTCGTCCAAATCAAAGTTTACAAATACTTTTTCGGACAAAATTACCGTCACGATGATGGCAAAGATCCAAGTGCCTACGCATCCTCCCCAAACCCATAAAGGTGTGTGCAGGATAGTGATGTCGCTGTCGGCCAAACCAAAGCCGGCCAAGCACCAAAAGATGATTACGGCAATAGCTGCCACTACGGTAGCAATAGCCTCCCGGTTGGCTTGACGGAATTTTTCGCTTCTTTTCATTTTTTTCTCCTTTCGTTGCGGCCCATAAGGGTCCCCATGACAGATTTAAACACCTCATTATACCATGTATATGCAGAATAGAATAGTAGCTTGGCAAGATATTGTCGTTAAATTTATAGCCAGTACCAGAAAAATACTCTGCCATGGGCTATAAATTTTAGGAAACTAACTTGCATCTGGCTTTTTCTATGCTATAATATCATGCGGTGATTAATTTGAAGAAAGCAATGTATAATTTTGCCACTATGTGGCTCACTTTAAGTGTAATCTTTTTTATGGTGGAATATGCTACCCAATGGTTGGAAGTAGTTACCTTGGGAGGACAAGTAGCAGGCGCCTTTTTTGAAGGCTTTGTTGTTACCCTTGGCCTGAAACTCATGGGCAAGATCGTCAGCAAAGAGTTCCTAACCTGCAATATTAGCCAGGCACTGCGCCGTGGTAGCGAAACTATAAAAGCTTTGATTGTTGTGGCAGCCTTCGCTTGGGAGGGCGCTATGATTTTGTGTCACGTCATGCCCGGTTACACCATGCACAGCCATCTGTTGCATCTGCTGTTTTTACTGGTGGTGTATCCTGTGGTTGCCATGTGGCTGGAACTTGTTATGGTAAATGAAGGAAAAAAGGAGCAGGAACATGGAAATTAAGCTGATTGCCAGTGATATGGATGACACTCTTTTAAATAAAGACTGCCAAATTTCTGAGCGTAATGCTGCTGCTATCCGCAGAGCGATTGCTGCAGGTAAAATCTTCTTGATTGCTACAGGACGGATGTATGTTTCCGTGCGCAAGTACGCAGAAAAGCTGAGCCTTGATGTTCCTTTGGTAACTTATAACGGTGCTTTAGTAAAAAGTAGCGCCAGCGGTAAAGTTTTTTATGAGCATAAGATGAATTTAGATACTGCCAACGAAGTTTTGGCATATTGCAAGGAAAAAGGCTACTACCTGCAGCTGTATTGTGGTGATGAAATCCTCATTAAGGAAGAAAACGACAATTCCCGTATGTACACTAAAATTATCGGCATCCAAACTCATGCTATTGGTGATGCACTGTACCATACGGAGGTAGCGCCTTACAAGATTTTGATTATGACTAAGCCGGAAGAATTTAACGAAGTATGGCAGCAGATTGCCGAAAAATTCCAAGGCAAGCTGGATGTTACCAGTTCTAAAGATAATTTCTTGGAATTGATGGAGCCCGGCGTAAATAAATGGGAAGCAGTAAAAAACGTGGCTGCCAGCTATGGCGTAAAACCGGAAGAAATTATGTGTATCGGCGACTCGAACAACGATGTCAAGATGATTGCTAACGCAGGGATTGGCGTGGCAGTTGCCAACGCTAAAGACAGCGTCAAACAGCACGCTAAAATCGTTACTGCCTCCAATGACCAAGATGGCGTAGCCATGGTTATTGATATGATTCTCACCCCCCAAGCAAAGGAGTAGTATGTCTATTTTACCTATTTTTATACCCCACGCAGGCTGCCTTCACCAATGCGTTTTTTGCAATCAAAAAACCATTAGCGGGCAGAAGACAGCTGCATTGCAAGGCGCCAAAGAGCAGATTGCCCGTTGGCGCGATCGGTTGCGCCCTTCTACCGCCAACGAAGCTGCTTTCTACGGCGGTTCTTTTACGGCGTTGCCTTTAACTCTGCAAGAAAAACTCTTGCAGCTTACTGATGAACTTTTGGCGGAAGGCTTTATCGGCAGCGTCCGCCTTTCCACCCGCCCTGACTACATTGATGCAGAACGCTTGGATCTGCTACGCAAGCACAAGGTTGCCCTTGTGGAACTGGGCGTACAATCTTTGGATGATGCTGTTTTGGCAGCGGCAGAACGCGGTCACGATGCCCAAGCCGTATATGCTGCCCATGCTTTATTGCGCCAATATGGTTTCAAAACCGGGTTACAGCTGATGGTAGGCATGCCTTTGCAAAATTTTGCCAGCCTAGTAGATACAGCCTTCCAGGCTGCAGCCTTAAAGCCGGATGTTGCCCGTATTTATCCGCTGTTAGTGTTAAAGGATACGCCTTTGGCGACTGCTTATAAGGAAGGTCGCTTTGCACCCCTTGCTTTGGAAGAAGCAGTGGAACAGTGCGCTATGGTCTACAGAATTTTGGCAGAAGCAGGGATCAAGGTCATCCGCACAGGTCTGCAGGCAGATGAAGAACTGTGTGCAGAGGGCAATATTGTGGCAGGTCCTTTCCATCCTGCTCTCGGCGAAATGGTGAAAAGCTGCCTTTTGCGGGAAGAAGTGACACCTGCTTTGGCGGAACTAGTGGAGCAGGGCGTGGCTCAGGCAAGTATATGCTATCCTGCAGGCTGGGAGTCCCAGGTGCGAGGCCAGAAGAACGCTAATCTGCACTATTGGCAGCAGCTGTTTCCTGTGTTGAAGTTGTCTCTGCGCTCCCAAGGAGAACGCCTAGAAGTTATTCCTGAAGAATAAAATCCTAATATAGAAGATATTTTAAGCAGCCTGTGTTGTTAACAGGCTGTTTTTTTGGTACAATGATAAGATAGAATAATATGAAATGAGTGAGTATCTTTGCGCTTAAAGTCCTTTAGCACTTATGGCTTTAAATCTTTTGCTGATAAAACTGAATTAACTTTTGACAAAGGCATTACTGCTGTTGTCGGTCCTAACGGTTCCGGCAAGAGCAATATTTCTGATGCCATTCGTTGGGCTTTAGGTGAGCAGAGCGCTAAATATCTTCGCGGCACGAAGATGGAAGATGTTATTTTCTCCGGTAGCGGCAAGCGACGTGCTTTAGGTGTGGCTGAGGTTAACTTGGAGTTTGACAACAGCGACCATACTTTGCCTTTGGACTTTGAGCAGGTAAGCTTGACCCGCCGTCTTTTCCGTAGCGGCGATAGCGAATACGCTATTAATAAAAAAGCCTGCCGCTTGAAGGATATTGTGGATTTGATGTCCGATACAGGTTTGGGCAAGGGCTCCATGTCTATTATTGGTCAGAACAAGATTGACGAAGTTTTAAACAGCCGTCCGGAAGAACGCCGAGGCTTGTTTGAAGAAGCTGCAGGCATTGCTAAATTCCGCCTGCGGAAGAAGGATGCAGTTCGCAAGCTGGATGATACAGCTTTGAATCTGACACGTATCAACGATATCCGCAGCGAAGTAGAGGCGCAGGTGGAGCCTTTGGCTCAGGCTGCTGCCAAAACGGAGCAATATAATAAGCTGAGTGAAGAACTGCGTTTGTGCCGTTTAACGGTGCTGATGCGTAAATTAGATAATATGGCGGACGCCAATGCTGCTTTGATTGCCAAGAAGGATGCTGCAGCTGATGCTTTTTCTGCGCAGGCAGCAGTGTTGAGCCGTAAGGAAGCGGCAATAGTCCAACTGCAGCATGAATTGGATAAGCTGGCAGAAGGCTATAGCCAATTGCAGGAAGCGGTCAAGGAGCAGGAAACTGCTTTAGAAAAGTTGCGCGGCAAGCAGGGCGTGCTGGAGGAACGCAGTCAGCAAAGCGCCCGTTCTGCAGAGCGTTTGCTGCAAAATAATGAGAAGCTTTCCATGCGCGCGGAAGAGCTGGAGCAAAAAATGCAGGAGCTGGCAGCGGAGTTTGATGCTGTTGACGAAAAGCGTGCCCAGGCAGCTATGTCCATGGAAAAGCTGCAGGCTGAGCGAGACGTGCAGGCTAAAGCTTTGGCAGATGTACAACATGAAAGCGCTGCGGCCCAAAGCAGCTTCTTTGCCGGAATGCAGGAGCTTTTAAAGCTTCGTAACGAGCTTCATGGCTTGGAGCAGCAGCAGGAGCAAAGAATGCGCCGTCGCGATGCTTTGAAGAAAAGCATTGAAGAAGCAGAAGAACAACAATCTAGAGCGGAAGAACAATATAACCGCCTATTAGAAAATCAGGCTAATACAAACCATGCTTTGGAATTACTCCAAAAAAATGCGACTGATATTGCGAGTCAAAAGGAAGCGAATCAAAAACGTTTGGCTACTATTACTAACGCACAGCAGCAGTGCCAACGTCAATTGACGGCGGCGGAAACGCGGGAGCAAAGCTTGCGCCGTTTGCAGACTGCCTATGAGGGCTTTGGCTATGGCATTAAGTCCGTAATGAAAAGCAATGCCCCTTGGCGCAGTGAGCTCTTGGGCGTTGCTGCAGAGCTAATTAAGGTAGATGCTAAATACGTGGCAGCTATGGAAACTGCTTTAGGCGAAGGCGCCCAGAATATCGTGGCACGTACTGCTAATGCAGCGAAAGCCGCCATTGCCTACTTGAAACAGACCGGGGGAGGCAGAGCAACCTTCCTGCCCTTGGATACAGTGCAGAAGCGTACACCTACCCGTGAGGAAGAAGCGGTGGCACGTATGCCCGGTGTCTGTGGGTTCGCCGTGGACCTTATCGACTTCCGTTCGGAAGCAGAAAATGCCATTCGTTTTCTTTTGGGACGGGTGCTGATTGCGGAAAACATGAATGCTGCCTTGGCAGCGGCAAAGGCTGCGCGCTTCCGTCTGCGGGTTGTCACCCTTGACGGTGACGTTATTAACGCAGGCGGCAGTATGAGCGGCGGCAGCAGGAAGCAGAAGGAAGGCTATTTGAGCCGTGAAGCAGAAATAGAGCGTGCCCAAGAGCAGTGCCGCAGGCTCCATGAAGAAATGCTTAACTGGCAGGAACAACTGGAAGCAGAAGAAGCCGTGCTTATGGGACATGATCGCAAGCTGCAGACAGTTAACGAAGATTTACAGCAGCAACGCTTAAAGGCCAGCGAAATCAAGCTGCGCTTGGAGCAGGTGCTGCAGACGAAGGATAGAGAAAACGAGCGCTTAACCGTTCTTCTTGACGACCGTAGCCAGGTAACCAATGAATACCTAGCGGATCGCGATAGAGTGAAGGCTTTGCGTGCTACCGTAGCGGAGCGGGAAAACCAAGATACGGAAGCAAAAGCGCAAATGGAAGCACTGCAGAAGCAGATTGCTCAAGCAGGTAGTGCCTTGACGGCGTTGGAAAACCAACTGCAGGATGCTCGCGTTACTTTGGAAACATCTGCAGCCCAAAGCAAGCTGATGAGCGAACGTATGCAAGGCTTAGACCAAGATACAGTGCAGGTGCGTAAGGAAATCCTTGCCAACACTGAGGAAGCAGAGCAACTGCAAAAGGTTGTAGAGCAATGTGCTATAGAAAAGGAAGAACTGCAGGATAAAGAGCAGACTGCTATGGCGGAATTGCAGCGGATTATGGGCGGCAAGGACGCTTTTGCAGAGCAACGCGGCCAGCTGCTGACCAAGCAGGGGCAGTTGGAAGAAGAAGTTGCCCAGGTCCGTAAAGATGTGGCAGGAGCAGAAGCGAAACTGCGACAGACGGAGCTGGAGCTGGCACGTCAGGAAAGCGACTGGCAGCATGTATTGGAGCAGCTGGCGCAGGATTACCACATGGATGAGGCAGCAGCCCGTCAGGTGGATACCAGTGCGCTGGACACTTTTGATATAAAAGCACTGCAGAAGCAGGAAAGCAAATTGTCCTTGGCTATTAGTGCCTTGGGCCCCATTAATGCGGCAGCCATTGAAGAATATACTGCTATTAAGGAGCGTAGCCAGTTCTTGGCACGCCAGTATGAAGATTTGTCCACAGCAAAAGATAATTTAGAAGCGGTTATCGGTGAAATCAACAGCGGTATGACCAAGCGCTTTAAAGAAGCTTTTGCCAAAATAAATGAGTATTTTGCCCAATGCTATGTCAAGCTTTTTGGCGGCGGTACAGCGGTACTAAAGCTGACGGAGCCTGAAGATTTGCTTAACAGCGGTATTGATATCGAAGTGCAGCCTCCCGGTAAGAAGCTGCAAAGCCTGTATCTGATGAGCGGCGGTGAAAGAGCCTTGACGGTTATCGCCCTGCTTTTTGCTTTGCTAAGCTATCAGCCGTCACCATTCTGTATTTTGGACGAAATCGATGCTGCTTTAGATGATGCCAATATCCAGCGTTTTGCCAACTTCCTGCGTGACTATGCAGGCAAGACGCAGTTCATTGTTATTACCCACCGTAAAGGTACCATGGAATGTGCTGATATTATGTATGGCGTGACCATGGAAGAGTCCGGTGTATCGAAATTACTATCCGTTAAGATAAATGCAAAGGAGAGTTGATCATGGGTTTTTTTGAGCGTTTAAAGGAGGGCCTGAGCAAGACCAGACGCAATTTTACTGACCGTATTCAAGAATTGGTCGGTATGTCCGCAACTATTGACGAGGACTTTTTAGAAGAGCTGGAGATGATCCTGCTTACTGCGGACGTAGGTGTAAAGACTACAGAAAAATTGATTGATGCTGTTCGTCAGGCTGCCAAGAAGAAAGAGATCTCCGGTACGGAGGAAGTTATTCCTTTCTTGAAGAAGTATTTGAGCGAGCTGCTCAAGGATTCCGGCCAACGCACCCGCATTGGTGCTAAACCTACAGTAATCTTAGTAGTAGGCGTAAATGGCGTAGGCAAGACTACTACCATCGGCAAGCTTGCTAACTATTTTACTTTGTTCAAATACAAGGTAATTATGGCAGCAGGCGATACCTTCCGTGCTGCAGCTGCAGAACAGCTGCAAATCTGGGGCGAGCGTGCTCATTGTGATGTTATCCGCCACAACGAAGGCGCAGATCCTGCGGCAGTAGTTTTTGATGCAGTGAAGGCAGCAGTTGCCCGCAAGGCAGATATTCTCTTTATCGATACTGCAGGTCGTTTGCAGAACAAAACTAATCTGATGAACGAGCTGGAAAAAATTCACCGCATTATTAAACGTGAAATTCCTGAAGCTCCTCACGAAACTTTCTTGGTGTTGGATGCAACTACCGGTCAGAATGCCATTACCCAAGCCAAGGTGTTTATGGAAACTGCCAACGTAACCGGTGTAGTATTGACTAAACTGGATGGTACTGCTAAGGGCGGTGTTGTTGTTGCCATTAAGGAAGAGCTGGGGCTGCCTGTAAAATGGATTGGTGTTGGCGAAGGCATTATGGACTTCCGACCCTTTGAACCTGATAAGTTTGTAGAAGCTCTGTTTGATACAGGCAAATAAGCGCATAAAAAGAGGCTGAGACAAAACCAGTCTTAGTTGCCATATCCCAAGACGAATCATTTGCGATTTTAGCTCATGAGTCGGGATATGGTAACTTGACTATATCTGTCTCAGCCTCTTTCTGTGTAAGGCATTTTTTATTTCAGCATACGGTTGAAGGTGTCCAGCAAACCGCCTTTAAAGCAGAGCAGCAGGCCGCCAACGGCACCAACCGCAGCTTGCAGAATTTGGTAGGGCAGTTTGATGTAAGCGTAGTAGGGAGTGCTGTAGATAAAGGCACGACCTAAAGAATAGCCTACTACCATGATGATGGCACCAACGAATACGCCCAAAGCAGCATTCTTAAAAGTTACGTTGCCGTCACGATGGGCAATGTACCAGATGGCTGCAGCTTGCAGACCGTGGGTTGCCAAGGATACGAACATGGGCGTGGGGTAGAAGAACAGGTCGCCTAAGAAAGCGCCTACGCCGCCAACAATGAAGGCTGCTTTGGGACTGGGCAGGAGCAGGGCTGCGGTACAGATGATTACATCGTTCAAGTAGCAGCGTCCACCGGGAACAGGTACGCCAAAGGAGCTCATCAAAATATTTAAGCCCATAAAGAGCGCAGTTACGCATAAAGCTGTGGTGGTAGAATTAGTACGGGTTTGAGTGTTTTCCATTATATACATCCCTTCGGTTTATATGATAGAATCTATTATAAAACTATTTGGTTATATGAATATGACCAAAATATAAAAATTTAGCATGACCAGATTGTTGGAAACATTTCTTCTATATTTTATGCTGGAATAAAAGAGGATTTTTTGCTATAATAAGCGAATAGAATACAAGATTAAGACTATACCTAGGGAGGTTATTGAAGTGGCAGAATTAAAGAAATACAAACGCGTTATTTTAAAGCTTAGCGGCGAAGCTATGGCCGGTGAAAAAGGCTTTGGCATTGACCCGGAAGTTGTATATTCCCTGGCTAAACAAATTAAAGAAGTTACTGAATCCGGCGTAGAGGTTGCTGTAGTTAATGGCGGCGGCAATATTTGGCGCGGTCTCAGCGGTAGCAACAAGGGCATGGATCGCGCTACTGCTGACTACATGGGTATGCTGGCAACTGTTATTAACAGCTTGGCGCTGCAGGATGCACTGGAAAACTTGGGCGTGCCTACCCGTGTACAAACTGCAATCGAAATGCGTCAGATTGCTGAACCCTACATCCGTCGTCGTGCTATCCGCCACATGGAAAAGGCTCGCGTAGTAATCTTCGCTGCAGGTACCGGCAACCCGTACTTCTCCACCGATACCACTGCCGCACTGCGTGCAGCGGAAATCGAAGCAGACGCTATCCTGATGGCTAAGAAGGGCGTTGACGGCGTATATGATAGCGATCCGGCTAAGAACCCCGATGCTAAGAAATTTGATAAGCTGGCATATATCGAAGTTATCCAACGTCAGCTGAGCGTAATGGACTCCACTGCAATCAGCTTGTGTATGGACAATAACATTCCTATTGTAGTATTTAATATTGATGAACCGGGCAACATCCTCCGTGCTGCCGCTGGCGAGGAAATTGGTACCCTGGTAGGAGGTAACAAATAATGGCAACTGTTAAAGAAATCACCACTAATATCGAAAGCAAAATGCATAAATCTGTAGATGCATTGAAGGTAGACCTGGCAAGCCTGCGTGCAGGCCGTGCTACCCCGGCATTGTTGGAAAAGGTTATGGTAGACTACTATGGTTCTCCCACTCCCGTTAACCAAGTAGCAAGCGTAACTGTTCCCGAACCCCGCATGATCGTTATCCAACCTTGGGAAAAGAACTTGCTGAAGGATATTGAAAAAGCAATCATGAAATCCGACTTGGGCTTGAACCCCAACAGCGACGGCGTATGCATCCGCTTGAATCTGCCCCAGCTGACTGAAGAACGTCGTAAAGACTTGGTTAAAGTGGTACATAAGAAAGCAGAAGAATTCCGCGTAGTAGTACGCAACCTGCGCCGTGATGCTAACGATGCTATTAAAAAAGCAGAAAAAGCTAAAGAAATCACTGAGGACGAATCCAAGAAGGGCGTAGAGCAAGTACAAAAGCTCACCGACAAGATTATGAAGGATATCGATTCTGCAGCTGCTGCTAAAGAAAAAGAAGTAATGGAAATCTGATGGAAGTGCCGAATCTTTTGGCTTTGTCCTTGGAGGAAGCGGAGCACCGCCTGCAGGCTGCAGGTATGGAGTACGAAGTACAGCTTTTGTTACCGCCTAGGGACAGCGAAGAAGACTTTGCCGGTAAACCGGTGCGTAAATATGTAGTACGACAGCAAGTTCTGTCTGCTAATAAAGTAGGTCTTACCATAGTGTATCGATTAGGAAAGGAGGTGCACGTTAATGGCTCTGAAAATTGATAAAGAAGCTTGCGTAGGCTGCGGCGGCTGTGCTGCTACTTGCCCCGTTGGCGCTATTACTGAGGCTGATGGCAAATACGAAATCGGTGAAGATTGCGTAGAATGCGGCGCTTGCGCTGCTCAATGCCCCGTTGGTGCTATTGAGTAATCCATATTGTAATTTAGAGAAGGCGGCCTCTTTTTAGGGGCCTGCCTCTTCTATTATGACGACCGGAAAGGCTTGATGAATTTGTTTAAAGGCTTGTTTCAAACTAAAAGAAAAGTACAGAACGATGTCGTTGTGGATACAACAGGTCTGGATATGGAAAATATCCCCAAGCATATCGCCATCATTATGGACGGTAACGGCCGTTGGGCCAAAGCCCAGGGCAAAGTGCGTACCTATGGCCATCAGGCAGGTGCGGAAACCTTAAAGACCATTGTTAAGGCAGCGGATAAGCTGGGTGTACAGGTTATCAGCGCCTATGCTTTTTCTACGGAAAATTGGAAGCGTCCCGTAACGGAAGTCAACTTCATCATGGAACTTTTGAGCCGTTATTTGACCAACGAGATTGAAGAATTTAACGATAATAATGTGCAGGTACGTTTTATCGGTTCCCGGGAAGGCTTGCCGGAAATCGTAAAGCAGAAGATGGACCATGCCATCGAGGCAACCAAGAATAACACCGGCATTATTTTAAATTTGGCTATTAACTACGGTGGCCAGGCAGAAATCTTGCATGCTGTACGCACCATTGCGGCGGAAGCTGCAGCAGGCAGTCTGGACGTAGCTAAAATAGATAAAAAAGTGGTGGAGGAGCATCTCTATACAGCAGGCTTGCCTGCACCGGATCTGCTCATCCGTCCCGGCGGTGATTTGCGCATCAGTAATTTCCTCCTATGGCAGATCGCTTATGCCGAAATCTGGACTACTAAGGTGTTTTGGCCGGAATTTACTCCCGACCATTTGGTAGATGCTATTTTAGCCTACCAAGGGCGTGAACGTCGTTTTGGCGGCCTAGTAGAAAAGAAATAAGTGAGAAATCAGGTGTAAGTTTTTATGTTAACAAGAATTATAACCGGTCTTGTGGGCATTGCGGCGGCCATCGGCATCATCACTAAGGGTGGCTTGGTGTTTGCGGCTGCAGTCTTTCTCTTGGCAGCTATCGGTTGGTACGAATATCATAAAATGGCTGCATCCAAGGACTATCATGTATACCCATTGACCTCCGGCTTGGGCTCCGTCTTGATTGTAGGCATGGCGGCACTGGGCTATTATGTGGAAATGGAGCAGGTCTTTACCCTGGCCTTCATGGTCATGCTGACCGCGCTCTTTTTCATTTTCAACGCTATTGAAGGTTTGTGGCGCCACTGCAACCGTGGTGATGACAAATGGCTTGCCAACACTGCCTTGTCCGCTTGGGCAATGCTGTACTGCGGCTTGCTGTTTGCCCATGTAATCCTGCTCCGTTCCTTCGACGGCGGCCCCCACATTGATTTGGGCTTCCGTGTTTTTGAGTACGGCGAAATCTGTCTGTGGGTGGTGCTCTTAGGCACATGGGCCAGCGATACCTTTGCCTATTTCTTCGGCCGTGCTTTTGGCAAGACGCCTTTCTGCAGCGTTAGTCCCAAAAAATCTTTTGAAGGCGCAGTAAGCGGTTTTGTAGGCTGTTTCATTGTGGTTATGGCTTTGGGCATCCTGTACCTTGGCCTGCCTTTGTGGCAAGCAGTATTCCTGGGCGCAGCAGTGGCTGTTTTTGCACCTTTGGGCGATTTGATCGAGTCCATTATCAAGCGTTCCTTTGAAATCAAGGACTCCGGCAACATTTTCCCGGGTCACGGCGGCGTACTGGACCGTTTCGACAGCTTGCTTTTTACTGCACCTGTTGTTTATTATGTTTTAATGATTATCAGCATTTTTAGCTTTTATCAATTCTAAGAGGTTCCTATGAAAAATATTTCTCTTTTAGGTAGCACCGGTTCCATCGGCCGGCAAACCATTGAGGTTGCAGCTGCTAATCCTGATAAGATGAAGATTCGCGTTTTAGCTGCCCATACCAGCGACGAGCTGATGGAGCAGCAGATTAAGGCTGTGGAGCCTGATTTGGCAGTATTGTCCGATAAGGACGCTGCAGCACGTTTAGCTAAACGTTACCATGGTAAAACCGAGATTTTGGCAGGTGAGGAAGGCCTTTTGACCGCTGCTACCTATGCAGGTGCAGATACCGTCCTTGCTTCCATGGTTGGCTATGCAGGTCTGCGTCCTACTATGGCTGCCATTAAATGCGGTAAGAATATTGCCTTGGCCAACAAGGAAACACTTGTGGCTGCAGGCAGTCTGGTTATGAGTGCTGTAGCGGAGCAGGGTGTGAGCCTTACTCCTGTGGATAGCGAGCATAGCGCTATTTTCCAATCCTTGCGCGGCGGGCGTGCTAACGAAGTAAAGCGTTTATTGATTACTGCTTCCGGTGGTCCTTTCCGAGGCAGGAAGCGTGCCGATTTGGAAAACGTTACTTTGGCGCAATGCCTGCATCATCCCAACTGGAGCATGGGCAAAAAAATAACCGTTGATTCTTCTACTCTGGCTAACAAAGGCTTGGAGGTTATCGAAGCTCATTGGTTGTTTAATATGCCTTATGATAAGATTGATGTGGTAGTGCATCCTCAAAGCATCGTCCATAGTCTGGTAGAATTTTGTGACGGCAGCGTTATTTCCCAGATGGGCGAACCCGATATGCGTTTACCCATCCAATATGCTTTAAGCTGGCCGGAGCGCTATCCTTACGCTTTTGACCAACTTGATTTGGTGAAGGCTGGCACCTTGACTTTTGAAGCACCGGATACGGAAGCTTTTCCGTCCCTGCGTATTGCTGTGGAATGCGGCAAAGCAGGCGGCACGCTGCCCTGTGTCTTCAACGCTGCCAACGAGGAAGCGGTGTATGCTTTCTTGGCAGATAAAATTAAGTATTTAGATATTCCTTATATTACGGAAACTGTTACCCAAGCTCACCAAAACATTGCTGTGCCCACTATTGAAGATATTGAAGCAGCAGATGCGTGGGGTAGGGAGCAGGCTAGAGAAATTATTGGGAGGCTCTAATTGTTAACTATTCTTGCGGCCATTTTTGTTTTTGGCGTTCTAGTCACTGTGCACGAATTTGGCCATTTTATTACAGCTAAGCTAACCGGTATGCGGGTGGATGAATTTGCTATCGGTTTCGGTCCCACTATCTATCAGCAAAAAGATGGGGACACTATGTATAGCTTGCGCATTATTCCTTTGGGTGGTTATAATAAAATCGCCGGCATGGACCCTGATGATCCGGTAGAGCCCGATGCTTTCAATTCCAAGCCCATTCCTGCACGTCTGCTGGTTATTTTGGCAGGCGCTATTATGAACTTTATCCTGCCGATTATTTTGTTTACAGGCATTTTCTTTGTCCAAGGCAGTGAACGTGTTGTCAACGAGCCTGTTTTGGGTACGGTGATGACGGGAATGGCAGCGGAGAAGGCAGGACTACAGAAGGGCGACAGGATTTTGACTATTAACGGGCAAAAGATGCAGGATTGGTCTGCTGTCGTTACCACCTTGCGTGCTAACGGTACCAAGCCTGTGGCTTTGACTGCAGAGCGTGACGGTGTGGTTCGTGACTACACTATGACACCGGTTTTTGATACGGAGGCCAAACGTCCTTTGATCGGTATTTCTCCTAAAGTGGAGCACCGCAATATGGGGTTCTTTGAATCCGTAGGCGAAAGCATTAGCTATACTAAATATATTATTACTGCTATGGTGGATGGCTTAGCCAAGATTATTACCGGCAAAGCTCCGGCGGAGGTTTCCGGGCCTATTGGTGTAGCTCAGATGGCAGGGCAGGTGGCAGAAAAAGGTCTGCTGCCGTTGATGAATTTTGTGGCCTTTTTAAGTATTAACTTGGGCGTTATCAATCTGCTGCCTTTACCGGCGCTGGATGGCGGTCATGTGGTGCTGTTGTTCCTAGAGGTTCTGCGTGGCAAGCCTTTGGGCAGCAAGGCTATGTATAATATCCAGATGGTTGGTGTAGGCTTGATTATAGCTTTGACACTGTTTTCCACATTTAAGGATATAACACGTTAAGAGGTGAAGTTTGTAATGGAACGCAGAAAAACACGCCAGCTTAATGTAGGCGGCGTACTGATTGGCGGCGGTGCTCCCGTTGCTGTGCAATCCATGACCAATACCCATACGGATGATGCAGTTGCGACCTTGGCGCAGATCAAGCGCCTGGCGGACGCAGGCTGTGATATTATCCGTTGCGCTGTGCCCGATATGGCGGCAGCTGAAGGGTTAAAAACTATTTGCAAGGAAAGTCCTATTCCTGTTATTGCCGATATCCATTTTGATTACAAGCTGGCATTGGTTGCTATTGCAGCAGGCGTGGACGGCTTGCGTTTAAACCCAGGCAATATTGGTGGTGAAGAACGCGTGCGCGCGGTGGTAGAGGCTGCCCGTGAGCGCAATATTCCCATTCGTATTGGTGTTAACGCAGGTTCCCTGCCTAAGGATCTGCTAGAGAAATACGGCCATCCCACTGCGGAAGCATTGGTGGAGGCTGCTTGGCGCCATATCCATATTTTAGAGGATATGGATTATCGTAATATCAAGATTTCCTTGAAGGCGCACGATGTGCCTTTGACTTTGGCTGCCTACCGCCTTATGGCGTCTCAATGCGACTATCCGCTCCATGTGGGCATTACAGAAGCCGGCACTGTGAACAGCGGTATTATAAAATCAGCTGTGGGCATCGGTGCTTTGCTGGCAGAGGGCATTGGCGATACTATTCGCGTTTCGCTGACAGGCGACCCGGTCAACGAGGTCAAAGTTGCTTACGATATCTTGAAAGCCTTGGGCTTGCGTGAGCATGGACCTACTTTGATTAGCTGTCCTACTTGCGGACGTACCCGTATCAGCTTGGAGAAACTGGCGCTGGAGGTAGAACGCCGTTTGGCAGATATTACGGAGCCTATTACTGTAGCTGTTATGGGCTGTGTGGTTAATGGACCCGGCGAAGCACGGGAGGCCGATGTGGGCCTTGCCGGAGGCATTGGCGAAGGCTTGATCTTCCGCAAGGGAGAGGTGCTGCGCAAAGTGCCGGAAGATCAATTGGTCAATGAACTCTTTGTTGAAATAGATAAAATTTTACTTGAAAGAAGTAAGAAGGCTCTTTAACTGTTGTGAAAACAAAACGAATAGACCGCCAAAGCGTAAGCTGAGACGGTCTAAGTTTTTATATTGCAAACAAAGGTGTGTTATGATATAATTTTTCTAGCAAGAGATGGCTGGTGGTCGGTTTTCCTACTCCCTAAGAGTAGGGGGTGATTGCTATGAGCATATTTGATATCCTTCTTGTGATATTAGATATTTTAAAAATCGTAGTGACCATCTTCTCGTTTTATTTTTAAAATGAGAAAAACCGCCTAGCGGTTAGACGGCTTCCTTCACGTATTAAAATCACAGAGGAGAGCCGACCTACCACAACCGGCTATCTCTTGCTTTTTATTATACTATTACATGTGGCTTTTTGTCAATTTTTTTGCGTTCTTCCGTTAGTTTGGCGTTCTTGTTATGATACTTTTTCTCTAAGGCAAGAAAAAGTATCCCAAAAGTGCCTTTGCCGCTTGCAGGATTCCGTTGCCTAGATAACGCCCGCTGCATACGCCTCACTGCGCAAAGAGAGCAATTTAATATCTGCTTTTACAACACTTGTGGGCTGACGGGCGGTCGCTCCTGTCCGTTGCTCTTTGCCGTTCACCACGTCATCGCAATATGGCTTTATCCGGCATCCGTTCCTGTCTGCGCGGCGCGTGCTAGCGGAAGTGTGTAGTAAAGTAAAGACTCGCAGCCTACGTTTCGCTTCGGCAGCTAGTCTACACCACCCCTCAGTCTGCTTCGCTTCTACGAAGCTCGCAGCCAGCTCCCCTAAATAGGGGAGCCGAGACATTTTTTGCATTCTTCCCTATGGTTATTAGAAATTTTACGTACACTAGCGGAAAAATTATATAGTGCCTCGTTCCCCCTATTAGGGAGATGTCGCGAAGCGACAGAGGGTTTGAAAATTCTTTACATTTAGCTTGTGGCTGGTGGTTGTCGATGTTATAATAAAGTTGAAAGATGCTCGTGGTCAGCGATAGACATGGCGATAAGGGGCTGTTCATGTGGTGCGTGACTGAGAGCGTAATGTGTTCGAAAAAAAGGAGCGTGTTGTTTATGTTGTTTACAAGGAAGATGAAGTTAACTAAATTGCAAAAGCAAGTGCTGGGTGGAATGCTGTGCGGAGCTGTGTGCATGGGCATTTTTAATCCGGGGGGGGGCAGAGGCTGCTTATGTAACAGCTAGCATGAAGGTTTTGTCCGGTAATGCGGAACGTGTTGACGATGAAACAGTTCTGATTGATAGTAATAGTAGCGTTAAGATTAATGCATCCGATGGTACTATAGAATTGAATAGAGGAGATGCTGTTTTAGGTTCTTGTAATGATGTGAAAATTACTATGAACGATGGTGAATTACAAGTTGTTGCCGGTGGTCTCAATGTTGATGGTGGCGATTCTGTAACTGGAAATAGCGTTGTAATAAATGGTGGCTCTGTAGGTGTGACAGTTGTCGGTGGTTGTGTATGGGAAGATGGTTCGGCTAATGAAAATAAGGTTATAGTTACCAACGGTACAATTGGTATTGAAGAATATGGTTATGTTAGCGGTGGTTATGTGGACGTAGGTGATGATGGATCAGGCAACGCTGGCAAAAACGAAGTAGCAGTTAGCGGTGGCACGATTAATTGCAATGTTTATGGTGGTTGGATAGATGAGACTTATGTAAATGGTTCTGCCAATGAAAATAAAGTAACGATTAGTGGCGGTGTGATTGTTGGCAACGAATCTGAAGTGGAAATTTATGGTGGTTATGTAGTCGGAGAGGATGATGGGTACGGTAATACCGTAAATGGTTCTGCCGATGGCAATATTGTAACTATTAGTGGCGGAACAATTGGTGCTACTGAATCTGAAGTGGAAATTTATGGTGGCAGGGTATATGGTGATGGATTCGGAGAAGGTCTTATTGTAAATGGCTCTGCAAACGGAAATACTGTGACGATTAGCGGTGGAACAATTGGTGGCGACGAATCTTATGTAGATATTTTTGGTGGTTTTGCAAGTGGAACTGGTTCCGCCAATAACAATAAAGTGATGGTGAGCGGTGTCAATGTTGGCTCCGAAGGTGTTGTTGGTGGTGGATATGCATACGGAAATGGTTCTGCAAATGGAAATACAGTAACAATCAGCGGCGAAAACACAGGAATTAGTATAATTGTTGGCGGTTATTCTGAAGAAGGCAATGCTATTAATAATACCGTTAACCTTTACGCAAATGCTAAGTTTGCAACTCTTTTTGGCGGAATGACCGGCGAAGATGGGACTGGTGATGTTAAGACAGGTAACACTTTAAATGTTAGGGGTTCTAACTTAACCGTTAAAGGAATAGAGAACTTTGAAAACATCAACTTCTACGTTCCTAGCGATGCTAAAAATGGTGATACAGTTTTGACCGTTAAGGAAAATGTAAATATCCAAGATACTACCATTAATGCGGGCGTCCAAAAGGGTTCTGAATTAAGTAAGGGTGATAGTTTAACCTTATTAAAGAGTGAAAAAGAATTAACAGGTACTGCTGCTAGCTTTGGTAAAGTTACTGAAACCGATTTCATAGACTATGATATGAAAATTACCCAAGATGGTAACTCTCTTAAAGGTACCATTACCTCTGGAGGCTCTACCAACGAAGTCTCCAAATCCCCTGTGGAAACTATGACTGCTAATTTGGCAATGATCAACATGGGTCTTGACCAAGTAGCAAGAACCGGTTTTAACAGCGCAGCTGCAGCCATCAAGAGCGAAACTGCACAAGGTGCGGATTCCAGTGATGCGGCAATCTTCGCTAATATTTCCGGTAGCAATGTAAAAGCAGAATCCGGCTCCCATATTGATATTGATGGCTGGAACTTCAACCTGGGCTTTGCCAAAGAAATCGAAAACAATAGTGGCAAACTGTTGGTAGCTCCCATTGTTGAATACGGTCATGGCGATTACGACTCCTATTTGGACAACGGAGTACACGCTGACGGTAACAGCAAATATTGGGGCGCAGGCCTGATGGCTCGCCAAACTAACAATAATGGCTTCTACTACGAAGGCAGCATTATTGGCGGTAAGAGCGACAGCGATTACAGCTCCTCCGATATTGGTAGCGGTGTAAGCTACGACAGCGATGCCCTCTTTGTAGCAGCACATCTGGGTGCAGGCAAAGTAGTAGAGATTGACGATGCTAGCAACATCAACTACTATGGTAAATTCTTCTACACCCATTTGGGTGGTGACGACGTAACCTTGAGCAATGGCGCAGACTACAGTTTCGACAGCAGCGAATCCAAACGCATTATGCTGGGCAGCCGCTGGACTCGCAGCATCAACGCTAAGAACGGCCTCTACGCAGGTCTTGCATGGCAGTACGAATTTGATGCCGAAGCAAGAGCAACTGTTAAAGGCATAGCTGCTCCTTCTCCCAGTATGCAGGGTCACACCGGCATTATGGAACTGGGCTGGAAAGTACAGCCTAGCGATGCTCCCATGGACGTAGACCTTGGCTTCATGGGCTACACAGGCAAAACCAAAGGCGTGAGCCTCAACCTCAACCTGAATTGGAAATTCTAACTACATAAAAGCGAACCGCCGTGGCGAATGCTGCGGCGGTTTTGCATTTTCGTTACGAATTTAAAACAATTGGCACTAATCACAACAATATACGTGGCTGGGGGTCTAGTAGAAAAGCCGAATTTGTGGTATAATACTGCAGAAAATAATTTTCTTTGTGCACATTGTTACAGTATAAAATTTTACTTGAAAGAAGGTATCCCATTAATGAGAGTTTCTAAAATGTATGCACCCACCCTGCGTGAGGTTCCGTCCGAGGCAGAGATTCCTAGCCATCAACTGTTGCTGCGCGCCGGTTTCATGCGTAAATCCACCAACGGCATGTACACCTATCTGCCTTTGGCTTGGCGCGTAATCAAAAAGATTGAAAATATTATTCGTGATGAAATGGATAAGAAGGGCGCACAAGAAATTATGATGCCCATTATGCAGCCTGCAGAAATTTGGGAAGAAAGCGGTCGTTGGGGTGCTTATGGCGCTGAAATGATTCGTTTGAAGGACCGTCATGGTCATGAATACTGCCTTGGCCCCACTCACGAAGAAATGGTAACTACTGTTGTTAAGAGCGACGTGCGTTCCTATCGCCAACTGCCCTTGAACTTGTACCAAATCCAAGATAAATTCCGCGATGAACGCCGTCCTCGTTTCGGCCTCATGCGCAGCCGTGACTTCATCATGAAAGATGCTTATTCTTTCGACCGTGATGAAGCAGGTTTGGATGTATCTTATCAAGAAATGTACGATGCATATACCAATATCTTCAACCGTTGCGGTCTGACCTTCCGCCCTGTAGAAGCAGATAGCGGTGCTATCGGCGGCAACGGCAGCCATGAATTCATGGTTCTGGCTGAAAGTGGTGAAGCAGAAATCGTATACTGCCCCGAATGTGATTATGCAGCAGACGTAGAAAAAGCAGAACTGCATACCATCGAAGCAACAGAAGAAGCAGAACTGCCCATGGAAAAGGTGCTGACACCCAACTGCAAGACTATTGAAGATGTTTGCAAGTTCCTGAACGCTCCTGTAGAAAAATCCATGAAGGCTGTTGCTTTCCAAAGCGAAAAAGGCTTGATCCTGTGCTTTGTTCGCGGTGACCACGAAGTAAACGAAATTAAAGTAGTAAACACTGTTGGTGTTACCGAAGTAGAAATGGCTGAACCGGAACTGCTGGCAATGGCAGGTACTTTCGGCGGCTATATGGGTCCTGTAGGCTTGGATCCCAAGAAAGTTATCATTGTTGTTGACCAAAGCGTAATGAAGATGCACAACATCTGCTGCGGTGCTAACGAAGAAGGCTACCACTTCATCAATGTTAACCCCGGCCGTGACTTTACTCCTACCTATGTAGCAGATATCCGCCTGATGGCTGAAGGCGATCCCTGCCCGCACTGCGGCGCTCCTGTAAAGAAAGCACGTGGTATTGAAGTTGGCCAAGTATTCAAGCTGTTCACCAAATACAGCAAAGCCATGAAAGCTACCTTCTTGGACGAAAACGGCAAGGAACAACCTATGGTTATGGGTTGCTACGGTATCGGCGTTGGTCGTACTATGGCTGCATCCGTTGAACAAAACAACGATAAGGACGGCATGATTTGGCCTGCTGCTATTGCTCCCTACGAAGTTTTGGTTGTACCTGTAAACGTAAAAGACGAAGAATCCAATGCCAAGGCTGAAGCAATCTACAAAGAATTGCAAAACGCAGGCGTGGAAGTCGTTATCGACGACCGTAAAGAACGCCCCGGCGTTAAATTTAAAGATGCTGATTTGATTGGCTATCCTCTGCGTGTAGTTGTTGGTCCTAAGACTTTGACTACCGGTGAATTGGAAGTTAAAGTACGTCGCAATGGCGAAGTACACATGCTGCCTTTGGATAGCGATTATGTAGGCACCATTAAAGAAATGCTGAAGAGTTTATAAGAATTTGAGGTAAATAAAGTTGGATAATCTTGCTTTTTTGCATAACCAAGAAGTAATGATGGTTGTCCGGCTGGTTGTTGCCGCCATTCTCGGCGGTATAGTTGGTATAGAAAGAGGTAGCGGTGACCGCCCTGCCGGTTTCCGCACCCATATTTTGGTATGCGTGGGTTCTGCCCTGTTCATGCTGGTTTCCATGTACGGCTTTGATGATGTTGCTCCTGCTACCGCCATTGCGGAGGGGGACATGGGCGCTCGTCGCGATTCCGCCCGCATTGCTGCCCAAGTAGTTAGCGGTATCGGCTTTTTAGGCGCAGGTACCATTCTCCATGAAGGCTTGACCATCCGTGGCTTGACCACGGCAGCAAGCTTGTGGATGGTTTCCGCTATTGGTTTGGCAGTGGGTAGCGGTATGTTCTTCTTGAGTACGGTGGCTACCATTATCACCATGATTACCTTGGTTACTTTCCACACTTGGGAAAAACGCTTTGCTGCCAGCAGTCGCAGTGACCGCCGTTTTGTGCGAATTACCACCAGCAACCGTACCGGTGCCATTACAGATATTACAGGCTATCTTTCCCTTAACGGCGTGCAGGTGCGCTCCTTAAACGTAAAAAAGGATAAGGAAAAGAACAACCTGATTATTGACCTATATCTAAAGATTAGTAAGACTGCTCCTGAAAGCGCGGATATTATCCGTGGCTTACAGGGCATCGAGGGCATTTTGTCCGTAGAAAACAATAAATATTAACAACATCTCCCCCTGTTGCGTAGCGATAAGGGGGAGAAGATGTCTATAAGAGAAATTATGACTACTAAATACTGTATCATACCTGACGAAGAAAAACTTTATACTTTTTTATCCGGTCAGCAGTTTACTCCTGGGGAACTGATGCAGTTGCGTTTGCTGCATATTTCCCAAATCTGCGTGGACGAATCTGCCTGCAATTGGGAGGTACACTTTACTTGCGCTGCTCACTTGACCCCCGGTATTTTGGAAACTATGGCTGCCAGACTGGCGGAAGCATTTGCTTTGGCGCATGTGGACATGGTCTGCGACGGTGACGGTTTTTCCTGCCAACTGCCGGAAGCAGGGCCCAAGGTGGAGATTACGGAATGCGATGGTACACCTTTGCCTCCTGAGCCGCCCCTGCCGCCGGAGGAACCCACAATTGACGATTTAGAAGGCCCGTTGGGCCCTTGTGACTATCCGCCACCGGAGATGGCAAGCGAGCCTGCCTATGATGCTGCCTACATGGAAGCATATAATGCTCTTTATGGCCAAAAGAAGGACAATGGACTTTTGTGGGGCAAAAATATTAAGGGTAGTAAAATTCGTCCCATTGAAACATTGTTGGAAGAAGAAAACAGGGTAATTATCGAGGGTACTTACGTCAAAAGTCTTGATAAAGACAGCGAACTGCAGCCTTTTATTGAGCGCGAAACCAAGACAGGCAGCGTAATCCTGACCTTTAATATTAGCGATGATACCAACGGTATTTTTGTTAAGATGCGTTTCCAAGATGACAAGGCATCGGAAACCAAGGCTGCCGATGAGTGCAGAGCCTTTAAAAAGAAGTTGAAATTGGGCATGCGCCTACGTATCCAAGGCAATGTTGCTCCCGACCGTTTTGCTTTCGACGAAATGACCATGACGCCTACGGGCATCATGAAGCTGGATGACCAGGAAAAACGCATGGATAATGCGCCTGAAAAGCGTGTAGAGCTCCACTGCCATACTAAGATGAGCAAGATGGACGGTCTAACTCCCATGAAAGAGTTGGTTAAGCAGGCCATACGCTGGGGACACAAGGCTTTGGCCATTACGGACCACGGCGTAGTGCAGGCGTTCCCCTTCTGTTTCGATGCTGCCGAAGAAGAAAAAAGCGATATTAAGCTTATCTTTGGCATGGAAGGCTATTTAATCAGTGACCGCCAACAGAAAGGCGCGGACGTGGAGCAGGAGTCCGGCGATACCATTAAAAAGACTCGTGCTGCGAAAATTCGTAGCAACCATATTATCCTTTTGGCTAAAAATGAAGCTGGTCTGCGTAATCTATACAAGCTTGTCACCATCAGCCATCTGCGTTACCTCAACAAGCGCCCTTTACTGCCTAGGGAGGTTATCAAAGAATATCGTGAAGGCTTGATCATCGGTTCTGCCTGCGAAGCGGGTGAACTGTATCAGGCTGTACGCGGTGGCGCCAGCGATGCGGAATTGGAAGAAATCGCTAGCTTCTACGATTATTTGGAAATCCAGCCTACGGGTAATAATATGTTTTTAGTGCGGGAGAACATCTGCACTTTGGCAGATTTACAGGAGCATAACCGTAAGATTTACGAATTAGGCAAGCGTATGGGGAAATTGGTAGTAGCTACCTGCGACGTCCATTTCCTCAACCCGGAGGATGCACTGCTGCGGGCTATCCTGCAGGCAGGGCAGAACTACAAGGATGCAGATCTGCAGCCACCCTTATACCTCCATACTACGGAAGAAATGTTGGAAGAGTTCGCCTATCTGGGAGAAGAAGCAGCCTACGAAGTAGTTGTTACCAATACCAATAAGATTGCGGATATGGTGGAGCGCTTTAAGCCTGTGCCTGACCGCGACCAATTATATTCTCCTACCATCCCCGGTGCGGAGGATGCTGTACGCAACCTGTCTTATACCAAAGCCCACGAGTGGTATGGCGAAACTTTGCCGGAAGTAGTAGAAGAACGTTTGAAGATGGAATTGGACTCCATTATCGGCAACGGTTTCTCCGTACTGTACTACATCGCACACAAATTGGTTAAGCACTCCTTGGATAGAGGCTACTTAGTTGGCTCCCGTGGCAGCGTTGGTTCGTCCTTCGTAGCGACCATGCTGGAGATTACGGAAGTTAACGCTTTACCGCCCCATTATCGCTGTCCCAAATGCAAGCACAGCGAGTTCTTCCTGAAGAATGAAGTGGATAGCGGTTTCGATTTGCCGCCGAAAGATTGTCCTAAATGCGGTACGCCGATGATTCGCGACGGACACGAAATACCTTTTGCCGTTTTCCTGGGCTTTAAAGGCGATAAGGTTCCTGATATCGACTTGAACTTCTCCGGTGGTATCGACCCTGATGATCCTTCCGCTATGTCCGACCAATCCGTGGCGCACAAGTATACGGAAGAATTGTTCGGTAGGGACAATGTGTGCCGTGCAGGTACCATTGCTACCATTGCTAATAAAACTGCTATTGGCTATATTCGCAAGTATTACGAGGAAAAGAATCAGCACGCCCATCCTGCGCGCATTGCAGCGCTGGTAGAAGGCTTTGCGGGGATTAAACGTACCACAGGCCAGCATCCAGGCGGTATCATGGTTGTGCCGCGTAATATGGATATCCATTACATTACGCCTATGAACCGTCCTGCCGACGACAAAACGGCGGACACCATCACTACCCACTACGATTATCACAGCATTAACGACCGTCTTGTTAAGCTGGATATTCTTGGTCACGATGATCCCATGGTTTTGAAGATGCTGGAAAAATATATGCAGGAAAACGAGGATCCTAATTTCAATCCTAAGGAAATTCCTGTAGGCGATGAAGAGACCATGCGGATTTTCCAAAATACTTCTTCCTTAGGCGTAACTCCTGAGCAAATTTATAGCGACGTAGGCACCTTTGGCATTCCGGAATGTGGTACGACCTTTGTACGCCAGATGATTAAGGATGTACAGCCCAAGAAGTTTAGCGAGGTTGTCCGTGTTTCCGGTTATTCCCATGGTACTGACGTGTGGTTGAATAACGCCCAAGATTTGATTAAAGAAGGCAAGCCTGTTGCGGAGACTATCTCTACCCGTGACGATATTATGACTTACCTGATTAGTAAAGGCGTGGAGCCTAGTTTGGCGTTTAAAACTATGGAGCACGTGCGTAAGGGTAAAGCTGCTAAGAAAGGCTTGGAGCCCCAAATGCGTGAGGCGATGAAGGCTGCTAATCTGCCTGAGTGGTATATGCAGTCCTGTGAAAAGGTGCAGTACCTGTTCCCTAAAGCTCATGCGGTGGCCTATGTATTGATGGCATATCGTATTGCTTATTGTAAAGTGCATTATCCACGGGAATTCTACGCTGCCTACTTCACAGTACGCGCTAAGGATTTTGACTATGCCAACGTAGTTAAAGGTTTGCCTTACGTAAAGAATTATCTTAAAAATGTGTATGCCCAAGGTTTTCGTGCTACGGTGCAGGAAAAATCCACGGCTACCTATTTGGAGCTTGCCAATGAGATGATGGAACGTGGCTTAATCTTTAGCAAGATGGATTTATACGAATCCGACCCGATCAAGTTCAAGGTAGTGGAGGGTGGCTTGCTGCCGCCTTTGGCTTCTTTGGGCGGTGTGGGTGAAAGCGCGGCGAAGGCTATTGCTGCAGTCCGGGATAAGGAACATCCCTTTATTTCCCAAGAGGATCTCAAGCAGCGGGCGGGCATCAGTCGCGCTGTTATTGAAAAACTGGCAGAGATTGGTGTCCTCGGCGATTTACCTGAGTCCAGCCAGACTTCGTTGTTCTAAAAAAGTTAATAGGGGAGAAAGCTTTTGTCAAGCTTTCTTCCGCATGTAAAAAATCCCCCGTCATTGATTTGACGGGGGATTTTTGCTGTAAGTTCTTACATAACAAGGGTTGTGTTCAGACTTTTTGCCAGTTCTTGTAGTTTTTCCAAAGACAGCTTGCTGTATTTGATAATCATGCTCGCAGGCAGACCATCTTTAATCATATCCGTAGCGGTGGAAATGTTGGCTTCCGCTTTGCCTTGATTTTTTGCAATTTCTAATATACCTGCCATATTCTCATCCTCCTTGCATAATTCATTAAATTGTATGGGATTTGCGCTACTACAAATGTTTACCAAAACTTCAAAATTATATTTTTCTCTTTTATTGGTGAGCTTAAAAATCGAGTTAAGCAACAACTTGACGTCTTCTTTATCTACGTTTTTAGAAAGAATTCTCAATGGACTGTGCTCTGATGGTCGCAAGTTTTTAGAAACTATAATTTGAATGGGGAATGGATATGAACCTCTAATTTGGAAGATTCCCGGAGCACTCTCGCCAATAATAGCGTTCTCTTCTTTAAGTCGTTTGAAAAGTTCTCGTGGAAAAGCTTCTTGTACTAACGAAACGGTAATTTCAGTAGCTGGGATTTCATTAGTTTTGCGACCGATGCTTTTATAGAGTCCGGCATAGGAGAGAACTTTGTAAAAATCATCTATGGTCAAGTTGTCGCCGGGACTTTTGTATTCCCAAATGTTGTACTTGCGAAATATTTTTCCAATCTCATTGCGAAGCACTCTGCCGTCCAATTTTTTGATGATACACAAGTCGATACTAAGCGGTTCTTTGCTAAGCTTATATTCTGGATTGAATTCCAAAATATCTGCATCCTCTCTAAACTCTAGCTCTGTAGCACTGCAGAATGGAGGATGCCAATGGATCTTTTCTTCTTTTTGTTTCTTTGCCAATAATATCAGTCCTTTCTTTGGGATTTGGATGATACTATTGACTGCTACTTATCTAAGCGTAGGTATGCAATAGAACCATCCGATAAAGGTGGATAAAGTTACTACTACAGTGGCGTTCAAGACAAAGCTTTAATCATCGCATGCCTGCGGATGAACCACCCAGCTGCTAGCTAAAATGTAGCTAGCGCTGGCTCCTACTATTTAGATGTATAGCAATTTTTTAAAAAGATTGCCGGATGAGCGAAGCTATTCGCTTATCACTTTTATTATAGCACAAATAAGGGAAGAGGATGGGAAAATATTTACAACGAGAAAAGCTAGATGCAAAGGACGTTTAGCTTTGGATGTTTACATAACAAGGGGTGTGTTTAGGCTTCTTACCAATTTCTGGAGTTTATTATTGATGTGTACGAAAAATGGAAGGAAAATTTTATAAATATGTTTCAATCTTTACGGTTTCGCAAGACTCGCTGACAATAATCTTAATTTAAACTGAATGTCTTGCGTGGGGGTACAGAAGTGCTATAATAAACGCAAGAAGTGTTGTAAAATTTAGATAAATTTGCAATGCTTTTAGTAGCATCAGTATATGTGAATGTTATAGCTTGCTGTTATAGTAAAACATATACGCAACTCTTAATTTTATGAAAGGTTGGGATGATCTATGAAAAGGAAAATGTTGAAACGCAGTTTGGCATTGGGAGCTTTAATGGCGTTTGCGATTACCGGGAGCGCAATGGCAAAGGAAGTTTCTTTTAATGAAGGTGTTTTTCTTGATGCAGACTATTCTGCTTTAGGTAATTATGCCAGATTTAATGAAGCTATTAAGGGAGACGATGTAGAGAAAATTGATATAACTAATACCGATACAACTAGGGTGAAAGCTCCTGGTGTAGGCATTTGGGGACGTCATGGAGCAGACAACGAGACTATTAATATAATTAAGCCTAATGCTGATTTAAATGTTGTTGCTGAATCATATGGTATTGCTTTCGTATCTAATTCAAGCATAAATGTAAAAAATTTAGATGTTAAATCAAAAGATAATGCAATCCACATTGACAACGGTAAAGCGACAATAGTAGCAAACAATGTTAATTTGCAATCACAAACAAGAGGCATCCTCGTTATGACTAGTAATCCTAGTGATGGATTGGCTGGTGATTTAAACTTAACTGTTAAAGAGTCTTTAACAATTAATAGTGATGAGCATAGTTTGCGTGTCGGGACTGGCAATTTAACTATTGATGCTAGCAATGCGGATGTAACAATCACTTCTAAAAACGAAACTGCTATGAAAACCAGTGGGACTTCTGCAGAGGATGGAAAAATTGGTATTACTTCCAAAAATTTAACAGTAAATGGTGTAGTTTATGCTGATAAGGGTACTATTGCCTTAGAAGCTACCAATTTGATGAAATTAAGCAGCAATACCTACGATGCAAATGCCCTAAAGGTTGATAGTGGTTCTGTTATCAAATTAGCCGGAGCATCTACAATGCAAATTAACGGTGACGTAGAAGCAACAGGTACTCTTGAGGGTCTGAATTTGGTAGGTAGTGATTCTCATTTGAATGGTAAAATCATTGCCGGTATAGATGCTCCTGTTGCCTTCTCTGATAGCGCATTTTGGAATAACAGCGGTGCAAGTCATGTTAGCAAACTTACCGGTACTAACGCTGTGATTAATCAAAAATCTTCTGAAAGTATTATTGCAGGTGAATTTAATGGTGATGCTACTGTTACATTCACTAACAGCGGCAAGTTTTTGATGGATAAAGGCGAGGGTACTTTAAGGCTTGCTATGGACACCGAATCCGACCTTGAAAAAATTGCAGAACATATTGGCAGAAAAGATGCTGATGTTGATGTTAAAGCAACTATCATCAGAGCAGAAGGAATCGTTGAAGGGGAGACTGTTGTAGAAGTTGGCTATGATAACAATACCACTAATGTTGTCCTTGATAATGCTGGGGCTACAGCTGACTACTATCTTGGTACCGTTGCAAAAGTAGTTTCTAAGGAAAACACCACTAACGCAGGTATTGCGGACATGGCAGCTTTGGGCTTGGGCGCATGGCGCGCAGACAACGACACTCTTATGAAACGTATGGGCGAATTGCGTAATGCTAACGGCGAGCAAGGTACTTGGGCTCGTATGACCCGTAGGGAAAGCGAATATGGTGCAGCCAATATGCAGGATAATACCTACAGCGTAGGCTATGACCAAAAAGTTGCTGATGACTGGACTGTCGGCGCAGCCATTACCTATAAAGATGGCTCCGCAAGCTTTGCGAAAGGCAGTGCAGACATCGAACAAAAAGGTATCGCTTTCTATGGTACAAAACTGAACGAAAATGGTAGCTATATCGATATCGTTGCTAAGTATACCAATCTGGACAATGACTATACTGTAAATGGTGGCATCGGCAGTGGCGATTATGATGCTGATGCCTACAGCCTGAGTGCAGAATACGGCAAACGCTTTACTCAAGACAATGGCTTCTGGGTAGAACCTCAAGCAGAGTTGACCTATGGTCATGTTGGCAGTGCTTCCTACACTACCGCAGCAGGCAAAGCAGCTCAAGACAGCTTTGATAGCTTCGTTGGCCGCGTAGGCGTATTGCTGGGCAAAGATGTGGCTGCAGGCAATGTATACGCAAAAGCTTCCTACCTGTATGACTTCGACGGTGAAGCATCCATGAGCTTCAGCGACGGCAAGATTACCAAGACCGTTGAAGACGATCTCGGTGGCGGTTGGTTCGAAGTTGGCGTTGGTACCAACATCAACTTGAGTAAAGCAACTTACGTATATGCAGACGTAGAGAAGACCTTCGGTGGCGACGTAGACACCAAATGGCAATGGAATTTGGGCGTACGTTACAGCTTCTAATGTAGTCCAGCCTTTCTGATAGTTCCCAGCTATCAGAGTACTAGCGGGGTGAGTTAATGCTCACCTCGCTTTTTTGCGCACGTAAAAAAGCCCCCGTCATTGACGGGGGCGTTGAACTTTAGTTAGTAGTTTTTAGTTTTGGCCGGGAACTTTCAGTACAGCACCGGTAGCAGCGGAAGAAACGAGAGCTGCGTAGCGTGCCAGGTAACCGGATTTAACTTTCGGTTCAGGGCAAACCCATTTAGCACGGCGTTCCGCCAGTTCTTCATCGCTGAGCTTAACGTTCAGGGTACGTGCCGGAATATCGATTTCGATAATATCGCCATTTTCAATCAGAGCGATGTTACCGCCTTCGCGTGCTTCTGGAGAAATGTGGCCGATGCAGGCACCGCGGGTAGCACCGGAGAAACGACCGTCGGTGAGCAGGGCAACGTCTTTATCATGGCCCATGCCTGCCAATACGGAAGTGGGGTTGAGCATTTCGCGCATGCCGGGGCCGCCTTTAGGACCTTCGTAGCGGATAACTACAACGTCACCGGATTGAACTTCTTTAGCGCAGATAGCAGCGATTGCTTCATCTTCGCTGTTGTAAACTTTAGCAGGACCGCTGAATACCTTCATGGAAGGATCTACTGCGGACTCTTTAACAACGGAGCATTCGGGAGCGATGTTGCCCTTCAGAACAGCGATACCGCCAGTCTTGTTGTAGGGGTTCTCAATGCTGTGAATAACGTCAGGACGTTGGATTTCAGCGCCATCGATGATTTCACCAACAGTTTTGCCGCTAACAGTGATGCAGTCTTTGTTGATGATGTTCAGACGATCCAGTTCGTGCATAACTGCGGGGATGCCGCCTGCTTCGTTCAAATCGATAATGTGGTGGGTGCCGCCGGGGCTCAGTTTGGTCAGATAGGGAGTGTGTTTGGAGATTTCGTCAAACAGTTCCAAGGGCAGTTCCAAACCTGCTTCGTGAGCAATTGCAGGCAGATGCAGTGCGGTGTTGGAAGAACCGCCGATAGCCATATCTACAGTGATAGCATTTTTGAATGCTTCCATAGTCATAATGTCGCGAGGGCATTTGTTTTCAGCAACCAGTTTCATAACTGCCATGCCGGCGTGTTTAGCTAAAGCAATACGTTTGCCGTTGTAGGCAGCGGGGATGGTGCCGTTGCCGGGCAGACCCATGCCCAATACTTCAGTCAGGCAGTTCATGGTATTAGCAGTGAACAGGCCGGAGCAGCTGCCGCAGCCGGGGCAAGCGCAATGTTCGATTTCGCTCAGTTGGCAAGCATCGATTTGACCGGATTCAAAACGGCCTGCAGCTTCGAATACGGTGGATACGCTGATATCCTTGCCATGGAGACGGCCGGGGAGCATAGGACCACCGCTAACAACTACAGCAGGGATGTTCAGACGAGCAGCTGCCATGAGCATGCCGGGAACAATCTTGTCGCAGTTAGGAATCAAAACCAAGCCGTCGAAAGCGTGGCCGTTAGCAACAGCTTCGATGCTGTCGGCAACCAGTTCGCGGCTAGCCAGAGGATATTTCATACCGTCATGGCCCATAGCGATGCCGTCGCAAATGCCGATTGCGGGGAACTCGATGGGAGTACCGCCTGCTTCCAATACGCCATATTTAGCAGCTTGAGCAATGGTGTCCAGGTGCATGTGGCCGGGGATGATTTCGTTGGCGGCACAGCAGATGCCAATTAACGGTTTTTGTAATTCTTCTTCAGTATAACCCATCGCATAGAACAAGGAGCGATGAGCTGCGCGGGTAGAACCCTTTTTAACTTCGATACTGCGCATAGTGTATACCTCTTTCCCTTTATAAAATATAAACATATATAAAATTGGAACCTAAAAAGGTTACTCATAAAATTTTACATTTTTTGTGTTCAAAAGTCAACTTTTTACACAGGAGAATGTAAATTTTACTAAAAATGCCGGGATAATTGCTTTCTTTAGTAACAAACTTTACAGCTAGAAAGTTTCCAAAGAATTCACTAGGAGATGTGCTTGGGATGCTGTATAATTATAGATGAAAGATAACCGCGGTCTTTGTTTTCGCAAGCTAACCAAGGCTGGGGAATTTACCGTAGGAGGTAGTATAAATGAAAACCAGATTTACCGAACTTTTAGGCATTAAGTATCCTGTTATCCAAGGCGGCATGGCGTGGACCAGTGACGCAGTTTTGGCAGCAGCTGTTTCCAACGCAGGCGGTGCAGGCATTATCGGCAGCGGCGGCCGTACTGTGGAGTGGACTCGTGACGAAGTACGCAAGGCAAAATCTTTGACTGATAAACCTTTTGGCGTTAACGTTATGCTGATGGCTCCCAATATTGACGAGATTATCGATATGCTGTGTGAAGAAAAGGTTGCTTTTGTAACTTTGGGTGCAGGCAATCCTGTACCTCATATTGCTAAATTCCATGCAGCAGGGATTAAGGTTATTCCTGTTGTGCCCAATGTAAAGCTGGCGAAACGTATTGAAGCTGCAGGCGCAGATGCCATGGTTATTGAAGGTATGGAAGCAGGCGGTCATATCGGCAAACAGACTACTATGTCTTTAATGGAGAATGTTCTGCCCAATGTAAAGAATGTGCCTGTACTGGTTGCCGGTGGTATCAGCGACGGTCGCGCTATTGCTGCTGCTTTGCTCATGGGTGCGGATGGCGTGCAAATGGGCAGCCGTTTTATCCTTACTACGGAATGTCCTGCACATCCTGATGCGAAGGCTGCTATTGTTAAAGCTACGGATACGGATAGTGTTGCTACCGGTTACAGCCGTAATTTGGGCGTGCGCTGCCTGGCTAACGCTTTTACTGACGCTTACACTGCCAAGGAAGTTGCGGGTGCGCCTAACTCCGAGCTGATGGCTATGGGCACAGGTACCAATCGTCGTGGTATCGTGGAAGGCGATACCGTGAACGGCACTGTTATGGTTGGCCAAGCGCTGAATGTGCTTAATGATATCCTGCCTTGCCAAGAGGTTATGGAACGCTTGATGGCAGAAGCTAAGGAAGCTATCGAGAGAGTGAAGAAGATAGAGTTCTAAAAGATAAATAATAACGCACGTAGATGTCTTACAGCAGGCATTTACGTGCGTTTTCTTTTTGTTTGTTATTGCAACGGGTCGGGACCGTAGGTATTGGGGCCGTCAGTGCCTTTGCAGAAGATTAAGTAGAGACAGAAGACAAAGTTTACCAAGGGAATAAAGAGCAGTGCTGCCCACATACCGCTTTTGTCTAGGTCGTGCAAACGGCGAACATGGAAGGACAGGCCAATGAGCAGAAATACTGCGTTAACGATGGACGCCATAGTGCCAACTTCACCTACTACCATGATGATAAGGGCGCTGATGAAGTTGAGAACGATTGGAACCAAGATGTAGGGCTGGCGGTTCATGCGACCGTCAAAGCTCAAGACTTCGTAACCAAAAAGTGTCATAATAAAATACCTCCTAATTTTTGCAGGAACAAATTGTATAAGGCATAATTCTACACAAGTCAGTATTTATCCTGCTAGCTGATTCTTTCCTGAAGTGTTTATTAGTAGTAAATATTCCTTATAAAATAAAATTTCACTAAATGATAAAAATTTAAAATTGGTGTTGCTTTTTTCTTGTAATTATTGAGAATATATGCTAATATATGGTTATTATCAGTGCATGCTCAGTTGCTAGAGCAGTGCATTAAATAGCTGTATAGGAAATGAGGTTGTGTATATGAAGAAGAGTGAAATGCTGCGTAACGCAGTGCTGCTGTCTTTATTAGTGGGTGCTACCACCGGTTTCAGCATGGCTGCACAAGCAGAAGAAGTTGCAGATTCCATGGAATTTGCTATGGATGAATATGTTGTTACTGCAAGCCGTACCCAAACTGCTAAAGTGGATACCCCTGCCAATGTAACTGTTATTGATGCGGAAAAAATTGAAAGCGGACGTTATCAAGATGTGTCTGAAGTGCTGAAAGATGTACCGGGCGCGCAGGTAATTGATAATGGTTCAGGTGCCACTGTAAAATCTGTTATTTTAAATGGTGATGATCGTGTGCTTGTAATGGTTGATGGTCGTCGCATGAATTTAGATATGGGTACTACCAATGGCAACTCTGGCTTTGATATGCGTTTTTTACCTGATGTAAGTTTAATTGAACGCATCGAAGTAGTTAAAGGACATGGTGGTGCTTTATATGGTTCTGATGCAGTTGGTGGCGTAATTAATATTATCACTAAAAAGGCAGATCGTAGTTTTGGTAAAATTGGCATGGGCTTTGGTTCTGGTCAATATCGTGATATGAAAGCAATTTACTCCTTTAAAGAAGGTAAAACAGGAGTAGATGTTGCTGCTTCTAAAGAGAAGCAGGGCTACTATAAATACAAAGATGTTGTTACTAAATCTACAAATAGATGGCCTGGTAGCTCTAAATATGAAAATGAGAATGTAGCATTAACAGTAAGACAAGATATTACCGACACTAAAAATTTGGAGGTTGGTTTCCAACATTCTAAAACCGATGGTACAAGTTATGCTTTCATGTCCAATACTCCGGGATATGTTCATAATATGAATCTAAAATCAGATAGATTCCATGCTAAGTATGCATGGACCGTGAATGATACTGATGATGGCTACTTCCAAATTTATCATAATGAATTTGAAAGTGATGACTATTGTTTGAGTGATGTACCAAGTAACTTGAACGAAAAAACCATTGGCATGGATGTTCAACAAAAAGTTACTTTGAGTGACAATAATAGCATTGTTGTCGGTTCTTCCTATAGACACACGAAAGCAAAGAATAGCGGCACTTATGGGATGGCTCCGTATGAGGACAATGTAGATAATGTTGCTGTATTTGTTAGTGATATTTGGGAGTTTGCTCCTTCCTGGTCTTTGAATACCGGTGCACGTTATGATCATCACAGTGAAGCAGGTGGTGAAACTACATTAAGTGCTGGATTGAACAAGAAATTTGATGAAAACAGTCACGCTTATGTAAACTGGGGACAAGTATTTAGAGCTCCTACTACAGAAGATGTTTATTATGCTGGTAATGGAGTGTCTAGCAAAGATTTGGAAGCAGAAACTGGTGATACTTGGACTATTGGTTATGGTACTAAAATTGCAGACAAAACTGACGTAAACATCAGCTACTTCCAAAGTGATATTGATGATGCTATTGATTGGTACAACGATAAAGGTGATTATACTGTTAGAAATGTATCAGAACAGAAAAAACGTGGCGTTGAGTTAAGCGTAAATCACGAAATTGATGACAATTGGGATTTAAATGCTTCTTATACCTATGTTCGTGTTCGCAATAGCTATAACAATTCTGGTTTTGTTAGAGAAACTAATTACATTCCTAATATCTATAGATTAGGTGTTCGTTATCATGATGAAAAATGGAATGCTGATGTGACCATGCGTGCTGGAACTGGAGCTGATAAAACTTCCTTTGTTGATAATAGTTATGTAACTGTAGATATGGCAGTTAACTATAAAGCAACTACTGCGTGGACATTGTATGCTAAGGGTTATAACTTGTTCAACAGAGCTTATGCAGAACGTGGTGGTGTAAATTATTTAGGCACCTATGATTACCCTGCACAATCCCGTCGCTTCATTGTTGGTGCAGAGTATAGCTTCTAAGCCGGTAATGTAGTATAATAGGTAGAGCTGATTTCAGTAACGCCTAAAGAACTAAGTCCAAGATTAAAACTATAAGTCTTAGACTAAAACAAAAATAAAAACACATACAGGAGGCAGAAAGATGAAGTTGGTAATGAAAATTATGCAGGTCGCTTTTTGCCTCCTGTTCTTATTTGCAGCAAGCGGTTGCAAAAGCCCTGTGCCCCAAATGCAGCCCAAAAACAGCGGGCAAGTGCTGTACACTGTAACGGATGCTACGGGTACGGAGCTAAAGTTTTACGAAAAGCCCCAGCGCATAGTCAGCTTGAACGTTTCTGTTGACGAAATCCTTTTGGATTTAGTAGACTCCAAACGTATCGCTGCTTTAAGCGCAATGGCGGACGACGCCAACCTTTGTAACGCAGCAGCTAAAGCAAAAGTTGTTAAAGGGCGTGTCAACACCACTAATATAGAAGGCATTTTGGCAATGCAACCGGATTTAGTGGTTATTCCGGACTACTCCATGACACCTGTAAACGCCATGCGCAACGCAGGACTCAAGGTGTACATTTGCAGTACTCCCGATAGTCTGCAGGGCATTTACAGCTTTATGGAAAGTATAGGCAGCGCTGTAGGGGAGCCTGAGCGTGGCAAGGCCATGACCAACGGTATGCAGGAACGCTTGGACGCAATCCGCAACAAGGTTGTAGCAAATGTGCCGGAAAACAAGCGCCTTAAAGTGCTGGGTATGAGCTTTATGGGTCCTATGGGTATGAAGGGAACCTTTAATGATGTGTGCTACTATAGCGGTGTCCGTAATGCTTTGGATGGGGTGGACGTTCCTCCCCAAAGCACATTGTCCGAGGAAAAAATGTTAGAGTTGGATCCTGATATGATTATCACTCCTAGCTGGGACTATAGCAAGGAAGGCGATCCTGAGAAGTTCCGCCAAAAAATCTTGAACAATCCTTTGTATAAGAACATCAAAGCCATCAAAACCGGTAAAGTTGTCATGCTTCACGATAATTACTTGTTGTGTACCTCCCAGTACACAGTCAAGGCAGCAGAAGAGATGGCACAGGCTGCTTACCCCGAACTATTTAAATAAAAAGAAATGGCAGTTACTAGACGAAAAATCTAGCAACTGCCATATTTTTGTTCGCTAGTTTTATAAAATTGGTTCGATTACAGAGCGGAAGTAGGTGTCCAGTTCTTCCGGAGTTTGGCGCCTGCCGCTTTTAATCCACCACAGTACCATTTCCACAAAGCTGCCGGAAATATGATTGATTAAGAAATCTTCAGGAACATTGTGCTTGCGGCGCACAGTACGTTCCACAAACTGCTTTTCGATTACTTCGTTAAGACTGTCTTTAAAGTAGCGCAGGAAGATATCGTTATTGGTGCAGGAAAGCAGCTGCAGAATATTGTTATCATTGCGCTGCAGATGCTGGAGCAAATGGCAGAAAATTGATTCAGAAGCTTTACAATCGGAGAAAAACCAATGGTTGCCGGTACAGTCAAGCCCACTGTGAAGCAGATGCTGGAACAGTTCCTGACATAGCGCTTTTAGTAATTCGTCTTTAGTTTCAAAATGAGCGTAAAAGGTAGTGCGCCCAATGTTGGCTGCGTCGATAATGTCTTGTACCGTAATTTTGTCATAGCCTTTTTGTGCTAACAGGGTAATAAACGCTGTAAAAATAGCGGTTCTTGTTTTTAATTGACGTCTATCCATAAATCCTCCCGTACAAATTTCATGCTTTGTTCCGTAAAGTACAGCTAGCGAAATTTGCTTATTGTGCTTTGCTATAAAGTCTTTATAATTAGTTATAGAACAAGCTGTTCTTTATAATACTAAGTATACGGAATAAAGATTATTTGTCAAGGAGGGACGTGTAATGTTAGAGGAACTATTAGAAAAATTTGAGAGCATACCTGCTACAGCAGTGGGCGGCATCTGCCTTGTGGCAAGCTATATGCTTAGCGAGCAGGGGATGGCGACACCTGTAGACCTTGCGTGGGTGACAGTATTACTCAGCGGTACGCCTATTGTGTACAGCGCAATACGTAAGCTCTTCTATAACCAAGGCATCAGCCGTATTTCCTCCGCATTGCTTATTACTATCGCTATGATAGCTTCCATCGCCATTGGCGACCTTTTCGCTGCAGGCGAAGTCGCTTTTATTATGGCAATTGGCGAGATTTTGGAAGATAAGACTACGGAACGCGCGCAAAGAGGTTTGCATAAGCTGATGAGCCTTGCTCCCGTGCAAGGGCGTCGTTTGGTTAACGGAAGAGAAGAAATAATAGCTGCCAGTGCTATCGTCAAAGGTGATCTTTTGCGCGTGCAACCCGGTGAAACTATCCCTGTGGACGGCATTATCCGCACAGGTGAAACTACTGTCAATCAAGCGGTTATGACCGGTGAATCACTGCCTGTGGACAAGAGCGAGGGCGACACAGTATACTGCGGTACGATTAACTGTTTTGGCGCAATTGATATGGTAGCGACCAAAGTAGGCGAGGATTCTTCCCTGCAGCGTTTAATCCGTTTAGTACAACAGGCAGAAGTACAACAGGCTCCCATGCAAAGAATAGCTGATAAAGCAGCTAGCTGGCTGGTTCCTGCAGCCTTGGCAGTGGCGCTGCTTGCAGGCTGGTATCAGCAAGATATAGTTGTGGCTGTAACCGTTCTGGTTGTGTTCTGTCCTTGCGCTTTGGTTTTGGCTACGCCTACAGCGATTATGGCTGCCATAGGCCAAGCAACCAAGCATGGTGTGATTATCAAATCAGGCGAAGCCTTGGAAAAAATGCAGAGTGTAGATGTGGTTGCTTTTGATAAGACAGGTACTTTGACCCAAGGCAAGCTAGCAGTCAGCGATGTTGTAGCGCTAGAATCTGCAGTAACGCAGGAGGAACTGCTGGCAGCAGTTGCGGCAGTGGAAGTTAAAAGCGAACATCCTTTGGGTAAGGCGGTTGTCGCTTACGCCAAGGAGCAAGGCGTGCAGGTGCAGGAAGGTGAAGATTTCCAAATGACGGCAGGACGTGGCGTCATGGCTACGCTGGATGGTAAAAATATTATTTGCGGCAATGAGCATTACTTGCGCGAGCACGGCGTTGCACTGCCTCCTACATTGGCGCAAAAACTTGCGAGTCTGCGTGGTGAAGGCAAAGCTACGCTGGTTGTAGGCACGGACGGTAATGCAGTTGGCGTTATCGCTTTGTCCGATGTAGTGCGTCCGCAAGCTACGGCTACCATTGCCAAACTAGCATCCATGGGTACGGAAGCGGTACTGTTGACAGGTGATAACGCTCAGGCTGCCCTATATCTGGCGGAGCAAGTGGGAATTAACAATGTTCTTGCGGAACTGCTGCCCCAGGACAAAGTAAAAGCTGTAGAAGCTTTGCAAAAAGACGGTCGCAAGGTATGTATGCTGGGTGATGGCGTTAATGATGCGCCTGCTTTGAAAACTGCAGCAGTAGGCGTTGCTATGGGCTGCATGGGTAGCGATATTGCGGTAGAAGCAGCGGATATCGCTCTGATGGACGATGATATTAGCAAAGTAGCGTATTTAAAACGCCTTGCCCAAGCAACTGTAGCAACTATCAAGTTTAGCATTGCTTTGAGTTTGGTAATAAACTTTGTGGCGGTGATGATGTCTGTTATGCATTTGCTGAATCCTACTACCGGTGCTTTGGTGCACAATTTGGGCTCTTTTGTTGTTATTTTGATTGCTGCGATGCTTTATGACCGTAAGCTAATCTGAAACTAAATATAATGACAATAATGCTCTAAAGGTCTTCTACTTCCGCATTTATGCAGAGGAAGAAGACCTTTTTGTTTTGTGAAATAATATAGATAGCATATATACTAGAATTGAATATGGAAAAAATGTAAAATCTTATTAAGAATAGTTCTTGCAATATAGTGCGCTTGGTAGTATACTGTAGGAGTAATTTAAAATCGGGTTCTTGGGTAATTTATGTTGGAAGCAGGTGCGATTCCTGCACGATCCCGTCGCTGTAATAGGGAGTGAGTCTGCGGTATGCCACTGGCGCAAGCTGGGAAGGCGCGGAGGAGCGATGATCTTAAGTCAGAAGACCTGCCCAGGGATAGAAGCTACTGCTGCGCGAGACGGTAAGGGCGGAAATAGGTATCAGTACTTTTAGGAGAAGTGTACCTGTTTTTGAGCCTTTCGCTGTTTTGTTGACGGTGAAAGGCTTTTTTGTTTGCAAATAAGAGCGCTGTAAAACGGGGTGCGGTGTTAGCAAAGAATAGGAGTGGATGTTATGCAAAAAGTAATGTTTAAAGGTGCATTGTTAGCAGCAATGATGACAGGTTCTGTGTTGGGCAGTCAATGCGTTTGGGCAGCAGAGACAGTGGGAGAATTTACCCTCGATCCCATGGTTGTAACTGCATCCAGAATGGAGAAACGCGACTTGGATACACCTGCGGCAGTCGATGTTATTACTAGGGAACAAGTTGAACGCATTGGTGGTGCAAGTGCTTTTGAAGTATTGCGTCAATCTTTAGGCGTTAGTGTGACTAGCCAAGGTCCTAATGGTGTATCCTATGGCTCCATGACCAGTGAAGCTACGATTCGTGGTGTTGAACGCGGCACTTTGGTTTTGGTAGATGGTATGCCTCTTAACCAAGATGGCAAATACAATTTGGAAGACATTCCTGCGGAAATGATTGAAAAGATTGAGATTGTTCGCAGTGGTGGTTCCGTTCTCTACGGTAGTGAAGCTAGTGGCGGTGTTATCAACATTATTACTAAACGCGGACCTATTAATAAAGTAAAGATTTCTGCAGGTAATTTGGGGAGAGAAAACTATAGCTTAGTAGTTGGTGACAAAAATTTCGGCGCAACTGCTTATTATGAAAATCGCGGCACTATAAATCGCACATCTACTACAGCTCTTTCCGGTATGGCAGGGAAAAAGACAAAAAAATACTATCGCTATGACAGCGGTGATCGTAAAGGTATTCGCTGGCACTATGATATTAATGATAAGCTGACTTTTACTCATCAATATTCAGAGAATGAAAACGTCGTTTCTCAGATTAATCCCGAAGGCAAATACAAAAATGGACTGTATCAACGCAATACTTATATTGATACGGACAATAACTTCGCATTGAATCTGGACGATAAGCAAGGATTTAAGGCTCATTTATCCTATGGCACCCAAGAAAAGCAATATGATAAAGATAGCTATAGTGCAAAAGGGGCTCTGACAAGGCAAACACCTTATAGTTGGCGCAAGGGACACAACACCAATCTTGATCTGCAAAAGAGCTTTAATATGGGCACTAACAAGCTTTTGGTGGGTGCTACTTATAAGAATGAAAATATGGATATTCTTGGCGACAAAATAGGCACTACTGAATCCGTTAAAGGTCGTGCAACTTATGATCGCGATATATATTCTGTATATGCATCTTATGATTGGGCGCTTACGGATAAAGATAATCTTATTTTTAATGCTCGCGAGACTTGGGCAAAAAATTGCAACGCTGATTACCAAACCTTTAACTTTGATTCTGAACAAAAGGACATGAATCAATTTACGCCGGAGGTACAATATATCAAAAAATTGACGGAAGATAGCTCCGTATACGCTAAATTTGGTAAATCCTTCCGCCTGCCCGATTTGACCCGTATTTATGGTAGTGGCAATATTCGTCCGCAAATGGAGCTTTATCCTGAAAAAGGCACGCATTATGAATTAGGCTACAAGTTAAACGAAAACAATAGAGCGTGGCGTTTAGCTTTGTATAAGTATGATATTGAAGACACCATTACTAAAGTGGCGGGTACTTCTGCTGCTGAAGGTAATTTGGAATATACTAACGTTGATACTAAAAGTGTAGGTGTGGAATTGTCCTGCGATATCCAGCATAGTGATTTAGTTAGCAGCTCTTGGGGAGTTTCTTACTCTAATCCTGAAAAGCGTACCGATGCAGGTCATTTTGAAGATTATGGCAATAGATTGCAATTAACTGGTTCTGTAGATTATCACGAAGAAAAATTTGGGGCTTCTGCAGTCTTTAACTACCTTGGTAAACGACTTGATGATGATGTGGATGCTTATGCTGGCAAAAAGGTTAAGCCTGCACTGTATACTGATGTGCATTTCTCTTATGCTCCGGAAAAAAACCACAAGGTATTCCTGCATGTAAATAATATCTTTGATCGTGATGATTTTACTACTAATACCTCTCCCAGCGACGAGCATCTTGCTTATTTGTCCGTCGGTCGCAACTTTATGCTTGGCTATGAATACAGCTTCTGATTTACAAAGTAGAAAAGTTCAAATCTTATAAGTGTAAAACATGAATATGATATTAAATTCTATTTAAACTATATTATAATATGTGTACAATAATAGTAATAACTTCTAATTAGAAGTTAAAATTTATGCTTTTGGTATTGGAAATTTTACAGGGGTGTGCTATAATGAAAACACTGTAATATAGATGCTATAGGCATAAAAGGTTAGAAAACGCTTTGTGGACGGTCCTGCAGCTGTACGAATAGATTCCTGTTTTAATAAGCAGTCTGCGTATCGTTTCTTCTGTATCCACAAGCGATAAAGACAGCGAATTTCAGTAGTATTGCAAAGTAGTGTTGTAGCGATATTAGGGAATTTTGTCTTTATGGGCTTCTGTCGGATTCGGCGGAAGCCCGTTTTCTTGATATTTATGGAATATGTATTAGAAGGGAAGAAACCTATGGAAACATATCAATTTTCCCAAGGAAAAAATCTGCGTTGTGGATATACTACAGGTAGCTGCGCTACCGCCGCAGCTAAAGCAGCAGCCTTGATGCTGTTGACAGGCCAACGGATTGACTCTGTGCAGATTGATACACCCAAGGGCGTAGTGCTTAACCTTGAACCGGAAGATGTGGAAATGGCCAGCGACTATGTTAGCTGTGCCATCCGCAAGGACAGCGGCGACGACCCTGACGATACTAATGGTATTCTCGTTTACGCCAAAGTACAGCGTGCTGTAGCACCTGGGGTGCGTATTGAAGGCGGCGTAGGCGTGGGCAAGGTAACTAAACCCGGCTTAGCTTGTGCAGTAGGCGGTCCTGCCATCAATCCAACACCTAAACGAATGATGATTAGTGAAGTGTCTGCTGCTATGGAGCAAATTGGCTACCATAAAGGCTTGAATGTGACTATCTCTATTCCCGAGGGCGTGGAAATTGCCAAGAAGACCTTCAACCCTCGTTTGGGTATTGTGGGCGGGCTTTCTGTCCTCGGTACCAGCGGCATTGTGGAACCCATGAGCGAAAGCGCTCTAATTGAAACCATGCGCGTGGAAATGCGGGCGCAGCAGGCTAGAGGCAACAAGCATCTTTTAGTATTCTTCGGTAATTATGGCGAAGACTTTACCCGTGATGTGCTTGGTATGGATATAGAAAACGCCGTAACCTGCAGTAACTTTGTAGGTGAGCTTTTGGATTACGCAGTTTTCTGTGGCTTTGAAACACTTTTGCTTGTTGGCCACAGCGGTAAGCTTGTCAAGCTTGCTCAAGGCGTGATGAATACCCATTCTAAATATGCGGACTGCCGTACAGAGTTATTTGCCTTAGAAGCGATGTTCCATGGAGCATCCGTAGAAGTGGGCAAGGAAATATATAATTGCTTAACTACGGACGAAGTAACTAAAGTTTTGCAACGAGAAGGACTTTTTGCTGCAGTTATGACTAAAGTGACGGAAAAAATTGATTTTTACATGCAGCATAGAGTGCATGGCAAAATAAAGACAGGCGCCTTGATGTTTTCTAATGTTTATGGGATTTTAGGAAAAACTAAAGACGCTGATGAACTGGTAAAATTACATTTACGTATAGGAGAAGGTGAATAAGATGCGTGGCAAACTTTATAGCGTTGGTATTGGTCCGGGAGATCCGGAGTTGATGACACTGAAATCTGTACGTCTTCTCAAAGAATGTGATGTGGTTGCCTTACCCAAAGGCGATACAGACATCATGACCGCCAAAAACATTGTGGAACAAATAGTAGATTTGGATGCCAAAGAGCAGATTGCTATTTATATGCCTATGACTAAGGATATGGCAGTGATGGACAAAGCACATAGAGAAGGTGCGGACGTCATTGAAAAGTTGTTAGATGAAGGTAAAAATGTGGTATTCATTACCTTGGGCTGTCCCACTATTTATGCTACCTGCATTTATGTTCATAAACTGGTGTTAGCGGATGGTTATGATGCAGAGCTTGTAGCAGGTGTAACCTCCATTTGCGCAGTGGCTGCTAAATTGAATACCAGCTTGTGCGAGCGCTCAGAACCGTTGATTATCCTACCCGGTAGTTATAAGGATTCTGCCAAGTTTTTGGATGGCCCCGGTAACAAAGTATTGATGAAGTCTGCCAGTGAAATTGGTCGTGTACGTGATGACCTACGTGCCAGAGGCTTAATCAAAAACGCGGGTATGGTCGAGCGCTGCGGTCTGCCCGGTGAAAAGGTATACCGCAATTTAGAGGATATAGATCCTGCTAGCAGTTATTTTTCCGTAATTTTAGTTAAAGAAAAGGAGTTTGATAAATAATGATTTATTTTATTGGTGCAGGCCCCGGTGCCGCTGATCTGATTACTGTGAAGGGTAAAGAACTGCTGGAAAAATGCGATTTGTGCATTTATGCAGGTTCTCTTGTGAACCCCGAACTGCTGAAATATTGCAAACCTGAATGTGTAATTATGAATAGTGCAGAAATGACTTTGGAAGAAGTTGTTGCCGCCATGGTTCCCGCCGCGCAAGCAGGCAAAATGGTAGTACGGCTGCACACCGGCGACCCCAGTGTTTATGGTGCCCACAGAGAGCAAATCGACTTGATTCGCGGTTATAATCTGGAGTACGAAGTTGTGCCCGGCGTATCTTCTTTCTGTGCAGCTGCAGCCTGCCTCAAAGCAGAATATACGCTGCCCAATGTCAGCCAATCCGTAATCATTACCCGTATGGAAGGTAGAACTCCTGTACCTCCTCATCAAAAAATTGCTGACTATGCTGCTCATAAGGCAACCATGGTTATCTTCCTCAGTAGCGGTATGCTGGATAAACTGCAAAACGAGCTGATTAGGGGCGGTTATACCATGGATACTCCTGCAGCCATCGTTTACAAAGCTTCTTGGCCTGATGAAAAGGTTATTCGCTGCACTGTCGGTACTTTAGCAGAGAATGCTGAAAAATACGGCATTACTAAAACAGCGCTGATTACTGTTGGTGGTTTCTTGGGCAACGAGTACGACCGCAGTGAATTGTATAATCCCACTTTCTCTCATGAATTCCGTCAGGCAGATCCCAGTAAGCTGAATGTTAAGCCTGAGGTGAAATAAGATGCAGGCTGCCATCTATTCCTTTTCCCTGCGAGGAGCGGAATTGAGCAAAAAAGTGGAGCAGTATCTGCGCAGCGTTGGTTACGAAGTGCGGAACCTTACTTTTGTAAAGTATGCCGAAACTGCAGGATTGGAACCTATGCTGCCTGACCACAATGCAGTTTGCAGCGTGGATTTCCTGCGTTGCCAGACTTTGGTGTTTATCGGTGCAGTAGGAATTGCTGTGCGTACCATCGCTCCCTTTATCAAAAGTAAACTGACAGATCCTGCTGTAATTTCTATGGATGAACGCGGTACTTTTGTCATTCCTTTGGTGGCAGGCCATATTGGCGGTTCTAACGAATTGGCACGCTGCTTGGCAGCTAATTTGGGAGGCACTGCCTGCGTTACCACTGCCAGCGATGTTAATGGGCTTTTCGCAGTAGACGAATGGGCAGCACGGAATAATATGGTGCTTTGTTCTTTAAAAGCAGCCAAAGACTTTGCAGCAGCTTTAGTGGGTGGCGAAAAAGTTGGTCTGTACGTAGATGAGGACATCAATGTTAACAGCGCACTGCCGCAGCAAGTGGAATATAGTTCTACTTTACCCATTGGCATGGCGATTACCTTGACTAAGGATTTACAGCCGTTTAAAACCACGGTTCGCTTACTGCCGAAGATTGTGCATCTTGGCATTGGTTGTAGGCGCGGCACTGCTATGGAGAAAATAGAGGACCTCGTCTTATCCCAATTGGCGCAGCTCAATTTGGACAAGCGCAGTGTGGTAAGCATTGCCTCCATCGACGTAAAAAAAGATGAGCAAGGCTTGTTAGCTTTTGCTGAAAAATATAAAGTTCCTGTGAGTTTTTACTCTGCTGCTGAGTTGAACAAAGTAGCAGGAGAATTTACTGCTTCCGACTTTGTAGCCCATACTGTGGGCGTTAGCAATGTGTGCGAGCGTAGCGCAGTGTTGGATAGTAAAGGCGGACGCCTCCTGTTGCACAAAACCTGTAGGGATGGTGTGACATTGGCGGTGGCAGTGGAAAAACTGCAAGTGGATTTTCAACATACAGGATTAAAGAAATAAAACCCCTTGTCGATATGCAACATTCCTTTAGTAGGGGGAACGAGATAGGTAGATGTGCTACCTATACTGTACTTAGAAATGATTGAAGGAGATAAAGATGAAACTTTATGTAGTAGGTCTGGGCCCCGGCGGTGTGGAGCAAATGACCAAACGTGCTTATGATGTATTAAAGTCTTGTGATGTTATTGCAGGCTATCATGTATATGTAAATCTGATTAAAGAAGACTTTGCAGAAAAGGAATTCCTTTCTACCGGTATGCGCAAAGAAGTTGATCGTTGCAAATTGGCTTTGGATGAAGCATTGAAAGGTAAGACTGTAGCCATGATTTCCAGCGGTGATGCAGGCGTTTACGGCATGGCAGGCATTATGTGCCAGGTAGCTAAGGACCATCCTGAAGTAGACATTGAAGTTGTACCCGGTATTACTGCAGCCTGCAGCGGTGCAGCTGTTTTGGGTGCGCCTTTAATCAGCGACTTCTGCCTGATTTCCCTTAGTGACCTTTTAACTCCTTGGGAAAAAATCGCAAAACGTTTGGATTGTGCTTCCCAAGCAGATTTCTGCATCTGTATCTACAATCCTTCCAGTATTAAGCGTCATGATTATCTGCAAAGAGCTTGTGACATTATGCTGAAGAACCAGCCTGCGACCATTCCTGCCGGTATTGTCCGCAACATCGGTCGTGAAGGTCAAAGCTATGAATTGACTACTTTAGGCGAACTCCGCGACAAAGAAGTGGATATGTTCTCCACTGTTATTATTGGTAACACCCAGACCGAGGTTATTAACGGCCGTCTGGTAACCCCACGCGGTTACAGATTAGCATGAAACCGGTAATCTGGCTTATTGGCGGTACTAGCGAAGGCAGGCTGCTGATTAAGGAGCTGGCGGATTATCCTGTGGAGCTTTATGTAAGCGTTGCTACGGAGTATGGTGCGGAACTCATAGAAGCTCAAGCTAATCTGCATTTGTTGGCTGAACGTATGGACGAGGCTGCCATGTGTGCCTTTATCCGCCAACATAAGCCTGAACTGGTTATAGATGCAACCCATCCTTATGCTACTATCGTCACTGCAACTATTAAAGCTGCTTGCGCTAAAGAAACTGCAAGCTATGTACGCTTGGTACGTCCTGTAGGAGAGCGTGGTAGCTATACTGTTTTAAACGATTTTACAGAAGCAGTGGATTTGCTCAACCAAGTTAAAGGGAAGATTTTCCTTACAACAGGTAGCAAAAATCTGCGTGATTTTACAAGCGTTCAAGATTATGCCGAACGTATTGCCTTGCGCATCCTGCCTATGGAGGATAGCTTGCATACTGCCTTGAGCCTAGGCTATAAGCCTGCTAATATTGTGTGTATGCAGGGCCCTTTTAGCAAGGAAATGAATGTTGCTACGTTGCGCAAATTCGGTTGCAGCTTTATGGTAACTAAGGATAGTGGCAGTGTAGGTGGCTTTACGGAAAAGGTGGAGGCAGCTACTGCAGCAGGCGCTCACTTAATCGTTATTGGTAGAGCGCAGGAAGAGCAAGGCTTGGAATACAATGCAGTGGTTAACCTGCTGCGCACTACATATAAAAAAGAACCTTAAGGAGGCGTGCTATGCTAAAAGTAAATATCATCGGCATTGGACCCGGTAATCCGGAGCTGTTGACCGGCGCAGCGCGTCAGGCAATTATAGATAGCAATATTCTTATTGGCGATAAAAGAATGTTAAATATCTATGGAGAATTTGCAGAAAATGCAAAAATGGTGTATCCTACTATAAGGGCTGCTGAAATTGCAGAGATTGCCGCTAAGGCTGATCCTGCCAAAGATGTTTTAGCAGTTCTTGTTAGTGGGGACGTGGGCTTTTTTAGTTTGGCAAAAACTATCAGTGGCAAATTGCCCAACTGTCAATGCGTGCGCTATGCAGGGATTAGCAGTTTGGTGTATTTTGCCAGCAAACTGGAAATGTCATGGGATGATGCCAAAATCGTCAGCATGCATGGCAGGGAGCAAAAACTGGTAGCTGCTGTGCAGCAAAACAGCAAGGTCTTTTCTCTGACAGGAGGGGATAACTCTCCCCAAGTTCTGTGTGGCCAACTTTGCGACCATGGCCTTGGTGGTGTGCAAGTATATGTAGGCGAAAACCTGAGCTATCCTGAAGAAAAAATTACTTGCGGTACTGCGGAAGAAATTGCCAAAGGACAATTCCCGTCTTTGTCCGTTATGATGATCATTAATGAACAACCTTGTCCTGCTGTTAATGTTCATGGCATTCCTGATGACGCTTTTTTGCGGAGCAAGGTGCCTATGACAAAGCAGGAAGTACGCAGCATCTCTATGTCCAAACTCCAGCCCAAACCTGCCGATGTTATTTATGACATAGGCGCAGGTACGGGTTCTTGTTCCATCGAACTGGCGCTGCTGGCACCTTACGGAAAGGTATTCGCTTTCGAGCGTAATCCGGTGGCTGTGGAGCTGTTAGGGAAGAATAAGGAGCTTTTTGGAATTGATAATCTAACCATTGTTGCAGGGGAGGCTTTGGCGAATATCCAAAGCGCGCCTACGCCGGACTGTGTCTTTATTGGCGGCAGCGGTGGCGACCTGTGCCAAATGTTAGATGTAGTCTATGCCAAGAACAGTTCTTGCTGGGTAGTAATCAACGCTATTACGGTGGAAACCTTGGCAGAGGTTGCAGGTTACTACAAAGAGCATCAGGAATATGCACTGGAAATCGTTAATGTAAGCATTGCCCGCAACAAAACTTTGGGCAGCTACAATCTGATGATGGCGCAAAATCCTGTGTATGTGATGACTGCAGTAAAGAGGGATGACTGACATGGCCATTAGCAACGTACCCCGCATTATGATCAGCGCTACCGGAAGCGGTGTAGGCAAAACCACTTTGGTCTGCGGTTTGCTAAAAGCTTTGCTTAACCAAGGTGTGAGCGTATCCGCTTTTAAATCCGGGCCTGACTATATTGATCCTATGTTCCATACCCGAGTGATGGGTGCCCATTCCCGTAACCTTGATTTGTTCATGTTAGGAGAGGACACAGCCCGCTATTTGGTGGCGAAGAATGCAGCACAGGCAGATGTGGCTGTTTTTGAAGGTGCCATGGGTTTTTACGATGGTATGGGCAAAACTACGGAGGCAAGCGCTTATGCTTTGGCAAAGGCTTGTGATGTTCCTGTTGTTTTGGTAGTTAATGGCAAAGGAGCCGCCTTATCCGTTGCTGCGACTATCAAAGGCTTTAAGGAATTCCGTAAGGACAGCCATATTGCAGGTGCGATTCTAAACAACGTCAATCCCATGAGCTATGCTTTCTATAAGGAAGCAATTGAAGCGGAAACAGGCGTTAAGCTTTTGGGGTATTTTCCTAAAATGGATAATTGCAATTTTGAAAGCCGTCATTTAGGACTAGTAACAGCGGAAGAAATTGGTGACCTGCAGGAGATTGTGGAACGTTTGGCTCAGCAGGCAGCAAAATCCCTGGATATAGAAGGCATTGTTGCTTTGGCTAAGGGAGCAGCGCCCTTGCCCTACGAACCGGTAGGCCTTGAACCGGTTGGTAAAGCAAGGATTGCGATTGCGCAAGACAAAGCTTTTTGCTTTTATTACCGGGATGCCTTGGATTTGCTGGCTGAACTGGGTGCGGAGCTAGTACCTTTCAGCCCTGTAGAGGATAAACATCTTCCTGACTGTGATGGCATTATTTTTGGCGGTGGTTATCCTGAACTGTATGCACAGCAATTGGCAGATAACAGCACAATGCTGCAGGAAGTAAAGACCGCTATCCTTAGCGCTATGCCTTGCTTTGCTGAATGCGGCGGTTTTATGTATCTGCTGGAGCGCTACGTGGAAGGGGAGCATGCTTATAATTGGGTAGGCGCTATCCCCGGGGAAACGGCTATGACCAAAAGCCTTAAACGTTTTGGCTACGTGCAGCTTACTGCCCAACAGGATAACGTGCTGTGTAAAAAGGGTGGCTGCATCAACGGACATGAATTTCACTATTCGGACAGTACTAATAACGGCGATGGTTTTACGGCTGTAAAAGCCAGCGGTCGTGGTACGTGGGACTGTGTCCACGTTTCGGACAGTCTCTATGCAGGCTATCCGCATATCCATCTTTATGGGAATGTGGAGTTCGCCCGCAGCTTCGTGCAGCATTGCTGCGCGTTTGCCCAAAAGAAGCAACAGACAGAGTAGAAGGGGATTGTGCTTATGTTACATTTAGCTGCCATTGTGGCAGGCTTTATCTTAGATTTAATATTTGGCGACCCCCATTGGCTACCTCATCCTATTTGCCTTATAGGCAATATGATTGGTTTTTTGGAGCGTAACCTGCGCAAATTGCTGGAGCCTAATAAAACAGCGCTTTTGTGCGGCGGTGCCTTGATGGTGGTAATTGTTATAATTGCTTCCTTCGCCGTGCCCTATGCTATTTTATTGGCAGCAGGCAGCGTAAGCTCATGGCTGGCCTTTGCCTTGGAGACAGTTATGTGCTACCAGATTTTTGCAACTAAGTCCCTTCGTGATGAAAGCATGAAGGTGTACGATGCTTTGGCAAAAGGTGATCTGGTGGATGCGCGTAAAAAGCTTAGTTGGATTGTAGGCCGTGATACTCAGAATCTGGATGCTGAAGAAGTTACTAAGGGAGCAGTGGAAACTATAGCGGAAAATACTTCCGACGGTATTGTTGCTCCTATGCTGTATATGGTTCTTGGTGGCGCTCCTTTGGCTTTTCTTTATAAGGGTATCAATACCATGGATTCCATGGTTGGATATAAAAATGACAAGTATCTGTATTTCGGACGCTGTGCAGCTAAATTGGATGATTTGGCCAACCTGCTTCCGGCGAGGATTACGGGGCTGGTGATGGTAATGGCATCCTATATTCTGGATTTAGATGCTAGGAATGCTTGGAGAATATTTAAGCGTGACCGTTATAACCATTTAAGTCCTAATTCTGCTATGACGGAATCAGTAACGGCCGGTGCCTTGGACATCCAATTGGGCGGTGACCATTATTATTTTGGCAAGCTGGTGCATAAGGATACTATTGGCGATAATATTCGTCCTGTGTGTCCTGAAGACATTGTACTCACAAATAATCTGCTGTATATGACAGCGGTACTGTGCTTGCTGCTCTTTGCTTTAGTTTATCTTGTGAGTTTATTTTTATTCTAGAAGCTAATAAATGAGGTGGAACAATGTACGCATACCAGCATGGCGGCGATATTTATACAGAAAAGTGTACTGCCCAAGGCAAAGAGTTTGTGGACTTTTCCGCTAACATCAATCCTTTGGGCCTGCCTGCGGGGGTAAAGCAGGCTGTTAAGGACGCTATAAAAAATTGCGTCAATTACCCTGATCCTTTCTGCAGGGATTTGCGGGCGGCAACAGCTCAATATCTGCAGGTACCTGAAGAATACCTTTTCTTTGGTAATGGCGCTGCAGATGTACTTTTTCGTTTGGCCTTGGCAGCGAAGCCCAAAAGAGCGCTGCTACTAGCGCCTACCTTCGCTGATTACGAAAAAGCATTGCGCTCTGTAGGCTGTATCTGTAAAGACTACCAGTTGCAGGAGGACGATAATTTTACTGTTACTAAAAACATCGTGGGCAAGGTTTCTGCCCGCATGGATTTTATAGTAATCTGCAATCCAAATAATCCTACAGGTCAATTGACTGATAGACAGTATTTGGAACGTATCCTCATGAAATGCCGGATGATTGGTGCCAAGCTTTTGGTAGACGAATGTTTTATGGATTTCGTTGACGAAGATAAGGCTTTCAGCATGCGCGACATGTTGGCGGAATATCCGGAGCTGATCATATTGAAAGCTTTTACGAAGACTTTCGCTATGCCCGGTATCCGTCTTGGTTACTGCATGACGTCCGACATGGAGCTGCTTAACGCGCTCCACCAAAGCGGCCAGGATTGGAGCGTATCCGTACTGGCCCAAGCAGCAGGTATTGCTGCTTTAAAAGAGCAGGATTACCTGAGTGAGTCCTTCCAATTGATTAGGGAGGAACGTCAATATTTAATCAGCGAACTTAAAGCGTTGGGAGCCAAAGTTTACGGCTCTGAAGCTAACTATATATTCTTCTTTTTGTCCGAGCCGGTGGATTTACAGGCAAGACTGCGTGAACAAGGGTATTTAATTCGCTCTTGTGCTAATTACCATAACCTTGGCTCGGGATATTACCGCATAGCTGTAAAAACAAGAACTCTTAATAAAGGCTTGATTAAAGCAATTAAGGAAGCAAGGAAGAATGCGAGCATTATTAGTATTGATTGATGGATTGGGTGATGACCCTATTTCTCAATGGTGTGGACGGACACCGTTTGAGAAGGCAGAGCATCCTGTAATGGATGAGATTGCTGCTAAAGGGAGCTTTGCTCAATTCAGCATTTGTGAACAGGATATTGTCCCTGAAAGCTGTAGCTGTATTCTCCGGCTTTTAGGTGTAGATAAAAAGGATATGCCTACAAATCGGGCGTACCTTGAGCTTTTAGCCCATAATAGAGATATTTCCGAGTACGAGATGGTGCTGCGCTGTAATCTGGCTGTAGTGGACGATGCAGGCAGATTGGCGGCCTTTAACGGCGCTGGGCTTGACCAAGCCCAAATGCGCAGGGCGGCGCAGCTTTGTGATGATGTGCTCAAGGATATTGAGTTCATCCATTTATCCGAGTACCGTAATCTACTGATTATGAATAGGGAACAGAAGGTGCTTGACTGCAATGTACGTCCTCCTCATGAGAGTGTGGGGGAGGATGTAGCAGAGCTGTTGGCGCCTTTGCGGAAGCAGTCCTTGGCTATAGACTATTTTCTGAAAGAAACTACTAAACGCTTAGAGCCTTTTGCTAAAAAAGGCTTGCATTACATTCTTTATCCATGGGGTGCCAGTGCTAGGCAGACGATGCCAAGCTTTGCTCAATTGCATGGCTTTTACGGTGGAGCTGTGTGCAAGGCAGAGATTGTAGCAGGCATTGCCCGCGCACTGGGATTGGAAACCATTGTGCCATTTACGGCAACCGGAGATGTGGACACGGATTTGGCTGCCAAAGCGCAGGCTGCTATAGAGCTGCTGCAGCGGAACAAATTCGTCCTCGCCCATTTTAATGGTTCCGATGAAGCTTCCCACCGCTATGACTATCAAGGCAAGGCAGATTTTATTGCCCGCATTGACAGGGAGTTCCTGCAGGTGGTGGCTGATAAGATTTCTGAGCCTACGAAGGTGGTTATTTGTGGTGATCACGTAACCAGTAGCGTAACAGGCAGGCATGACGCAGGCTGTACGCCGGTGGTGGCAGGTTATCTGCCTTTAGGCACAGCAGGCAAAGCGATTAGCCTTTACAGCTATGGTGATATTCTGGACTTTTTGATGAAAGAGAGTGATTGATGTGGCAAAAGCATTAATGATCGTTGGTACCACGTCCAATGCAGGCAAGAGTCTGGTAACTGCAGGGTTATGCCGTGTGTTTAATCAAGATGGGTACAAGGTTGCTCCCTTTAAATCCCAAAATATGGCACTAAACTCCTTTATTACTAAGGAAGGTGCGGAAATGGGACGCGCCCAAGTGGTGCAGGCGGAAGCTGCCAATATTGAGCCTAGCGTGCTTATGAACCCTATTTTGTTAAAACCTACGGGTGACAGCGGTTCCCAAGTTATTGTAAACGGTGAGGCGATAGGCACGTATACCGCTGCAGAATATTATGCTATGAAGCATAACCTGCGGGGTGAAGTGCAAAAGGCTTTTGATACTTTGGCGGACCAATATGATGTTGTATGCATTGAAGGTGCAGGCAGTCCTGCGGAAATCAACATCAATCAGGACGATTTCGTCAATATGGGTATGGCAAAAATGGCTAAAGCTCCGGCACTACTAGTGGCGGATATAGATCGTGGTGGTGTTTTTGCCTCTATCTACGGTACAATTATGCTGTTAGGTGAGGAAGAACGTGCGATGATCAAGGGCGTGGTCATCAATAAATTTCGCGGAGATGTAGAAATCCTGCGTCCCGGGTTGAAGATGATCGAGGATAAGACGGGCGTACCCATTGTGGGCGTGCTGCCTATGCTTAATGTGGATATTGAAGACGAGGACAGCCTGTCCGAACGCATTAGCGGTAAAGCACAGGTTGATTTAGTGGATATTGCGGTGGTACGCATTCCCCGCATGTCCAACTACACGGATTTCAATGTTTTTGAGCTTATTCCCGGTGTTTCTTTGCGCTACGTGCAAAAAGTACGTGAGCTTGGTAATCCGGATATGATTATTATTCCCGGTACTAAAAACACCATTGGAGATTTGCTGTGGTTGCGCCAAAGCGGTATGGAAGCAGCTATTTTAAAACGCGCCAATAATGGGACGGTTATTTGGGGCGTTTGCGGTGGCTACCAGATGCTGGGCAAGAAGATTTCTGACCCCTTTGGGGTGGAGGAAGGCGGCGATTTTGCCGGACTTGGACTTTTGGACGTGGAAACTTCTTTTATCGAGCACAAGCGGACTATCCAAATGGAAGGTAGTTTTGGCAAAGTACAGGGCGTTTTCTCCGCCTTGAGCGGCGTACCCCTTGTGGGCTACGAAATTCATTCCGGAGTTACTACTTATGCGGAAGAAACGGCGTTGACCGCTATTAAGCCCATTCATGAGCAGGGCGAAGTTTTTGCCGAAGGCAGCCAAAATGTTGCCGATAAGCTAAATGTTTATGGTACGTATGTACACGGTGTTTTTGACGGTGATGGTATTGCTGTGAAGATTGTGGAGGCGCTTTTGGCGAAGAAGGGTCTACGGATGGACGACGTAGAAACGATAAATTTTGCTGATTACAAGCGTCAACAGTATGATATCCTGGCAGACAGTATCCGCAAAAATTTGGATATGAAGAAGATTTATGAAATTTTGGAGGCTGGTATCTGATGCAGAATGGTGGCCTAATCCATCTTTACTGTGGCGACGGCAAGGGCAAGACCACTGCCGCTATTGGTTTGGCAGTGCGCTGCGCCGGTCATGGTAACCATGTACTATTGGTACAGTTTCTCAAAAGCCGCCCTACGGGTGAGCTTAAAAGTTTAGCATTAATCCCCGGTATTGAAGTTATGCGGGGGAAGGAAACTAAAAAATTCACCTTCCAAATGAATGAGGAAGAGAAGGCTAAGGTGAAAGGTGAGCACCAAATCCTTTTCGAGAAGGTTAAACAAAAATGCATGGACGAGCATCTTGACCTGCTTATTCTGGACGAAGTTATCGGCGCCTGCAATACTGGTGTTTTCGATGTGGATGCTTTGGTAGCTTTCCTCAAGCAGAAGCCTGCAGAGCTGGAGGTAGTGCTGACAGGACGTAATCCTGCACCACAGCTGGTGGAGCTTGCGGATTATGTTTCTGAAGTTTGTAAACGTAAACATCCTTATGAAAAGGGCATCCCTGCACGGACGGGTGTAGAGAGATAAAAACCCTTTGGTGAGAGTGAAGAAAGGATAGGTAAAGGTTATGCAACTACAAAATGTTTTGCCTGCGGATATTGAGAAACGCAGTATGGAAATTATTGGCGAAGAGCTGGGACAAATTAAGATTGATGAGGAAAAGCTGGATATTGTTAAGCGCGTTATCCACACTTCCGCAGATTTTGATTATGCTCGCACTTTGCTTTTTAGTGATGGTGTAGTGGAGAAGGCTTTGGCAGCTTTGCAAAAAGGTGCTACGATTATCACAGATACCAATATGGCCTGTACCGGTATTAACAAGATGGGTTTAGCTAAGCTGGGCGCTAAGGCAGTGTGCTTTATGGCGGATGCCGATGTGGCAGCCCGCGCCAAGGAAGCAGGCTCTACCCGTGCTGCGGCCTGCATGGAAAAGGCTTGCACTGTTGAAGGACCGGTGATTATTGCTGTTGGCAATGCGCCTACAGCGTTGGTACGTCTTGATGAACTGGTAAAGGAAGGCAAGATTAAGCCTGAACTTGTTATCGGCGTGCCTGTTGGCTTTGTTAATGTAGTGGAGTCTAAGGAAATCATTATGAAGACCGGGATTCCCTATATTGTGGCTCGTGGACGCAAGGGTGGCAGCAATGTTGCTGCGGCTATCTGCAACGCTTTAATTTACAAGCTGACAAGAAAATAGAATATTTCTGACAAATCTCTCGGCTCTCCTTGGGGAGAGCTGGCGCGAAGCGCCTGAGAGGGGAACTTTTTAGAAAAAGAAGAGACCTATGTAGATTTTACACATCTGCATAGGTCTTTTTTAATGGGCGAAAACGTTTCTGGAATAGAAAAGTGTGAAAGGTTGCAAAAATCTATTCTAGAAAATGGCGGTTGGATTGATTTTGCAGCACGAAAGTGGTATTCTAGAATAGAAAAGTGTAAAAAGTTGCAAAAATCTATTCTAGAGAGGTGCTAGCATGGAAATAAAAAGAGATTTTTACTTAGAGCAATTAATTAAGCGCAAGGGCAATGGTCTGATCAAAATAATCACAGGTATTCGTCGTTGTGGTAAATCATATTTGTTAAATACTTTGTTCTACAACCATCTTTTGGAGCAAGGCGTAACTGCTGACCACATTCTCCGTTTTGCTTTCGATTCTGCTGATGATCTGCATCTTATAGGCGAAAGCTTAATCAGTATGCAAAAAGAAAAAAGAGGTGTTGATCCGGAAAAATTTGTTGAATATATTCAGTCACAAGTAAAGGATGATGATACTTACTATCTGCTTTTGGACGAGATTCAGATGTTAGACTGTTTTGAAGCTGTTTTAAACGGCTATTTACGGATAAGCAATCTAGACGTTTTCGTTACCGGTAGTAATGCTAAGCTGTTATCTAAGGATGTGGCTACGGAGTTTGCCGGCCGTGGTGATGAAATCCGTATGTATCCTTTAAGTTTTGCAGAGTTTATGTCCGTTTATCAAGGCGACAAGTATATGGGGTTGTCTGAGTATATGCTTTATGGTGGTATTCCCCTTGTAGTGTTGCGGGAAGATGCTAAGGATAAAATTGCTTTGCTGCAGAATCTTTTTAGTGAAATATATATTAGAGATATCAAAATACGCAATAAGGTTAAAAACATTGGTGAATTAGAAGATCTGTTAAATATGCTGTCTTCTGCTATCGGTTCTTTGACTAATTTCGAGAAGCTGCGCAATACTTTTAGAAGCATAAAGAAGTCTAAGATTACGGCTGCGACTATTAAGAAGTATTTGGATTATCTGGAAGACTCTTTTTTGGTGGAGGCTGCTGTACGATATGATATCAAGGGCAAGGCATATATTGAAACTCCGAAGAAGTTTTATTTCTCTGATCTTGGCTTGCGTAATGCGAGAATTAATTTTAGGCAGTTTGAACAGACTCATTCCATGGAGAATGTGATTTATAATGAGCTGCGTATGCGTGGCTATAGTGTGGATGTGGGCATTGTGCCGGTGGCGGAGAAGGATGCGGATGGCAATGTAAAGCGCAAACAGTTGGAGGTTGATTTCGTGTGCAATTTGGGCTCGACTAGGTGTTATATCCAATCTGCCTATGCACTTCCGGATGAGGCCAAGCGGATGCAGGAGATACGTCCATTTAGACGAATAGATGATTCTTTTAAGAAGGTTGTAGTTACGAAGGATTTAGTGGTTCCTTTTTATGATGATTACGGCATTCTTACTGTGAGCATTTATGATTTTTTACTTAAGCCCGATTTACTAGAGGCAATTTAATATTGTGGTGATCAAGAGACCTATGTAGATTTTACACATCTGCATAGGTCTTTTTTTATGGATAAAAACGTTTCTAGAATAGAAAAGTGTGAAGGGTTGCAAAAATCTATTCTAGAAAATGTTGTTGGCGTTCCACATTGCCCCTAAAACTGCGGAAGCAGTCGGTACTGGGGATACAAGTGCAGTAACCACCGCACATTTCAGCCTAAATGTCTTGTATGGGGGGGGCAAAGGTGTTATAATGATATGACGAATACAATGCGTGGCAAAGATGCGTGTTAGAAAAAGACAGTCTATTTTTATAAATGATGAAGCGGAGTGAAGGTTTGGCATGAGCAATTTTTGCGGCAAGCTAGCGAAGACGGTGTTTGATTACAGTTTAACGGCAGTAGGTACGGTGTGTATCAGTCCGCTGTTAGTTTATATTGCCTATAGAATAAAAAAAGAGGATCCGGGTCCGGTGTTTTTTGCTCATGAGCGTATTGGCAAGGATGGCAAGCCTTTTCCTTGCTATAAGTTCCGGAGCATGGTTGTAAATTCCCAGGAGATGCTAGAAAAATATTTGGCAGAAAATTCCGACGCCCGTGCGGAGTGGGAACGTGATTTCAAGTTGAAGGATGATCCGCGGATTACGCCTATTGGCAAGGTGTTGCGCAGGACAAGTTTGGATGAGCTGCCGCAGATTTTTAATGTGCTGCGGGGCGAGATGAGCCTTGTAGGTCCGCGTCCTGTGATTCAGGAGGAGTTGGACAAGTATTATGGCGAGACTGCGAAGCTGTACGCCAGTGTGAAGCCTGGGATTACGGGTTTGTGGCAGGTGAGCGGACGCAGCGATTTGGGGTATGACCAGCGTGTGGCGCTGGATGCGGAGTATATCAAGCACAGAAGCTTTTGGGGCGATGTGGTGATTTTGTGGAAGACTATTGGCGTGGTGCTGATGAAGAAAGGTGCGTATTAAATATATGCACAATGAACTTGTAGAGTTTTTCAACTTTTAAAAAGATCTTTGGAGTCGTGTAATGACTTTGTTTCTAGCAGAAAGGTGGAAATGATGCCTGTATGTGTTCTTGTTCTAATAGTGAAATCATAGACATTCTAGACAGATATTTTGATATTAATGACACTGACTATGCTGTACTGATAGATGGTAAATGGGGTACCGGTAAAACATATTTTGCTAAAAACACACTGCGAGCACACATTTATTCTAAGTATATAACTGACACAAAGAGGTTTAAGGAAGTAATTTATATATCTTTATTCTCTTGTGAATCCGTAGATAAACTGTATGACAATATTATTGGTCAAACATTTTTAGGAAATCTAGAAAATAAAAGCAGAGATGTTTATCAAACTGAAACAGAAAAACCGCTTGAGAAAAGAGGCTTTTGTAATGTAAACGGGATTTCTTCCATTGTTAAAGCAATGGGTGCTGTAACTGATTTACTTGGTGAAAATAAAAAAGAGTTAATTAGGAACGTCGCTAAGGATACGATTATTAATTACGAAAATTACGTTTATGTTTTGGACGATTTAGAGCGTTCAAAAATCCCTCTTGAAGAAATTTTGGGATTTATAGATTTTCTTGCAGATCAGAATCATGCGAAGGTTATAGTTTTAGCTAATGAAAGTGAATTAAAGAGTAAAAATCATCAAGAAGAAGTAAAAGAGAAACCTGCTGATAAGATAGATACTTCCCCAAAGGGAAGGGATGAAAGATTGGTTGATGATGCTTGCTCTGATATTGTAGACGATGTTGCTAATGTTGAATACTATAAATTTAAAGAAAAGGTTATAGGGGTTACAGTAACTTTTGAAAATGATTTTGCTACTCTTTATGACATATTCATCAATGGCAAAGACGAAGAAGTGAAAGAAGTATTGGCAAGTAATAAGGACTGTATTCTTGATGTATTCCGGATGTGCCAATGTAGTAATTTACGAACATTGTCTTTTACGTTGAATACTTTCTGTCATATATATCACGATATAAAGGATTCTTTTAGTCGCTTAGTTGGTTCAAGAGAAGTTAGTTTTAAGTCCGTTATATGTGTAATACTTGTCGATTTGGCTTTTAATTCCATATTAGTCAAAGATAAGAGAAAGAAACCCAATTTTAAGGATGATAGCATAAAAATGGAATTTCCTATAGGTGCGTATTACAGAACCATAGGAATAAAAGCATATAACCCTTTTGAAGGTAGAACTATGTATAAATTTGTAGATAACTATATACGTAGTTTTAAACTTAATAAAAATGATCTTGATCAAGCTGTGGAAGACTTCATTGTGCAATGTGAATTAAAAGCTCAGTGGGTGTTTGATACTATTGAACAAGCTCATTTTTCTGATGAAGAAACCTGCAAAGAATTATTAGATGCTGTTGTACAGAAATTAGAAAAAGATGAAATCAACATCAAGCTTTACGCCAAAATTGTTACTAATATTTTTACTTTAGCTGCAATATTGGAAAATGATGATTTAGTTACACGTACCAAAGCTGCAATGAAGCACAATATCTTACGTCATTTTTCTGAATACAGAGATGGTGATTGGCATGTTTTTAGTGAGAATGGTAAAGACGCAGTGGTTTTCATCGAAGAACTGGAAGAATATATAAGAGTGCTGGTGGTTAATTCAAAAAAGGAAGAGTATAGATTAATCTACCAAAAGACTGATGTAGAGTTGGTCGATTATTTGCGAAAGCGTGCAAGTGATGCTCAATATGGCATACACGATTATATCAAAGTACTTTGCTCGCTGCCCCTAAAACAGTTTGTCGCTAGAATAAGGAAGATGTCTATACGAGACTTGTTTGAGTTATCAAGTACTGTGAGTTCTTTTGCGTATTACTTTAATACGCTTAATGATTACACTGATGATGATTATGAGTACTTAGTAGTTCTTAAGGCTGAAATAGATAAAATAGAGCAGGATAGGGATGAGGATAAAATGCGTAGGTTCCACTGTGAACTATTTAGCAAAAATCTTGAAGAACTGCTTCAAAAAATGGCTAAAGCGACCAATTAAAATAAAATGAGAAACTGTTATTGTTTTTTGAAGCTGATGAAGAAAGGTGCGTATTGAAAAGATTTTTAAGGAGAATATAGATTATGGGAACAATCTTTGTCAAATATAATCAGAAAGAAAATATTTGGGAAGTTTATGGACCGGATGATAGGTGGGTTGATTCTGTAAAAGAAAAAAGATACGCATTAGTAGAAGCTAATAAGATAAAAAATAGCAATCAGTTATGCCAAATATTAGTGATTGACGAAGTTGGCGAAATTCATACATGTGGTGCTGACAAAAAAGATGATTTGAAATAGGTATGGTGCGAATGGAAAAATATGAGTTTAGAGAAGGATTAGTTTCTATTATTATGCCGGCATATAATGCTAGTAAATATATTGAAGTAGCAATACGAAGTGTTCTCGAACAATCATTTGAAAATTGGGAGTTATTGGTTATCAATGATTGTTCTACAGATAATACTGCGGAGTTGGTAAAGAAATATGAAGCACTTGATTCTAGGATTAGACTAGTTAATTTTGAGACTAATCAAGGCGTTGCATCTGCTAGAAATCATGGCCTGAATATTGCTGCCGGCGAGTATGTTGCGTTTCTTGATAGTGATGATGTATGGGAGAAAAATAAGCTAGAAAAACAGATTTCTTTTATAAAAATCCAGAAGGCTGATATGGTATGCACTGCGTACTCCATGATTAATGGCTCTGGTGACATTATAAAAAATAGAAGCGTACCTAAGGTGTTGACTTATGATGACCTGTTAAAGGAGAACGTCGTGATTTTTTCATCAACGCTTTTTTTACATAATGCTATAGAAAACTTAAAGTTTAGTAAAGAATGGTTTCATGAAGATTATATTTTCCTGCTAGATTTTCTTAGAAGTAATCACAGCATTGCTGGGCTAAATGATGTGTTAATGAAATACCGTATTCAGAATCAAGGGCGATCTTTTAATAAGATAAATGCTGCGAAAAATAGATGGCTTATATACAGACGTTATCTGAAACTTGGTATTATAAAAAGCTTATGGTATTTTAGTTCTTACACTGTTCGTGGCATTATTAAATATAAAATAGTTTTATGGAGTTATAGTACTTTTCTGTAGGTGATAATATGAACAATCAGAAAAAAGTAGGAGTGATTTGCTTTAATGAGCGAGGGCTCGTACCATTTGTTGAAAATTATATCCAAGCTTTAGAAAGACATGATATTGATTATGAGTGTATTTTTTGGGATAGATATACTAATGCCGAAACTGAGAAAAAAGGAAACATATATACTCTTCATGCAGTGTGCAAGCCGGGAGGAAGTAAGCTTAGCAAGGTTTTGCCAATGTTTAAATATAAATGGATAGTTGAACGGATAATAAAAAAGGAAAAATACACGCATTTAATTATATTGACAACACAACCTGGATTTTTGCTTCATGGTTTACTTTGTAAGAATTACAGCGGTAAATATATTTTTGACTATAGAGACTACACTTATGAACGATTTGAGTATTATAAAAATATAGTTAATGATTTGATAGATCAATCCTATTTTACAGCGGTATCTTCAAAAGGTTTTCTTAGATTTCTTGAACCGCATCAGAAAATGTATTTTTGTCATAATGTTACTAACCTAGAGAGCATTGTGTCAAACAAAATAGATATAAAAGGAAAAGATAACATTACCATAGGATTTGTTGGTGGAGTAAGGTATTTCAGCGAGAACGCAAAATTCTTGCAATCTTTAGCTAACATAAACAGATATACACTAACCTATGTCGGAAGACAAAATATTGATTGCGATTTGAAAAGTTATTGCAAGGAAAAGAAAATACTAAATACCATTTTTAAGGGGTCTTTTGATAATAACGAAAAACCTCGAATATATCAAACTATAGATATGATTAATTCAATCTATGGTAATCAAAGCCTTGAAGTAACTACCGCGTTACCTAACAGACTTTATGATGCATTAATTTATAAAAAACCAATAATTACTTCTGCAGGAACCTATTTAGGTAAAATAGTTGTAGAAAACAAAGTTGGTATTAGTGTTGATTTAGATAAAGATGATATACATGCTGTTATAGAGGATTATGTAAATAATTTTGATGCAAATATATTTAATGAAAATGCTGAGCGTTTGTTAAAACAGGTTCTTGATGAGCAACAGATGTATATCAACAAAATTGAAGAGTTCGTGAATTTAGAGGACTAAGTTGATATGAAAAAAATCTTACTTGTTTTTGGTACACGACCTGAAGCTATCAAGATGTGCCCCTTGGTAAACGAACTAAAGAAGCATAGTTGTTTTGCAGTCAAAGTGTGTGTTACTGGGCAACATAGGCAGATGTTGGATCAAGTGCTAGAGGCTTTTGTTGTGCAACCAGATTATGACCTTGCCATTATGAAGGAACGTCAGACGTTATTTGATGTTACTACAGAGGTACTGAATAAGCTAAAGTCTATTTTGGAAGCGGAGAAACCTGATATTGTGCTTGTGCATGGAGATACGACTACTACTTTTGCTGCATCTTTAGCGTGTTTTTATTTGAATATTGCTGTGGGGCATGTTGAAGCTGGTTTGCGCACTTATAATGTGGCTTCACCTTTTCCAGAAGAGTTCAATCGTCAAGCAGTTGGTATTGTAGCAAAGTATAACTTCGCTCCTACGGAAACTGCCAAAGAGAACTTGCTAAGAGAGGGTAAGAATGCAGAGCAGATTTACGTTACCGGTAATACTGTGATTGATGCCTTACAGACCACAGTAAAGGATTATTACCAGCATCCAGAATTGGAGTGGGCAAAGGGGAGTAGGCTTATCCTTTTGACTGCTCACAGACGTGAGAACTTGGGGGCGCCGATGCAATCTATGTTCCGCGCCATTAAGCGTATTGTTGATGAACATGAGGATGTAAAGGTTATTTACCCTATTCACATGAATCCTGTGGTACGCAGCACTGCTGCAGAAATTTTCTGTGATGACGATAAGATCCATATTATAGAACCATTAGACGTTTTAGACTTTCATAATTTTATGGCGAGAGCACATCTTATTCTTACAGATAGTGGAGGAATACAAGAGGAAGCACCTAGTTTGGGTAAGCCAGTTCTTGTAATGCGCGATACTACTGAAAGACCGGAAGGAATTGCTGCAGGTACGTTGCGATTAGTTGGAACTAAAGAAGATGTTATATATAGAGAGTTCAAACGCTTGTTGGATGACGTACAAGCTTATGAACGAATGGCACATGCAGCTAATCCATATGGTGATGGCCATGCGTGCGAGAAAATAGCTGATATTTTGGAGAAGAGATAGGTATCTTTCTTGTTTTAAAACAGGAGTGAATTTGATGAATGTTAGTAAGGTAAAGAATTGTTCTGGATGTATGCTTTGCAAGGCGATGTGTAGATTAAAATGCATTGAGATTGATACCGATCGAGAAGGTTTTATGGTACCAGTTGTTAGGCAGGACAAGTGTGTAAATTGTGGTGTGTGTTTGAAAAAATGTCCACAATATAATGCTGTACCAATAAATAAAGCAAGCAAAGTGTATGCATTGCAACGGAACGATGAGGATAAATTGAAGTTAAGTTCATCAGGTGGTTTGGGGTATGCTTTGGGTGAGTATGTCTTAAATAACGGTGGCATAGTATATGGATGTGTTTTTGACGAAAACATTAAAGCGGTTCATGTAAAATGCGATAGTATTGAGAAACTTAAGAAAACATGTTCTTCTAAGTATGTTCAAAGCGATTTTTCAGATGTTTATAGCACTATATTAGATGATTGCAAGAATTACAAGAGTGTATTGGTTGTAGGTACACCCTGTCAAATTGCAGCCATTAAGAACTATGTAGGCGATAGATATGACAATCTAATTTTGGTAGATTTGATTTGTCATGGTGTTCCAAGTCCGGAGCTTTTCAAAAAGTATCTTGATTGGAAGGCCGAAGATATGGGACAGGAAAATATAATTAGCTTCAACTTTCGTAATAAGAATAAAGGTTGGGGTACAACGTATCAAGCGGTAGCAGCAACGGCAACGGCAACGGCAACGGCAACGGCGGATCCATACTATGAGGGGTTTCTTTATGCCGAAAACTATCGTGAATGTTGTTATATGTGTAAATACGCTAAAGGGGAGCGAGTAGGAGATATTACTATTGGCGACTTTTGGGGAATACAACGTTTCCATGAGGAATTTGTACCTATTATGACTAAAGGTGTATCTGTTGCTCTGATTAATAGCAGAAAAGGTGAAAAACTCTTTAAATCAATAGCAGGTGAGTTTAAATACATAGAATCTACTTTTGATAAAGCTGCTTTTGAAAATTCTAATTTGGTTAGACCAGCATCTAGACCGGACATTAGAGATGAGTTTTATATAAAGATTGAACAAGAAGGATTTGATTGGGTAAATTTAAAGCTATATAAAAATAAGCGATATTACGTTAATTGGATTAAGAATGTTATGCCTAAGCCATTAAAAAGATTTATAAAACGGCTTATCGGAAGGAAATAAGAATGAAAACATTGACCATTACCTTACATGATACAGATAATTGCGGTTCATCCTTACAGTCTTTTGCTTTGCAGCATTTTTTATTAAGTCAAGGAATTGATAATGAATTAATAGATTACGTTCCTTCCTATACTCAGAATAATGGTAGAGCATTTAAGACTTTTTTGAGAAAGGTTATATTTTTTAAGGCTTCTCGTGAACGAAAACAAAAATTTGCAGATTTTAAGAATCGTTTTCTTAAGCTTACTAGGAAAAAATATACTACATACGATGAATTAAAAAAAGGTGGGTTAAGTGCGGAGGTTTACATTACTGGTAGCGACCAGCTGTGGAATAGTATGTATCTTTGCGGACAGGATCCAGCTTTTTATCTTGATTTTGTAAAAGAGGCTAAAAAGATAGGTTATGCTGTTAGTTTGGGTAGAGAAGATATACCTGAAGATAATCTTACAATCGTTCAAAAATATGCGCATGGTTTTTCTTGGCTCTCATTACGAGAATCTTGTGCTATTCATCAACTGAAAACTATTTTACCAAATGTTACTATGGATTATGTTTGTGATCCCGTGCTGCTTAATGAGGTTCAGGAGTATGAGCCCATTAAATCTGATAGACTTATTAAAGATAAATATATATTGGTATATTTGGCTCAAAAGTATGATAAGAAATCTTTGGATAAGGTTGTCGCTCATATTAAGGGAAATAAAGGTGTAAAGGTTGTATTTATTGGTACATACCTAAATCGCTGTACTTGTGATATCCATATTCGTGATGTTGCTCCTGGAGATTTTTTGAGCTTGATTGCTAATGCCGAATATATTATCTCTAATTCATTCCATGCTACAGTTTTCTCAATAATGTATAATAAGCAATTTATTGCAGTTATGCCTCCTGAGAACAGCAGTCGTATAAAAGAAGTGTTGGCTGTTGCTGGTATAAAGGGACATGAATATTCTAAAGATATGAAAGTTCCATATATAAGTGAAGGTGAGTATGAGGAAGTAAATAAACGTATTGCAACTTTTAGAGAAAAGTCAAGAGAGTTATTGATGAATAATTTGGGTAAATAAGTGGGGTAAAAAGTCAATTTTTGGAGAGTACGAATGGATTCAATGAATAAAAACAGTTTTTTGGTTAGTATTGTTGTTCCAGTTTATAATGCTGAAAAATATATCACTAGATGTGTTGAGAGCATAGTTAATCAGACATATGTAAATATAGAAATACTACTCATTGATGATGGTAGCACTGATAATGGCGGCTGCATTTGCGATACTCTTGCTAAAGATGATGTTAGAATAAGGGTCATTCACAAATCTAATGGTGGAGTTAGTAGTGCTAGAAACGTGGGAATAGAACTATGTACTGGTGATTTAGTGATGTTTGTAGATGCTGATGATACTATTGAAGATTGTTGTGTTGAGGAGTTATGTAAACCATTTTTTTCTAACAACAATGATATAGATATTTCCATATGTGGTTATAACGAATTTTTTCAAAAGAATAATTCTGTGAAAACATGGCTTCCAGTTGAGTTAAAAGGAGATATAAAGGTTGACTATTATGCATTAAGGAGTTATATATCTTCTCCTTGGGGAATCGCATACAGGAAATCCATAATATTAGAAAATAAAGTTCGCTTTCCTAACATGCGATTCGGAGAAGATCAATTTTTCAATTTCATGTATTTATATTGGGGTTATAGGTTTTGCTTTATAAACAAGGCTCTTTACAATTATTGGCACCATGACAATGAAAGTCTCAGTACTAAACGAGAGTTGAAAAGCTATGAAGGTTTTCTCGAACGTCTGAAATTTGAAAAGAAACTTTTAAAAAAATTGGAAATTAAACGTGACGTAGATATATTATGTAATCATTTCGTTGTAGGATTAGCACATTTTGCTGTTCTTGATGATGCCAAAAATGATTATGATAGTTTTAATTTTAGAGTGCAGCAAGGTATTGGAGTTTTAGATGGTAAGTTTGGAGCAGTTTCATTAAAAGCAAATGCAATGGCTTCACTGATCAAGTACAAACTCACATTTTTAGTATATATGTTGTATGTTGGTCGGTTTTACTTAAATAAGTATTTTAGGAGTAAAGGATAATTATGGGAATAAATAAAAGTTTTAGGGATGGATTATTTTTTCTTATATGTTTCTTTCTTCTATTTAATAATATTCCATTATCTATTCAAATAACAGCATTTGTTGGACCATTTGGTAGTAAATTAGTATGTTTTCCATTAATCATTGGCTTAATATATTCTTTGGTTATGCATTATAGATATAAAAATGTATTTGTTTCTATAAATGCCTTTAAAAAATTCTTATATTTTCTTTTTGGTGTTTCTTTTTTATCTTTGGTAACTGGTCTTTGGGTATTTCCCTATTATGATTTGATTTTAAAAGGTCCGCCTGAACAAATGGGTAAATTTCTGACTCTATTGAAGTTTTCAGGAAGATATACTGACTATTTATCTGATAAACAATTACTTTCCTTTTGGATGATAGTAAAACCAATTAGAGGACTTTTTTTGAATACAATTTTTTCCTTTGGTACCGCATACTTGATTTATTGCTGGTATCACGATGACTGGAAACGTGCTTTGAATATTATTACCAAAGCGGCACTGTGTTCTATTGGAGTAATTTTTGCATATTGTATTGTTGAAGTTAATTATCTAGCAGGCAGCCAATGGGCAACGAAGGTTTTAGAAACCATTAATCCATATATCCACGAAGTTAGAACAGATGGTAAATGGTGCCTCCTCTATTGTGGAAGGGGCAGTTACGTTCGCTATTTGCAGAGCCATCTTATTTCGGTATGTACAGCGCATTTTGCCTTCCGTTCCTTTGGTTGCAAATCATAAAGAAAAAACACTATTTATACATATGCGTAACTGTAATCATGACATTTTTACTATTCTTAACCAAGGCTAGAACAGGATTCATGCTTCACTTAGGAGAGCTTGTGTTGCTGTTGCTGGTAGTTCTCTTGTTGCGACAAAAAGAGAATTGGAAAGGTTTAGCAATTATATTATGTTGCAGTGCAGTAGCGTTTGTTGGTAGCAATGTTTTTATATCCAATTATATGACACCTAAAAATAATTCTCACCAAAAGATTGTTGCCCAAAAAAGAATGACTAAAAATGTAAAAACTACTATTTCTGATAGCATGAAAAATTACGTAGAAAGTAATGCTGCTTCCTTGGCTAATCCAGATAAACGTAGTAATCGTGCTAGGTATTCCGTAATGGAAGCGGATTTCAAAATAGGTTTAGACCATCCGTTACTTGGCGTTGGCATGGGTTTACGCGATGCGTATATGCCGGATTATTTTTCTAAAGCAGCTTTAAACAATGGTGAAGTAAAAATGTGGTTAAGCTTTCAGAAAAAATTAGGAGTATTGCGTTCAGGCTTTCCTAAATTAGGGGAGTATACAACTAGGTTTGCAGAAACAGGCTTGTTGGGATTAATGGCTTTCCTTTTTCCTCCAATGGTATTGATTCTCAATGTATTGAAACGATTGAGAAACGGCTGCGATGACGCAGCTCTTGACTATAGTGTATTCCTCGTAGCATTCCTTGGCATGATGGCTGCTGCTATAGGTGATAGCATCAATATTACATGGTGTTACTGGGTGTTGTTAGGTCTAGGATACGCCATGTGTTTTGGTAAAGACGAAAAGAAAGAGATTGAATGAATCAGCGTAAAATAGGAATTTTTATCAGCTATTTGAATATTGTACTTCATGCAGTAATCGGCTTTGCTTACGTACCCATCTTGCTTCATTACATCGGCAAAAGTGAGTACGGACTGTATCAGCTCATAGGATCCTTTATTGCCTATTTTGGCATCATGGATTTTGGACTTACCGCTGCAGTCATCCGCTTCTATGCAAAATACAAAGCATTGGGCGATAGAGTAGGCATGGAGAACGTCCTTGCTTTGGCAATGCGTGCTTATGCAGTTATAACTGCTGTACTTTTAGTCGTAGGCGGTGGTTTCTATTTCTGCCTGGATAAAATTTTCGCAGACAGTATGACCATAGCTGAAATTGCCAGTGCCAAACAGCTTTTCCTGCTCCTCTTAGTCAACATCGTGCTTACCATATCAACCATGGTTTTCCGTGCAGTCATCAATGCTCACGAAAAATTCCTTTTCCTTAAAGGTCTGGAAACCATTCAACTAGTAATGCAACCATTGCTGATTATATTAGTATTGCAGCAATATCCCAGCGCCTTGTCAGTGGCTGCGGTGCAAACAGTGTTGAACGTATTCCTAATTGGCGCACGCGTTTATTATTGCTTCTGCAAACTAAATGTAAGCATTAAATACCATTTCTGGGATACGGAACTGTTCGCTGGCTTCAAGCGTTTGGCATTAAGCGTATTCGTAGTAACCTTGATTGATCAGGTTTTCTTCAAAACCAACCAAGTTATTTTGGGCGTAATCAGTGGCACATTTGCTGTAGCAGTATATTCCATAGCCTCTTTAATCTACATGAACTATATGGCGCTTTCTACTGCCATCTCCGGTGTATATCTTCCCCATATTACGGAAATGATTGCCAACCAAGAGCCTGTACAGAAATTGTCTGCGCTGTTTATACAAATAGGACGATGGCAGTATTATCTGTTAGCGTTAGTTGCTAGTGGCTTCGTTATCTTTGGCAGGCAGTTTATCAGCATTTGGGCTGGCAATGGTTTTGAAGATGCATATATCATTACCTTGCTTATAATCATACCCTTTACTATCGACTTAATCCAAAATATCGGCCTTTCCATCATGCAGGCGCAGAATCGCTATGACTTCCGTGCCAAAATTTACTTCTGCATGGGTATCTTGAATTTGGCTTTAGCTATTCCCTTGGGTATAAAATTTGGCGGCATTGGTTGCGCCTTTGCTACAGGTTTATCTATGTTCATTGGTAACGGCTTGGTTATGAATTGGTATTATGCTAAGGTCACTGGCTTAGCTATCAAGGAGTTCTGGAGGCAGATAGGCAGGATTACCGTTGGCGTGGTATGCCTCTGTGCTGTAGGGTATCACCTAAATGATTGGTTGTATTCTAGTAGCAAGGTGTTATTTGTAGGTAAAATTCTGCTGTACACCATATGTTATGGCGTTTTGATATATAAAAACTGCATGAATGTAGATGAACAAACTAAAATAGCCAAAATACTAAACAAGTTTAAAAGATAAATTTTAAAGGAGTACACTCTCACCATGAAAAAAATCACTAAAGCCGTTATCCCCGCCGCAGGCCTAGGCACCCGCTTTCTGCCCGCCACCAAAGCCTGCCCCAAAGAAATGTTACCCATCGTAGATAAACCCACCATCCAATACATCATTGAAGAAGCCCTCGCTAGCGGTATCAAAGACATCTTGATCATCAGCGGCCGCAGCAAGCGTGCCATCGAAGACCACTTCGACCATACACCGGAACTGGAGTTGAACCTTAAAGAACATGGCAAAGACGAACTATTGGAATTGGTGCGTAAAATTGGCGATATCAACATCCACTACGTTCGCCAGAAAGAGCCTAAAGGATTGGGACACGCCATTCTTTGTGCCAAAACCTTTGTGGGCGATGAACCATTCGCCGTGCTTCTTGGCGATGATGTAGTCTATAACGATGAATACCCGTGCTTAAAACAGCTTATGGACGTTTACGATGCTACAGGTGGCAGCGTATTGGGCTGTCAAACCGTGCCTTTGGAGAAAGTATCAAGCTACGGTATTGTGGCTAGCGCACCTACAGATAAGGAACGCATTTACAAAGTAAGCGACATGGTGGAAAAACCTGCGGTAGAAGAAGCCCCCAGTCGTTTGGCTGTCCTTGGTCGTTACGTAATCACTCCGGAAATTTTCGAGATTTTGGAGCATACTGCTCCCGGACGCGGTGGCGAAATCCAACTGACCGACGCTCTGAAGGTTCTCGCCAAAGAACAGAACATGTACGCCTATGATTTTGTTGGTAAACGCTACGACGTAGGCGACAAATTTGGTTACTTGCAGGCTACAGTAGAGTACGCCCTGCGCAGGGACGATTTAAAAGGCAAATTCGTAGAATATTTAAAGGAAATAGTAAAATAGGAAGAATTTTTATGTCCACCATCACTGAAACCATCCACTCTTTACAACTTCATAACAAGCTTGTAGTGCTCCATAGCTGCGGCACACGCAGACATCAGGCGCTATTGGCAAAGCTTACCACAGGTTGTACTGTAGTGGACATGGCTTCGCCGGTTGTGCGGATGCAGGTAGAGCAGAACGCTGCTGCCTTCGTCAGCAGTTTGCAAACTATGGCTATGCCTTTGTATTTGGCCAACATTGACTACGCGCCCCAGGTATTGACCTTGCTATTGCAGGATGCAGGTCTGCCCTTAGGGAGCATTAGCGCAAGCTGCAACCAAACACATTATCTGCAGGAAGAATGTGCGGGGGAAAATGCGGGCCGCATTGCCTTTCTCGAACTGCCGCTTACCGTTGCTGCAAGCGCTCCTTTTGTCCCTACGGCTGACGTTTTGCAAACGTTACAGGATGCAGGGAGGACTACCAATATTCTAGAGAACATCCTCCTTGGCTTTATGGCAGATAAGGACGAAGCAGATAGTTACGTTCAACGCATTCTGCGTCAGGAAATCTCAGGCTTGGCAGGCCCCAAGGACGATTTGAAATTCTATCGCTTTTTGTGTGCTGCAGCCAGCCTCACGGCACTGCCTGTCAATACAGCGCGCCTAGGTGACATGGTTGGCGTGTCATTGCCTACAGTAAGGCGTTGGCTCAACCTTTTGGCAGGGGCTGGCATCATCTACTTGGTGCAGCCTGTGGCCAACATTCCCAAAAAGCGCTTGGTAAAAGCACCTAAAATGTTTTTCCGTGATACAGCGGTGGCTTGCGCCTTGCTGCAACTTGCCAATAGCAATGATTTATTGCGCAGCATCAACTACGGCAGAATTTACGAAAACTATGTCGTGAATTCTATTCGCGAAGGCTATTTGGAGCAGGGGAGAGAAGCAAAGCTTACTTTCTTTCAGGATTCTAACTATAAAGAGATTACCATTATTTTGGAGGTTGCAGGAGTTCTCTATCCCATGCTCATTACCGCCGGAGAATATAAAACAGCTAAGGTTGCCAAGCTGTTCAGCGTGCTAGAGCCATACGCTGCGGAACACGCGCTTGCTATGGGCAATGGTGTGGTTATGGTGCCTCATGGAGACACCAAGCAACTGCAGGATAGATTGTGGCAAGTAAATGTAACATCAATTTTATAAAGCAAAATGAAAAAGCCTCAGGTATATCTGAGGCTTTTGTGGTATAATCATATAAAATAAAAAAGCCGGAACCATAAAGTTCCGACTTGCATTTGCTTGGCTCCCCGAGTAGGACTCGAACCTACGACGCCCTGATTAACAGTCAGGTGTTCTACCGGCTGAACTATCGAGGAATTAGGTTGATCGCAATCAACGAAGATCATTTTACTGCAAGATAGGGGATTTGTCAACACTTTTTTGAAAAAATTCTTCTTAGCTTGTTAAGTAAAAAGGAATGCTAATTTTAGTGTTTTATGATATAATGAAAGCAGTTACAAAATGACTATAAGGAGATGTTACTAATGGAAACTGCTGTATTGTACGTTGTTGAAAACGGCGTAGCCACTATCACCATGAACCGTCCTAAAAGTCTGAACTCTATGAACGATGGCCTGATCAACGGTCTGCACGAAGCTTTGGATAAAGCTGTAGCAGATGCTGAGGTTAGATGCATCGTGCTCACCGGCAACGGCAAAGCATTTTGTGCCGGTGGCGATTTAAGCTATCTGAACAATTTGACTGGTACTGCGGAAAAGAAAGCCTTCATTGCTAAGGTTGGCGATGTTGCTAAACGCATTACTACTATTGAAAAACCTGTTATCGCTTGGGTAAACGGCGTAACTGCAGGTGCAGGCGTAAACTTGATGCTGGCTTGCGACTTGATTTATGCCAACACCAAAGCACGTTTTGGCGAAAGCTTTGCCAAAGTCGGCTTGATTCCTGACTGCGGTGGCTTGTACTTCCTGCCGAAAGCTATTGGCGTACATCGCGCTAAAGAATTGATGTTCACCGGCGATTTGATTGACGCTGCTACCGCGCTGCAGATTGGCATGCTTAACGATGTCTGCGAAGAAGAAACTTTAAAGGACACTGTTTATGCCATGGCGAACCGTTTGGCTAACAGCGCACCTTTGGCCATCGGCCTGACCAAGAAATATTTGAACAACACCGCCCTGACTTTGGACGAAGTGCTGGCTATTGAAGAAACAACCCAGCCTTTGCTCATGGGCACTGATGATTGCAAAGAAGGTATTGCAGCCTTCTACGAGAAACGCAATCCTGTTTTCACCGGTAAATAACATGGATTTAACAGAACCGTCACAGAAAACACACTGGCGGTTCTGTTTTCTTTTTGACTAAAGGTCGGACTTTGTTGTATAATTGTAATATTAAGAATAAAATTATCGGAGGCAACAATGCTGGATCTTAGTACTATGATATATCGCATTCCCGCCCTCTTGTTCGCCATCTCCATCCATGAATATGCTCACGCTCAGTGCGCAGACAGCATGGGGGATCCAACTGCCCGCTATAGCGGTAGGCTGACCTTGAATCCTTTGGCTCACCTTGACCCTATTGGCGCCATTCTTTTGGTGGTGGCAGGCTTTGGTTGGGCGAAAGGCGTGCCTATTAATACCAACAATTTCCGCAACCGTCGCGAAGGCGTCCTGAAGGTATCCTTTGCAGGGCCTGCAGCGAACCTGTTCCTGTGCTTTTTAGCTGCTCTGTTTATGGCGGTGTTGAACCGCATGGGTATGCTCAGCGACAGCCTGTACCGCTTTTTGCTGTGGATGCAGCTGTACAATGTGTGGTTCGCTTTCTTTAACTTGATTCCCGTACCGCCTTTGGATGGCTCCCGTATTTTGAGCGAACTACTGCCTGCCAAACAGTCTTGGCAGTTTAACAGCGTGGTAGACCGTTACGGCTTCTATATTTTGATTGCCTTGGTTTTCACCGGTGTTACCAGTATGATTATCAATCCTTTGGCTAACGGCTATCTGTTTTTGGTTAACGGTTTGTTAGGGATTATTTTCTAAATATGAGTGAAATTTCTTTAAAGCTAGCTGCTTTTGAAGGTCCTTTGGATTTGCTGATGCATTTAATCGAAAGGGAAAAGGTGGACATCTACGATATTCCTATTGTAGAAATCACAGAGCAGTATATTAGCTATTTACGCAATCTAAGCGAGTTTGATATGGAAACTGCCAGCGAGTTCCTGGTTATGGCGGCGACGCTTTTGCAGATTAAGTCCCGTATGCTGCTGCCCAAGGAGGAAAACGCTGACGAGGAAGAGGAAGTGGACCCGCGCCAACAGCTGGTGGAGATGCTGGTGGAATACCGCCGTATTAAGCGGGTGGCGAAGGAGCTTTTCTACCTGAAAGAAGAAGCTGACCGCTACGTGGCACGGGAGCCCATGTTCGCCAACTTGGTAGAGCGCAGTCTGCCACGTTATAGCGTTGAGGAACTGCTGAAGGCTGTAGCAGGCATGGTCAACGCTGATGAGCGGCCTGCAGCTTTTATCGAACCTCAAGCCTTTAGTGTGCAGGAAAAAATGGCGGATATTCTTGAGCGCTTGCAGCGGATGCCCAACGGCTTTCTGCTTAACGAGCTTTTCCAATCCGGTAAAGCGGGCGAAAAGGTAGCAGCCTTTTTGGGCGTGTTGGAACTTTTGAAGCTGGGGCTGGTAAGAATCAGCCAAACGCAGGCCTTTGCGCCTATTTATATTTTCCGTAAGCAAGGGGAGGAACGCCATGAATCATGAGCAAATGGTAGGAGCGCTGGAGGCAGTGCTGTTTGCCGTAGGAGAGCCTATTACCGTAGGCGAGCTTGCCAATGTACTGCAGCTGGATAAACCCTTGGTGTGGGATTTGCTGGCAACACTGGAACATGACTGCGAAGGAGAAAATCGTGGTTTAATGGTGCGCCATGTGGGAGAAGGGTACCAACTGGTAACGAAGCCCATTCACTACCGCTTGTTGACTAACTTAGGCAAGAAGAAGGAAGTAAAGCTGACTAATGCAGCCATGGAGACTTTGGCCATTGTAGCTTTTAAGCAGCCTGTGACTAGGGCGGAGATGGAAGCAATCCGCGGTGTCAAGGTGGACGGCGTTTTAAATACGCTGTTGGATTTAGGCTTGGTTATGGAAGCAGGGCGGAAGAAGGCTTTGGGCAACCCCATCTTTTACGCTACTACGGATAAATTTTTGACAGTCTTTGGTTTGGCATCCTTAAAGGATCTGCCCCAACCGGAGGTACGTCCCGAAGATGAACATGAGGCTGTACAGCAGGCTTTGGGCCTCGACAGTACGGCTATTGGTGAGAAGGAAGCAAAGGAAGAATAGATGGAAGAGCGTTTACAAAAGATTTTGGCGGCTGCAGGCGTAGCCTCCCGTCGAGAAGCAGAAAAAATTATCACTGCAGGCCGTGTACGTGTTAACGGCAAGATTGTAAAAGAATTAGGTAGCAAGTTTGACCCTGCCAAAGTACGCATTGCTGTGGACGGCAATCCCATTAAGGCAGAGAGCAAGGTTTACTACATGTTCTACAAGCCTCGTGGCGTAGTAACTACTATGAGCGACCCCCAGAATCGTCGCAGTATTGCGGATTTTGTCAAAGATCTGCCGGAGCGTGTGTTCCCTGTAGGCCGCTTGGATTACAATACGGAGGGCTTACTGCTTTTGACTAATGATGGTGCCTTGGCGCAGGCTTTGACCCATCCCAGCCATGAAGTAAACAAGACCTACTTGGTTAAAGTGCCCGGTATTGTGCCTGATGAAAAGTTTGATATGCTCCGAGTAGGCGTGAAGTTGGAGGACGGCATGACTGCTCCTGCAATCGTCAACCTGCGCAGCTATGAGCATGAGCATAATTTTACTGTATTTGATATTACAATCCACGAAGGCCGTAACCGTCAAGTACGTCGTATGTGCGATGCGATTGGTTTCCCTGTCCGCGATTTGAAGCGTATTAAAATGGGTCCCCTGAAGCTTAGCGACTTGGGGCGTGGCAAGTTCCGCGAACTCAATGATGATGAACTGGTTGCACTGAAAAAGGCGGCTAAATTATGAGCAAAGTTGTAATTATCGGCGCAGGTGCGGCAGGTCTTCTAGCCGGCATTACAGCAGCCCAAAATGGTGCGGATGTTACTATTTTGGAAAAAATGCGTCAGCCCGGTAAAAAGATGTTGATTACCGGCAAGGGCCGTTGCAATATTACCAACGCCTGCGAAATTCCCGAATTCATTAAAAATTTGCCCGGAAACGGAAGATTTTTAAATAGTGCTTTACATAGGTTCACAAATGATGATATAGTAATAATGTTAGAGTCTAATGGCTTGCAGACCAAGGTTGAGCGTGGTAACAGAGTTTTTCCTGTTAGCGACAAAGCTAAGGATGTGGTCGATACTTTGACGAAAATCTATACCCAGGCCGGAGGTAAGCTGCTGACGGATACCAAGGCTTTGGAAATCCTTATTAAAGATGGCAGGGCAGTGGGCGTAAAGACCATCAACGGTGTTTATCCTGCTGATGCAGTTATTCTTTGCGCAGGTGGCGCATCCTACCCGGGTACGGGCAGCGACGGCGGTGGTGCCAAATTGGCAGCTAAAGCAGGCCACAGCATTGTGCCTTTGAAGCCGTCCCTTGTGCCTTTGACCAGCGATTATCCCTATGTGGATGATTTGCAGGGGTTGTCCTTGCGCAATGTGGAAGCAACGCTTTTCGCTGATGGCAAAAAAATTGCCAGCGAGTTTGGCGAAATGCTCTTTACCCATTTCGGTGTATCCGGTCCTATTATCCTGTCCTTGAGCAATGCAGCCTCCAAAGCCATTGCTGATGGTAAGGAAGTGGAATTGTCCCTTGATTTAAAGCCTGCACTGAGCAGGGAAAAGCTGGATGCGCGCATCCAGCGTGATTTTAAGGAGTACAGCCGTAAGCAATTGGCAAACGGCATGAAGGATTTGCTGCCGCAGCGCCTGATTCCTGTAGTCTGCGACATGGCTTACTTGGATGAAGAAAAGTTCATAAACCAGATTTCTAGGGAAGAACGATTACGTTTACTGGATACGCTGAAAGGCTTTATGATTCCTATTACAGGTACGCGTCCCCTTGCAGAAGCAATCGTTACTGCAGGCGGCGTAGATGTTAAGGAAATCAACCCCAAAACCATGGAATCCAAGCTGGTTCCCGGTCTTTATTTTGCCGGTGAGGTTATGGACGTAGATGGTTATACCGGTGGCTTTAATTTACAGGCTGCTTTCTCCAGCGGTTATGCCGCAGGTTTGGCAGCAGCCAATTTAGAATAAAGTGTGGTTATGTAATTATGAAGAAAATTGTGGTCGCTATTGACGGTCCTGCAGGTGCAGGCAAAAGCACTATTGCTAAGTTAGTAGCAGAAAAATTGGGTTATGCCTACATTGATACCGG
>NZ_JBGVLF010000042.1:0-36036 GCF_045124115.1 Phascolarctobacterium sp.
TTCATGGTCTAGCGACCTTGGCACTCGTTTGTTGCCGTATCGCGTCGACTTGTATATAATACCACGCAGCACCACATATGTCAACACCTTTTTTGAAGTTTTTTTAAAGATTTTTACTGTACACTTGGCTACGTTGGCAAAAGAAGATGCTTAACCATGCTAAGTTTTCGCATCGCATTTTTTGACAAAACTTGCAAAATCTATCAAATTTTATGTAAAAAACGTGCCCGACAAAGAGTTTTCTCCGCCGAGCACGCCAAAAATTCTATAAGATGTTTTATTTTTCGTAAGTGAAATTGTTAATCTTGGGACGCAGATCATCGCCTTGTTGTGCTTCCGCAGAAAGAACAGCTTGCACCAAAATAGCATTTTCTAAGCGTTTCTTTTGCAGTTTGCAACCATATTCGTAAGGTTTAGAAATATCGCCGTTGATTAAATCAGCGTTAGCATGACAACCGCCGCTGCAGAAGAAACGAGCCCAGCATTGGCTGCACTCAGGCTTAGTCATAACATGAGTATGACGGAACTTTTGTACCAGTTCCGGTTTTACTACGCCTGTTTCCAAAGTGCCCAGCTTATACTGTTCGCGCCCAACAAATTGGTGACAAGGATAAATATCTCCATCAGCAGTAATAGCAAAATATTCATGGCCTGCACCACAGCCTGCCAAACGTTTAGCTACACAGGGGCCATTATCCAGCGCTACGTTGAAATGGAAGAAGTCGAAGGGATTGCCCTCGCGACGTCTTTCCAGATAAGCGCGCGCCAATTTGTCATATTCGTCAAAAATAACGGGCAGATCTTCCTCAGTCAGAACCCAAGGTTCATCGATACCCACTACAGGCTCTACAGAAATTTCCTTGCCTACTTTAGTCATATCCAGTACATCATCGCAGAAATGGGTGCTGAAATGAGTATAAGTACCACGCAGATAATAGTTTTTGCCTTCACGGCTGTCGATGACTTTCTTAAAGCCGCGTACTGCAGCATCATAGCTACCGCTCTTATTGGGGAAGGGACGCATAGCATCGTGGGTTTCCTTCTTGCCGTCCAAGCTCAGTACCAGCATAACACGGTTATCGTTCAAGAATTTGATGTTTTCGTCATTAAGCAGAGTACCATTGGTAGTCAAAGTCAATTTGATGTTCTTGCCGGTTTCCTGCTCGCGACGGCGCACATATTCAACAATATGAGTAACTACGGACCAGTTCATCAAAGGTTCGCCACCAAAGAGATCTAGCTCCAAGTTATGGCGTTTTTTACTACCTTCAATAGCAAACTCCACTGCCTTTTCTGCAGTTTCCTTGCTCATCAGCTGACGGCAGCCACCGAAAGAACCTGTATCAGCAAAGCAGTAACCGCAACGCAGGTTGCAATCGTGAGTTACCAAAAGGCACAAAGATTTAACGATAGGTTTTTCAGCGAAAGTAGGCGGAACATCGAAAGCAGGGCTGAACAGCAAGCCATCTTTTTGCAAGCCTTCCATTTCCGCAACTGCATCGCGCAAATCTTCTTCGCTATATTTATCTTTTAAAGCAGCAATAGCTTCTTCGCCATTGGTGCCGTTGTAATAATCGAGTAAGTCATAAATAACATCATCGACCAAATGCACCGCACCGCTGTTGACATCCAGCACGGCCATATTGTCATCAAGACGCATTTTATGTATCAACATTTGGTTCAACCTTTCTTTTTTACAGATATAACAACAAAATAGCCCCCTGCAACACACAGGGAGCTACAAGGCAATTATAAATTATTTGCTGTGTTCGCAAACTTGGTTGCCAACGGTGCAAGAAGTTTTGCAAGCGGATTGGCAGGAAGCCGGGCATTCACCGCAGCCGCCGGTGCGCAGAGTTTTGTTCAGCATAGCTTTATTAACAGTTTGGATATGTTTTCTCATGTTTATTACCTCCAAATAAAATATAATATGATATCATCCTTATTTTACCCTTTTTCTCCCCATTTGGCAAGAATTTTTTAGTGGATAAAAATATCGCGGATAATATTTACGTCCAAGCCCTTGGTTTGCAAAAAGCCGAAAAAGTACGCCTGCTCCAAGCGTTTTTTAAATCCTTCTAAACCGTTGCCGTCATCGGCCACAGTAACGCGATACATTTCCATAGGCGCCGCAGCGTAGGTAGCAGCTGTATTCAGCCCCACATGACCGGTTAACGCCCTGTAGAAACCATATTTTTTTGCTGCTGCTACAACTGTAGGATTATAGCTGCCATTGGGGTAGGCAAGAGTGCGAACGATATAGCCGTCAAACTTCTTCTTTAACCAATAGCGAGATGTGTCCAGCTCCCAAACCAAATATTTAGTATCAATCTTACCTAAAGGCCCATGACTATAAGTGTGAGAACCAAGCTCCATGCCTGCAGCAATCATCTCCTTGATTTCCGCCTCGTTCATGTGCAGCTTGTCGCCCATTTCTTTATTGATTACGAAGAAAGAACCTTTAGCATCGTACTTTTTCAACAAAGGCAGCACCACACCATGGTTATTTTTATAGCCATCGTCAAAACTCAACGCCACATATTTATCAACACTTTCGCCTTTTTCTAGGCGATGCGCCAAAGTCTCTACAGTAACAATGGTGTAGCCCTGCTCTTTTAAGTAACGCAGGTGGGACTCAAAAAGTGCCGGCTTCATAAGCAAGCTTGCAGGCCACTCCACCCCTTCTTCCTCACCGACAGCGTGATACATCAATACAGGAGCGCCTGTTTTGCGGTAGGCAGCGTATTCCTCCTGCCACCGTTGCCCGTTAACGAACCAAGCACCTGCACCACCTACCACTGCCAACAGTAATAGCGCCAGTACGCCATAACATAATTTCTTTATCATTTATCTGCTTGCTCCAATTCCATTCCCAATGCCACTGCCGTTTCCTGCAGTTTTTTCAGCCGATGATTAATACCGCTCTTGCCGATGCCACCAGCGTACTCCACCAAATCATTGAGGGACACATCTGGGTATTGCAAACGCAAGCGCGCCATCTCCTGCAAATTGGGAGGCAGCTGGGCAATCCCGCCGTGCTCATCAATATATTTGATGCAGGCAACTTGGCGCACGGCCGCCTTAACAACCTTATTGAGATTAGCGGTTTCGCAATTTACCGCTCTGTTGACATTATTGCGCATTTCCTTCACAATGCGGGCGTTTTCCAACTCCATCATAGCGTTATGAGCACCAATGACGCGCAAAAAATTAGTAATGCCTTCACCGTCCTTCAAATAGACGATATACTCGTTCTTGCGGTCTGTCAATTTCGCTTTAAGAGAAAAGGTGTGCATGACCTTGATAATGGTCTGAGCAAAATCTTCGTTGCCAGTTACCATTTCCAAATGGTAGTCACTAGTGGGGCGGCTGATGCTTCCACCACCTAGAAAAGCTCCGCGCAAAAAGGTACGCTTACAATTATGGCTTGTCAGAAGAGGATTTTTCAAATCACTTTCTACGCTCAACAGCTGCAGTTCATCCATAGCTTTGGCAACTTGGGGTGCAGGGATAACGTGGACTTGATACCTGTTGTTTTTCTTCAAGCGGCGGGAACGGGTAATAACAACCTCCGTTTGCACTTGGTAGTTGTTCTTCAGCATGTGCAGTACGCGACGAGCCAAAGCAGCATTTTCGGTGGAAAAGTGGATGCCCACGTTCATACCGCGGATAACAATAGCACCGCTCATACGCAAAAGTCCCAACAGTTCTGCCTTATCATCAGCTGCATCATTAGTTTCTATACGGGACAATTCATTTTTTACATCATTGGAAAAAGACAACGGGCTTCCTCCTTTCCAAAAACAGCAATCTGTAAATTATTTTTCTTCATCCTGACGATTCATTTTACGCATCCCTTGTCGCATAAAGAAATAATCAAAGAACTGCATTCCTCTGCCAAAAAGACGCAAGCGGTAAATCAACGCGATTAAAACTCGCGCCAGTTTCCGCGGGTCATGGCGGACAAGATCCTTCTTGCTGATCAAACGGGCAGGCACAACCGTAATGCCCAAACTGCGAATCTTATCAATATCAGGAGTAATGGGTGTAGAACCTTCTGCATGATATTGACGTAGCTGTTCCTGAGTCACAGCCTGACTATTAACGATAACATAATCAAGGAATTGACAGCCCATGTGGTCAACAAGCGCCTTAACATGTTCATAGGCACCGTAGCCATCGGTTTCCCCAGGCTGAGTCATTACATTACAAATATAAATTTTTACAGCCTTGGACTGAATAATAGCATCACGAATACCATCAACCAAAAGATTGGGAATAACGCTAGTGTACAAACTGCCGGGACCGAAAATCAGGACATCTGCGTTAATAATGGCTTCCATAGCTCCCTTAGCAGCAGGTGCATCCGCAGGCACCATCATCATTTTGGCAATGCGTTTCTTCGCTTTGGGGATTTCCGACTCACCGGTAACAGTAGTGCCATCATACATACGTGCACGTAGCTGGATATTCGCCAAAGTAGAGGGGATAACACGACCGCGCACCTTGAGAATCTGGCTGGTAGCATTCAAGCCTGCCTCCATATCGCCTTCCGCCTGCGCCATAGCCGCAATGAAAAGGTTGCCAAAACAATGACCGGCTAAAGGAGAATCGCCTTGAAAACGGTACTGCATCAAACGTTCCATCAATGGCTCGCGGTCCGCCAAAGCAGTAAGGCAGTTACGCAGATCCCCCGGTGGTATAATCCCCAGCTCCTTGCGCAAACGTCCGGAAGAACCACCGTCATCAGCAGAGGTAACTACTGCTGTACAATTACTAGTAATATATTTCATTCCTCGTAGAAGAGTAGATAGACCTGTGCCACCGCCAACAACAGTAATAGCAGGGCCATTAGTAAGCTTGCGCTGCATAAAGATAGTTTCCATCAAAGAGCCGTTTTTATCGGGCACAACTACGGAAACAACAGAACTTACCAAACGGCGTGTACCATAAATCATCACGCCAAAGCCAACAATGAGGAAAACAACGCCCATGCCCATAATCAAACCATTGGAATAACGACCAGTGGTCCAATAGGTCATTTGAAAAAGCAGTTCTTCTGCCTTCCCCATCAGCTGATAATTAAAAAACAAAGCCAAGCCCAAAGCACACAGCAAAACGCCCACTGCAAATAAAAGCAGCCAACGTTTTAAATTAATACCCGGGCACAGCCAACTAATCCAACCCATAGATGTCTCCTTTACTTGCTTTTGGGAATATCACGGTGGGTAACTTTGACGCTGTATCCCTGCTCCTGCAGGTGTTCATACAGCTTGTTGGCAATAAAGACGCTGCGGTGCTGACCACCGGTGCAGCCTACACTGATTACCAATTGCGCCTTCCCCTCGTTGATATATTGAGGCACCAAAAAATCCAGCAATTGCTCTTCCAACTTCAAATATTGGAAGGTCTGCGGATAGCGGCAGATAAAGTCTGCTACAGGACGGTCATTACCTGTTTGGCTGCGCAGCTCTTCCACATAAAAAGGATTAGGCAAAAAACGCACATCCAACACCAAATCGCTGTCCATAGGCAGCCCATGCTTAAAACCAAAGGAACGCACTACAATGCCCATGCGCTCACGAGCAGAACCTTCGCCGAACAGTTCCGTCACTTTGTCCTTGAGCTGTGCCGTAGTTAGGCTGCTGGTATCGATAAGATAAGTGGCTTTTTCCCGCAACGGCTCTAGCAAAGCACGCTCATTAGTAATATTTTTCAATAAAGTATTGCGTTCACCCAAAGGATGGCGACGACGGGTTTCCTTATAGCGGCGCACAAGGGCTGCATCATCAGCATCTAAAAACAATACTTCGTATTTTTGACCGCTGGCAGCCATTTCATCCAACACTTGCAAAAGATTGTTGAAAAATTTTCCACCGCGGATATCCACTACCAAAGCTACCTTCTGCTCGGAAGTTTGGCGGCAAAGCTCCGCAAATTTAGGAATCAGCGTCGCCGGTAAATTATCAATACAGAAAAAATTTAAATCCTCTAAAGTGCGGACTACTTGTGTCTTACCCGCACCGGACATACCTGTAATAATCAAAAAGTGTGACTGCATCTGCTTCACCCCTTATAGCTAGTTAGTACCTTTTATTATACCATATTCGTCGTCCTGCGTACATTGACAAAACTGCTTAGACAATAAAAATGCGGACTCCAATAAGGAATCCGCATCTCATTTTATCTAACACCCACAACGCCGAGGAATAAACCCAAAATACCGCTCATGCAGAGTACTTTAATAACACTCATCTTGTGACGGATGCACCATAGGGAAATAGGCAGAACAATACAGCCTATTAAATCCACCTTGGTAAAATTCTTGGGAATAGTTTCCGTATTCCACAAAGCCAAAATGATAAAGCTCAAACCTGCAGAACAAATCAACGCCACCACTGCCGGACGCAGGCCATTGAGAATACCACGCACCGGACCGATGTCACCATATTTGAAGAACAAATGCGCTAGTAACAGCACGATAATAACGGAAGGGAAAACAAATCCCACAGTAGCCGCTACTGCACCTGGTACACCAGCAACCTTAGTACCTACAAAGGTTGCTGCATTAATACCGATAGGACCTGGCGTCATCTGAGAAATAGTAAAAATATCAATGAACTGCTGCATGGTCAGCCAACCATGCTCATCAATAACCTGCGCCTGAATCAAAGGCATGGAAGCATAACCGCCACCTACGCAGAAGGCGCCAACTTTGACAAAGCTCCAAAAAAGCTCCCAATAAATCATCTTCACGCCTCCTTACGCATATTTTTTGTCACGCAACAGGAAGAAGCCAATCAACGCATCCACCAGCACTGCGTACATCAAATTAACATTGAAAAAATAGTTGGCAACGAAAGTACCGACAATAATCAGTAAAGGCAGCACCAACTTTTTCTTCAGCTCTTTCTTGAGCAAATCTATCATTACATTGATGATGATTGCCGTCGCACCGCACTGCATGCCCTTCAACACTAACTGAATATAGGTGTTGTTGGCAAAAGCATCATAAGCATAAGAAATCACGCTCAAAGTAATCAAAGGCGGCAGAATCGTAGCCAAAAGCGCAGTCAAAGTGCCTTTAAAGCCTGCCAAGCGGTAGCCCAAGCTAATGGCGGCGTTGGCAGCCACTACGCCGGGAGCGGACTGGGCAATAGCAACTAGGTTTAATGCTTCCTTATCGTCAATCCACTTATATTCATCCACAAACTTCGCTTTTAGCAGAGGTATGATGACAAATCCACCGCCAATAGTAAAGGCACTGATAACAAAAGTGGATTTGAACAACTTCCACAAAAGCTGTGGGTCCTCTATCTTACGCAATTCCAAAATAACAACTCCTTCAAGTCAAGATAGAGTTATTATAGCACATTTGCAGGCGTGTAAACATCAAAAAAATATGATTACATTCTAAAGATAAATGCACAAGAAACAAATTTATCTAATTTCACAATACTTTTCGAAAAAACTCTAAAGGTGAATGCTTGAAAATGAGTTACTCCTGATGCCGAGAGATATTTTCATAGAACGCGAAAAAGGGCGCGACGGCGTAGCACAGCTACGTCGAGCACCCTTTGACAAAATTATACGGAAATAAATTTTTTATTTCATAAGATTTTTTCGTAAAAACGCTAAAGGTGGATACGCGGGAATGAGTTAGTCCTGATACTGAGAGATATTTTCGTAGAACGCGAAGAAGGGTGCGACGGCGTAGCCCAAGCTACGTCGAGCACCCTTCGACAAAGTTATACGGAAATAGATCCAGTAGCAGGATTGACGAATCCCAAGTATCTACCGCAAATTACATCATGCCGGGCATGCCACCACCCATAGGAGGCATAGCAGGAGCAGCATCCTTAGAAGGTTTATCTGCAACAATGGATTCAGTGGTCAGAACCATAGCAGCGATGCTTGCTGCGTTTTGCAGTGCGCTTCTGGTAACTTTAGTAGGATCAACAATGCCTTCAGCAATCATATCAACATATTTTTCGGTGAGAGCATTGAAACCTACGCCTTTACGGCTGCGTTTGATAGTATCAACGATAACAGCGCCTTCTAAACCTGCATTGTAAGCGATTTGGCGAACAGGTTCCTCGATAGCACGTTTAACGATTTCTACGCCGGTCTTTTCGTCGCCGGTAGCTTTAATTTTTGCCAAAGCAGGTTGAACTTGCAGCAGAGCAGTACCGCCACCTGCAACAATGCCTTCTGCAACAGCAGCGCGGGTTGCGTTCAGTGCGTCTTCAATGCGCAGTTTCTTATCTTTCAGTTCAACTTCGGTAGCAGCACCAACTTTGATAACAGCTACGCCGCCAGCCAGTTTAGCCAGACGTTCTTGCAGTTTTTCTTTGTCGAATTCGGAAGTGGTTTCCGGCAGTTGTGCACGGATTTGAGCAACACGGGCAGCGATTGCTTCTTTGTCGCCTTGACCATCAACGATGGTGGTCATTTCTTTAGTTACGCGTACTTGACCTGCTTGACCAAGGTCAGCAATGGTAGCGCTGTCCAGTTTACGACCAACTTCTTCGCTGATTACGGTTGCACCGGTCAGGATAGCGATATCTTGCAGCATTGCTTTGCGGCGGTCGCCGAAGCCAGGAGCTTTAACAGCAACAGCTTTAAAGGTACCGCGCAGTTTGTTAACAACCAAGGTTGCCAGTGCTTCGCCTTCGATATCTTCAGCAATAATCAACAATTCACGACCGCCTTGTACAACTTTTTCCAATACAGGCATAATGTCTTGAATCATGGTAATCTTTCTATCGGTAATGAAAATCATGGGGTTGTTCAGAACAGCTTCCATTTTTTCAGCATCGGTAGCCATGTAGGGAGAGATGTAACCACGGTCGAATTGCATACCTTCTACAGTTTCCAGACAGGTTTCCATAGTCTTGGATTCTTCAACGGTAATAACGCCGTCATCGCCAACCTTTTCCATTGCATCAGCAATCAGATTGCCGATTTCGTCGTCAGCAGCGGAGATAGAAGCAACTTGTGCTTTCGCAGCTTTGGTTTCTACTTTTTGAGAAACAGCTTTCAGTTCGTCAACGAGCACGTTAACTGCTTTTTGGATACCTTTCTTAATAACCATGGGGTTTGCGCCTGCAGCAACATTGCGCATACCTTCGTTAATCATAGCTTGCGCTAAAACGGTTGCAGTGGTGGTACCATCACCGGCAACATCGTTAGTTTTAATGGAAACTTCTTTAACCAGTTGTGCACCCATGTTTTCAAAGGGATCTTCCAATTCAATATCACGGGCAATGGTTACACCGTCATTAGTAATGGTGGGTGCGCCAAATTTCTTTTCCAAAACAACGTTACGGCCTTTGGGGCCCAAGGTTACTTTTACAGCATCAGCCAAAGCATTTACGCCACGTTCCAAGCTGCGGCGTGCTTCTTCATTAAACAGGATTTGTTTAGCCATTTTTATCGCTCCTTTATATCAGTCTATAGCAATGTAAGTTATGATTATTTTTCAATTACAGCCAGCAGATCGCGTTCGTTGATCAGCAGATATTCTTTGCCTTCAAATTTAATGGGAGTGCCGGAATATTTTGCGAATACTACTTCATCGCCTGCTTTAACTTCAGGTTGAATCAATACGCCATTGTCGGTGTATTTGCCTTTGCCAACTGCAATTACTTTGCCTTGTTGGGGTTTTTCTTTAGCTGCAGTGTCCGGCAGGAAGATGCCGCTTGCAGTTTTTTCTTCTTGAACAACAGGTTCTACAACAACATGATCGGATAATGGTTTTAACATTTTCAATAACCCCTTTCGAGTCTTTATGATTAGTGAGTGAGAGTCTTTTCTGTTAGCACTCATTTTATCCGAGTGCTAATTACAGTTACTATTATATCCATTACGGCAAAAAATGCAAGTACTTGCACCACTTTTTTTACAGAAATTACACAAAAACGTCCTTCTACCACTGCGGAAGGACGTCAAGATTTACTGTTTTATTTCTCTTTCACTATAGGACCTGTCCAAGTGTTAATACCACCAAACTCCACGATATTGGTGTAGCCCAGCTTGGCGAGTTTTTGAGCAGCCTGCTTGCTACGGTTGCCGCTACGGCAATAAACCATTATCAGCTGTTCCTTGTTAGGCAGTTCTACCGGTGGTTGGGAACCAATAGTCTCATTAGGCAGCAATATTGCTTTGGGGATATGACCTTCGGCATACTCCGCAGGAGTCCGCACATCCAAAATAATATAATTCTTTTCCGTTCGCATCAGCTCCATAGCCTGTTTTTGGCTAACGCTTTTAAAGCCGCTGCCTTCTGCGCCAAAAGCTTTGCAACCGGTAACTACAAGAACAGCAATAATTGCTAGTAGGATAAATTTTAGCATGAAGTACCTCCGAAAATAAAGAATGTTTCTAATGGTCGCTTCTATCTTTTATTAGCTGCAGCAATAATGCTTTCTGCCAACTGTTTCAAAGAAATACGCTTAGCCATGCTAAATTGCTGCATCTTGCGATAAGCTTCCTGCTCCGTCATTCCGTGAGCAGTCATCAAAATTCCCTTTGCACGGTCCAAAAGCTTACGTGTTTCCAAGCTATCCTTCAACTGGAAGAGTTCATCATTCAAAGTCTGCATTTCGCGGAAACGGCTTTCGGCAATCTCCATAGCCGGGAACAACTGTTCCTCGCGAATAGGCTTAACAAGATAAGCAATAACACCTGCTGCCGAAGCTTTATCCACAATATCCTGCTGACTATAGGCTGTCAACAGCAAAATAGGCGCAATATTTTCACTGCTAATGATTTTCGCAGCTGTCAAGCCATCCATAACGGGCATCTTTACATCCATAATAATAAACTCAGGCTTCAGCTCACGTGCCAGCTTTACAGCTTCTTCGCCATTGGCTGCCTCGCCCACTATTTCATGCCCTGCGTCCGTCAGCATCTCTCGCAAATCAAGGCGCAGGATTGCTTCATCATCTGCCAATAAAATCTTCAACTTCTTCATTTTATTTTGCACCTGCTTTCGGAATCTTCACTAATGCAAGTGTACCGCCTTGCTCCCTATTCGTCAAGGTAAATTCACCCTGTAAATCCGATTCTGCCATAGTTTTAATAATTTTCAAGCCCAAACTTTTGCGCCCGGAAATCTGGAAACCTTCAGGAAGACCAACTCCATCATCGGCAATAGCCAAAGTATAACAGCTATCTTCCTCCGCAAAGTGCACCTGCAAAAAACCTTGATGGCGATCTGCAAAAGCATGCTCAATAGCGTTTTGCAAAAGTTCATTTAAAATCAAAGCAATACTAGTGGCTTTTTCAGAAGGCAGTTGAATCTCAGCAGCGCTAAACTCCGCCTGCAGTTGAAAATCAGGATCCAACATGCTGCTCATAATTGCTTGGTAGATACCCTTAGCAACCTTGCCCACATCAATTAGCCCGGAATCCTGTTGGGACAAATATTCATGAACAATGGCAATACTGTTAACCCTGCTGATGCAGTCCCGCAACACCGTCTTGGTTTCATCATTTTGGGCGCGACGTTCCTGCAAACGTAGCAGACTGGCAATAGTTTGCAAATTATTTTTTACACGGTGGTGGATTTCTTTAATAACAACGGACTTAATCAGCAGTTCCTCGTCCTTCTTCCGCAGTTCCGTAATATCCTGCAAAATGACGATAGCACAACCGCCTTTAGGTCTGGGGATAACGGGAAGCACGCGAATAGACAACAGCAGACCGCGCATAGTAAACTCCTTGCTTTCAGCAGTACCGGTATCCATAACCATGCCCACTAGCGGCCAATTTACCGCCACATCATTGGTACGACAGCCTACCGCTTGGGGTATCTCCATTACATCAAAAATGTGACGTGCTCTGTTATTTGCAGCAATAATCAGCTTATTGGGGTCCACCACGATAATACCGTCGGAAGCCTGCATCCGCTTGTAATGCGGATTATTGGCCAAAGCAGGCACCAGATGGCACAAAAGTTCGAAGCTTTGGGCAATAATAATATCGTCCGGAGTAGCGCCCTCAAAGCTAATGGCAGCATAGCACTGTCCTCTGGCATCACGTAACGGAAACACCGTCAGATGATTAAACACACCTAAAGACCATTCCCTTTTACCGGACACCGGTATATTCTTCTGCATAGCCCGCGCCACCATAGGCTCCTCCACAGCACGCAGTCTACGCCCTGTCATATCGGGGCGGTTATTATTGACTTGGGTCAAAGGCTGCGCCTGCTTATAAATCTGCAAGAACTTTTTATCCTCGCAAGGCAGATAAATTGTGACTACACTATGCGCCACATCCGCTGCCAAGCCTAATGCAACCTCCATGGTTTGTAAACTATTTCTCTGTTCTGCTGTTAAATTACTCAGCATGTTTCCCCTCTTCTTTCCAAAACTGTCCTTGTACACAGTTTTAGTAATCAATCCACTGTTTTATCCACCATATCCACAAACTTATACACAACCCAAATGGCTTATTTGCGGTCTTTTCTCTACTTTATCCACATTATCCACAGGCTTATGCACTTTTTGTACTTTTGTTTATCCAAGTTTCAACGAAGGATTTGCGTTCAAGTCCAGTGGACTCGTCATACCTGCCTGATACATAAAATAACCACGACAAGCAATCATTACCGCATTATCGGTACACAAAATCGGCGTTGGATGTACCAACTTGGCGCCAATGCCCTCCATTGCTGCAGCAAGAGTGTTTTGCAAAGTTTTATTAGCAGACACACCACCTGCCAGAACAATCTTCTTGTAACCTGTTGCCTGCATAGCATGGATGGCTTCTTTTACCAGTGCGTCCACTACTGCCTTCTGGAAGGATGCCGCCACATCGCTGCGGTTGACTTCGCGCCCTGCCTGCTCTTGGTTATGCAGATAGTTAATCACAGCGGACTTCAAGCCGCTGAAACTAAATTCAAAGGGTTTATCTAATTTCGCTAGTGGGAAATGCATAGCCTCAGCATTACCGCCTACTGCCAAACGCTCGATTTCCGGACCGCCGGGATAAGGCAGTCCCATCACGCGGGCGATCTTATCAAAAGCTTCGCCTGCAGCATCATCGCGGGTCTGACCTAAAAGTTCAAAGCTGTTGTAGCCTGTTACCTTCATCAAAGCAGTGTGTCCACCGCTGACCACCAGCGCCATGAAGGGAGGCTCCAATTCTGCATCCGCTAGGAAGTTAGCAAAAACGTGTCCCTCCAAATGGTTAACGCCGATTAAAGGCTTATCCGTCGCCCAAGCCAAAGCTTTAGCTGCAGAAAGGCCCACCAACAGCGCACCTACCAGTCCAGGGCCATAAGTAACGGCAACAGCGTCAATCTGCTCCATGGTTACGCCTGCCTGACTCAATGCTTCATCAATAACGGGCATAATATTTTCAATATGCTTACGGGAAGCAATCTCCGGCACTACGCCGCCAAATTTGCGGTGAATGACGATTTGGGAAGAAATAATATTACTTAAAACTTCCCTGCCGTTTTTTACTACGGCTGCCGCAGTTTCATCACAGCTGCTCTCTATACCTAAAATATAAATATCCTTTTCCTGTTTATTCATGACCGGCTCCTTCTTTGTACAGCCACATAATTACAGCATTTTCATGATTATCTTCGTAGTAATTGGGACGAATACCTTCGCTGGCAAAGCCACAGGTCAAATACGCCTTTTGAGCAGCAATATTGCTCTCCCGTACTTCCAAAGTTACGGCATCAGCACCCAGTTCCCAAGCTTTGTTTACCAATGCTGCCGTCAGCCTAGTGCCGTAGCCTTGGCCTCGTTCCGCCTCCACTACAGCTACACGGGTTACTTGCGCTTCCCCTGCTACCAACCAAAAACCGGCATAACCTACAAGCCTGCCCTGTTCTTCCATGACCAAATAGGTAGTCAGGCTGTTGTTGATTTCGTTCAACAGCATATTTTCATTCCAAGCATCATAAAAGGACTGCGCTTCCACACCTACAATGGCGGGAATATCTGCTACAGTCATCTCTCTAAAATTTATTGTTGTTGCTGTCTCTTCTCCCACAGTTCCTCTGCCTCTGATCTTCTAATATAGTACGGCTCTAAGCCAAAAATTTTCTTATCTGCTTCCGGATTGAATTCTTCCAAGGCAGCGAAAGCCACACTGCTACCCTTCGGCATCCGCAGCGCCTCCGGCGCTACCTGTACCCAATCGGGCAGGCCCTTCTTTACCAAACGGTTACATTCGCCCAACAGCAATGCAGGAGTGCCCTGCAAAGCAATGCGCTCCAGCGCCCGTTCAGCGCTGACTACTTCCACAGGCTCCAGTTCAATAAGCCTGCCAAACTGCCATTGGTACAACGCTTGGTAGAAATTTCCCTTTTGCGCATCTAAAACCGGTGAAAGCACTTTGCCTTCCAAAGGAATGTTGTAGGCCATAGCCTTCAATGTATCCACCCCATGGAGGCAGCACTGCCAGCTATATGCCATAGCCTCCGCCGTTGCCAAGCCAATACGCAATCCCGTAAAGGAACCGGGACCCATGCTAACAGCAAGCAAGTCGATTTCCTTTTTGGCAATGCCTGTTCTTTGGAGCAGTTGCTCCAGCTGGGGCAGCAGCCCCTCGGAATGGGTCATGCCCATATTGATGGTGTATTCTGCCAACAGCTTCTGATCACGGCACAGTGCCACTGTGCACACTTTAGTAGCTGTATCAATGGCTAAGGTCAGCATCTTTACCTACCTCCAACAAAAATTTTTCGTACCGCTCGCCCACAGGTGTCAGCACCGCCCTGCGGCCTGCCCCCTCCAAGCGTAGCTCCACCTGCAGCCGTTCTTCCGGCAATTGCTCTGGGAACAGTTCCGCCCATTCGATCAATGTCACGCCGTCGCCACCAGCGTATTCGTCAAAGCCGATATCTTCCAGTTCTTCGGCACGATTCAAGCGGTACAAATCAAAATGATGCACTTCCAGCTCCCTGCCCTGATAAATATTCAAAATGGCAAAGGTAGGACTGGTTACTTCTTCGGACGCCACGCCCAAGCCTGCAGCAACTCCGCGGCTTAGCAGCGTCTTGCCTGCGCCCAAATCGCCACTAAGGCAGAAAACATCACCGTCTTGAGCATGCTTGCCCAAAACGCGGCCTAAATTTTCTGTAGCAGCGCTATCTTTTAAATAAATCTCCATGGTCTGCTCCATCTTATAACAGGTCCGTGTTCCTCATTAGCGGGTCTTCCACATTCATATGGCCGCTAAGAGAAATAACCTTTTCTCCTTCAACAAGTATTTGGACACGCTTGATTTCCGGGAACTCCGTCAGCGTATTTACAATGGCATAGCACAACATCATTTCCCCGTAGGAACCTTGACCGCGTTTAGCAAGTTCCTTGGAAAAATCTGCATAGGCAGTGCCATCCTTATCAATCTTCAAGCTACGCACCTTGGCACCAATGGGTACTACATCATCCATTTTAGCATCTTGGGGTTTCGTAGTGCACAAAGCAATCAAAGCATTTTCCGGTACGCTTTTGCCATTATCATTAATGGTAAATTTTTCCGGTAATAGCTTTTCCATGCCGTTGGCAGCAGCGCGGTAGACTATAAAGCTTTGTTGTTTTATTTCCTGCTGTGGCGGTTTGGCAGGCTCGACAACTTTGTCACCATTGCCAAAGCAACCTGCACTTAGCAAAGTGCATAGCAGCACCAGCAGTATAACCAGCTTTTGCATAAGCATATCTCCCTTAATCAAAATACTTCTCTAAAGCTTCCACAATAAGACGGGCAGTCTTCTTTTTGAACCAATTACCCTGCATTAACGTTTCTTCGTCGGGATTGCTGATAAAACACATCTCTACTAAAACTGCTGGCATACTGCAACGCTTGGTAACGTAGAAATTAGCTTGGCGCACGCCCAAATTATTTACGCCAAAATTATCGGCTAACTGTTTTTGAATAGCTTGTGCCAACTGCAAATCGTAATTGGTTTTGGGATAATAGTATGTGGAAAAACCACCAATGCTTTTGTTGACAGAAGAATTAATATGCAAGCTTACAAAGGCATCAGAATTATATTTTTCTGCCACATTGACACGTGCCTGCAGTTCTGCCCTATCGCTGGCATAAGGACCATAAACATCCCTATCATCAGTGCGGGTCATATGGACTTTGGCACCTTTTTTCTCCAGCAGTTCCTGTACTTGCTTAGAAATCGCCAAGGTAATATCTTTTTCCTTGGTTCCCTTAGCACCTACAGCACCAGGGTCGCTACCGCCATGACCGGGGTCAATGGTGATCACCTTGCCTTCCAAACCGCCATTAGTACGATACTTGCCAGTAGCTTTGATTACTGTCAACCCATCTTCTGTAGTTGTAGCAGATTTTTCCGTGCTTGCCTTCTGCTCTTGGGAATACTTTTCAGTTCTTCTCTTTTTCTTATGCTTAGACTTCTTTGTAGTGGTCTTTACTTCCTGCTTCTGTTCCTCTACCTTCTTTTTTTCCACAGTTTTAACTACCTTAGGCTCCGCAGGTGTTTTCACAGCAGGCGTAGTTTTAGTGACGGTCTGCTTGGTAGCAGTAGAACTACGTACAGGTCTATTGCCCACTACAGGCCTATTGCTGACTACAGGAGCAGATACTGCAGATTTAGACACTGCCGCTGTACCCGCAGTAGTTGTGCCGGATTTAACAGGAACAATGGTTTTATCTGCAGTCAAATCCAATACTACCCGGAAGGGTCTTCCTGTCTGGGGATCCTTCTTCAAGACAAAGGCTTTGTAGTCACTAGACTTTAAAGTTTTCTTTAAAGGCACGTGTACTTCCGTAGCACTGCCTGCGCTCACAACGCGCATATGGTCTGCCAAGGAGCTTTTGATAGCCTTTCTGCCCACAGCTTGACCTGCAGCCTTGGCATTTACTGTCAATTTCAAATTATTACCATCCAGTTGAACTGCGTAACCTGCTGTATCCGTAACATCGACTACCAAGCGGAGTACATTGTTTTTATCAACACCCCATTTTACGTCCGTTACTTGGGCAGCTTGGGCAACTGCAGTCCACACCAGCCCTAGCAGTAAAAACGCTAGGATAACTATCTTACGCAAGAACTTCACCTCGTCAGTATTTAAACTGAATGCATAATCATAATATTTTATTATATCATTACCCAAGCTTCCTTGCAAACAGGTTGCAATGCTTGCTCTCTAGTCAACGCCCGTGCTTCCTGCAGTTTGGTTGCTATTTCCCCAGCAGCAAGGCCAACTTCTGTACCACCTGCCAAACCATGGAGATAAACGCCGCAAATAGCAGCTTCCTGCACGCTGATGCCCTGTGCTGCTAAGCCTGCAATAACACCCGTCAAAACATCGCCACTGCCACCTGTTGCCAAGGCATTGGTTCCCGTACTGTTAACGTAGACGCTGCCGTCAGGACAGCCAATCACCGTCGGAGCACCCTTTAAGACAACTACAGCCTGCCACTCTTGAGCATATTTACGGACAACTTCAATTCTATCCCTATCAATTTCTTCTACAGTAAGACCTGTCAAACGTGCCATTTCTCCTGGATGGGGCGTCAATACCTTCGGCACTTGGATTTTCGCTAATTCCTCAGTATGGTCCTTAAAGGCAGTAAGTGCATCTGCATCAATTACCGCAGGAACAGCTACCTGTGCCAAAATGTCGCGTACAGTCTGCATAGTGCTGTCGGACACGCCCAAGCCTGGACCGATGGCAAGCACGTCGGCATCCGCCGCACGTTTCACCACATCATTGGCAGCAGCGCCGCCCAGAACACCTGGCATACGCTCCAAAAGGCCATGCACCATAACCTCCGTCAGCTTTACAGCCAATACTTCGCGACTGCTCAAAGGTGTCAGCAAGGATACAAGTCCCGCCCCAGCTTTCACAGCGGCATTACTGCATAGAGCTGCAGCGCCAACGTAACCGGGACTGCCTGCACACACTACAACTCTGCCTGCATCCCCTTTATGAGCATTGGCCTCGCGGACAGGCATCAGCTTTTGTACAATTTCTGCTGTAGTACGATAGGTGTGGCTGGGGTATTCGTCCAACAACTTAGCAGGCATACCTATCTGCACCACACAAGTCACGCCTGCCAGCTTACGTCCCGGGTACAGCAAAAGACCAGTTTTCGGCAACGCCATGGTCACAGTCAAGTCTGCCTGTACCGCATCTTCGTCCGCAGCACCGTCAGTAGCGTTGACCCCGCTAGGAATATCAACGGACACAACTGTTGCTGCCAACTCGTTGAGCATACGGCAAACGCGGCGTGCTTCGGGACGCAGTTCACCCTTAAAGCCAGTGCCTAAAACGGCATCCACAACTACAGTAGCACGCTCCACTGCCAGTTCCGCAGCCAAATAGTCTTCCTCACTTTGAAGAAGAGCTACCCTGCCACCGTCATTTTTATACAGCAAAAGTTCTACAGCAGCATCGCCACTGATTTTTTCTTCGTCGATACCTACGAGGAAGGCCTTTGTTTCTACACCGTAGTTCTGCAGCCAGCGGGCAGCACCGAAACCATCGCCACCGTTATTTCCGCCACCGCAAAACACTACAGCCTTATCGCCAACGGCTAACTCCAAATCCTGCATCATTACATCGGCTACCTGCTTAGCAGCTGTGTCCATCAGTAAAAGTCCAGGTACACCGTATTTTCCCATAGCTTCTTTGTCTATTTCCTGCATTTGTTGACCATTTACAAGCTTCATTATTCTGCCTCCATTGCTACGTAGGCCATAGCCAGATTACGACCATGGCTCATGCTTAAACAAATATTAGTAACGCCCAGGGATTTTGCCAGTGCAGCATGATGACCGCTTAGCTCCACATGTGGCTTACCCAAAGCATCGCTAGATACAACAATTTCCGTCATGGCACCGCCACGCAGACCTGTGCCTAAAGCCTTCAGTACAGCTTCTTTAGCAGCAAAGCGGGCAGCGTAGCTAGCCGCAGCCTGTTTGCCCCTGCTTTCGCAGTAAGCAATTTCACTGGGAGCAAAAACACGTAGCTTGAAAAGCTCGCGCCCTATTGCTTTAGCAACTCTTTCAATCTCTATTACATCACAGCCTACGCCTACCAGCATCTACTTCATCCCTTCATCCTATTATTTGCAATTCAGTGATAACTATGTATTATTCTTGCAAGGAAAGTAAAAATCCTTTTTATTCTTCTATTTTTCACAGAAAAGTAAAAAAGACTGTGCAGATAGTTCCCATGTAATAAAAAATATTACAAACCACTTTTCTTAAGTACGCTTGCGTTCCTGTACTAACAATGAAGAGCCGTACCTAAAAAAACTGTTAACACACCTCAAGTATATATTTATGTATGAGATGTTTACGGATAATGTATCACCATATAACATAATAACTTTTTAATAAAACACCCTATTGTCTGACACTATGTGGTTTCTATACCTTTAGACATACAAAAAAGAGGATGACTTACGTCATCCTCTTAAAACCACACTGTCAGAGCAGTAACCACACAATTTAAGCTGTAGCCATATTATCTAATAAGGAATATCACCCGAAGACCTATGTCAACGTAATTTATTCCAACTGTACTTTTCTCAATAGCACTTCTTACTCTACTGCTTTTGCCGCCATGGCTGCATGTCTTCTTTGTTGCGCTTCAACCTTAGCGTTTTTTTCTGCTTCAAATTTAGCTTGTTCTGCAAGCTCTTGTTTTTTAACGGCCTCGCGAGCTTTGTATTCTGCGCTTCTTCTGCCAAAGCGGAAAGTAGCACCCACATTACCTGCTTTTTCGCTACCGCAGACAGACATGCCAAAGCTCAGAACTATATCTCTATTAGGATGATGGAACACTCCTGCAGCGTAAGCTGTTTCGCCACTATAAGAACCTGCTGCCACAGCAAATTCGGTCGGTGCTTCCGGATCATAGCTCAGCGGATGCAAGCCAGCCATAGCAACAGCCAGTGCGCCTACCTTGTCTACACGACCATCCAACTTATCAATTTTAGAACCTAAGCCATCAATACGCTCATTTATAGCATTATCAGCCTCTACACGTTCAGTTCTTTCCTTTTCCACATCAGATGCGCTAGCAACATTATCTATTGTAACTTTCCCTGCAACTTCACCGCTAGTATCTTTAATATCCATTTCAACTTTATTGTTTTGAACTGTATACTCGCCACTAGCTATGGATGCGCCTTTATCGCCTTTTTCACCTTTTTCGCCTTGGATACCCTGCTCACCTTGGTCGCCCTTTTCACCTTTTTCGCCTTGGATACCCTGCTCACCTTGGTCGCCCTTTTCACCTTTTTCGCCTTGGATACCCTGCTCACCTTGGTCGCCTTTTTCACCTTTTTCGCCTTGGATACCCTGCTCACCTTGGTCGCCTTTTTCGCCTTTTAATTTACCGCTTTTAATCAGGGTATCAAGTTCGTCTTCTGTAACCATATCCACAGAAATAGGATTACTTCCTTGCGTTGTTACAACACCATTAGTAGTTACTGTTAAAGTATCCGCATACACAGTTCCCCCTCACATTACATTTGTACTCATTGCAAGAATTGTAAGCACAACAGCTTTCTTTAAGTTTTTTTTGCCAATTAGTTTCATCATTGAGAAACACCCCTTTCATTATTTCTCTTTCCAACACTCATCATTCCTCTTAGAATGTACCGTTGGAAAGTATATTCCTACCATTTTAGTATTCTACATTAACTTTTCAAATCCTCTTTTTTTGAAAAAATTTACTACTGTTGCAAATCATTTTGTTTAGTCGCATCTAGTCCGTTTTTTGTAGTTTAAGAAAAGTTAATGTGTAGTGTGCCCACTCTATGCAGCTTATATAACATGACAAAGTCGTTACTACAATGTACTAACTTGATTTATTCTAAGGTTACTATTAAATTAGCAGAAGTAAACAATAACAGCTTTATGAAATTCAAATGATTCCTATACTTTTGAAGCATATAAAACGAGGATGACTTCCGCCATCCTCTTAAAGCTACACTGACTACACAAATTGACGCATAGTCATTTATACTTTATCCGCACAGTCTTCTATCAACTTTTACAGTCCCAATTGATTTAAAAAATTTAGGCTGTTCAGCTGTTTATCCGTTTGGAAGAAGATAAAGGTGTATAGCATATGCTCCACCTCCATCAGCTCGCCCCCACGGACAGCAAAGGGAGCAGGATTATCATAATCAAGAGTAGCTAGCCACTGCCACAATGCCAATGCTCCGGAAGAACAGCTTTGCAAAGGCTCCTCTGCTATCGTGCGGCATTTGTCGCACACGTACCCGCCCTGGGCAGGACTGAACCACCCTTGAGCTGTACCTGTTACTGCTTCCCCACAGCAGGTACAATGGTCAAAATTGGGAGCAAAACCTGCCAAGCCCAAAAGCTTAATAGCAAAGGACAATGTTACCAAGCGGGGATTGCGCTTTACCAAAGTTGCCAAGGAAGCGACCAGCAAATCGTACAACTCAGGCTGCGGCTCCCTATCCTCCGTCAGCACTGCCACCAGCTCCGCCATCACCGCTCCGTAGGCCATTTGGCGTACATCCATGCCTTGAGGCATCCACACCAGCTCGCAACTGCGCAGCTTGTCAATCTTCTGCCCCTGCTGCACCTCGATGTTCAAACAGGCAAAAGGTTGCAACAGCCTCCCCTGCACATTCTTTACATAACGGGCACCGTAGGCAATAAAGCGCAGTTTACCGTTATTCTTAGTAAAGCAGACCGCATACTTATCTGCGGTCTGCCAATTTTTTACATGAAGCACCAAGGCTTCGTCCTGCAGGCACTCTCTGCGATTTTCACTCATCTTCTTCCACCTTCACGGCAGCGTTTTTAGGCAAAGGCACCGCCTGCAAGCGCAAAACGCGGAAGCCTTCCGTCTGCAATACTTTAAAGCTGTAAGTGCCAAGGGTAATAGAATCACCCACTTCCGGCCTGCGTCCTAAAAGTCCGAAGACGTAGCCACCAATGGTATCTTCTTTCGGATCATCAAACTTCACGCCTAAAATTTCCGCAATATCATCTAAGAGCACCATGCCGTCAAATTCGTAAACGCCATTAGGCAGCGCCACCACATCTTCCGGCTCTTGAGCCTCATGTTCGTCTTGGATTTCGCCCACAATTTCTTCTACCAAATCTTCCATGGTGATCAAGCCTGCCGTGCCGCCGTACTCATCCGCCACCAGTACCATCTGCTCATGTCGTTGCTGCAGCAAGGGCAGCGCTTTAGAAATCGGCATAGCCTCAGGAATAACCACAATGGGATGCATCAGCTTGCGCAAATCTGCAGAAGCAGGATCAATGCCCACCAAATCGCGGACATGGATAGTACCAAGAACGTGGTCCTTATCTTCTTCGCAAAGAGGATAGCGCGTATGACGGCTGTGGCGTACTTTTTCCAGGTTTTCTGCCACCGTATCTTCCACATACAGGCACACCATATCCTGCCTGGGCACCATTACTTCACGCGCCACTCTATCGGCAAAATCAAAAACATTATCAATCATACTGCTTTCAATATGGTCAATCTGTCCTTCCTGCTCACTGGCGCTGACAATACGGCGCAGCTCATCTTCGCTGCGCGCCATATCTTCTGCAGGCTTGGCAATATGCAATAGTTTTTGTACCGCTTGGGAAGCTCTGCTGGACACCCAGTTTAACGGATAGAGCAGATAATGGAAGAAGATAACAGGGTAAAGGGTATTCATAGCAGCCTTTTCCACATTGCTTGCCGCCATAGCGCGAGGCACCAATTCGCCAATCACCACATGAAGCAGCACTACCAAAAGAATGCTGCAAGCCCAAGCCAGCACCATGTCCATTTCTGCAGCATCGTGGAGCAAAAGAGCGAAGAAACGCCCACCCAAAATGCCCAAGAGTACCGTGGAAGCAGTAACGCCCAGTTGAATGGCGCTTAAATACGTATCCTGCTTCGTTAGGGCACGCAAAACTAGGGAAGCACTGCCGGAACCATTGGTAGCCAGTTCCTCCAGTTTGCTCTTACGTGCGCGCAACAAACCATATTCTGCAACTACAAAGAAACCATTTAAGAATACCATCAGCAATATTAAAACAAATTGTAGTATACTGCTAATAGCAGGATCGCCGTCGATAAGTCATCACTCCTTATTTATAACCAAACTGCTTCAAAGATTTATCCTGATTGCGCCAGTCAGGTTTGACCTTGACCCACAAATCCAGATAGACCTTGCAGTACAACAGCTTTTCTAAATCAGCACGCGCCTGTTGGCCAATCTTTTTCAGCAGACTGCCCTTAGCACCGATGACGATGCCTTTTTGGGACTCGCGCTCCACAAAGATGGTAGCACGGATATAGATATTTTCTTCATCACGTTCTTTAAATTCTTCTACCTCTACAGCAATAGAGTGAGGTACTTCATCACGGGTCAGGCGCAGCACCTTCTCGCGAATCATTTCCGCCGCAATTACGCGCTCCGGTTGGTCCGTAATCATATCATCAGGGAAATAAGCAGGACCTTCCGGCAAATGCTTGGTAATTTCGTCTACCAGACCGGGGAACTCTTTATCCTGCAAGGCAGAAACGGGGACTACTGCGGCAAAATTGTACAGCTTAGTGTAGCCTTCAATAATTTTGAACAGCTTGGACTTATCCTGCAGCTTATCAATTTTATTTGCCACAAGAATCACCGGTGTCTTCACTTTTTTCAGCAGTTCCAAAATATAATCTTCTCCGGCACCACGTTTTTCGTTAACGTCCACAATAAAGAGGACTACGTCCACTTCCTGCAAGGTGCTTTCTGCAGTACGCACCATGTATTCCCCCAATTTATGCTGGGGTTTATGAATACCGGGCGTATCCAAAAACATAATCTGCGCATTATCGGTGTTCATAATACACATAATTTTATTTCGGGTAGTTTGGGGACGGTCGGACATAATCGCAATTTTTTCGCCAATAAGGCTGTTGGTCAAGGTGGATTTGCCCACGTTGGGACGACCCACCATAGCCACAAAGCCTGCATGATGTTTAGTTTCTTGAATCATCGTATCTCCTTTATTTACAAAGCAAAACCATAGGGCAGCAAATCAGCCAAAGTGCAGATTTTTAAATCACCTTTTAGGTTACCTAAAATTATCTCGTTAATGTTAAATTCGCTCATCACCTGTCGGCAGGCACCGCAGGGAGAAACAGGTGCGGAGGTGTCTGCCACTACGCACAACGCCGTAAGCTGGCGTTCACCTGCACCTACGGCAGCAAAAATAGCGTTCCGCTCACCGCAGCAGCACAGTCCATATGAAGCGTTTTCAATATTGCAGCCTCCATAGATTTTGCCTACAGCCGTGCGCACTGCTGCTCCCACAGCAAAATGAGAATAGGGGGAATAGGAATTTTCTCTGGCTGCTACTGCAGCATGGTACAGCTCCTGTACTGCCAAAGAAGCAGCTTCTATACGTAAATCCTGCATTTGCGGCACCTCCATTAGCAATTAATGCTCACCTACAGGGTGGTCAAAATATTCTTCCGAAAGATTGATAGCGCGCAACGCTTCTTCTTCCTTAGCGCGCATTTCTGCCTTTTCTGCTTCCGTCATGTGGTCGTAGCCAAGCAGGTGGAACATACCGTGCACTGCCAAATAAGTCATTTCCCGCTCCAGTCCGTGACCATATTCCTCCGCCTGACGCAACGCAGTTTCTGCTGAGATTATAATATCGCCATAAAGATGTTCTTCCGGTCCGCCAATCAACTCCGGTTCATCGTCATCGTCGCCTTCTTCGTCCAAAGCAAAGCTCAACACATCCGTAGGCTTATCCATTCCGCGGTAGTCGCGGTTGAGAGCGTGAATTTCTTCGTCATCCACAATGGTAACATCCACCTCTGCATCCTCTTCCAGTCCGTTCAGACGCGCTACTGCCTCCAAGCCTTCCTGCAGTCGTGCCAACACTTGTTCCGCCAAGTCGATTTTTTCTTGATCATTTTCTAAATTAATAATCATTTTTCCTTCTGCTCTTTCCGTTTCTCAAATGCATCATAAGCTTTAATAATGCTGCCTACGATTTCATGACGTACTACATCATGATCATTAAATTTAATCACGCCAATGCCAGGTACATTGCCAAGGATTTTCGCTGCATCCTTTAGACCACTGTTTTTGCCACCGGGCAAATCGATTTGGGTAATATCGCCGGTAATGACCATTTTGCTGCCAAAGCCAAAACGTGTCAAGAACATCTTCATCTGCTCCGGTGTAGTGTTCTGGGCTTCGTCCAAAATAATAAAAGCATCGTTTAAGGTGCGGCCGCGCATATATGCCAAAGGCGCTACTTCAATAGTACCTTTCGTAAGATATTTTTGGAAGGTTTCAGAGCCTAACATATCGTACAAACCATCATATAGGGGACGCAGATAAGGATCAACCTTGTCCTGCATATCACCGGGCAGGAAACCAAGCTTTTCGCCTGCTTCTACTGCAGGACGGGTGAGGATGATACGCTCCACTTCCTTCTTCTTCAGAGCAGCAACAGCCAGTGCCACCGCCAAATAGGTTTTGCCCGTGCCTGCTGGCCCAATACCAAGTGTGATGTAGCTTTTGCGGATAGTGTCAACATAATGCCACTGTCCCAAGGTTTTTGCCTTCACCTGACGCCCACGGTTATTCACAATAATAGTATCTGCATACATACGGTGCAGACTGTCCAAGCGACCTTCTTTCACCATGAAGATGCTGTAGCGTACATCATGGGAAGTCAATGGCAGTCCTTGACGGTAGAGGAAAAGCAGCTCCTCTAAAAGCTGTTGCAATTGCAAAGCCTCTGCTTCCTCACCATTGATGGTAATGGTATTGCCACGTGCTACCAGCCTGCAGGAGAAGGAGTCCCGCACAATGCGCAAAAACTCGTCATTCCTACCGCAAATCCCCACCATTTCCTGTTGGTCCATCGTCTGCAATTCAATGTTCGTAGCCAAAAAAGAACCTCCTGTACGTATTATCTGTTTTCAATAGTTACCTTTTTAATTACTACGGGCACAACAGGTCTATCCATAGGACCGGTTTGTACCTTGCCAATTTTATAAACTACATCCATACCCTTGGTTACTTTGCCAAAAACAGCGTGCTTGCCATCAAGCCAGCTACATTCACGCAGGGTGATGAAGAACTGGCTGCCACCGGTGTTGGGCCCTGCATTCGCCATGGACAGGATGCCGGGACCGCTGTGCAGCAGCTTGCTACTGAATTCATCAGGAATTTTGTAACCGGGACCGCCTGTACCGTCGCCTTTGGGGCAACCGCCTTGAATCATAAAATTATCAATTACACGGTGGAAGGTCAGCCCATCATAGAAGCCGGACTTAGCCAGCTTAATGAAATTGGCGCTGGTTTTCGGTGCATAATCCGTTGCCAATTTAATCTCAAAATCGCCCATGCTGGTAACAAAGACTGCGGTAGCAGGCTCTGCCTTAACAGGCTGCTCCTTTTCTTGACCGCAGGCAGTCAGCCCCATAACACACAATAGGAGCATACATATTAAAAGAATTTTTCTCATATTTGAAACCTCCAAAAGCATAAACTACTTCAATTTATATTATACCTTCTAGCAGTAGTGAATTCAATAATTTTTCAGCGTGTCAGCCAGTCTGCAATGATGGCTCCAGCTTTCTCACTGTAGTCCGTAAAGCTATGGTCGCCATTGGGGAACAGGTGCAACTCCCCTGCCTTACCTAAAATTTCTGCATTACGCTTAGCCTGCTGCACCAATACTACGGAATCACCTTCGCAGTGAAGCAATAGCACCGGTCGTTCGTCCCACCCTTGCAGGATAGAGCTTAAATCGTACTTGTCAAAATCTGTAAGAAAATCTGGAGTCAGCACACACTCGCCGCGTTCATCCGTAAAATGCAGTGTTTCGCCTTGATCAAGACGTGCGTAATCAGCCTCGCCCATAACATAGCGAAAAGTAAAACGCAAATCGTTAGGCGCAGCCCACAGCACCAGTTTAGCAATTTCCTTATCCAAGCCTGCAGTAACGATGGATGCCGCACCGCCCAAACTACGCCCCATGAGGAAAACAGTGCAACCTGGTACAAGACGGCGTACCTGGCTAATCACCGCCTGCAGCTCTGCCACCTGCAGCGATAAAACACGCGTCCCTGTAAAATTAAAGCGGACTACACTACAGCAAGCAGCGCACTGCTTAGCCACCAATGGCGCTCTGCCGCCGCCTTCGCGGCTACCACGAAAGCCATGGGCCATAACAAGAACATTTTTATTATCACTGCGATTTTTCTCTACTACACACTCAATAGGCCCCAAAGGACCCTGCACAACAAAATCATCCATACCCGCACCTCCTCTGTACTTCTAACTAAATTATATCACATAATAAAAAGAAGCTGGAACAAAACAAGCCATTGCTACCACCTTCCTAGACGAATCATTGCGATTTTAGCTCATAAGTGCTTAGAATCACCGAAGTGAAGCGTACCCTAGAGAATCTTGTTTTGCGAACAAGATTGGCCGCGAATCTTCGTTGTGATTCTGCACGAAATGAGCGTTAAGAAATCGCACGTGAGTCGGAAGGTGGTAACAATGGCTACATAAATCCAACCTCTATATATTTACAAATTCTTTTCTTTAAACGGGCACTCCGCCAGCAGCACACATTCTGCACACAAAGGCTTGCGCGCCTTGCAGATTTTGCGTCCATGCCAAATAAACCAGTGGTGGGCAGCGCTCCACTTTTCCATAGGAATAATCTTCTGCAGTTCCTTTTCCGTAGCCAAAGGATCCGCACCCTTAGCGAGCCCAAGACGATGGGACACACGGAACACATGAGTATCCACCGCAATGGCAGGCACATTGTAGATAATGCTTGCCACCACATTGGCCGTCTTCTGCCCTACGCCAGGCAGTTCCATCAAGGTTTTAATATCGCTGGGAATAGTGCTGTTAAACTTTTCCACCAACATGTGGCAAGCGCCCAGCAAATTCTTCGCTTTAGCGTGGTACAAACCGCAGTCACGGATTTCCGCCTCCATCTGCTCCTGAGTCAGCGCCCCCATTTTTTCCGGCGTATTTAAACGTGGAAAAATACGGGAAGTAATTACATTTACCCGTTCATCAGTACATTGTGCAGAAAGGATTACTGCCACCAATAATTCAAAGGGAGAATTATAATTCAACGCTGTTTTAGTATCCTTATAGGTTGCCTCTAAAATATTGAGAATTGCTTCCCTTTTTGCTTTGCGCATCAATTGGTCAGACTCCTTACAGGCGCAGGAATACGACCACCGCGGGAAATAAATTTCTCGGCGCTGAATTTATTCACAGCAATAATAGGTGCATAGCCCAAAAGACCGCCAAACTCTACGTTTTCGCCTACGCCCTTGCCGGGAACAGGGATCAAACGTACAGCAGTGGTTTTGTTATTAATCATGCCAATAGCAGCCTCGTCCGCAATAATAGCAGAAATAGTATCGGCAGTGGTATCACCGGGAATAGCAATCATGTCCAAACCTACGGAGCAAACGCAGGTCATAGCTTCTAATTTTTCCAAAGTGAGAGAGCCACGTTCTACAGCAGCAATCATGCCTGCGTCCTCGCTGACGGGGATAAAGGCACCGCTTAAACCGCCAACATAGCTGGATGCCATCAAGCCGCCTTTTTTTACAGCATCATTGAGCATCGCCAAGGCAGCAGTAGTGCCGGGACCGCCGCAGCTTTCCAGGCCGATTTCTTCCAAAATGTGGGCAACGGAGTCACCAATAGCAGGCGTAGGCGCCAAAGACAAGTCGATAATACCAAATTGTGTATTCAAGCGACGGGCAGCCTCTTGAGCAACCAATTGACCTACACGGGTAATCTTGAAAGCGGTCTTTTTAATGGTCTCCGCAACCATACCAATGTCGCCGTCTTTAACCTGCTCCAATGCGTACTTAACAACACCGGGGCCGCTGACGCCTACATTAATAACGGTTTCCGGTTCCGTAACGCCCAAAAAAGCACCTGCCATAAAGGGGTTATCAGGCACAGCGTTGCAGAACACTACTAATTTAGCGCAGCCAAGAGCATCACGATCAGCAGTACGATCAGCAGTAGCCTTGACTATTTGACCCATTTGGCGGACAGCGTCCATATTAATGCCGCATTTAGTGGAGCCTACGCTGACGGAAGAACAAACAATATCCGTCACAGCCAAGGCTTCCGGAATAGAAGCGATCAAATTGCGGTCGCCCTTAGTATAACCCTTGTCCACAAGAGCGGAAAAACCGCCAATAAAGTTAACGCCTACTTGCTTACCTGCTTTATCCAAAGCTTGTGCCAAAGGTACATAGTCGTTCGCATCACAGCTTTCACCCACCATAGAAATGGGGGTAACGCTGATACGCTTGTTGATAATGGGCACGCCCAGTTCAACTTCGATATCTTCACCGGTTTTTACTAGATGCTCGGCTTTAGTACAAATTTTATCGTAAATTTTTTGCGCAGTTACCTTAATGTCGGGGTGGCAGCAATCACGTAGGCTGATACCCATAGTGATTGTACGCACATCCAGCTTGTTCTGGGTGATCATGCGCGTTGTTTCCATTATATCCTGAGTATTGAACAGCATGGCGCCCTCCTATATACGATGCATAGCGGTAAAAATTTCCTCGCTTTGCAAACGGATTTCTACACCAATTTCCTCGCCCAGTGCAGTCATTCTGTCACGGGCAGCAGCTAAAGATACGTTAGCACCTGCCATATCTGCAATCAGAACCATATTAAAGAAACCTTGCATAATATTTTGGTTGATATTGATGATATTGATATTCATATCTGCCAACGCGTTGGCCACCTTAGCAGTAATACCCACCTTATCCTTACCTACAATTGTTAAAACGACTTGCATCGTATTTAAACCCCCTTACTTTACAAAAAATAAAAGCACTACCTACGTAGTGCTTTCATTTTATCACAATTTTTACTTTCTGTCTTGTATACATACAGCGTTTTTGGGGAACTTGATAATGAACTCCGTACCCTTGCCCATGGTGCTCACCACGCGGATGCTGCCATGGTGGAAGAGTACACCGTGCTTAACAATGGACAAGCCCAAGCCCGTACCATCAATGGCCTTATGACGACTGCGGTCCACACGGTAGAAACGCTCAAAAATATGGGGCAGTTCTTCCGTAGGAATGCCCATACCTGTATCCACCACATTCACGCACAGCTTGCTCTCCGTTTCGCTCAAGCGCAAAGTGACACTGCCGCCTGCGTGATTGTACTTGATGCCATTATCCAAAAGATTGAAGAACACTTCTTCCATGAGCGAAGCAATGCCCAGTACGTGGGACTCCGGTTGCAGGGTATCCTCCAACTGCAGCAGCACCTTAGCTTTGCCGGCCTTGTCCTGCAAACGGCGCATGGCACTTTCTGCCACCTTGGTCAAAGAGAACTCCTCCATCATGTCATGGTTCAGTTCGTCCAATTTAGACAGTTTAATAACGTCATCAATAAGCCGCAGCAGATTTTGTGCTTCATCATAAATTTTCTGTAAGAAGCGCTTGGTGTCCTCCGGTCGCACTAAACCGCTCAGCATAATTTCCGAATAGCCCAGTACGGACTGCAGCGGTGTCTTGAGTTCGTGAGAAACATTGGCAGAAAACTCCCGGCGCAGTTTTTCGGAAGCAGTACGCTCCGTTACGTCCATAATCAGCAGTACAAAGCCTTTATCCGCAATACGGCTGGCATTAAACTGGAAGTAAGTGGAGCCTTTGTTGATAACAAGATAACCTTTATCCAATACTTCCATATCCTGCAATAAAGGACGCAAGTCCTCGCCTGCTTCCAAGTCCAGAATATTTTTACCCAAAAGCTCCTGCTTGTCCTTACCATAGAACTTAATCGCGCTTTTGTTAATGGACTGTACATTCCAAGCAGTATCTAAAAACAGCATGCCCTCGTTCATATTATTGGTAACAGCCTTCAGTTCCTGCTTTTTATTCTTGTAGCGGCGCATTTCCTTGTTCAGCTTATCCTGTTGGGTAGCAAAACGCTCTACAATAGGCTCCAATTCAGGATAGACGCTCTTTTGGGGCACAGGATTTTCCAAATCCAGTTTTTCCAACGGCTCCAGCACCCTGCGGGTAATGCTGCGGGCTGCTATAAACGCACCACCGAGAATCAAAACTAAGATGAAAAAGAAGTAGCCTAAAAGCAGATTAGCCTGTTGGAACACCACTTCGTTAGTACGCGCCAAGCGCAAGATATTGCCATCGGGCAGTTCCAAAGCGTAGTAAATAATATTTTTGCCCAAAGTCTGGGAAGGACGGGAAGCATAGCCTTCCCCATGCTCCATAGCCTGCTTAATCTCCGGACGTTCCATGTGGTTTTCCATTTCTTTGGCGTTCATGTAGTTATCAAAGAGCACCTTGCCCGTAGGGTCAAGCATGGTAACACGGTCCGTCAGCTGCACCCGTCGCAACTGCTTCACTGTAACCCGTCCGTCTTCGTCGGACTCTAGGAGTAAATTTGCCTCCCGCTGCAGACTGTTATAGCTATCCGTAGTAATGTAGTGATACGCCAACCAAGCGAACATCCCCACTACTAAAGCAACGCTGGTAACTGTCAACAGCAGCAGACTGCGGAACAATTTCTGTTTCATTTTACAGCAGCCATTCTGTAGCCCACGCCTCTGATAGTCTCAATCAGATCACCTGCTGTGCCCAGCTTTTGGCGCAGAGTACGGATATGCACATCCACCGTACGGGTTTCACCGGTGAACTCATAGCCCCAAATATCGTTAAGCAGCTTGTCACGGGAAAAAACAATTCCCGGATGCAGCAGGAACTTTTTCAGCAACTCATATTCCTTAAAAGTCAGCACTACTTCCTCGCCATCCACACTGACCTTGTGCTCCAAAGGATTTACTTCTAAATTTTCTACCTTGATTACTTCGTTATCCACGGAAGCATTGCCGCTAGTAGCGCAGCGGCGCAGCACAGCCTTAATCCTTGCCACCATTTCCAGCATACCAAAAGGTTTAGCGATGTAGTCATCAGCACCACTGTCCAAGCCCTTGACCTTGTCAAATTCCGTGCCTTTAGCAGTAGCCATAATCACAGGAATATTGGCATAACGCTTATCTGCACGCAGACGGCGCAGAACGCTGATACCATCCTCATCAGGCAGCATAATATCCAGCACAATCAACTGGGGCAGCTCTTTCTCCAACTCTGCAAAAAGCTCCTTGCCACTGCCACAACCCTTTGCCTCCATACCTACGGACTGCAACGTATATACCTCTAACTCACAAATATTCTGCTCATCCTCTACACAATAAATCATTTTTCTACCTCGCTTATTTCACAAACAACGAACACCACGTTAAATATTGTTCTCTATTAGCTATCTTACAATATTTTTCCTGTCTTTGCAGTAAAATTTACGTAAAAAAATAAAGCTGTGACACTATCAATGCTATCATATCCCCAAGCGAATCATTACGATTTTAGCTCACGAGTGCTTAGTATCACAGAAGTGAAGCGAACCAAACAGAAAATTCTACTACGAACAAGATTGGCCGCGAATCTTCGTTGTGATACTGCACGAAGCGAGCGTTAAGAAATCGCACGTGAGCGGGGATATGATAGCATGACGCATACGTCACAGCTTTAGCAATATTAAATTAAGCAATGCTTTACAGCACAGAAACTTCTTCTACTTCCTCAACACCGTTCTTCTTAGCGTAACCGGTCAGCATCAAAGTCAAGGCACCGTCGCCGGTAACATTGCAAGCAGTACCAAAGCTGTCTTGCAGTGCGAAGATAGTCAGCATCAAAGCAGTACCGGTAGCATCAAAGCCAAGTACGCTGGTAATCAAGCCCAAAGATGCCATTACCGTACCACCGGGAACACCGGGAGCACCAATGGCGAACACGCCCAAGAGCAGGCAGAACAGTACCATATTGCCCATGGTTGGCAGAGTGCCGTACAAAACTTGGGAAACTACCATAACGAAGAACACTTCCGTCAGTACGCTGCCGCACAGATGAATGTTAGCGAACAGAGGCACACCAAAGTTTACCAAGTCTTTACGCAGCACCTTAGACTTCAAAGCACCATTCAACGCTACAGCCAAGGTAGCAGCAGAGCTCATGGTACCAACTGCAGTCAGATATGCAGGACCATAATGTTTCAACACTTCCATGGGATTTGCACCGGCATAAGCACCTGCCAAAGAATACAGCAGCGCCAGCCAAATGTAATGGCCAACCATAACAATAGCAATTACCATCAGGAATACGGGGAATTGTTTAGTAATGGAGCCTTCGTACGCCAAACCGCAGAAAGTGCAGGCAATGAACAAAGGCAGAATGGTAATAATAATTTTAGTAACAATGGACAAAACCATCTTTTGGAATTCTTCCAAGCATTTGGTAATGGTCTCGGACTTAGTCCAAGCTGCAGCCAACCCAATCAGCACGGAGAAGACCAAAGCGCTCATTACGCTCATAATCGGCGCAATATTTAAATTAAAGAGCAGTTTCGGCAGTGCTTTCAAGCCATCTACCGCGGGAACGATGTTCAGAGAAGGAATAATGGCATAACCGGCAAAGGTGGAGAAGAATGCTGCACCAATGGAAGACAGATAAGCCAAAATTACTGCTACACGCAGCATAACGCTGGCGTGCTTGCCCAAACGGGTAATAGACGGAGCGATAAAGCCAATAATAATCAAAGGCACGCAGAACATAATCAGGCTGCCCATTAAGCTTTTGGCAGTCAAAACAACCTGCATCACGCTTTCGCCTACGTTGAGGCCCACACCAATGCCCAAAATTACGCCCAAGAGCAGACGCATAGGCAAACTACTTAAAATACTCATAAATAACTCTCCCTCGTTTCTTTTAAGCATACTCCCAAAATATGCCTAATACTATATTATTATAATAGCGTATACTATTTATTTTAGCAAGCGAAAGCTACAAATTTTCCCTAAAGGAGTAACTTCTTTACAAAAAGTTGTTAACTTTAGAGAAATTCAACTCAATAGGCTGCTTCCATAGCTTTGATACATTCATAGTAACGCTGGTTCACAGGCACATCCACCCCATGTTTAGCACCCAAGCGGATGATGGTTCCGGCAAATAGCTCTACTTCGGAAGGACGCTTTGCCAAGGCATCTTGGCGCATGGAAGGCAAGCCGTCGTAAGCTAGACCGCGAAGAACCTTTACAGCGCTTTCAAAATCAGCCTCTGTCAAATTTACGCCCTCTTTTTGGGCAACAGCAATTACTTCATGCATGGCATCAAACATATCCTCACGGGCTTTATCATTATCAAAAGCTCCGCCGTAGCCTGTAGCGTAAACCATGCAGGTTTGGTTGATGCCCACATTTAACAGCAGCTTTGCCCACAAAGCGTGTAAAATATCTGCCTCTACAGTATAGATAATCCCTGCTTTATCCAAAAAGGCAGTTACCGCGTCCAATGCCGGACGTTGTTTTTCCTCCACGCAACCGATTTTCAGCATTCCTGTATGCTCGTAGGTCAAGGTCGTTCCCTCGCGTACCGCATCCATGCCTAAAGCTACGCAATACAGTAAGTTGTCATCACCAAAGCGCTCTTTAATAAATTCTTCGCTGCTAATGCCATTAAGCACGGAAAAAATAATGGTTTGCGAACCAACTAATCCACGCATCTCTTGCAAAGCGGCCTCCAACCCGCTGAACTTAGTAGCCACAATTACCAAATCTACGGGCTGTGCTTCTTCCGCACTTTGCAGGTGGAAGTGCTGCTCCACGCCATTGATGATATAGACATCGTTTTGATGCCTGTTATAGCGTTCCGCATCCATAACGTAAACCACAGTATCATTACCACAGGCTTTAGTAATCATTTCGCCGTACATCAAGCCCAAAGCGCCCATGCCTACAATAGCAATCTTCTTTATTTCCATAGGTTATCACCTTCCTCAGCTTTTTCTTTATTATAAACTATTCACTAACGCTGGGCAAATAGAAAAAAGGTTGAGAATTATTCTAGAACTAGAAACAAAATTAATTACACCTATAAAATTCTTTTGCCTATTTCCCATATATGTTATAATATAGGTGAAAAGCAGCAGTAGTATTTATTCCCATTTGCGTTTACTGCCTGCTCTAAAAATCTAATATGTAGGAGCCAGCGCTGCCAAATATCACTAGCAGTAGTTGGGTGGTTCATCCGCAAAATTGCGGTGATTAAAGCTTTGTCCCAAGCGCCACTGTAATATTTACTCATCTCTAACGGATGGTACTATTGCACTGCCTACGCATAACTGTATATTGTCAATGGTATCATCCGAAATTTCCAAAGAAAGGATTGATGCTATTTGGCAAAGCAACACGTTGAAGAAAAAATTCAGTGGCATCCACCGTTCTGCAGTGCAACGGAATTGGAGTTTCGTGAGGATGCAGACATTTTGGAGTTTATCCCAGAACTTCCGCTGAGCAAAAAGCCTCTAAACGTCGACTTGTTTATTATCAAGAAAACAGATAATAGGGTGCTACAAAACGATATTGGCAAGCTCTTCCGTAAAGATAACATTTGCGAATATAAAGGGCCTGGGGACTATATCAGTATAGACGATTTTTACAAAGCTATTGCTTATGCCTGTCTCTACAAAAGTCTTGGCAAAGAAGTAGATGCACGCCCTGCGTCACAAATCACCGTCTCTCTGATACAAGAAACTCACCCTAAACTACTTTTTAAAACACTAATTTCTTACGGAGCCTCCATTAGTTCAACTTATCCCGGTATCTACTACATTAGAGGAAACTATCCATTCCCTATGCAGATGATAGTTACTAAAGAACTTGAAAAATTTAACCACAGTCCCCTACGAGTCTTAACCAAAAATGTAGATAAAGAAGATGTAAGGCAGCTTTTAAAAATAGCTAATCAATTAGTTACCCAGCGCGATAAAAACAATTTTAAATCAGTTGTGAACGCTAGCAGTTCTGCTAATGTTACTACTTACGACGACATCAAGAAGGAGGATGAGACTATGGCTGGAATTATAGAAATGGCTGAACGCAAAGGCTTCTTAGAAGGCGAGGCTCAT
>NZ_JBGVLF010000043.1:0-4244 GCF_045124115.1 Phascolarctobacterium sp.
CTGACGTTGAAGAAGGAGGTTTGGTTACTATGGATGCGATGATAGCTAGATTTGAACAAAGAGCTGAAGCACGCGGTGAAGCTCGTGGTGAGGCTCGCGGTGAAGCTCGTGGCGAAGCACGCGGTGAGGCTCGTGGTATGCTGCAAAAGGCTTTAACTATAGCCACCAATCTGAAACGGAGTACAAACATGAGTGACGAGGCTATTGCGGAGCTTACAGAACTGCCTCTTGAACAAGTTAAAGCGATTTCTGTAGAAAGAGAAAGTTAATATAGTCTGCTAAAATTTAACCCCGGGGGATGCGCTCCTCCGGGGTTTTAGTTTTGTTATGAGTTTTACGCTTTTGTATCTTGGCTCGCCCTGGGGAAGAACATCACAAATGCCCCCAGTTTTTCATTTCTCGTAGTTCTTAATCTGTTCAATCATATCCATAAGAATTTGCTTAAATGCTTGATACTTGTTTTCGTCTAGAAGCAGACCAAAATCTACACTAGGTCTTCCTTTAAGTTTTTCAATAGGAATATCAACATCTAAAGCAACATCAAAGCTCCGTTTCAACAACATACGTCCTTCATCACTCTTAAATGGTTCCTTAAAATATTGAAAGTATAATTCCAAATATACGCCTTTAACCCACGGATACACACTTACAAACTGCGTAGTTACATCTTTCCAATCAAAACAAAGTACAATGCTAGGATGAGTAGCACCTCTGCCATACCAAACACGACAATGCTTAGGATCCACGCCTATAAAATCACTCATAAAACGGTCTGCAAGCTCCATTTGCTCCCGTCCACCAATTCGTGCAACTTCGCCTAAAAACATCTCCCTGTTCCAAGTTTTCTTTTTGCTATAATAATGTTTTATATCCGTACCTTGCGTAGTCTGCCCCACAATCTTAGGCACAAAGATTTGCTCCTTCTTTCCAGAAAGATATTGTTTGATTTCCAGTCCCAAAACTTCCGTGTTCACCATTTGATTGTTTAAAAACTCAATAATGCTTAACAATGTTTTAGGAATGACATCTGCGACAAAAAGCAAACGTATCTTGCCAAGTTGTAAATTTTTCCCCACATTATCCCAAAAAGCATCATCGTCAACTTTATCTAACTGCAAATCATCCGTTAAACAGTGTCAACTATTTTCGTACAATTGGCGCAAATCGCTTGCCTTCCAGTATTCTGTAGCATTAGCTGCGTAATCAAGCATCTGTCCTACTACCTCGCGACGAATACGCGTATCGCTAGAACGCTTTACCTCTACAAAAGTTGGAATAGCATTATGGTCTATAAACAAGTGGTCCAAATACCATTGATTACTACCTCCGTCTTCCTGCGGCACGCCAATTTCACGAGAAATAAGAATCCAACGACATGGATCATCAGGATTAATTTGACTGCCTGCTAAAATTGCAGGATGTTGTTCAATTAACCCTTGAAATATATCTTCAGAATCATAAGGAGTTTCCTTCAATTCCACCATACTAGTTTCGCTTTTTAGAAAAATCACATTAGCCATAAATGGTACTCCTTTTCCCACCCAAAATATTACAACCAAATTACCTATACTTATTCGCTATAAAACTAACTTGTCCTGCAAGTATGAAGAAATAGGTTCATCTTCTTCCCATTCTCCCTGCGCAAATTTCAAGGCATCATTGCCAAACGCTGCAGTATCGCAATGGTAGTACCGCGGGCAAAGTTCAATACACGCCTGTAAGGTAGTCACTCCCCTAAGTCGCATACAGGGAAAAACAACCTCGTCATACGCTTTAATATATACGTAATTAGGAATTTGCTTAGCTTCTAAATCTTCATTCATTACAAAAAACTCCCTTCGCTTGACTATACGTAAATTATCCCACACCATTTATACGTAAAACAGGACATAATATTTCTCCCCCACAAAAAAAGAGGCAAGCATTCTCGCCTGCCCCTTTCGCATAAAATCTTTACTTCTTCCCATCACACTTCATAATCATTTCCACCTGCCGCAACGCCTCTGCCAAAAAAGCTTTTTTATCATCTGTCACCGCCCCAATCAAAGCCAACAGCTTGCCAAAAGGCATCTTCATAGGCTCCTTTTTATAGTAACGCAGCATCCTGCTTTTAAAAGGCAATCCTTCCACCAAACTTTCATAAGTCCTATGGGTAAAATACAACTCTTCCTCAACCATACCAATCAAAACTAAACCCAAAAGCTCGTCATAAGTATAATCGCTCCGTTCCCGCAATTTTTCTAAACGTTGCGCCATAATAAAAGATCTATTGTCCGGAATATTTTGTGGTTCAACTGCTTTATCCATGCTCATCACCTCTACAGCTTTGAGCATACACGAAAGAAAATTTTTCTTGCCCAGTTAGGCAATATATTGCCGCACGGACACTTTTCTAAATTTTCTGTGCTATAATAACACCATCGACAGTCGATGTATTACAGTACGAGCGCCCGTCATATTTAGAGTCCGCAAGACTCTCGGATGCAAAGGACGATGAAGACATCACGAAAAAATTACCTGACAAACCACAACATAATCATTTTACGCCAACACAACTGCGTAATCTTATTCATGCTGCCCAAAAAGGGGAACAACACGCCATTGATACCTTGTGCAAAGCGTTTGAACCGCTAATCTACAAAGAAGCAACGTGTGGCAACATCTATGCAACTTTGGGCGAAGATGCAGTGAATACCGCTTGGGAGATTTTCTTGGAAACAATCCAAAATTATCATAAACCCAGCTACCGTCTGCTTCCCGGCTTCATTAAAAAACGGATCCATTATACGCTCTTACAAAAAATTTGTAGAACACATTCCGTTGATACCCAAGAATCTCTCGAAAACTTGCAAGAGCAATCTATCGCTATCCATAGTGAAAAAGACACCTTTGCTGACAGTGACGATAAAATGCAGTTAGAATCGTTATTAAAACAGCTTACACCACTACAGAGGGCTATATTAGAAAAGCTAGAGCTACAGGGCATGAGTGCGGAAGCAGCAGCACAAAGCTATGGTTATAGCGTCCAAGCAATCTACCAAGCAAAACGAAGAGCTATTGCAGAACTACGACGTATAACACAAAAAAAGCCTGCGGACAGTTCAACCATCCACAGACATGAAAAGCAAAAGCTTGCTTGAAAAAATCTATATTTGTGCTATAATAAGCGTAGAAGGGCAACCGCCCACAAGGTGGTTTGACCTAAAGTAGATTAAGAAGGATTCCTTCTCCTGTACCGGTCAAAGTTTAGGGGAAGGGATTCCTTTTTTATGAGGAATTTTTACGAAACCATCAATTTGATGAAGGTCAGCAACGCCAAGAGGAAAGTTCCGAAAGCTATAAGGTCTTTGAAATCGAAACATTTCATGGGCATCACCTCCTTGCAGTCAGATAACAGTCAAGCCACCCCGCAACACGGTTGTCCGCTAGTATTATAGCATATTATTCTAAAAATTAAAAGTATTTGTTTGCTTATTTAACGTCTATCTTAGGATAGACGTTTTTATTTTACTATTTATATAAACTTTAGGTAGTATAGGAGAACAATAGCTTACGCTATTGTTTTGAATACTGCAAGAAGAAACAGAAGGAGAAAAACCAAGTAAAAAGAGGAAGAAAAGAAGAACTCATATATATAAATACATTTTTCAAGTAATTTTTAAACACGTAAAACAAAAAATTTATTTTTTCTTATGTTTAATTTTAGTGTCAAAAATGTATTTATATTAGTGAGAGGTTTTTTAGAGCCACAGCCTCTCCTCCGCAGATACCGGTTAATGTGGAGTTTGGCTCATTAGAAACCCCTTGTCGCTACGCGACATCCCCCTAACAGGGGGAACGAGACACTACAGCGTTTTTCCGCTAGGATACTTAGAGTATCTAGTAACCATTCGGAAGCAATCCGAAAGTGCCTTGGCTCCCCTATCGAGGAGAGCTGGCAGCAAGGCTCGTAGAGGCGCAGCTGACTGAGGGGTATTTACCAGAAAGGACTGACGAATATGCTGGTAGCAAAACCGCTGCAAATCAAACACCAAGAGCTGCTCACGTTGGCACGCAAAGCCAAAGGCAGCGTCGACACTCTTTACCTGCATTGGACCGCAGGGCGCTACGGTCAAGCCTACGATGACTACCATTTGAACGTGGACAAAGAGGGCGAAATCTATAAGACCTGTCGAGAACTTACAGACCTTAAAGCCCACACTTGGCGCCGCAATTCCCGCGCAGTCGGCATCGCCGCCTGCTGC
>NZ_JBGVLF010000044.1:0-93851 GCF_045124115.1 Phascolarctobacterium sp.
GCAACGGAGTGGGCTAACAACCTACCTAGGAAGTGCTTGGGGTACAAGTCCCCCAATGAGTATTTTGATGAATATCTAGACCGCATATATGCAGCCTAGAGGATTGAAAAAAGTGTGCAACTTGCTATTGCAATTTAGATATCAAAATGTTTTGCTACTGTAGAATTATATCTTTGTGTGTATACTTCTTCATATCTGTGGGTGTCTTGATAAAATATTTTTGACAATGACATATAACTCATCGGTTTTCTCCTTTCTTCATTTGTAAAAAGTGCTATTTTTGATAATGAAGATTTCTTCATTTGTAAAAAGTGCCATTTTTGATAATGAACTTTCTGTTTTGCTTTAGTAGTATGTCTTTGTTTTATTATCCTAAATTAACTTCTAAATTGCAATAGTAATTTGATAGTGAATTTGAATGTAGAAAATTTTGATGCGATAATTATGGCTAGACACACTTTATGTTAGAAAAGTGGAAGTAATAAGGTTTCCATTAGAAAAGTCGACAATGTGATCATAAGTTCTTAGGTTTAACATATTCCCAAGGAGGTTGACTGTAGTATGAAAACTTATATCTTGTGTTGTCCTACTTTAGGAAAAGAACTTTTGCATGCTTTAAAAGAGTTTGGCAGTGATGCCAAAGTTGTTTTTCTACCGGACCAACTACATAATGATCCTAATGTATTGAGAAGCTATGTGCAAGAAAAAATCAATGAACTTGTGGATGCAGAGCGTATTGTAGTGTGCCCATCCGGTTGCGGTGGTGGTACTAATGGTTTAATTGCAACAAATTGCGAGCTTGTTATTCCGCGTACTCGTGATTGCTTGGATATTTTACTTTCCGGCACAGGTGTTGCTGATATTAATCGTCCTAAGCATGGTATTTTTGTAACTGACAGTTGGTTTGCGTATATGCAGCGTTCTTCCTTGGCTTTGCCGAGATTGGAAGCAAAATACGGGCAGGAGGGTGCCAAGGAATTCCTGCGTAAGATTTACAAGGGCTTCGAGCATTTCTACATTATAGATACCGGTGTCTACGATGTAACCAAGGTTGCTGAAGGCTTGCAGCCTTTACTGGAAATTTTACATGGCACACTTGATATTGTGCCCGGAGGCTATGGGATTCTAAAGAAAATTGCCCAAAATAATTTTGATGGTGATTTTTTGACAGTGCCCAAGGGAGAACAGGTACCTAAAGATTTCTATATTGTGAATACGGATTTATAATCGCAAAGTGTATAAAAGATAAAGGCTTTCCTGCTGGCGTAGGCTGTACGCCGGGAGGAAAGCCTTTTTTGTTGTTTATGCAGTTTGATAGGATTCTGACAATATACTCGTAAGTTACTTACTTATGAGTATATTAAAGTCGGTTTGCAACAATTAAATATTTCATTGATAAAGAGCGGGTAGGTCTACTAAGTGGACTTTGCCCATTTTTTCACAATCTAAAAGTTCTTGTGTGAAGCCTGATTTAGAGAAAATATAGTAATGATATTTATTGCCTCTACCAAATACAGAAGCATAGTGTTTAATAATTTCCAATTCATCAACGCCTATTTTTTCGTTCTTAAATTTGCAGGAACCAATGATATATTCATTACCAATGGCAGGAGTGCCGACAATATCAATCTGCACTTCTTTTTTTGCTTGCTTATCCGTACCCCACCATTGTCCAACGTCTGCAAGTGGAATAGGAAGGTTTTCAGCATACCGTAAAAGGTAGGTTTTACACATTTCTTCGTAAACAAGACCCATGTAAGTAGAAAGATAAGGTTGAACAGTTAGCTTATATAACTCCGGTATACGACCTGTGTTAATTGCAGAGTAATTTTGCGGAACAAAACGGTACCAGAATCTAAAGAAGTTGTCTGCAATTTGGTAAATCGTTTTACGTCCCGGCTTTTCTGTTATAGGCGTTTCTTTTCTCAGTATTCCTAATTCTATTAAAACATTGATATATTTTGTGCAAGCACTTGTTGGTAAATTAGCTTTGGTTGCAATCTCGTTAATGCGAGATGCACCTCCTGCAATAGCTGTAATGATGGTATTATATACAGCAGGTTCTCTTAATTCTTGTTTTAAAAGATTATTGGGCTCTTCGAAAAGATAGGCGGAATTATCAAAGAAGTTTTCGATAAGCGCTTCCTCAAGAGTGCTTGTTACTTGTAATTTATTAATATAATGAGGGATACCTCCTGTTATACCATAAAGTAAAGCTTGCTCAGAGTAGGATAACTTTGGGTAAAAGGCAGTGATATCTTTGTAGCTTAACGGTTGGATTTTAAGCTGACCGGTTCTTCGTCCGTATAAGGGACTTTCGTAGCCCAAGACTTGGTTTTCCATAAAGCTCATAGAGGAACCACATAAAATTAAATAAATTTTACTGTTCTGCCATTTGTGATCTATCAAATGCTGTAAGCGTGAAGAAATGCTACTATAACTTTTGGCGAGGTATGGGAATTCATCAATGACAAAAACTATTTGCTCTTGATTACCGATACGAGTTATCTCTTCAAATGCTCTATCATAGTTGGCATATACAGGACCTGAGCCGATGGTTTGTTCTTTGTAGGCGTGAATTGCATCAGAAAGTGCGACGAGATTTTCTCCAGCTGTTGCTTCTAATGCAGAGAAGAAAATAGTTTTTTTGTTTTTGCAAAATTCATTGATTAGAGCTGTTTTTCCCACACGTCTGCGTCCGTAGATAACCATACATTGAAAATTATCTTGTGCGTAGCGACGCTCTAATTGCTGTAATTCATGGGTTCTACCTAAAAACATCTATATCACCTCGCTTAATATACTCGTAAGTTACTTACTTATGAGTATATTGTAAAACGAGATGTGGTTAAAGTCAAGAATTCATATTTGTAAATATTAATGAGAATATGTTGCAAATAATGTTGTAGGTAAGAAAACAAGTTTTAAAGTATTTTTGATAATATGGTCAAATGTACCAAATGCTGTGGTATAATATTACAGTTAATACCATCTATTGTTTTAACTGCATATTTAAAATAAAATATTAGAAAAGGGGGCTTATAAATTTGTGTACTCTTCATACTAATTTTTTTCCTGTAGCTATGCAAAGCTTAGTTGTGCAATATTTGGACAAGAAAGAAGATAAGGTTACATCTAAATTGCTAAAAGCGGATGAAACTGGTCTTTTAAATTATAGACGTCGGCATAATATATTTAGAAATGTTATTGCTAATCAAAAATCTTTGCTAGACGCTGAATTGAAAAAACGTCAATGTTTACATAGAGATGATGAAGAATTAATAGCAGCTATAGATAAAATCGCTAAAAGTGCTCTGAATGCTGGTATGGAAGATTTTTATGAAGAATTTTTATATAATCTTTTTCTTCAAATAGCAAGGAACGGCAATCCTGAAAATCCTGCCGAGTATTTCAAGGCACATCCTTTAGTGTTTGCCAATGCCGGCAAGAAACGTCAAAAAGGATACTTGCAGGATGAAACAGCAGAGCAAGTATTGCAACGTGACGAAGCACTATTTAGTCAAAATGTTGACTCTTTTCTGAACGGAACTTTGCCAACAGGTAGTTATGTCCCTGTTATGACAATGCCGCTTGCACTTAAAGTTGTTGGTGCGGATTTAAAACCTGTAGAGGTAAGCTATGCTGTTCTCAATAAGATTCTGAACGTAAAGCACCCTGAGATTGACGCTAACATCATAAAGCAACTTCCGCGGGCTTTAACTGACCCTGTAATGATTTTCAAAACATATCCCGGCAAAACTGGTAACACTAGAGTTGTTGCTATGTTAGAATTGCAGGATAATAACGGGGCAATAATTGTTGTTCCTGTTGAATTGTTAAGTAATTCTCAAAATAATGCTTATCAAATCAACAAACTTACTAGTGCTTTTGGAAAAACGGATAAAAAGACCAATCTTCCTTCCAATGATTTTTTCATAAAGAAGATTAGCAATGGAGAAGTTTTATATATGAATGAAAAAAGACCACTAGCTGGGCTGGCACCTTCGGGGTCTACTTCCCCACGGGACAGTCAACTAGCAGTCTTACTACCAACAGTATAAAACAATATAATCCGAACGTCAAGACGGAAGTCGACTTAAAGCAATTAAAAAATCAATATCCAGGCTATTATCAAGGAGATAATGCCAATGCTAAAGGTATGATTAGCTGGACGAACGAGGGCAAGGCTATTATCAGCTTGTTTAAAGGGGCGGACGCGTCTACAGTTATTCATGAAACAGGACATTATTTCGTTGAGAACTTTATGAACGATAGTGCTTTGGAAACAGCAACGGCACAGGCTAAAAATGACAGACAAGCACTGCTAGACTATGTAGGAATGACTTCTGAACAGTGGGCAAGTGTTGATGTGGAAGGCAAGCGTAAAGCACATGAAAAGCTGGCAAGTGTTTTTGGTGTATATATTTATTATGGTGTAGTTCCTGAGAACTCCATAATGGGAATATTGGTAGAATTTGAATTAGTTAGCAGATATTTATCTATTACTAGAGACTTTGAAAATATACAGAAATATTTAAGTTAACATATATGACTTTGCTATAAAGTATACAAAATAACGCCATAACGATTCTGTTACGGCGTTATTTTACTTTCCCAACCCCATCCTTTTCTGCGAAAAACTTTACATTAGTACGCCTTTTGGGGTAAAATAATAAGGATTGATATTTTAGGAGACTATGGAAAATGAACTATAAAAAACTTACGGCGTGCTGCCTTACTTTGGCGTGCTTGGCTGGCTGCATCCAAGCGGAGGCTGCCTCTAAAGTGGAGAAGGCGCAGCAAAAGGCTGCCAAAAAACTGCTGCAGGAAGTGCGCAAGCGCAACGGCGCAGATAATGTTTCTATCCGCCCAGGTAGCAAAGGCGGTATTGTCATCAATACTGAGTCTAAGGATGCTAAGCAAGGGGACAAGGGGAGTGCGTCTGCTATAGAAAAAGTAGACGTAAAAGCAAATACCCAAAATCCTCCTGTTGTAAAGACAGCGCAAAAGTCCGTCCGTGCCAAAGACGTGAAGCCTATGCTGGTGGAAGACAAAAAGACAGGTAAATCCTTCTTTTTAGGGACGGAACTACCTAGCGACTACAAAAACATTAGCATTTTTGGTGATGCTGTGGCCAGCAAAAAGCAAGCTGTAAACCTTATTAAAAACAATAATCCCAAAGTGCGTTTGGCCTGCAGTGTGGAAGAACTAGTGGACCTTTATTGGCAGGAAGCGGGCAGGGAAAATGTTCGTCCCGACTTGGCGTTAGCCCAATCTTTAGTAGAAACAGGCTCCTATAGCTATGGCGGTGACGTGCAGCATCATCAGAACAATTTCTGCGGCTTGGGAACAACAGGCGGCGGTGTTCGTGGTGCTTCCTTTAAAACGCCGGAACTTGGCGCTCGTGCCCACATCCAGCACCTGCTTGCCTATACCCAAAAGAAACGACCATCTACTAAAATCGTAGACCCGCGTTACGAACTTGCTCACAATATCCGTTTGGAGCGTGGCGTGGTGGATACATGGTACGGTCTCAACGGCACTTGGGCGATGGGCTCCTACTACTGCGAAAAAATCATGGCTATGTACCAAAAAATGCTAGCCATGGAGGGAGCAGAAAAGCAGGAAGAAGTCAAGGGTAGCAGTAAAGATAAGCAAAAAGCTAAAAAACGCAAATCCATGCGTCAACGTATAGAAGAAATAATGGAGGAAAAATAACATGCATATCGTATTAGTTGAGCCGGAAATTCCCGGTAACACCGGTAATATCGCCCGCCTGTGCGCTGCTACAGGCTGTCATCTGCATTTGGTTCGTCCCTTGGGTTTTTCTGTGGACGATAAATATTTAAAACGTGCAGGTTTGGATTATTGGCATTTGGTTGATATCCATTACTATGACAGCGTTTACGAAGTTTTGGAGAAATATAAGGACAATTCCAAATTCTTGCTGACTACTAAAGCCCACAAATCCTATGCGGATGTAAAATATGATGCGGACAGTCTGCTGATTTTTGGTAAGGAGACGGCAGGCTTGCCGGATAAACTCCGCGAGGAATATCCTGAATCCTGCGTGCGCATTCCTATGATTGAGGAAGCACGCAGCCTGAACTTGTCCAACTCCGTTGCTATCGTAGCTTATGAAGCATTACGCCAAGTAGATAATTTTGCAGGACTCACTTTATACGGAGGCGAATACAAATGATTATTATTAAAGAATTTGATTTTGACGCTGCCCACTATCTGCCTGCATATAATGGCAAATGCGAGCACCTCCACGGCCACACCTACAAGCTGGTGGTAAAAGTGGAAGGCACGCCTGACCATGAGGGCATGGTTATCGACTTTATTAAGCTGAAGAATTTGGTAAAGGAACAGGTGCTGAGCCATTTGGATCACGCCTGCCTGAATGATATTATTCCTGTGCCTTCTGCAGAAAACATCTGCGTGTGGATTTGGCAAAAACTGGAAGACTTACTCCGAAGCGACCACTACCATCTGTACGAGGTAGAAGTGTGGGAAACCCGCACCAGTGGTTGCGTATATAGAGGTGAATAATTTGAAAGACGTACAAAGCGAAAAGGATTTACGACGCATCCCCTTAAAGCACGTGGGCATTAAGGATTTGCGCTGGCCTATAGAATTGAAAGACCGTACTCGTGGTACCCAACACAGCGTGGCACGAGTTACTTTAGCAGTGGATCTGCCCCATGATATGCGTGGCACCCACATGAGCCGTTTTGTGGAATGTATGCGTGACCTTGGTCCCGTAGGCTTGAACGAGATTGAAGGCATTTTGGATAAGCTGAAAGAACACTTGCAGGCGGAAAAAGCTTTCCTGCAGTTGGAATTCCCGTACTTTATTACGAAAACTGCTCCTGTCAGTGGCATGACTGCACCTATGGATATTGACTGCGTTTATAAGGCGGAGAAGGGCAGGGACTTTAAGCTGACAATCCAAGCGGTGGTACCCATGCAGACCTTGTGCCCCTGCTCTAAGGAAATCAGCGACTATGGTGCTCATAACCAACGTGCGTGGGCGAAGTTGGAAATCCGCGCTCACGAACTAGTGTGGTTGGAAGAACTGGCAGAGATGGCAGACGCCGCCGCCAGCGCTCCCGTATATGGTTTGCTCAAGCGTCCCGACGAAAAGTTCGTCACCGAACACGCCTACGAAAATCCTCGCTTTGTAGAGGATGCAGTGCGTGAACTGGCGCTGCGTTTGGAAGCGGATACACGTATTGATTGGTACAGAGCAGAAGTAGAAAGCGTGGAAAGTATCCATAACCATAATGCTTTTGCTGTTGTAGAAAAGAGTGAAGATAAATGCTGTTAAAGATTAACAAAGAATTACTGGAGCAAGCTATTGCCTCCATCGGCGCCCATCCCGCCAGCCTGCCGATTTTTGCCAATAAGGCGGAAATCCTGCCCTTTAAACTACTGCAGGTGCGCACTCCCGCTGCCAATATTTTGAAGCAGGAGATGTTGGCTGCAGGTGGTGATGCAGTAGTGCCTACAGGCTGTATCCTCAATGCCGATAAATACGTGGACGTACTGCTTTTGGGAACCCGTAAGCATTACGCACTACTTTTGAAAAAATTGGAGGTAATGGGCTACTTCGGTTTAAGCAAAGTGAAGGCGGAACTGGAACAGGCTCTTAACCCTGCACCTATGGTGACGACTTTAGCGGACGGTCGCCAGCTGACCTATGAAGAAATGTGTGTGATGGGTATTTTGAACGTTACTCCGGACTCCTTCTATGCAGGCAGCCGTGTGCCCCAAATGCAGGCTGTGCTGGAGCGTGCAGGACGTATGCTTGCCGATGGCGCAGGTATTCTTGATATTGGTGGCGAGTCCACCCGTCCCGGCAGCGACAGCGTTAGCGGCGAGGAAGAACGCAGCAGGGTAGTGCCTGTAATCGCTGCTTTGCGCAAGGAATATCCTGAAGCCGTTATTTCTGTTGATACCTACCGCGCCTCTACTGCTGAAGCAGCGTTGGCTGCAGGTGCAGATATTATTAACGACGTTACTGCCATGGAAGCAGATGCGGATATGGCGGATTTGGTAGTACGTAGCAAAGCGCCCATTATTTTGATGCATATGCGTGGTACGCCGAAAAATATGCAGCAGAACTGCGAATATGGCGATGTTGTCCAAGAAGTGGCGACCTATTTGGCAGAGCGCGCTAACATTTTACGTGAACGTGGCGTAGGTGCGGACAAGATTATTCTGGACCCGGGCATTGGTTTTGCCAAAAATAAGGAGCAGAACCTGCTTTTGATGCGTGATCTGACAACTTTAACCAGTTTTGGCTACCCCGTACTTCTGGCTGCTTCCCGTAAGACTGTAGTAGGCCAAGTTTTGGGCGGTCTGCCTCCTGAAGAACGCTTGGAAGGCACCATTGCTACCAGCATGCAGGCAGTCTATGCAGGGGCGCAAATGGTACGTGTACACGATGTCAAGGAACACACTCGCGCTATTCGGATGTTGGAAGCCATCCTGCGCCAGAGGTAACATTATGGCGGAAGTACAACATACGGCATACGTCGCTTTGGGTACTAATTTGGGTGATAGGGAAGGCAACCTGCGCCGTGCTTTAGAGCTTTTGAAGCAGCACGGAGTGCAGGTAGAACGTGTTTCCACCTTTATCACTACGGAGCCCTACGGAGTGACGGACCAACCACAATTTTTAAATGGTGCCTGCAAGGTGCGCACGACTATGACTCCCTTGGAGCTTTTGCGTACACTTTTGGCTATCGAGCAGGAAATGGGGCGAGTGCGTCTGCGCCATTGGGGCGAACGGAACATTGATCTTGATTTACTCCTTTACGAGAACGTGGTTCTAGATACGCCGGAGCTGCGCCTGCCCCATCCAGATATGCAGAACAGAGATTTTGTGCTGCTTCCCTTGGTAGAAATCGCTGGAGACGAAGTGCATCCCGTGTTTAAGAAAAAGATTAAAGAATTGTTAAATCTTATTAAATAACAAACATACCCATGACTTCCATAGTGGAAATCATGGGTATCTAATTAACTTGTTATTTCTTATTAGGTTTCGATGATGATATATTTAACATCATTCGTACATCTTTTTCCGGAAGTTCTTTGTAATTGGAAGAAGAGATAACTTTACGTCCAGTTTTCTTTTCTAAGGCTTTGCGTGCATCTCCTGCGATTTTTCCACCGGCTATGGCGGCTTGTTTGTTTTCTGTCATACCATAAACATCGTGAGTTTTGGCTATCTCTGTAGTAGAAGCTTCACCTAATGCTGTAAAAAGTAATTCTAGATCTGTCATGTGATCACGAAGATTTTCAGATGGGCGTTCTAGAGATTTTATCTTTTTGTGTTCTGACGGAGTTATACCAAATGTAGCCTTACTTATTTCTGAGGTAAGAATAGCATATTCTTTTCCTTCTTTAATGCCACGCTTTTTCCATTCTTCGGTTAAAGTATCGCGTATTGCGATTCCGCGGGTTCTTTGATCTATCCATTCATCACTGTACCCTTTGGCTTGATAAAGAGCTCTAATACGCTTTTGTGCTAACTCTGGATTTTCAATTTCGGCAATGCGTTCAGCACCAACAGTGGAAAGCCATGCTTTGAATGGTTCAGCTTTAGGTGAAGGAATGGCTTGTATGATACGTAGGATACCTTTGGTGTTGGCTACGTCCGTCAATCGCATCTTTCCGTCACCAGCTGTCATTTTCAACTGACTACAAATTGTAGTCAGTTCAACACCCTCTTTTTTTAATCTACCTTTTAGAACACTCCAATATTTGCGCGCTCGGTCTTGGGTGGGTTGATCCGTTAAAGCGCCAACAATATCGACAATAGAGAAGTACCATTGTTGTTCTTCTTCATTCCATAGAGAACGAATACTTTTAGACTGAAAAAGCTTTATTTGACTCATATAGTTATCTCCTTCCGCTTTATCTAATTTATAGTATACAACAAATTTGACGAAAATACAAGTTTGTTAGCGAAAAAGTATTCGTTATTTTGATTTATTAATAATGGTCAAGAGTAGAAGTTTTTTACATAGATATTTGCTTTTATAATATATAGAAAGTACAATATGATTATGGAGGTTGGTTATTATGCAAATAGATAAAAATACACTGTTAAACCGTTTTTCTGCTTATGTACGTATTGATACTACCAGTGATGACCGTTCCAAAACTTTTCCTTCCGCACTGCGGGAGTTGGATTTGGCACGTTTTTTAGTTGATGAACTGCTAGAATTGGGTTTGAGCGAAGTAGAGATGACGGAACATGGGTATGTGTTGGCATCCCTGCCTGCTAATGATGGCGGCAAAAGCCCTGTAATCGGTTTGGTTGCCCACATGGACACCAGCTGTGAAGCCAGCGGTGCCAATGTACAGGTAGAAGTACATGAAAAATATAACGGTGGCGATATTCAATTAAGTCCCAACGCTGCTCTGCGTCCTGCTGATTTCCCTGAGCTGCTCAATTATGTGGGACAGGATATTATCACCAGTGATGGCACCACTCTTTTGGGTGCTGATGATAAGGCAGGTATTTGCGCTATTATTACTGCCTGTGAATATCTGCTGGCACATCCGGAAGTAAAGCACGGCAAGCTGCGCCTTGCCTTTACTCCTGACGAGGAGATTGGCAGAGGTACGGAGCATTTTCCCCTGGAACGTTTCGGTGCAGACTTTGCCTATACTGTGGATGGTGGAGCTGTAGGCGAACTGAACTACGAAACCTTTAACGCTTGCAATGCCCATATCACTTTCCATGGCGTATCCGTGCATCCCGGCAGCGCCAAGAACAAGATGCGTAATGCAGTAACGATGGCGGCAGAATGGCAAATGGCACTGCCTGCAGGGGAACGCCCGGAATATACGGAAGGCTACGAAGGCTTCTACCACAGCCTGCGCATTGAAGGCGGTACGGACAAGGTAGAGCTGGATATGATCCTCCGCGACCATGATAAGAAGATTTTGGAGCAGCGTAAGGAGTTCCTGCTGAACCTGACCCGTTATATGCAGAGCAAATATGGTGCAGGTACAGTGGAGTGCAGCTTGAAGGATTGCTACAGCAATATGCGCGAGTATATTATGCCTGTGTACGAGATTGTTGAGCGTGCAGAGAACGCTATGCGTGCTGCAGGGGTAGAGCCTATTTTGGTACCTGTGCGCGGTGGCACGGATGGTTCTCTGCTCTCAGCAATGGGGTTGCCTTGTCCCAACCTGTTTACGGGTGGGCACAATTTCCACGGGCGTTTTGAGTACCTGCCTTTGCAATCCTTGCAGAAGATTACGGAAGTGCTGGTACACCTAGTGACAACGGAAAAATAAAACTGTATAAATATGAACACAGCTTCTAGATGGGGCTGTGTTTTTATTTTGGCTGAAAGCAAGCATTTTAGTTAAGTGGCGGAGGTACGCCAGTGAGGAAAATGTGAAATAATTGTGTACTGGCGAGAGGGCGCCAAGTTTAGCGAAGTTAAATTAATTAAAAAATCTTTATAGCAAAGACTCTGGCGGAGGTACGCCATTGGAGAAATACATTATTGGAATAGTCAAAGAATTTATACAATATAAAGATACTTTTGCTATATATATAAAAGGCTTGCAAAATATGTAGTAAACAACTATAATATTAGAAACGATAACGTTTGTACTCTGTGAGGTGACTCATATGGCTATAGAAGAATTCTTGTTGTCTAAGCAACGGATGTCATTTTTCTTAGGCTCTTTCTGTTTGTTGATGCTCATATCCGAGGATATGTCACCTAAGTTTGTGGAAGATCAGATGCTATCAATTTACTTTGGCGGCCTGTTCTGCACTGTTTTAACGTATTCTATTTACAATTTTTTTAATAAATTATTAGCGGATGCTATTTTCTACCAAAAGCTGTTTCTGCAGGTTAGTATTGCTTATATCTTTTTAGAAAGCTTTATCCTGATTCCGGGGATTTATTTGGATGTGTGGGATGGGCATTGGATCTTAGCATATCTTACTATTGCAGCATTGTTGAGTATTGTCTGTGTTCCCTACGCTTTGGTGGCGAAAGAGGCGGAGGCTAAATGCAAGGCCAAGCTTGGCCGGTGCGAGATGGAGTTTAGCAATTATTTGCGCAATGTGCGTCAAGCTAGCGCAGAGGCGGTGGCTGCTGCTGAAGCCAAGGCTGCTAAGTTGGAGGAAGATTTGGCGGAGGCGCATAATCTGGTAGCTTCTTTGACGGCAGAAAAGGAAGCGATGGAAGCTTTTATGCTGGAAAAGCAAGCTGCGGAAGATTTTGTGTTGGAGCAGGATGTTCAAGGCAATGTGCCACAGGAATTTGTTGATGAAAATAATGCGGCTCATGCTGAAGATATTTTAGAGAACATGGAAGAAGAGCAGGATGCAGGGGATGCGCTAACTGCTTTTGCTAAGGCTCATGGGCTGACTGCCAAGGAAAAGGATGTTTTGGAGTTGGCAGTGGAGTCGGATATTACGACGAAGAATATTGCGGAAAAGCTGTTTATCTCTGAGCGTGTGTGCCAGCGGTATTTGACCAGTATTTATGAGAAAACCAATAGTTTGTCCCGTATCAATTTGATTATTAAATATTATAGTCAGACACGAGATCTTTGAATTTATTGGGAGGGGATTGTATGATTTCTGAAAAAACAAGGCTTGTGGGTGCGCGTATCAAGTTTATCCGCATGGGAAAGCATTTGCCTCAACGTGAGGTTGCGGAGAAGGTTGGTATGAGCCAAGCCCATATGAGCAATATTGAATGTGGGCGCAGTCATGTGACTTTGGAGAATTTGATTAAGCTGAGTGAAGTTTTAGATGTAAAGTTGAGGGATTTTTTTGTTGATTTAGATGGCGTGGAGCAGCAGGTTAAGGCGGAACAGGGGATGTTTACGCTGGAAGATCTTGCTAATGCGTTGTTGCAGATTAAAAAGTAAGATTTGCTATTTACGTTTCTTGTGTTCATCTACAAAGGAGTGGGTCTAGAGACTTGCTCCTTTTTCTTTATCTACTAATTGTGTTAGTGTTGCTTTTATATTAGTAAAACAACTATCCATAGTTGTTTTAAGCGGGACGAAAATTACAGCGCTGGACAAAATGTTGACGTGGACCCTGACGTGGACCCTATAGTTTGGACACAGGCCCCCTCATATTTAGGCTGCTAGTTGCAGATATCTACTATATTCGAAGGGGGTCTTCTGCTTGAGATTTTCTTGGTAACGCTCATATCTGTAGAAATGGATGTAAGAATCTACGACAGATTGGAGTTCTTCAAAGCTACAATTCTCGTCAAATTTTACTTCTTGTTTCATATGCCCAAAGAATGATTCGCATAATGCGTTATCTAAGCAGTTGCCTTTACGTGACATAGACTGGATTAGCCCCAAATTTTTAACTGCAGTTCTAAATGCTTTGCAAGTGTAATGAACTCCTTGGTCGCTATGGATGAGAGCACCGTTGGCGAATGGCAGCTTGGAAAGCTGCTTAAGAGTATCCAGAACGAAGTCTTCTTTTAGGGAACGGGAAAGCTTATATGCAACAGGTTCTGTTGTTTGACTGTCTATTACAATGGAAAGATAGGCAAATCCTTGTCTGTATCTGATATAGGTAATATCGGTAAGGTAGACACTGTTAGGAATGCCAGGCTTGAAACGCCGTTGGAGGAGGTTGGGGACAATGCGGTCTTCCTTATTTGCTTTCCATATTCCTTTATAGGGATTAGTAGATTTCATAGGACAGATAATATTATATTTACGCATTATGCGTTGGATGCGTTTGCGGTTAAAAATAATGTCGAATTTGTTTTTCAGAACAGTTCTGAGACTTCTGGAACCCTTCTTGTAATATGGATTGCTGTTAAAGGCAAGCTTGATACAGTGCAGTGCTTGTAGATCGCGTTCTTCTTTTTCAGCACGTCCGTTTTGAGAAGATATATAGTAATAATAGCTACTTCTGGGGATGTTTAAGGCTTTGCAGAGTCCTTTTACGCAAGCGATGCCCGGATGGTGCTCTGCAGTTGTTTTGATTAGTTCACAGAGGTTTTTTCTTGTCAGTAGTTGCCCTTTTAATCGCCTCCCTTCTAGCGAGCCAGCTTTTTTTAATGCTTCTACCTGTATTTCTAATTGCTTGTTGTTCTCCTGTTGGGCAAGGAGCTTAGCTTCCATTTCATTTTTCAGCTTTTCCAGTTGCTCTATGCGTTTTGCATATTCATTAGCGAGTTGAATAGCTTTCTGCTCCTTGAGTGAAGCGATAGTTTCGTTTTTAGATGCCCTGATGTTACGTTTATCTTGTTTTAACGTAGCAATGGTAGTGTTTTTGGATTCTCGTATACATTGAATGGTTTCTTTTTGGCGTTTAATAATAGCTTTTTGGGCTTTAGAGTTTTTTGCGACAGCTACGCGATGCAAAAATCCTTCGAAACCATTTTGAGAATAAGACTCTTTCCATCTAGCGGTAGCTCTCTCGATACGTTTGCTACCAAGGATAGCAGGGTCTAGTCCTGCTTCTCTGAATATCTGAGTAGGCTTTTTGCCAGCTTGTAGTTCAGTGATGAAGTGGCATTTAAATTTATAAGTATATTTAATTGAATGAGAAGAAACGATTTCCACGTATTTGTTTTGTGAAAGGATCTTAATTTCTTCTTCTGTTAAAATTCCTCTAGCCATATTGTGAGCCTCCTAAAATAATAATAACACGATTTTCAAGAAAACCAAAAATAATTTTTTGCGTTCTTGACGTGTCCAACTTTAGGGGACCACCTCACTATACAGTCTTAAACGAATAAAAACTGGGCAATGACTGAATTTAGTAAAATTGTTGCGGGGGGGGTAAAGTGGTGGTAAAATAAGGACAATAACATTTCAAACTATACAACATCCCTATGTAAAATCATAAACTTTACTTAAATGGAGGATATACTATATGTGGATTGATGTCTTCTTTAGAAAAATTTATTATTCTATTGTTTCTCCTGATAAAGAATGCAGAAAAAGAGTTAGAGAATTAATGAACGTTAAAGTTCGCTCTCCTTTTGATAGTGACGTTGTTTTAACATTAGGAGATTTGTTGGTTTCTACCGCTATAAACGAGTACGAGATTATTCAAATTGCAAAAAGTTATGGCATTGTCCTTCCTAGTGAAGCTGTTGATTTGTCTGGAAATTCATCATTACAATATTTGTTGTATCATGGCAAAAAGTTCCATTATATTTATAATGATGTTACTGTAGGTATTGATAAGATTGGAGATACAGAGATTATTAGTGGAATTCCATTAATCCCCAATAGCCATTTAGATTCAATGATCAAAGCATACGAAGGTTCTGGAGAAAGTATTGAACAATTTTATGGTCATGCATTAGAACATGTTGTAAATGAAAAACTTAATGCTTTGGGGATAGAGTCATTTATACCAGCATCAAGTAATACTCCAGGGTATGATATACTTTGTAATAGGGAAGAATTTTTCAAAAGGTTTGGAATAAATTTACCTGAATGTAAAGATAATCCCGAAATGGGGCTTTTACAAGTAAAGAGTACAATTGGCGATGCACATGATTTTACTGGGAATACCCTAAATCATTTTTCAAAGTATTCGGATATACCTGTTGTTTGTAGTGATAAAATTTACGAAAACTTGCCTCAGGAATATACTGAAAAGTGTATCCGTACTTCTTGCATAGGTATAAATGATATAGATTTAGAAAAACAAATTAAGTATGATTTTGATATAATAAAAAGAGGAGATGTGCCAGACGTTCCGCAAGGAATTGAGTGTAGTCATTTTGATGACTATACATCAGACTTTCATTTTCCATGGATTGCAGCAGCTTCTAGGGCAGCTATTAGTGGATGGAAAAATTATAGAATGTATTCTGAGGGAATAATAGATGTTAAGCAGGGAGCCTATAATATAGGAAGGGATGTCACACGTCAAACAGTAATTAGTGGAACTACTGCGGTTGCAACTGGTTTTATATGTGATAATTTGAACTTATCTTTACAAGACTCAGTAAATGATATCACTGAAAATTTTTTCTTACCCGGAGATTGTGATTTGGGAGATGTTTGTGAAGATTTTGCGGAGATAGCAGTTGTTTTGTGTGCTACTAGTGTAATAGCATCATGCGCGAAGAAAGCATGGAGATATATTTTTGGTGATCCTTTTGAACAACTAAAAGCCCTAATAAGAAGACATAAGGCGTATGTATTATATGCTGGCTATACGTTTAAGAGCAACTCATCATTGATTATTCAAAGGGTTACTCCAGTAGATTATACAAATGTTACCGATACAATTAATACATTGGCAGCTCGCATGCAAGAACAAAAAGATAAAAGATTTAAGCCAATGGAATTTTTTGTTTTTGAATATAAGAAGGAGCAATTAGAGGGAGTACGAGCTAAATATGATGAACAGATAAATTCGTTTTCAAAGGCTATGTCGAGAATTGCTAAACTATATGACATTGATGACGAATGTAGATTTGCACAAGAAGATTCTTTAGATGCTTTGAAAACTAGGGTGCAAGAGATATATCTTAATAAGCAGGAAATAAATCAGGCTTTTAAAAAAGTAAAGTCCTTGGATGCGTTGGCTGATTTTATTACTGCTGTATTGACTGCTGAAATAAAAAATGTAACAGCAGTATTAAAGAACTCCGATTTAGAATTTATTGAAGAGATTGAGAAAACGCTGAATGATTATGAGATTGCTATAAAACAGGAAAAAGAGAAACTAAAAAGAGAAGGACATCTATAAGAATCTTAGAATTCCCAACTCAAAAAGGAGATGTAGCACTCGTCATGCTGCGTCTCCTTCGTTCTTACAACCAGTATTCTATTTCTTGAGAAACTTACGCAGGAATACCCTTTACTTGTTCGACAGTGAGGGAGGTGAGCTCTGCGATTTCCTCATCACTCATTGTGCGACGTGCCTTGAGCTTGTACGCCATATCCATTGCTTTTTGGAACATACCTTCTGTTCTGCCACGTGCCTCGCCAATAGCTTCGCCTTCTAACCTTCTACGTCTTTCTAATTCTTCAATAGCAGGACCTAACATAGTGCTTTTACCTCCTTTGAGTTCTCGTAAATTTTTCGCTAATGTTTTGTTATGCATAGTATTCGGCGTTGGATTTTGAAAATCCTGCATGAGTCTACCGATATCATCATTTGCTTTATATGAACCGTTGACGTATATTATATTAGAACGGTCATTAAAGGGAGCATGATTTAGTTGACGTATGGTACGCTCGATATTGTATATTGGAAATCCTCCGCCTAGAACATCTTTCAGCGTAATGAAAATAACATAAGTTGTGGCAAGATTTTTATAATCTTCACCTTCAAGCAAAGAGTGAGTATCTAGATTGCTGCTGTTGTAACGAGCTCTTTCCGGAATGGAACCGCGATTATCCTTCTGGATTTCGATATCGTAGATTTTACCGTCAGCGTCTTCTACGTACACATCGAGAATAACGGAATGATTATTAAAGTTTGCTTGTTCACGTTCCGTATCTACAGAGATAATGTGTAAATCATTACGCTCTAGAATGGTATTAAGAACAACCTGAACACATTCTTTCTTATATACGCGTTTAAGATTGAAGTTTCACTTACGCTGTAACATTACTTTAAAGCGTCCAATCAAAAAGGAGATGTAGCACTCATCATACTGCATCTCCTTTACGTTTACAGGGGTAAATATGAAATTGGGTGTCCCATTTCCTGCAGTGCTTTCATCAGCTTGTGGCAGCTGAGCCAAATGGTTTTGGTGTTGCAGAGCAGGGGGAGGGCAATGGTGTTATCACGCAAATCTTCATCTATAATAGTGTGGACTTGCTTGTGTTCGTCACAGGGTAGCGCCAAGGGCGTCACTGCTCCCGGGGTGAGGGCGAGCAGTTTCTGCAGTTCTTCCGCAGTTGCCATGGTCAAGCGACGGGAGCTCAGCGCAGCGCGCAACTTTTGCAAATCCAAGCGCTTGTCTAACGGTAGCACTACTAAGTAGAAGTGCGCATGCTTATCGTCAGTCACTAGCAGACTTTTGGCAGCGGCTTCTACATTGGGCAATCCCAATGCCTTGCCTTCTGCAACAGTGTAGATGGGTTGGTGTTCGCGCAATACGTAGTTTATGCGGTGCTTTGCTAATAAAGCTAATACTTTGGTCTCGGTGATGATCATAGTATCTTACTTTCTGTAGTTACAACGCCTTAGAAAAAAGATTAGTTTTGTTTCTCGTAGGGTTGGTGCATCAATTCTTCGTCTTCAAAGTAGTTGATGCGCATTGCTTTGCGTACATCGTGGAGTGTGCTTTCTGCAGCGGCAGCAGCAACCTCACTGCCTTTACGCAGGATTTCGTATACTTCGGGGATACGTTGCTCCCATTGGCTGCGGCGTTCGCGGATGGGCTCCAAAGTTTCTTCCAATACCTTGTTGAGGAACTTCTTAACCTTTACGTCGCCTAAACCGCCACGTTTGTAATGCTCTTTGAGAGCATCCAAGTTTTCGTAATCAGGCAGGTATTTAGCAAAATGTTCAGGCTTGCAGAAAGCGTCCAAATAAGTGAAGACGCAGTTGCCTTCTACTTGGCCGGGGTCTTCTACGCGTACATGATTGGGGTCGGTGTACATGGACATGATTTTCTTCTTTACTTCTGCGGCACTGTCGCTAAGGTAGATGCAGTTGCCAAGAGATTTGCTCATTTTAGCTTTACCATCGATACCGGGCAGGCGCATGCAAGCGTTGTTGCTTGGCAGTACGATTTCCGGCATGGTAAGGGTATCGCCATACACGCTGTTAAATTTGTGCACGATTTCACGGCATTGTTCCAGCATGGGTTCTTGGTCTTCGCCTACAGGAACTGTGGTAGCACGGAAAGCAGTGATATCAGCAGCTTGGCTGATGGGGTAAACAAAGAAGCCTACGGGAATGCTGGCTTCAAAATTACGCATTTTGATTTCGTTCTTTACGGTCGGGTTACGTTGTACGCGGGACACGGTTACCAAGTTCATGTAGTAGAAGGTAAGCTCGGTAAGTTGGGGTACCATGGATTGTACGAAAATGATGGTCTTTGCAGGGTCCAAGCCACAAGCTAAATAGTCCAAAGCTACTTCGATAATGTTCTTGCGTACTTTTTCCGGATGCTCGGCATTATCAGTCAATGCTTGTGCATCAGCAATCATAATAAATACTTTATCAAATTCGCCGGAGTCCTGCAGGCGCACGCGTTCACGCAGGGAGCCAACATAGTGGCCCACATGCAGACGTCCTGTGGGACGGTCACCGGTCAAAATAATTTTTTCTGCCATAGTATATACCTCCAAGGCCGTAAAAACGGCGTTTTTTTATAAATAGTCTACATTTAATTATACAATTCTCGTGATATGATGTCAATTTAAAACGGGGTAATCTTATTTGCTAAACAATGCCCAATAACCGTTGGCGAAGATAACCAAGACGATTAAAGGCAGGATATAGGTGACGTAGAAGCGCAGTGCTTTGGGGAACGGGATACCGCTACCCGTATCAGCTTCGCGGATAAAGTTGTTCCAGCCCCAGCCGTAGCGTTTAGTGCAGAAAGCCAAGTAGACAAGACTTCCTAAAGGTAATACGTTATTGCTTACTAAAAAGTCCTCTAAATCAAGGACACAGGTGCCTTTGCCCATGGGCTGCAGATCGCTCCACAGGTTGAAGCCCAAAGTGCAGGGCAGGGAGAGGATAATGATAGTGGGAATCAGCCAACGAATAACTTGGCGACGTTCCCAGCCTTTTAAATCGCAGAGCCAGCAAATAATTATTTCAAAAACTGCGATAACTGTGGACATGGCAGCAAAAAGCATGAAGAGGAAGAACAAAGTCCCCCATAAACGTCCACCGCTCATAGCGTTAAACACATTGGGTAGGGTGATAAAGAGCAACCCCGGGCCTCCTCCGGGAGTGATGCCGAAACTGAAGCAGGCAGGGAAGATAATAAGGCCGGAAATAATGGCTACAAAAGTGTCCAAGGCGATAATCCACATGGCTTCACCGGTCAAACGTTTTTCTTTACCAATATAGCTACCAAAAATGGCAATACCGCCCATACCGATGCTGAGGGTGAAGAAGGCTTGTCCCATGGCTGCAAAGATGAATTCTTGGATACCGTGCTCAAGAATCTTGTTGAAATCAGGGGATAGGTAGTATTTGAGGCCGGCACTGCTGTTGGGCAGCATAACGGAGTTAACTGCTAGAACCAACATTAACAGTAATAACATTACCATCATATTTTTGGTGATGCGTTCTACGCCTTTTTCCAGTCCTAAGTAGCAAATGCCAAAGCACATCAAGACGATAATGACCATGTTGACACCCATGGTTACAGGGTCCTGCAGCAGATTTCCGAAGACTGCTTCAATGCCTTTGGCGTCAAGACCTACAAAACCGCCTATAGCCATTTTGTAAAGGTAGTACAGCATCCATCCGGAGATGGTGGTGTAGAACATCATCAGGATTAAGTTGCCTGCAAAGGAGAAGTATTTGAACCAATGCCAATGAGTGCCCTGTGGTTCCAACACGTCGAAGGAGCGGGCGGAACTGCGCTGGCTGGCGCGGCCTACGGCAAGTTCTGCTACCATAATGGGCAAGCCTAAAAGTAACAGGAAAATCAGATAGGCAAGGACAAAGGAAGCACCACCGTACATGCCTGTAACGAAGGGAAAACGCCACACATTACCAAGACCTATGGCGCATCCTGCAGAAATCAATATAAAACCTATGCGGGAAGAAAAACCTTCACGTTTTTTCAAAGAAGTCATCCTTTCGTGAGCAATATTTTTGTTGTAACTGTTAGAAAATTTACACACTTTAACATTATAAAGTATAAAACGTTTTTAGGCAAGGTTTATATGGGAATAAAGGAAAAAGGCTGGGAGCTATATAGTCATGTTACCATATTCCGACTCACGTGCGATTTCTTAACGCTCATTTCGTGCAGAATCACAACGAAGATTCGCGGCCAATCTTGTTCGCAAAACAATCTGCTATTCGGTTCGCTTCACTTCGGTGATTCTATGCACTTATGAGCTAAAATCGCAATGATTCGTCTAGGAATATGGTAACGATGACTGGTTTTGTCCCAGCCTCTTGCTTTTTATTTATAAATTTTTTGCTTGGCTCAGGCACTGGCGCAGGTCCCGCACTGTATCGATGTCAAAAAGCTCGTACTTGTCCTGTACCTGCACAATGCGTACCCGTTCAGAATATTTTTTTGCCACGAAGCTGCCGCCTACATCTTGGGGCAAGTGTTTCAGTTCTTCCGCCACGTCGCTGGGGAAAAGCATGGGGCTGCCGGGCGAAGTGCCGAAGCCCAAGCGGCTGATGGAGTAGGGGGAGCGCAAAAAGCTGCGGCACAGTTCCTCCACGCTGTTGCGTCTCAATAAAGGTTGGTCTCCCGTGCAAAAGGCGTAGCCTAAAAGCTGGGCGCAGTCCAAATACTCCATGCCCAAGCGGATGGTGTCATTTAAATAGGGTTTATCATGTAAAATATAGGTGATACGCTGCTGCTCGCACAGCTGTGCAACTTTTTCGTAGCGCGTCACTACTACGCGGCGGGCGAAGAGCTCTGCCGTAGTGTCCAATATATGTTGAATCAAAGGCTTGTCATTAAAGTTGATTAGAAGCTTGTTGCTGCCAAAGCGACGGGCATTGCCGCTAGCCATAATCACGCAGCCAATAGGATAAGGGATGTTGTAGAGCATGATTTCTTCCTCACAATTTTTAGGATGCTATATTATTCTCTCCCTTGTATACAAAATCCTTTTAATTATTCAGATAATATGATAAAATACAATAGAGAATGTCTGCGTGCAGGTTGGAAGAGCCTGCTCCATTTTAGAAGCATAAAAAACGAGGAGGAGTTAGAGTGCTTACGATTCGTGAATACAAAAAAGCTGCGACTTTGGAAGAAGCGTGGCAACTGAATCAAAAGAAGCCTAACCGTGTTATGGGCGGTATGATGTGGATGCGCTTGCCCAAAGGCAATGTGGCAACCATGATTGATTTGTGTGATTTAGGCTTGGACAAAATTGAGGAAACGGAAGAAAATTTCAGCATTGGTGCCATGGTTACTCTGCGTCAACTGGAGCTCCATGAAGGCATTGCTGCCTACACCAAATGCGCTATGAAGGAAGCGTTGCGCCACATTGTAGGCGTGCAGTTCCGCAATCTTGCTACCGTAGGTGGCAGTGTGTTCGGCCGCTTTGGTTTCAGCGATGTACTGACCATTATGCTGGCACTGAATGCTCAAGTAGAATTGTACAAGGGTGGCATTATTCCTTTGGCGCAATTTGTAGATATGAAATATGATCGTGATATTTTAGTGCGTGTTATTATTCCTAAGGGAGCAGCGTCTTGCGCTTATCAATCCGTGCGTATCGCCAAGACCGACTTCCCTGTACTGACCTGCGCAGCGGCGGTGACTGCTGAAGGCGTGAAGGTGGCAGTGGGCGCTCGTCCGGCAAAAGCAGCTTTGGTAAAGGGTGAAACTTTAGCTTTACCTATTACTGCAGAAAAGGCGCGTGCTTATGCAGAATACGCTGCTTCCGTACTGTATACGGAAAGCAATCCCCGCGGTAGTGCTAAATATCGCACTCATTTAATCAAGGTGCTGGTGGAACGATGCTTGGTAGCCTTGGGAGGTAACGACTGATGGATGTAACACTTACTTTAAATGGTAAAAAAATTACCCGCTCCGTAGATGCGGATATGGCATTATTAGATTTTGTACGCAACGAAGGCTGCTACAGTGTAAAGCGTGGTTGTGACACCAGTAACTGCGGTCTGTGCACTGTTTATCTTGATGACAAGCCTGTACTGAGCTGCAGCGTGCTTGTTGCCCGTGCCAACGGCCACAAGGTAACTACTATGGAAGGCATGCAGGCAGAAGTAGCAGAGTTTGGTGCCTTCATTGCTGACCAAGGTGCAGAACAATGCGGTTTCTGCAATCCCGGTATGATTATGAACGCTTTGGCTTTATTTAAAGAAAATCCTAATCCTACGGAAGAAGAAATCAAAGAATATCTGGCAGGCAACCTGTGCCGTTGCTCCGGTTACGAAGGCCAGCTCCGCGGTATTCAAAACTTTATTGCTTGGAAAAACGGGAAGGAGGCGTAAACAATGAAATTTGTTAACCAATCCATCCGTAAAAAAGATGCCATGCAGCTGGTAACAGGCCAGCCTGTCTATACCGATGATTTGGCTCCCAAAGATTGTTTGATTGTTAAAGTGCTGCGTTCTCCCCATGCTAACGCGATTATTGAAAGCATTAATACCATGATCGCCAGCAAGGTGCCTGATATCGAGGCTATTTTTACTTATGAAGACGTGGATCAGAACGGTAAACGCTGCACCTACGCAGGCCAGACCTACCCTGAGCCCAGTCCCTATGACCGCCTGCTGTTGGATCGCCATGTGCGTTTCGTAGGCGACGTAGTAGCTATTGTTGCCGGTAAGACGGAAAAAGCTGTTGACAAGGCTATGTCTTTGATTAAAGTTAAATATAATGTGTTGGAACCCGTATTGGACTTCCACAAAGCTTTAGATAATCCCATCCTCGTGCATCCCGAAGACACTTGGGAATCCTTGGTTCCCGTAGGCGCAGATAACAAACGCAATCTGTGCGCTCATGAGGTGGATGGTCATGGTGATATTGATGCGGTGATGGCGGACTGCGATATTATTATCGACCGCACCTATCGCGTGAAAGCAGTACAACAGGATATGATGGAGCCTTTCTGTACTTTCTGTACTATTGATACCTATGGTCGTTTGAACGTAGTTAGCTCCACTCAGATCGTTTTCCACGCCCGTCGTAATATTGCCAACGCTTTGCACTTGCCTAAGACCAAGGTGCGTGTAACCAAACCCCGTATCGGCGGCGGTTTCGGTGCTAAGCAAAGCTGCGTCAGCGAACTGTATCCTGCTTTCGTAACTTGGCGTTTAAAGAAACCTTCTAAGATTGTTTATAGCCGTGAAGAATGCCATATTGCTGCCAGCCCTCGTCATGAGATGGAAGTGACTGTACGCTTAGGCGCTACTAAAGAAGGTAAAATCCGTGCTATTGACCTGTATACTTTGTCTAATACCGGTGCTTATGGCGAACACGGTCCCACTACCGTAGGCCTGTCCGGTCATAAGTCCATTCCTTTGTACCGTACGGAAGCTCATCGTTTTAGCTACGATGTAGTGTACACCAATCTGCAGGCTGCAGGTGCCTACCGTGGCTATGGTGCGCCCCAAGGCATTTTTGCTGTGGAAAGCGCTGTTAACGAATTGGCAGCGAAGTTGAATATTGACCCCATTACCCTGCGTGAGATGAATATTACCCGCGAAGGCGATATTATGCACGCATATTATGGTGCTCCCAACACTAGCTGCGCTTTGGACAAATGCTTGGCGCAGGTTCGGGAAATGAGCGGTTGGGATGAAAAGTTCCCCAAACGCATTATGCCCGACGGCAAGGTACGCACCATGGGTGTGGCTATTGCAATGCAGGGTTCCTCCATTCCCTTCTGCGATGTAGGCGGTGCAGATATCAAACTGCAGGATGATGGTACTTATACTCTGCGCATTGGCGCTGCCGACATGGGCACAGGCTGTGATACTGTTTTGGCGCAAATGGCTGCTGATGTTTTGGAATGTGATGTAGACGATATCGTTGTTTTCGGTGCCGATACGGATACTTCTCCCTATGATTCCGGCTCCTATGCTTCCAGTACCACCTATATTACAGGTAACGCTGTTCACGCTGCTGCAATGCAGGTACGTGAAAAGATTTGCCAACTTGGTGCCAAATTGTTGGAGTGCTCGGTAGAAGAAGTTGTTTTTGATGGCAAGACTGTGCGCAACACGGTTACGGATAAAGCTGTCAGTCTCTTTGACGTTGGCGTTGCTTCCCAAGTGAACAACGACATTGCTTTGGAGGCAGTAGTGGAGATGAACAGTGTTCTGAGTCCGCCGCCCTTTATGGCAGGTGTGGCTGAGATGGAAACCGACCTCTTGACCGGCGAAACTCATGTAGTCAACTACTATGCTTCCGTAGACTGCGGTACGCCCATCAACCCCAATCTGGCTAAGGTACAGACCGAAGGCGGTCTGCTCCAAGGTATTGGTATGACTTTGATGGAGAATGTTACCTACAGTCCTAAAGGACGTATTTATGAAAATTCCTTTATGCAATATAAAGTGCCCTGCCGTGAGGATATTGGGCATATCCATGTAGACTTTGCTTGCAGCTACGAAGATAGCAGTGCTTTTGGCGCTAAATCCATCGGTGAATTGGTTATCAATACTCCGGGACCTGCTATTGCCGACGCTATTTACCAAGCAACAGGTCATCGTTTCTTTGTTCTGCCCATCACTCCCGAAAAGATTGCTATGGGCGAGGAGAACGAGTAATTTCTAAAAATTTTTATGGGACAATGTTTAGCGTTGTCCCATTTATTTGGGCCAGCGTTATTCTAACGTTAGAGTAACGGGCGTAATGAAAAACCTCTGTCAACTCGCTACGCTCGTTGATGAGGGGTGTGGGGGTGTTCTTTATTATGCAGGATCAATTTAATCGGACTATTAACTACATACGGATTTCCTTGACGGACCGCTGCAATCTGCACTGCAGCTATTGCCAACCGGAGCTGGCGGAGTTCGTGCCTCACGGGGAGATTTTGCGTTATGAGGAACTGCTGCGTCTGTGCCGTATTGCGGTAGAACTTGGCATAACCCGCTTCAAGCTGACAGGAGGCGAGCCTTTACTGCGCAAAGGGGCGTTGGACTTCATCCGCAGTTTGAAACAGCTGGAGGGTGTGGAGCAGGTGACCTTGACTAGCAATGGTATCCTTTTGAAAGATGCAGCCCACTCCCTTGCTTCCATCGGTATTGATGCAGTAAATATCAGCTTGGATACGCTTAATCCTCAAAAATATCACGATATTACCGGTGGTAATCTTGATGATGCTTTAGCAGGCGTTCAGGCCGCCCTAAAAGCAGGGCTAAAGGTCAAGCTGAACTGTGTCCCTCTTAAAAACTACATGAAGATAGACGATATTCTTGCTTTGATGGCTTATGCCGATACATGGGGATTGCCTTTGCGTTTTATCGAGCTAATGCCTTTAAGTTGCAACACCGCTTTAGTTGGCTACACAGGGGACGAAGTGCGACAGATGCTGGAGCAACTGGGTATGGAACTGGTAAGGGAAAAGGGTAGCTATGGCAATGGTCCTGCTGTGTACTACCGTAATAATGTGTTTAAGGTTCCAGTAGGCTTTATTGAACCTCTACATCATAAGTTCTGCGGTCTATGCAACCGTGTGCGTTTGACCAGCGTAGGCTTCCTTAAACCTTGCCTATACAGCGATGTAGGTTGCGACGTGAAGGCGCTCCTGCGGCAAGGTGCGACGGATGCGGAGCTTAAGGAAGCTATGCAGCAGGCTATCTACGCTAAGCCTCGGGAGCATGATTTTAACCACAGGGCAGCAGCTTTTGCTATGAGTAGGATTGGAGGATAAGATGAGCGAATTAAACCATTTTGATGCGGCTGGAAATGCTGTGATGGTGGATGTTTCTGCTAAGGCCATTACTACACGGACAGCAGTAGCTCAGGGCAAAATCATCGTTAGCAAGGAAATTTTTGACAAGATTGCCGCAGGTACCATGGCTAAAGGCGATGTGCTGGGAGTGGCGCGTATAGCAGGCATCATGGCTACCAAAAAGACCAGCGAGCTGATTCCTCTTTGCCATCCGCTGCCTTTGACTAAGTGCGCCGTGGATTTTACTATGCTGGAGGAAGCAGAAACTTGCGCTGTGCAAGCGGAGTGTACTGTAAAAACAGACGGCAAGACCGGGGTGGAGATGGAAGCTCTGACAGGTGTGCAGGTAGCACTCTTGACCATCTACGATATGTGTAAGGCAGTGGATAAGGCTATGGTGCTGACGGATATTCATTTAGTACAAAAAAGCGGGGGAAAGAGTGGTGATTTTATATGGCAGAAATAAAAGGCGTGATTAAAGCATTGTGCATCAGTGAAGCACGAGGCACGGAAAAGCATCCTGTGGACAAGGTTAATTTAATTGTCAACTATGGTTTGGAAAACGACGCCCATGCAGGCCATTGGCATCGTCAGGTAAGTTTGCTTAGCGCCAATAAAGTGGACGAATTTAACGCTAAAGGTGGCAATGCAGGCGTAGGCGCTTTCGGGGAAAATATCCTTGTAGATGGTATTGATTTTAAAAATCTGCCTGTGGGCACGGTTCTAACTGCAGGGGATGTGGTGCTAAAAATGAGCCAGATTGGCAAAAACTGCCACAGCCACTGCCAAATCTTCCACCGTGTTGGTGACTGCATCATGCCTAGGGAGGGCGTATTCGCTACGGTGGAAAAGGGTGGCGTCCTTGCCGTAGGCATGGAAATGAGCGCTGTTTTGCCAAGTGGCGATGCACCTTTGCGTGCTGCGGTGATGACTCTTTCCGATAAAGGGTTCCGTGGTGAGCGGGTAGACACTAGCGGTCCGAAAGCTGCAGAGCTGCTGGCGGCAGCAGGCTACGAGATTGTGGAGCAGGTAATGCTGCCTGACGCACAGGGTAAAATTGAGCAAGAATTAAAGCGTTTGGCAGACCAACGCCAAGTGGACTTGATCATCACTACAGGTGGCACGGGGCTGAGTCCAAGGGACGTCACTCCTGAGGCGACTATGGCGGTAGCTACGCGGAACGTGCCCGGAATTGCGGAAGCTATCCGTCATGATTCTTTAGCAGTTACAAGGCGTGCTATGCTCAGCAGAGGCGTTAGCGTAGTGCGTAATAGGACGCTGGTTGTCAACCTGCCCGGTAGCAGAAAGGCAGTGGAGGAAGCGCTGGGTTTCATTCTTCCTGAACTGGGTCATGGCATCCGTATTTTAAAAGGTACCGACGGAGAGTGCGGTAGATCATGAGCGTTGATTTATCGCCTTTATGGATAAGCCTGCACACTGCGGCTGCCACTATTGCGGTGGTCTTCTTCCTGGGCGTTCTTGCGGCATGGTGGGTGGAAAATCTCCATAGCGAAGGTGCGAAAATCCTTGTGGACGGTATCTTTACCCTGCCCATGGTGCTGCCACCTACGGTAGCAGGCTTTTTCCTTTTGGTCATCTTTGGCAATAATCGTGCGGTAGGTAGTTTCTTTCGCGAAGTTTTAGGCATCCAAATTGCCTTTAGCTGGTTGGCGACGGTGCTGGCGGCAGCGGTTATCGCTTTTCCCCTCATGTATCGCAGTGCCCGTGGCGCATTGGCACAGGTGGACAAGGGGATTATGGAAGCAGGCCGCAGTTTAGGTATGACGGAGTGGCGTATCTTTTGGCGGTTGCATTTGCCCTGCGCCTTTCCCGGTATCATTAGCGGCGGTTTGCTAGCCTTCGCCCGTGGTTTGGGCGAGTTCGGCGCTACGGCCATGTTGGCAGGTAATATTGCCGGTAAAACGCGCACCCTGCCTTTAGCTGTATATTCCGCTGTGGCAGCAGGTGATTGGGATAGCGCCAGCGTGTATGTAGCTATTATTGTTGTTATTTGTCTAGCAGTTGTCATAGGCTTAAATGTTTATCAATGCCAATGTAAACACCGACAGGAGCGATGAAAATGAAAAAAATCTTAGCGGTATTAATGAGTCTGGCTTTAGTAGTTATGTTGGCAGGCTGCGGTGGTTCCGGCGAGAAAAAGGCGGAGCCTAAAGCACAAAAGCAGTTGACCTTGGCAGCGGCAGCCAGCTTGGAAAAAGTTTTTGAGCAGCGGTTGATTCCCATGTTCAATAAAAAACACCCCGAAGTAAAAATTCAGGGCGTGTATGACGCAAGCGGCAAGCTGCAATCTCAAATTGAAAATGGTTTGGCAGCGGATGTGTTTATTTCTGCAGCTAATAAGCAGATGACAGCGCTTGATAAAAAAGGCTATATGGACAGTGCTACGGTAAAGCCTTTGCTGGAGAACAAGTTGGTTTTAATCGTGCCTGCTAAAGGTGAAAGTACGATTAAATCTTTTAACGATATTGCTAAAGCAAAACATCCTGCCATTGGTGATCCTGCCAGCGTACCTGCAGGTCAATATGCTAAAGAAGCGTTGACCAGCCTTGGCGTTTGGGACAGCGTGCTTCCGAAAGCTAGCTTGGGCACCAACGTTACCCAAGTGCTGAACTGGGTAGGCGAAGGCAGTGCGGATGCAGGTCTTGTGTACGCTACGGATGCAGCACTGTTAAAAGATAAAGTTAAAATTGTAGCAGAAGCTCCTGCTGGTTCTTTGAAAAAGCAGATTATTTATCCCATCGGTATTTTGAAGAAAGCTCCTGAAAAAGAAGCTGCTAAAGCCTTGGCAGAATTCTTGCAGACGGAGGAAGCAGGCGCAGTTTTAGCTAAGTATGGTTTTGCACCTGTAAAAAAATAGGAGGCGGACTTTATGAAGTTGATTAGAACGGAGGATGCTGTAGGCAGCGTTCTCTGCCACGATTTAACCCAGATTATCAAAGGCGTGACGAAAGATGCAGTGTTCCGCAAGGGACATATTGTGCGGGAGGAAGATATTCCTGTACTGCTCTCCATTGGCAAGGAGCATCTCTACGTGTGGGAAGCAGACGAAAATATGCTGCACGAAAATGATGCAGCCCGCATTCTCTGTGACCTGTGTAAGAATGAAGGCATGAATGAATCCGAAGTTAAGGAAGGCAAAATTGAGCTATCTGCAGCTCATGACGGTCTTTTTAAAGTGGATGGCAAGCGTCTGGCTTTGGTCAATGGCTTTGGCCAGATGATGATTGCTACACGCCATGGCAATACTCCTGTAAAGAAAGGCGACAAGTTGGCAGGCACTCGCATCATTCCTTTGGTGATTGAAAAAGAGAAGATGCATAGTGTACAGGACCTGTGCGGTGCAGAGCCTTTACTGAAACTTCTACCCTATAAATTAAAAAAAGCTGCCATTATTGCTACAGGTAGCGAAGTTTTTACAGGACGGATTAAGGACACCTTTACCCCTGTGGTAGCTGAAAAGTTGGCGGAGTACGGCGTAGAAGTTATTTACAAAGAAGTTTTTGGCGATGATAATGAAGCCGTAACAGCGGCCATAAAATATGCTATTGAAGAATGTGGGGCAGAAGTAGTGTGCTGTACCGGCGGCATGAGCGTGGATCCTGATGATAAAACGCCTTTAGCTATTAAAAATACCGGAGCAGAGATCGTTTCCTACGGTGCGCCTGTACTTCCGGGGGCAATGTTCCTCTTGGCATATTACGGAGCGAAGCGTGTGCCTGTAATGGGTTTACCTGGCTGTGTTATGTACGCTAAGCGGACGATTTTTGATTTAGTTCTGCCGCGAGTTTTGGCATGCGACACGGTTACACCTACGGAACTGGCATCCTTGGGCGAGGGCGGACTGTGCTTGAACTGCTCTGTATGTACCTATCCTGCCTGTGGCTTTGGCAAGGGGTGGTAAAGATGGGCTATACCAATCCTGCAAAGTATCACATTAAGGTAAGGTTGTATAATGGGGAAATCGCCTTTGGCAAAGGTGTTGCCCAAATCCTGCGCTTGGTGGAGGAAAAAGGATCGCTATCTGCAGCCTATAAGTCCATGGGCATGTCTTCAAGCAAAGCGTGGAAGATTATGCATAGGGCGGAGGCTGATTTGGGATACGCTTTAGTAAAGGGTGTCAGCGGTGGCGCCAGTGGCGGCGGCACAGTGCTTACGCCGGAGGGAAGGGAACTATTGGCACGCTTCACTGCTTTTGATGAAGCAATACAAGCCTTTGCGGCACAAAAATTTAAGGAGCTGTTTTAAAAACAGCTCCGAATAGCTATTGGGAAAAATAGATGTTTAAACAAAAATGAGGCATGGAGCTGAATGTACAGATAACATTCAAATTCATGCCTCGTTTTTTAATTATTGTTGAGATGGCTTTGTTTTAACTTCTTTTTATATAGATGCTTACATAACTAGGGTAGTATTCATGCTTTTTGCCAATTCCTGAAGTTTTTCAAGGGAAAGCTTGCTGTATTTGATAATCATGTTAGCAGGCAGTCCGTCCTTAATCATATCCGTAGCAGTAGAAATGTTGGCTTCTGTTTTACCTTCAAGAATACCTTGATTTCTACCTTTACGTTCAGCCATTTCTATGATTCCAGCCATAGTTGCATCCTCCTTTTTTATATCGTTATAGATTTTAATATTAGCAGAACTACTAGCATTCACTACTGACTTAAAATTGTTTTTATCGCGTTGAGTCACTAATTCACTAGCTACTTTTAAAAGCTGTCTTACATCTTCCTTATCCGCATTCTTGGTTAAGACTCGAAGAGGACTATGATTGAACTTTTCCAACTCCTTGGTAACAATCATTTGCATGGGAAAAGGTATGTTTCCATCCATGTAGTAGATACCAGGATAAACTAAATTAACAGTAACACCATTTTGAGGTAATATTTCGAACAATAACTTGGGGTGAGTCTCTTGAATTAGGGAAATGGTGATTTGTGATGCAGGTCGCTCATCTACATCTTTACCAAGACTTTTATAGAGGCAGGCGTAAGCAATAGCTTTATAAAAGTCATCTATACTGATGTAGTCTCCCGGTCCTTTGTATTCACAGATATTATCCTTGCGGAAGAGCTTACCAATATCGTTTTGCAGTATTCTATTATCTATTTTCTTTATGATGAACAAGTCAATATTTAGAGGCTTTTTACTTAGTGGAAGTTCCTGTATAAATTCCAAAATATCGGAGTCATGTCGAAGTTCTAATTCTGTAGCGCTACAGAATGGGGGATGCCATTGAATTTTATCCTCTTTTAGCTTTTTTGCCAATAATATCAGTCCTTTCATTGAGATTTGGATGATACTATTGACTGAAATCCTTTTAAGCGTAGGCGTGCAATAGTACCATCCCCTAGGGATAGGATAAATATTACATTACTATTACAGTGGCGCTTGGGACGAAGCTTTAATCACCGTATGTTGCGGATGAACCACCCAGCCGCTGTCTGTAATATTTGACAGCGCTGGCTCCTACATATTTAGATTTTTTAGAACAGGGTATTTAACGTCAAAATGAAAAAATACCATTACTATTCTTCACCTACATTATAGCACAGAAAACTCTACTTGAAATAAAAAATTCCCGTGGGACGATACTCCTTCGGGAATTTTTGTTATAAAGTCTACCCTTCTACCCTAAATACTATAGCGTAAAGGACAGGTAGTACGACAAGCGTTAGTAGGGTGGCGCCTGTTAAGCCGCAGGCGATGGCTACTGCCATGGCGTTCCAAAACTGGCTGGCGAACATGGGAATTAAGCCTAAAATTGTAGTGAAGGCTGCTAGCATAATGGGGCGGAAGCGCACGATGGCGGACTCCACAATGGCATCATGGATATTCATGCCGCTGTCCAGATGCTGCTGAATCTGGTCCACGATGACCATACTGTTACGAATGATAGTACCGGACAGTGCCAATACGCCTAGCTCCGCCATGAAGCCAAGGCTGGCGTGGAACAAGAGCAGTCCCCAAATAACGCCTACGATGCCCATGGGCGCAGTCAGTACAATTACCAAAAGCTTACGCAGGTCCTGCATCTGTACCATGATAAGAATAATAATCAGCAGTACCATTATGGGCACAGGCTCCATCAAATAGTTCAATGTCTTATTGCTGTCTTCCAAGGAACCATCGATTTCAATCTTCATGCCTGCAGGTAGGTTAGCACGCAAATCCGCCAATTGGTCATAGACCTGCTGGGTAACATCATTGCCTGTTACGCCATCCACAATACCACCATTAACTGTAATAGTGGGGCGCAGGTTGCAGCGCCAAATCATATTATCTTCCGCTGTGTATTCGATTTTTGCTACTTGGGACAAGGTTACTGCACCGCGGGATGTAGGGATGGGGATGCCTGCCAATTGGTCGATAGTGGCGCGTTCTGCAGGATTAAGACGGAAGACAATGCCGATTTCTTGGTCGCCTTCCAAATAGGTGGCAGCAGTGTAACCGCTTACCTGTGCTTGCAGGGCAGTAGCAACACTTTGGCGTGTTAAGCCTAACTGTAGCAATTTATCGTTGTCGATGGTCAGCTTGACAGCGTTCGTTTCCTCCAACCAATCTAAACGTGTCATGTTGACGTAGGGATGGGCTGCCATAACAGCGCGTACCTTTTGGGCATACTCTTTAACTTGGGCAGTATCATTGCCGCTGACACGGAGCATAACCGGATAGGGAGCAGGGGGACCCAAGGGGATGGTGCGGGAGTAGGAAACTGCTTCCGGCAGTTCTTTTTCTACCAGTGCCATGACCTTTTTGTTCAAGCGTTGGCGCGCTTCTACATCTTTTGCCACAATAATTAGTTGGGCATAGTTGTCACGTGGCTGAACAGGGTCGATAACGAGGACGAAACGAGGCGCACTTTTACCTACGTAGGTAGAAACGTGGTCCAAGTCTTCGTCGTCTTTAATCAAGTTGGTCAGTTTGCGTGCGGCTGCATCCGTAGTTTTAATGGAACTACCTTCGGGCAGGTTCAACTCTACCAACAATTCCGGCCGTACGGAAGCAGGGAAAAACTCCTTACTAATGAAGCGGAGCATATAGGCGGAAACAGCGATGGTTGCCAAAGTGACGCCAACAACAATAGTACGATGGCTTAAAGCCCACTGGAGCAGGCTGCGGAACTTACGGTAGAAGAAACTATCGTAGGAGTCTTTTTTGATGACGGTAGGACGAATCCATTCATAGCCTAAAACAGGTGCCAAGGTGGCGGATACCAGCCAGCTCAAGAGCAGGGTGACGCTGATAACAGGGAAGAGGCTGTAGGCAAACTCGGAGGCTGCAGCTTTGGAGAAAGCAATGGGCATAAAGCCTAAGCAGGTAATCAAGGTGCCTGCCAAAAGCGTCCAAGCGCAAGTTTTAAAGGCGTAGGCAGCAGCTTCCTTGCGCTCCATGCCTTCGGACATTTTTACTTCCATCAGTTCGACTACGACGATGGCGTCATCAACTAGCATACCTAGGGAGATAACCAAAGCACCTAAGGAAACCTTGTGCAGGTCGATATTCATGGCGTACATGGCAGCAAAGGAGCCTAAAAGAATCAACGGGATGCAGCAGGAAATAACGTAGCCGCTGCGGCGCCCTAAGCTGAACAGACTGACTGCCAACACGATAATAATGGCTTCGTAAAGACTTTCGGCAAATTCGCTAATGGAGTTCTTAACGACTTCGGGTTGGTTGGCAACTTGGTTCAATTCCAAGCCCAAGGGCAGTTCGTCTTGAATTTTAGCAATTTCTTTAGCGAGATTGTCGCCTAGGCGGATGTTGTTGCCACCTTCTTCCATAGCTAGGGCGATGCCCACAGCAGGTTGGCCGTTGTAGTACATCAAGGGGTCTGGCGGGTCTGCATAACTGCGGGTGATGGTGGCAATGTCGCTGAGGCGGAAGACTCTACCGTTGGCGTTAATGGGGATGGAGGCGATGTTCGCTACGCTATCGGGACTGCCGGTAATACGCAGATACGCATTAGCCGTGTCTGTTTCCACCATACCGCTGGGGTTGACGGAAGTTTGGGCTTTAATAATAGTGGCGATGGAGTTAATGTCCAGCCCGAGGCGGGAAAGTTTTTCCACATCCATATGCACAAAGATTTTTTCCGGCTGTACGCCTACCAGTTCAACTTTTTTTACATCGGGAATACCGAAAAAGTCCAGCTTGATTTTTTCAGCTTCCTTACGCATATCTTCAAAGGAATAGCCATCGCCTGTGAGGGCGTAGATATTACCGTAAACTTCATCAAAACGGTCATTGTAGTAGGGACCATAGGTACCTGTGGGCAGTTTGCTTTTGGCATCGTCCACCATATGGCGTAGTTCCAGCCAACGTTGGCGTACTTGGGCAGGCTCTACTTCGTCCTTGAGAGTAACGGTAATAACGCTGGTACCGGGGCGGGAGTAGCTAGTGATTTTATCGATTTGAGGCAGGTTTTGGATTTCTTTTTCAATGGTATTGGTCAGATGCGCTTCCACATCCTTGGCACTGGCACCGGGCCAAGCAGCAGAAACTACCATTTGCTTGACTGCAAAGCTAGGGTCTTCGCTACGCCCCAAGGATTTAAAGGAGAACAGACCCATGACCAGAACCAGGAAGGCAAAGAAGTACACTAACTGACGGTGTTCAATGGCCCATGCAGCCCAGTTGCCGCCATGCTTTTCCTTAGTCATTAGCGGTCACCGCCTTCCTCCAAGCGTACTTCTTGGTTGGGTGCCAATTTAGCGATGCCTGCAGTAATGACTTTGTCACCTGCTTGCAAGCCTTTGGCAATGCGCACCATGTTGCCGTCATAACCTGCGACTTCCACATTTGCAAGGACGGCGCGACCATCGCGCACAATCCACACCTGGCTTTGATTGTTAACGCGGTAGAGGGCATTGGCAGGCAGGGCGAACTCCGCAGTGGTAGTGGTGGTAGCAGGGAAGCTGACCTTGGCAGTCATGCCGAGCTTGGCCTCGCTAGGCAGATCGGGAACAGCTACACACACTTTGTAGGTACGGGTAACTGTATCTGCCATGGGGGAGATTTCCCGGACTTTGCCTGCTACCTTAATGTTGGGCAATGCCCAGAAGGTGATTTCTGAAGGCTGACCAACTTTAACACTGGCGTTCTCCGGTACGTTGATTTGGATTTCCCGTTCACCGCTGCGGACAACGGTTGCCATGGGCGTACCTGCAGCCACGATTTGGCCTGCTTCACCGCTAATGGTGGCTACAACGCCGGCCACATCGCTTACCAATTGGGTGTAGCCCAGTTGGTTGCTGCTGATGTTGGCTTGGGCGCGGGCTTGGCGCAGTGTGGCATTGGCTGCTTCCAATTGAGTGTTGTATTGATCGCGCAAGGCTTCGCTAACAGCTCCGCTGGCGTAAAGGGCGTTATAGCGGGCGGCGTTGTCCGCTGCTAGTTTTTGGTTGGCAATGGCGCTTGCCAGTTGGGCGGAGGAGGCTTCGACGCTTTGGTTAATGTCCTTGGGGTCCAGTGTCATCAGCACTTGGCCGGCAGTGACGCGGTCACCGACGTTGACGAGGCGGGCGTTGATTTTGCCTGCTACTTGGAAGGCAAGATTGCTTTCGTAACGACCGCGGATTTCGCCGGGGTAGGTGGTGGCTGTAGCGTTAGCCGTTTCACCGACGGTAACAGTACGGACGTAGGGGACATGTTTGGCTGTCTCCGGTTTAGCCGTAATGTTCCTGTAAAGCATAAAACCGCCCCCTGCTATAATAATGATAGCAGCAGCGGCGGCAAGTTTCTTTTGATTAGCGGGTTGTGTCCAATACTCTTTCAACATATATAACACCCCTTCACGGAGAATTTTTAATTATCTGATTAAATTATAGAACGGAAATTCGTCAAGGTCAAGCAACAAGAGTGTGAAAAAAGGGACCGTTTATGCGGTCCCTTAGTCTTACGCCTTTATTTACTTAAAGATGCCAAATAGCTGTCCAATGCTTCTAAAAGATAATCCGTTTCGACCTTCTGGCTAAAGTTACCAATCTGGCGGATTTGTCCTTGGGTGAGGAAGAAGAACATGATGATACCTTCCAAGGTAAAAGCAACGTGGGTAGGCTTAATCGCTGTGGTGATTTCACCGCAAGCGATAGCTTCATCTACAAGTTCGGACATAAATTGGTGGATGCGGTACAGCCTGTTTTTGACGTAGTTTTCAAACATGGGCTGAGGGCTGAGCAGTTCTCTATAAATCAAGTGGATGCTGTAGGGATGTTCAATCTGCATAGCAGCAATGGAGTCCACGTAATGACGAAGTTTAGCAAGAGGAGATTCGTCTTTTTGGCGGATGGTATCCTGCAATTGCAGAAACTTATCCGCTTGGGTATAGAGTACCTCTTGGTACAGATTTTTCTTACCACCGAAATAATAGGAAATCAAAGCACTGTTGACGCCGCTTGCCGCAGCAATCTGCTTGATGGAAACAGCACTGAAATTATCGTGGGCAAAAAGCTTGGTGGCTGATTCTAAAATTTTTGTCGCACTGGTAGCTGTAGCACTTTCTGAAGTTGCTTGGTTGTCGTTCATATCTCTATCTACCTCAATTTTCGTACAAAATATCTTCCCTTATTATACACTATTTAATCGATTATGTAACTAGGCGAAAGTATTTTGCAGAACTTTTTGGCGTAATTATTGATTTTCTGCTGCTTTTTGCCACAAATACCATACGGCAAGAGAACGCCAAGGGCGCCATGCTTCTGTAGCCTTGTTAATAGCGTTGCGTTTGGGCATTTCCGGAAGCTGCAAAAGCTCCTTCAATTCCTTTTTGAAAATATAGTCCGCACCGGGAGCGACATCGGTACGGCAGAGGCCTAAAAGCAGAAACATCTCAATGGTCCATTGTCCCAGGCCGCGTATCTGCAGCAGTTGTTTCGTAATCTGGCTGTCGGTCATATCAGCAAATTTTTCCATAACAATCTGGCCTTCTGCCACAGCAGTAGCAAAATTTTTAATATAACCCACTTTTTGCGCTTGTAAGCCAATTTCAAAGCATTGCTCGTCAGCAAGCTGCAGAATAGCTTGGGGAGTAATGGGCTTGCCTGTTAGGCTTTCCAGCTTGCCCATCAATTCCTGGCTCACATTGGGCGGAAGCTGCTGGGCAACAATGCCTGTCAGCAGGATGGTGAAGTATTGCTCCAAGGGCTGCGCCTTGAGAGGGCAGGGGGAGTATTTGTCGATTAATGGGGCTAACTCGGGGGCGTTTTCACGCAGATAGCGGTCGCCAAGGGACCAATCTGGGGTTTGGCACATAAGAGTTCCTCCTTCAATTTAGTGTTGCTAATATTATAATACCAATCGCAGTTTAAGGCAAAAAATAATTTTTTGATTTTACTAAGCCTTTACACTAGCATAATATTTCCTTAACAATGGCGGTATATACTATCCTCAGAAACCACAAAGGATGGTTGTAAGGAGGAAAAATAATGAAATTGAATAAGTTTGCATGTTTAGGTTTGGCAGCAATCGTTGCTTTAGGTGCAATGGGCTGCGGCAGTGACAAAAAGGCTGATGACAAAAAAGCAGCAGGTAACAAAATCGTAGTCGTATCCCGTGAAGATGGCAGCGGTACCCGTGGCGCCTTTATCGAACTGTTCGGCATCGAACAAAAGAAAGATGGCAAGAAGATTGATATGACCACCGAAAGCGCTTCTATAACCAACAGCACTGCTGTAATGATGACCACCGTTGCTGGCAACAAGGACGCTATCGGCTATATCTCCCTGGGCTCCTTGAACGACACTGTAAAAGCACTGAAAATCGACGGCGCAGAAGCTACCGCAGCTAATGTTAAGAGCGGAGCTTACAAAGTATCCCGTCCCTTCAATATCGTAACTAAAGGCCAAGTAAGCCCCATTACCCAAGATTTCATCAACTTCATCCTGTCCAAGCAAGGTCAAGAAGTTGTTTCCAAAGCAGGTTATATTGGCAACGATCAAGCTGCAAATTACACTGCTAACAAGAAATCCGGTAAGATCGTAGTAGCAGGTTCTTCTTCCGTAACTCCGGCTATGGAAAAATTGAAAGAGGCATACAAAAAACTGAATCCGGAAGCTAACATCGAAGTACAGCAAAGCGACTCCACTACCGGTGTTAAAGCTGCTATCGGCGGCATCTGCGATATTGGCATGGCATCCCGTGCCCTGAAGAAGAGCGAAATCGACGCTGGCGTAAAAGCTACCGTAATCGCTACTGACGGCATCGCAGTTATCGTTAACAAAGACAGCAAGCTGGACAATCTGACTAAAGCACAAGTAGCAGATATCTTCACCGGCAAAACTACCGAATGGAGCAAATTAGTAAAATAACGAGGGCAACCTTTTGGTACTCTACGTGAACATAGGCTGGGCACACACCCCAGCCTATATTTGTATCTCCGCGTGTAATTGTTTGAGGAACAGCCTATGAAAGATAGTAAAGAAAGAATTATGCAGTTCGTCTTTTTGGCAGCAGCCTGTGCTTCCATCGCTTTGGTAGCCATGATCTGCATCTTCCTGTTTGCCAACGGCCTGCCCACTATTGGCAAGCTGGGCGTGACGGACTTTTTGCTGGGACAGAAATGGCGTCCCAATAATGATATCTATGGCATCCTGCCTATGATTATGGGCAGTATTTACGTAACCTTGGGGGCTGTCATTACCGGCGTGCCCATCGGCATTTTGACCGCCATCTTTATGGCGCGTTTCTGCCCTCCCTCCATCTACAAAGTGCTGAAACCGGCAGTGGAGCTGTTGGCAGGTATTCCTTCCGTTATTTACGGCTTTTTCGGCTTGGTAGTAATGGTACCCTTTATTCGCGATACTTTTGGCGGTACGGGCAGCAGTATGCTCACTGCCTCCCTGCTTTTGGGCATGATGATTCTGCCTACGCTGATCAGTGTAGCGGAAGCAGCCTTGCGTGCCGTGCCTGACAGCTACTACGAAGGCGCTTTGGCTTTGGGTGCAGGCCATGTACGCAGTGTTTTCTTCACTGTTGTTCCTGCTGCCAAGTCCGGTATTATGGCGGCCATTATTTTGGGCGTAGGCCGTGCTATTGGCGAAACTATGGCGGTTATCATGGTCGCAGGCAACCAAGCACGTATGCCCCAAGGTTTACTGGAAGGCGTCCGCACCATGACCACCAATATCGTCATTGAAATGGGTTATGCCGCCGATCTCCATCGTGATGCTTTGATTGCTACGGCGGTAGTATTATTTATCTTTATCATGATTATCAATCTGACCTTCTCCTATTTGAAAGGCAAGGTGGTACAGCAATGAATTTCCGTAAAGCAATACTTCATTATGGCAAGGACCATTTATCTCTGTGCCTTTTGGCCTGTGTATGGGTGGCAGCTGCTGTAACCTTTCTCTCCTTGGCGTTCCTATTGTTCTACATTCTGTGGCAGGGGCTGCCTAACATTACTCCTAAATTGTTTGAATTGGAATACAGCACGGAAAACGTATCCATGTTCCCCGCTATGTTTGATACAGTGATCATGGTAGTTTTGGCGCTGCTTATGGCAACGCCTTTGGGTATCTTTGCTGCTATCTATCTTGTGGAATACGCCAGACGTGGTAATAAGATTGTCAGCGTTGTGCGGGTTACAGCAGACACTTTGGCAGGTATTCCCTCCATTGTCTACGGTTTGTTTGGTATGCTGTTCTTCGTTGTCTACCTGCACATGGGCTATTCTTTGCTAGCAGGTTCCTGTACCGTAGCGATTATGATTCTGCCCTTGATTATGCGTACCACGGAAGAAGCGTTAAAGGCTGTGCCCGATAGCTATCGCGAAGGTAGCTATGGCCTAGGCGCAGGCAAACTGCGTACGGTTTTTGCTATCGTCCTTCCTGCGGCTATTCCCGGTATTTTGGCAGGCGTTATTTTAGGCATTGGCCGTATTGTAGGCGAAACTGCAGCCTTGATTTACACCTCCGGTACGGTAGCAGCGCTGCCTGCAGGCGTGATGAGCTCCGGCCGTACTTTGGCGGTGCATATGTATGTACTTGCCAGCGAAGGCTTATATATGAAACAGGCATACGCTACGGCAGTGGTGCTGGTGTTAATCGTAGTAGGTATAAACGCTTTAAGCGCTAAGGTAGCGCGCAAGCTGATGAAAGGAAATTGATATGGAAAAGATGGATCAAAACGATGCTAATACTAAGCTGTTAATAGATAATCTGCATTTGTACTATGGTGATTTCCATGCTCTGCACGGGATTAATATGGAAATCAAAGAAAACGAAATCACCGCTTTCATCGGTCCTTCCGGTTGCGGCAAATCCACTTTGCTAAAAAGCTTGAACAGGATGAACGATTTAGTAGAGGGCTGCCGTATTGAAGGGCGCGTGCTCTTGGACGGTGATAATATCTTTGCTAATGATGATGTGAATACTTTGCGCAAAAGGGTGGGGATGGTTTTCCAAAAGCCCAATCCTTTCCCTATGAGCGTTTATGATAATATTGCCTTTGGTCCCCGCACTCATGGTATTCACAATAAAAGCGAATTGGACGATATTGTAGAGCGCAGTCTGCGTCAGGCAGCTATTTGGGACGAAGTAAAGGATCGTCTTGATAAAAGCGCTTTGGGCTTCAGCGGTGGCCAGCAGCAGCGTTTGTGCATTGCCCGTGCTTTGGCAGTGCAACCGGAAGTGCTCTTAATGGATGAGCCTACCAGTGCCTTGGATCCTATTTCTACCATGAAGATAGAAGACTTGGCTTTGGAATTAAAGCACGATTATACCATTGTTATTGTTACCCATAATATGCAGCAGGCAGCGCGCATCAGTGATAGGACAGCGTTCTTCCTTTTGGGTGATTTGGTAGAGTACGATAGAACACGCAAACTGTTCAGCAATCCTGCACAAAAAAAGACCGAGGATTATATCACCGGTCGTTTTGGTTGATTATGTTATTTGTATAGGTGTTGGCTTAAAGGAGATTTACTATGCCGAGAAATAAATTTGATGAGGAACTTGCCCTGCTCCTAAACAGCGTCCGTGTCATGGGCGTAAATTTAGAAGAAACCTTGGATAAGGTGATTAAGAATTTAGAGGATAAGGATCCTAAAATCGCCCAAGCAATTATGGGTGGCGATGATGATTTTGATAACAGTGAAGTTGATATTGAACGCCAATGCTTGGAATTGGTGCTGACCCAGACTCCTGTAGCCAGTGATTGGCGGGAAATTGCCAGCTGCTTGAAACTTGTTGGCGATATGGAGCGCATTGCAGACCATTGCAGCGATATCAGCCAATATACCTTGCGCTTGGCAGAAAAGGAGGCAGTGCCTCTGCCGCCTAATTTTATGAAAATGCTGCAGGTTATGCGGAAGATGGTGTATGACAGCATTACAGCTATCAGCGAAAATGATGCAGAGCTTGCTACCCAGGTAATCGCCTGCGATGACGAGGTGGATGACTACTTCACCCAGATGCGTCAGGATTTGACTGCGCTGATGCAACAATATCCGCAACTGGTACCCCAATACGTGGATTATCTGATGATTTCCAAGTATGTAGAGCGCATTGCAGACCATTCTACTAATATTGCCCAATGGGTGCTCTTTGTAGTAAAGAATCAGCTGTCAAGCTAGAGAAAATCATTCCGCAGAGTATATTCCCCTCTCAGTCAGCTGCGCTACTACGTAGCTTGCTGCCAGCTCTCCCAAGGGGCGAGCCAAGAATGTTAGCGTTGTGTTTTACCAACTTGGCTCTCCCTGGGGAGAGCTGGCTGCGAACGTAGTGAGCAGACTGAGAGGGGTTTCGTTTAGTTATTTCTCCAGCATAATCGCCAAGATTTCTTTATCCGTTGCCAGCATGCCGGGATTGGCGATGCGTGCTACGTTGTCGATGCATTCTTCCGCAGTGGCAGCGCAGATGCCGTCGCTGGGGCGCAGGCTGGCGTTCTCCATGGCGGTCAAAGCGCAAAGCAGGGCCGCGGTGGAGCTGGTGGCAACCTTGAGGGCACAGCCGACCTTGCCACCATCGCAAATCATTCCTGTAATGGTGCCTGTAATATTGCGTACAGCGTAGGCGATTTGCTGGTCGTTACCGCCCAGTAAATAGGTTAAACCTGCGGTGGCAGCGGTAGAGGAGGCAGCGGCACAGGAACAGATGGGCGCTAACTTGCCCACTTTGGCATTAATATAGCGATTAAGCAGATGGGCGAAGGCAAGGGCGCGCCACAGCTGTGCGTCGCTGCTGTGCAAAAATTTAGCTGCTTCGCTGATGGGCAGGCTCACTACCAAACCTTTGGTGCCTGCACCGCTACTGCTCATGGTGGGGTAGGGGCAGCCGTCCAAACGGTTTTCTGCTGCAGCCATAACGCTGTGCTGGATTTTTGCCATCAAGGTACTGCCTAAAATTTCCGTCTGCATATTTTTTGCTGTAGCTTTGGCTAAACCGCAACCAAGATCTTTTTCAGCGTAGGCGGCTAAGGCTTCGTTCATGGCTACGCCTGCCTGCAGGAAGGAAAGCTCTGCTACAGGTACTGCTTCTACAGCAGTGCGGATTTGGGCAAAAGTCATGGCTAAAAGTTTTTCTACAAAAGTGTTGTCGCTACCAAGTGTGGTAGCGTCTTTTTTTATGAGTACATTACCGTCTGCCTCCAAGTATACTACATTGGTGTGGGCATTGCGGATGATGCAGGTGGCAGTGGACTTGACAGTAGTAACTACAGCTTTAACGTACAAGCCTTGTTCTGCATTGTTGATTGTAACATCCACAGCTTTTGCTTGTAACAAGGTTTCTACCTGTTCCCTTACTTGGGGCGTAATATCTTCTAACAGCTGTAAATTTTTTTGCGGGTTACGCAGGACTGCACCCAAAAGGGCTGCTTTTTCCAAGCCTACGCATTGGTAGTTGGGGATGCCTGCGGACATACCGTTTTTGTATAGGTTAGGGCAGACTTCTACAGTAACTTTAGTGATGGCGCCGTTAACGTGTGCTGCAGCGTGGGCGACAGCCAAGGCAATACAAACAGGCTCCGTGCAACCAAGGGCAGGAGTAACATCTTGTTTTAAAAAAGTTATAATTTCAGCAGGGCTCAGCATGATATGCTCCTTTGCGATAATTTTTTCTAAGGAATACAAAAAAGCGGTCTCTCTTACGAGAAACCGCTGTATTTGCTTGGTGCCGAAGGCCGGACTCGAACCGGCACGAGTGTTAGCCCGCTTGATTTTGAGTCAAGTGCGTCTGCCAATTCCGCCACTTCGGCGACTCAGTGTTCCGAACGCTCGGAACGAATATTATTATACTAACTACCCGTGAATTTGTCAACAGGTTTTTTGAAAAATTTTAAATTATTTTTTGAGCAGTTTTTTCAGCTCTTGAAGCTTAGTTGCAAATTTCTGCAGAGTAACGGTTACAGGCTGGGGCGTGTTCAAATCTACACCTGCGTTTTTCAAGATATTCAGGGAGTAATCGCTGCCACCTGCTTTGAGGAAGCCTAAGTATTTTTCTACGGCATCTGGAGCACCGCTGAGGATAGCGCTGGAGAATGCAGTAGCAGCGCTGTAGCCTGTTGCGTATTTGTAAACGTAGAAGGGAGTGTAGAAGTGGGGGATGCGGCTCCATTCGCTGGCAAGCTCTTGATCAACAGTGAGGGCAGGACCATAGTATTGGCGGTTGCTTTCCAGCCAATAGTTTTCCAGTTTTTCTGCTTGCAGGGAGCGACCTGCGGTAATTTCGCCGTGGATGAATTTTTCAAATTCAGCAAACTGCACTTGACGGTATACGGTGGTGCGTACTGCTTCTAAGAATTGGTTGAGCAGGTAAATCTTTTGCTCGTCGTTAGCACGTTGCAAAGTGTATTCCAAAAGCAGGTTTTCGTTGGTGGTGGAGGCTACCTCTGCGCAGAAAATGGTGTATTCGCTGTTGACGTAGGTTTGGTTCATGCTGCTGTAGTAGCTGTGGAGAGCGTGGCCCATTTCGTGCGCCAAGGTAGAAATGCTGCTGTAGCGCTGTTGGTAGTTGAGCAGCACGAAGGGATGAACACCGTAGACGCCCCAGGAATAAGCACCAGAGCGCTTGCCCTTGTTTTCGTAGATGTCAATCCAACCTTCAGTCAAGCCTTTGTGCAGGGTGGCAATGTAGTCTTCGCCCAAGGGTGCCAATGCTTCTTCGACTTTGGCGCAGGCTTCGGGGAAGGTGCAGGCGAAGCTGTCCGCTGCTTTGGACAAAGGCATATAGAGGTCGTAGGGATGAAATTCATCGTAACCCAGCACGTCTTTCTTCAGTTGGATGTATTCATGGAGGGGGGCAAAATTATCATGGACAGTTTGGATCAGACCATCATACAAACTGGTGGGGATATTGTCTTCAGCCAAGCAGGACTCCAAAGTATCTTTATAGTTGTGAACGCTGGCATAGAAGTAGGCGGTGCGGGCGCTACCTGTCAAAGTAGTAGCAAGAGTATTGCGGTACTTGTGGTAGGTGCCCATAAGTCCGCGGAAGGAGTTTTTGCGCAGCTCTCTGTCGGGAGAAGTCATGTTGAGCATATAGTTGCCTTCGCTGACGATGGCAGGTTTGCCTTCACCGTCAGTAATGGGCGGGAACTCCATGTCGGCGCTGACTAGGCTGCGGAAGGCGCTGGCAGCGGTACCGGTTGCCAAACGGCTTTGGGCGAAGATTGCTTCTTTATCTGCGGAAAGAATGTGGTCCGTAATGCGCAGCAGATTTTCTACATAGAACTTGTATTCTGCCAGCTCAGGCAGTTCTGCTAACATAGCTGCTACTTTTTCCTTGCCCAAGCCCAGCATTTCCGGTTCAATGAAGGAGTTAGCGCTGCTGAAGGCTGCAGCCAAGGCTTCTGCTTCACCGGCAATGGCTTGCAGATGTTGGTCCGTATTATCTGCGTCCTGCTGCAAGCGGGGGTACGCGTAAAGCTTGTCCAGCATTTGGCTCATTTTGTCCTGCAGGTGCAAGGCGTTGTAGAGACCTTGGGCAGAGGTGATACTGCCTTTTAATGCTTCCAATTGAGGCAGCAGCGCTTTGAATTCAGCGCAGGCTGCCTGCCATGCTGCTTCGTCGGCATAAATATCTTGAACGTGCCATTTATATTCCGCAGGAATATCAGCGCGCAGCACGTTGCTGCCATGGGCGGGAATATTTATATTTTTTGTTTCCATTGTTTTCAGCTCCTTGCAAAATAAGTCATCATATTTTATTATTATATCATAAAATATGCGGCAATGGGTGCTGCTGATGAATATATGGTGAGAAGAGGTATACTATGCAGGTTTTGTTGACTGCGATTAACAGTAAATATATACACAGGCTTGGGCGTTCGCTATGTGGCAGAGTACGCTAAAGGCGCAGGTCACCAAGTCGCATTGCTGGAGGAAACCATTAATACGCCGATTTTGGCAGTGCTGGAGAGGTTGATGGCTGCTAAGGCAGATGTGTATGGTTTTTCCGTGCACATTTGGAATAAGCCCTTCGTTTTCCGTCTGCTATCCATGCTGCGCAAGCTGCGTCCGGAGGCAGTGATCGTAGTAGGCGGTCCGGAGGTGGCTTTTGCTGCGGAGCGTATTTTTGCAGAAAGCAGCGCCATAGACTACATCGTCCAAGGCGAAGGGGAACTAGTCTTTAGCCAATTGCTGAATGCGCTGGCGCAGGGAACCGCGATTCCTGCCCATATTGCCTACCGCAGTGAGCAGGGCGCGGAACTGAATGGTGGCGTTACGGTCATCGAAGATATGAGCGTACTGCCTTTTCCGTATCCTGATTTGGAGCAGGTGTTGGCGGAGCATAAAATCGTGTATTATGAGTGCACTCGTGGCTGTCCCTTTAACTGCGCCTACTGCTTATCCGGTATTTCCCGCTCCGTGCGCAAGCGTCCTTTAGCAATGGTGCTGCAGGATGTGGACCGTTTTATTGCGGCAGGTGCACCTTTAGTGAAATTTGTAGACCGCACTTATAATCTTGACGAAAAATATTTTCTGCCCATGATGGAGTATTTGGCAAAGGCTGATACCGATGCAACCTTCCATTTTGAAATCAAGGCGGACATTCTGACGGAACGAGTTCTTGATTTTCTGGAGACAGTACCTAAAGGGCGTTTCCAATTGGAGATTGGTATTCAAAGCACCAATCCTGCCACCTTGGCAGCCATTAACCGTAAGGATGATTGGGCACGTTTGGCAGCCAATGTTCACAGGCTGCTGGCCTTTGGCAACATGCATATTCATGTGGATTTGATTGCAGGTCTGCCTTATGAAGATCTGCCTACTTTCGGCAAGTCCTTTGACGATGTGTATAATCTCCATGCCCACATGCTGCAGTTGGGTTTCTTAAAAGTGCTACCCGGAACCCAGATGAACAAGGAAACAGCGGAGCATGGCTTGCTGTATATGGATGAGCCTCCCTACGAAATTTTGGCTACTAAGTATATGCCTTACGAGGATATGCAGCTGTTGAAACGGATGGAGAATGTGCTTGATCAAACAAGCAACAGCGGTAGCTTTAACCATATTCTTGAGGCGCTGATGGAAGTATCATGGCAGGGACCTTTTGCTTTCTATAAGGATTTAACCGCATGGTGGGTGGCAGCTGGCCATTATCCCCAAAGCCACAATACTAAAGGTGTGGCAGAAATACTGCATCAATTCATTACGGAGCGTTTCCAAGGTCAGGAAGCAGCAATGCTGGTAGAAATTTTGCGTTACGATGTGTTCACAGCTGTGCCTGGCTGGCGTCCCCAATGGCTGCAGTGGCAAAGTGACGCTATTTTTGATGCGGTGTCCGCCTTCTGGCGTAATGAAGAATTGGTACGTCGGTTTATCCCTGACTACAGCTTTAGCAGTTGGCGCCAAATCCACAAAAACTATCCCATTGAATTGTTCTTGAACCATTGGGAGGATGGACGCGAAGGCAATTTCCTCGTTATGCTGGATTTGACGGGGGCAGAGGTAAAGAAAATTTTGCTCCCTGAGCAGGAGATTTTGTAAAAGCGTAGAATAAACATAATTGGAATTTTTTTACAGGTGCGATGGCTGCGGTCATTGCTGAAAAGGGAATACCGGTGCGAATCCGGAGCAGTCCCGCTACTGTAAGTGGAGCCCAGGCATTTATGTCACTGACGCAAGTTGGGAAGGCGCTGTGGGTGATGAAGCTAAGCCAGGAGACCTGCCTGTTACGAAGCCGTGGGCTTACGGGAGATGGGCTGGTTTCGTGCGCGCTTTTTGCGTGTATAATATTAATTTGCATAGGTGTAAGTATAGGAGTCTCCCATTTTTGGGGACTCTTTTTTCGTTTGTGAAACCCATTTGTCAGCTTGCATATAACCACTCCTCAGTCATCTGCGCCGCTAAAGCGGCTTGCTGACAGCTCCCCTAGATAGGGGAGCCGAGGCACTTTAGGTTTATTTCCGTTTGTCTACTAGATATTCTAAGTATACCAACGGAAAAATGCTACAGTGCCTCGTTCCCCCTGTTAGGGGGATGTCACGTAGTGACAGGGGGTTATTACTTAGGAGTAATGCTAGCTGATAGTAATGAGCGTTTTCAGTACTTGATACGTAAGAACGGGAGGTTTATAAAGTGAGCGGAAGATTGATTATGGTGACGGGTGGTGCCCGAAGCGGCAAGAGTGCTTTTGCCGAACGCTATGTGTTGCATTATTCTCCCAAGTGCGAATACATTGCTACCGCAGAAATTTTTGATGATGAAATGGCGGAGCGGGTGCGGATGCACCGCGAACGCCGCAATAACGGACGCTGGATTAACCATGAAGCGCCCTATGAAGCGGAGAAGGTTTTTGCCCAATTAGCGGAAGATACAGGTGCGGTGCTTTTTGACTGCCTGACTATCTATATGTCCAACCAATTGTATGGCAAAAACGCTCCTCAAGGAGAGTTTTTGGAGCGCTGCAACGCAGTTTACGAAAGAATCGACAAAGTTTTGGAAGCAGCCCGTGCCTGCGGTAAAATTGTTGTCTTTGTTACCAATGAAGTGGGCAGCAGCATTGTCCCTGCCAACCTTATGGCAAGGGAATACCGGGATTTGGCAGGTTGGGTGAATCAGCGTGTTGCTGAAGCTTGCGACCAAGTCTTTTGGTGCGTAGCTGGTCAGGCTGTGGATGTAAAAAAATTAGCGTTTAAATTTGAGGATGAGGTGTAAGATGGAAAAGATAGAGATTCCTGCATTAGATACTGCTAAGGCTGCAGAAGTACGTGCAGGCTTTGCCAAAATGGAAAAGGCAGGTCAAAATTTAGGCAAATTGGAAGAAATGGTGGTGCAGTACGCTGCTATGACCGGTAAGGATTTGCCGGAAAAATTAAAGTCTGCTTTGATTTTAATGTGTGGCGACCATGGTATTGCTAAATATGGCGTTAGCGCCTATCCCCAGGAAGTAACTCGACAAATGATCAACGGCTATATGCGCGGGACTGCGGGAGCAACGGTTATGGCGCGTCATGCGAAAGCAGATGTGTTTGTGTGCGATGTGGGCACGGCTTTTGATTTAAGCGATTTGCCCAAGGTATACCATAAAAAAGTGGCATGGGGTACGGAAGACTTTACTCAAGGTGCCGCTATGACTAGACAGCAGGCTGAAGCTGCTCTTCAAGTGGGCATTGATATGGCGGATAAGTGTATCGATCAAGGCTATAACCTGCTATATACAGGGGAAATGGGTATTGGCAACACTACTTCTACCGCAGCTATTGCCAGCGCTTTCCTGGGGCTGGATCCTCTGCAGACTGTAGGCCGTGGCAGCGGTATTAACGACGAACGCATGAAAATCAAACGTCAGGTAGTAGCTGACGGTTTGGCGAAGAATAAACCTGCTTTAGGCGATGCTATGGACATTCTCTGTAAAGTGGGTGGCTACGACCACGCCGGTTTGGCAGGCGTGATTATCGGCGGTGCCCGCCGCCGCGTACCTACCATGGTGGACGGTGTTAATGCTACGGCTGCAGCATTGTTGGCTTACGGTCTCTATCCGGAGTGCCGTGATTATATGCTTTGCTCCCATTTGAGTAGTGATTTATCTGCTAAAGCTATGCTGGAACTGATGCGCTTGACACCTATTGTGGACGCAGGTATGCGTTTGGGCGAAGGCACGGGTGCCAGCCTTGCAATTGTCGTATTGCAGGCTGCTCTTGATGTATACAACAATTTAAGCAGGTGAGAAGATGCGTGACTTTGTTACCTGCTTGGAGTTTTTAACGCGGTTACGCTTTTCCAACCGTACTGATTGGCATGATGACGATTTTAGCCGCAGTGTGCCCTGCTTCCCCTTGGTAGGCTTGGTAATGGGGCTGTTTATGGGGGTGGTGAACTACGGACTCTGCTACCTGCATACGCCGGATTTGATGCGGGCGGTGATGCTAGTGTTGGCGGAACTGGTGATTATCGGCGCCTTGATGTACGATGGCTTTATGGACACTTCTGACGGTGTTTTCAGCGCCCGGGACAGGGACCGGATGCTGGAGATTATGAAGGACAGCCACGTAGGCTCCAATGCGGTTATTGCTTTAGTGTGCTTGGTGCTCTTAAAGGTGGCTGCCTATACGACAATTGACGCAGCAAAGTTGACATATGTATTGGTTGCAGTGTATGTGTGCACCCGTACTTTTATGGTGCCCTATATCGTCAACTATCCCTATGCCCGCAAAACCGGTATCGGGCACATGTTCAAGGCTTACGCTAAGCCCATTTATACTTATATTGCTTTTGCCTTATGCTTAGCCATCGTGTATGCTTGCGGCTTGCCTTACTTGTACACAGGCGTGGGCGCATTCTGCATCTGCCAAGGCATTGCCCGCTTTTTGTGTGGGCAGTTGGGCGGTTTGACCGGTGATACCTACGGCTTTTTGACAGAATGTGGTGTGGTGGCATATTTATTATTAGCTGTTTATATTGTGTAAGAAGGAGAAGAAAGATGCATATAGAAGAAATCATTCAAAAGATTAAGCCTGCCAATAAGGACTGCGCCAAGTTGGCACAACTTCGTTTTGATAATTTTATTAAGCCCGTAGGCAGTTTGGCGCAATTGGAAACCATGACCTGTCGCTATTGCGCAATTATTGGCTCCTATGATAAACTTGATGTAGATTATCCGAAACGTGATATTTTGGTTTGGTGCGACATGGAGCATGCAGGCAAGCTGGAAAAGCTGATGCAGGCACAGCTGCCTGTAAATGTGCTGGCTGCAGAAACGGGCGCTAAAACTGTAGGTCTTTTGGTTACAGCTTTGGATGAAGCAGAGGCTTTGGAAGAAGGCGCTACTTTGGTGCAGGAACTTGTCCATGAACATGGCTTGGGCTTTGTAGGCTTTGGCTGCATGGCTGCTCCTGAGGACGAGCTGGTACGCGCTGCTATGACAGGCGGTATGCTGCAGGCTACGGCTATGGGCGTGGGCATTATGCTAGACGGCGTTGCTACCTGCAAGGCTGCCCAAAAGGCAGCGGAACTGGCACCTGCCGTATTGGATTACTGTTTCGCCGGCCATGTCAGCACGGAAGCAGGAGCAGAGGAAGCAATCCAAGCTTTGGGCTTAGTGGCGCCTTTGCGTCTGGATATTCCCGATGGCGCAGGGGAGGGGGCTGCAGTAGCCTTTACTTTGCTTAACGCAGGCATTAAAGCTTACAAAGAAATGGAAACTTTTGAAGAAGCAGGCGTACACGTGGAGGTTAAAGAATTTTCCCTAGCAGAACAGGTGAAAAAGGAGCAAAAATAAGTGGGTAAGATTTATTTAATCAGACATGGTGAAACTGATAGCAACCAAGCGCATAAATTTCAAGGGCAGCTTGATCTGCCTTTAAATCCGACAGGTATTGCCCAAGCTAAGCAAATGGTGCAGTACATGGCGGATAAAAAGATTGACGTAATTTATTCCAGTTCCATGCTGCGGGCACGGATGACGGCAGCGGAGCTTGCCATGAGCCGCAATTTAGCCTATCGTCCGCTGGAACTGCTGAAGGAAATCAGCTTTGGCGATTGGGAAGGTTTGGAGTACGGGGAAATCACAAAGCGTTGGCCCAAGGAAATGGAGCTGTTTTTAACTCAACCCCATAAATGGGAGCCTCCCCACGGCGAAACCTTTGCCGCAGCTATGGAGCGCTGCCGTTTGGCTTTCGAAGAAATCTTCGCTGCAGAGGGGCACGATAAAAATATTGCCATCGTTTCCCATGGCGGCATTATCCGCCTGCAGCTGTGCCTAGCGCTGGGAGTGCCTTTGTCCAATCTGTGGAAAATGAGCGTCTACAATGTGTCCGTTTCTACTTTAAGCGACTATAAAGGCACCTTGTGTGTAGACTCCATGAATGTGGCGGATTTTCTGTGCAAGAGTGTAGAAGCCAGAGTTATTTAGTATACATTATACTTTACTTAAATTTTCGCAAAGTTTAGTTGACTTTTATAGATGCCTCATATATACTGATACTAGTGTATCTCAGTGGTCCGTTAACTTACTAACTTCTTCTATCATAGGTGACATGGGGAAGCCTTTGTAATAACACGTTCTTTGGGGTATTCTCTATCTATGATTAGGAGTGATCTAACAATGCATGAAGACAAAACTTTAACCTGCTGCGAATGCGGCAACGAATTCGTATTCACCGCTTCCGAGCAAGATTTCTACGCTGAAAAAGGCTTCACCAACGAACCCCGTCGTTGCCCCGCTTGCCGTCAAGCTCGTAAACAACGCATGGGTATTGCTACCGAACGTCCCCAACGCGAAATGTTCGAAGCTACCTGCGCTGAATGCGGTAAACAAACCATGGTTCCTTTCAAACCCTCTAACGACCGTCCGGTATACTGCCGCGACTGCTTCAACGCTCGCAAACACTAAGAGCTGAAGCCTGAAGGGTAACAGATTAAAAACAGGAGCTGCTTTGCTGTAAAGTGAGGCAGCTCTTATTTTTATGTCGAATTGACAGGAAATATTGCTGTTTAGTGTACTATATTTACAGTTTTATTCGAAAAGTGCTGTACAATATGCGAAAAAAATTATATAATAGTACCAAGTATAAATGATTAAATGGAGGTTTTCCTGATGCAAAAGATCGACCAAGCTTGCGTTAATACTCTGCGTTTTTTGGCAGCGGACCAAGTAGAAAAGGCTAAATCCGGCCATCCCGGTTTCCCTCTGGGCACCGCTCCTTTGATGTACACCATTTGGGATCGTTACATGAGCTACAATCCCGCTAATCCTAACTGGTTCAACCGCGACCGCTTCATCCTGTCTCCCGGTCATGGCAGCGCTTTGCTGTATGCTATGCTCCATCTGGCAGGCTACGACCTGTCCATTGACGAACTGAAAAACTTCCGTCAATGGGGCAGCAAAACCCCCGGTCATCCGGAATACGGTCTGACTCCCGGCGTAGATGTTTCCACCGGTCCCTTAGGTCATGGTTTCGCTATGGGCGTAGGCTTTGCCATTGCAGAAGCAATGCTGGGTGCACAATACAACAAACCTGATTTCCCGGTTGTTGACCATTACACCTTCGGCCTGACTTCCGATGGCGACCTGATGGAAGGCGTTTCTTCCGAAGCAGCTTCTTTGGCAGGCACCTTGGGCTTGGGCAAATTGATCTACCTCTATGATGATAATAAGATTACCATTGAAGGCGACACCAACATCGCTTTCACTGAAGATGTAGAAGCACGTTTCAAAGCTTATGGCTGGCAAGTTCTGCGTGTAGCTGACAGTGAAGATGTAGAAGCTATGGCAGCAGCTATTGCTGAAGCTAAGGCTGATACTATGCATCCTTCCCTGATTATTGTGCGTACCCACATCGGTTTTGGCAGCCCCAAACAGGACAGCGCTTCCTGCCACGGCGAACCTCTGGGTGCAGAAGCACTGACTGCTACCAAGGAAAAAGCAGGTTGGCCGCAAGAGATGTTCTATGTACCTGCAGAGGTAAAAGAACACTTCGACAGCAAGCTGGTTGACTGCGCAGCTAAAGAAGCATCTTGGAATGCTTTGATGGAAGACTACGCAATGGTATATCCTGCACTGGCTAAAGAACTGCAAGACCGTATGGCTGGCAACACCATGGTTAACTTGCAAGCTTTGGAAGATATTTTCAAAGACACCGCTAAGAATGCAACTCGTGAAGCTTCTGGCGATGTAATCCAAGTTTTGGCAGCTCAACTGCCTGCTCTGGTTGGCGGCAGCGCTGACTTGGGCCCCTCCAACAAAACTATTATGAAAGCCGGTGGCTGGTTCTCCAAACTGGATCGCAAAGGCCGTAACATTCACTTCGGTGTACGTGAACACGCTATGGGCACCATCCTCAATGGTATTTCCCTCCACGGCGGTTTCATTCCCTTCGGCGGTACCTTCCTCGTATTCGCAGACTTCCTGCGTCCTACCATCCGTATGGCAGCGCTCATGGGTATCCAAGCTATCTTCGTACTGACCCACGACTCCATTGCTCTGGGTGAAGATGGTCCTACCCATCAACCGATTGAAACCACTATGGGTCTGCGTTTGATTCCCAACGTAAGCGTAATCCGTCCTGCAGACGCATTGGAAACCGCTATGGCATGGCAACAAGCCTGCCTGAACAAAACTCAGCCTACCTGCTTGCTGCTGAGCCGTCAAAAACTGCCTGTTATGCATGAATATGCTGCAACCATCCATGAAAACGCTGCTAAAGGCGCTTATGTACTGAGCCCTGCTCAAGGCGAAGCTAAGGTTGTGCTGATTGGCACTGGTAGCGAAGTTGAACTGGCTCTGAAAGCACAAGCTAAACTGGCAGAAGAAGGCATTGCTGCTTCTGTAGTTTCCATGCCCAGCTGGGATCTTTTCGACAAACAAAGCGAAGAATACAAGGCTAGCGTTCTTCCTGCAGGTGTTACCAAGTTTGCTGTGGAAGCAGGCGTTCCTTACGGCTGGAGCCGTTACACCGGCAGTGAAAAGAATGTTCTGGGTATCACCACCTTCGGCGCTTCTGCACCGGGCGGCGTAATGCTGGAAAAATATGGTTTCACTGTAGAAAATCTGGTAGCTAAAGTAAAAGCTGCTCTGTAATTTAATTTTTACTAATCTAGGAGTTGGGTTGATGCCCAACTCCTTTTTATGTAGTAGGCAATAATGTTTTGCAAGAATTTAAAGTCCGATGAGATTCTAGAGCATCTAGATCTCACCGGACTTTTTTCGCGAGGGGGTTCTTTCAATATCTTTTTTTGTTAAATTTGCAGCTTCGCAATCAACGCTTCTTGCAGTACCTGGGAGAAGTTAAGATTAGCAAGGGTTGCTGATTCGTTGAGCCATTCGGGAATGGTCAAGGTCTTTTTCACAGCTTTATTGCTGTGAAGTTTACGATACTTCATTGTGTCGCAAGCAATTAAGTTAATAAATTCTCCTGCTTCCGTTGAAAGGTTTTTAGCAGTTGAAGGCACAGGAATGGGTCTGCCGCTTCGCTCGTAATCATAAATTGTGAAGGCAAGCACATCTTCAGCCATGAACAGAGCATCTGCTAAAGTATCGCCACAGGTGTAGCAGCCTTCTAAATCAGGAAAATAAACGGAAAAAGCTCCTTTATCTTCCGGGGTAAATATGGCAGGGTAGGTATATTTTGCCATAGTCAAACTCCTTTCTGCAAGATATGTTTATTTTAATCCTGCATCTTTGAGAATTCTATTGACAGTACCAACAGGGATTTCCTTGCTGGGATGTCGTGGAATTCTAATGTCTTTGCTGGTTACAACGCTGTGCCATTTATCGTGTTCTTTACCATGCTCAACGAAGTAACAGCTATGCATTTTCAATAGTTTTATCAGTTCGCTGACTTTCATAGTCCATCTCCTGACGCTTTAATCATAGCACGTGTGAATACGTATGTCAATTTTTTTCCACTTTTCTGCTTTCGTAAATGGCAGGGGATGCGCCTGCTTCCGTAATGTGGGGTGTGAGCAGTAACAGCACTTCTACTTTGCTACGCGTTTTGGTGCGGTTGCGGAAAAGCTGCCCTAAAAGGGGAATGTCGCCTAAAAAGGGCACTTTTTGTAACGTGTCCTGTTCTTCTTCGTTGATGAGTCCGCCGATAACCAGTGTTTCGCCGCTAAACATACGCACATTAGTGTCCGCTGTGCGGCTGGTGATACGATAATTTTTCAGTTCGCTGATAAGCACTGGCGTGCTGACTTCCGTATGTACTTGTGCTGTCACCATGCGCCCATCATTACTTACTAGGGGCGTGTAGCGGAGGTTGATGCCTGCGTCTAGGTATTCCGTGGAAGTGTAGCTGCCGCTGCTGTCATGCTTTTCTGTCTGCACAGGGATATGGTCGCCGATGAAGATGCTGGCTTCGCGGCCGGGGATGGTGATGATGCTAGGGGTTGCCAAAACTTTGGCTTTACCTTTGCTAATGAGGGCGTGCAGTGTAGCGTTGAAACGGAAGGCGTAACCGCGCCAAAATTTAAAATTGCCATCGTAATGATTTTCGCTATTGCTACTATCATTATCGCTGTCATAAGAGCTGTCGCCACGGCGGGGGATGGTGTCCCAATCCCAATTGATGCCTAAGCTTTTATTGTTTTCACGGCTTATGGCGATAACCTTAGCTTCTAAAGTGACCTGTTTGGAGGCAACGTCCAACTTACGCAGCAGTTCCGTCAGCTTTTGCTGTTCGTTCGCAGTGCTTTCTAACAGGAGGCTGTTAGTAATAGTGTCCACACCTAATTTCCCGCTGAACAAGGGCTTGACTGCTTCTAGTACTTCTTTAGCTTTGGCGTAGCTAAGGGAATGCACGTATAGAGAGGTAGGTGTAGGCAATGGGGCGGTATAACCGTGCGCTGAACTAATGGGTGTAGGAACGGTTGCAGGCAGAAAAGGATTCCTGCCGGTAGTAGCAGCATCAGCGGATACGGTGAGGCAAATGCAGTAGGCGCATACAAGCAGTGTGCGCAGATATTTATACATAAGATCCAACTCCTTTTTGTAAACAGAATATTTTGAAAGCTTCCAAGCATATTGTACAGCAAAGTAACTGCACTTACAAGAGGAATTATTATAAAAATCAGAAAAATTAGATAAATTGCTTGCGCAAATGATTTTTTCTGCTACAATTGTGGTAAAGGAAAAATATAAGGAGGCTTTGCAAATGGAATTTAGTAATACAGGACGTTTGGCAGTGCATATTTTGACGGAGGCAGCAAAATTGGGCGCTAGCGATGTGCATGTAGAGCCGTTGGAGCAGGAAGTGCGTGTACGCATTAGATTGGATGGACTTTTACAGGAACTTTGTCGTTTGCCGTGGAGTTATTACAGTCCTTTAGTAACACAGCTTAAGGTGCAAAGCGGCATGGATATTGCCGAAAAGCGTGTGCCCCAGGATGGACGTTGGCAATTGGCGGTAGCAGAAAGAAGTGTCGATTTACGTTTATCAACTTTGCCAACGATTAATGGCGAAAAAGTTGTGGTTCGCTTATTGGATAAGCAGAACAACCTGCTGCATGTGGAGGCTTTGGGGTTAAGTGCAGCGAACTTGCGCTTATATAAAGCCATGTACACTTCACCTAATGGATTGGTACTTTTGACAGGACCAACAGGTAGCGGCAAAACCACTACGCTGTACGCAACATTGCAGGAACTGCAGGGCACAGGTTTGAATTTAGTGACGCTGGAGGAGCCTGTGGAATATCGGCTAGCAGGTATCAATCAGGTTGAAGTGAACCGTAAGGTGGGTTTGACTTTTGCCAGAGGTCTGCGTGCTTTAGTCCGTCAGGACCCGGACATTATCATGGTTGGAGAGATTCGTGACGAAGAAACGGCGGCCATGGCAGTGCAGGCCGCGTTGACGGGACATTTGGTTTTGAGCACGCTGCACACTAACAGTGCCGTAGGTGCTATTGCCCGTTTGCTAGACATGGGTGTGGCACCTTATTTGTTGGCAGCATCCCTGCGGGGTGTGCTTTCCCAGCGTTTAGTGCGCCGTGTTTGTCCCTTGTGTGCTACTGAATATATGGCAACAGCGTTGGAACGTGAGTACCTAGGCTTAAAGGATGAGCGCAAGCTTTACCATGGAACAAGCTGCCAACATTGCCGTGGCACAGGTTATCGTGGACGTTTGGCAGTACAGGAACTTTTACCCATGGACGAAAATATGGCTAGTTTAATTAGCGGTGGTGCGGCTAAAGCAGCAATTTTGCAACAGGCTGCCAAGCTGGGAAGACGCAGTTTATATGACGACGGTGCCGCCAAGGTTTTAACAGGCGTAACTACGGTAGCAGAGTTATTGCGGAACGGGATAGTAAAGGAGGAAGACCATGCTTGAGGTTTTACTGGAGCAGGCGCGGAGAGTGCAAGCTTCTGATTTACATCTATGTGCGGGGGAAGTGCCTTTAGTACGTGTGCAAGGGTGTCTACAGTCCTTGAGCGAGGAAAGACTTGCTGCGAAGGTGCTGGAAGAAGTACTTACACTTTTGCCGCAGGAACAGCTTGTGGAATTAAAGCAGCTTGGGGAAGTGGACTGGGCGTGGTCCTGTTGCCAAGGGCGCAGGTACAGGATGAATGTCTATCGTCAGCAGGGGAAGTGTGCCGTTGCGATTCGTTTGCTGGCGGAACAGATACCAAGCTGTGAAGAACTGGGGCTGCCTACAGGGTTGTGCCAGATGGCAGCTTTGGACAAAGGCTTGGTCATCGTAGCAGGGCCTACAGGCAGTGGTAAAAGCACTACTTTGGCGGCATTGGTGCAGCGGATTAATGAAACTAGGGCTGTACATGTTATTTCTTTGGAAGATCCTATAGAGTATCACTTTACTAATAAGCTAGCTATGATTCATCAGCGACAGGTGGGACGGGACACAGAGGATTTTGCTAGTGGGTTGCGTAGCGCTTTGCGCCAAGACCCCGATGTGATCATGGTGGGGGAAATGCGGGACGGCGAAGCTATGTCCATTGCTTTAACCGCGGCGGAGACTGGGCATCTGGTTCTAGCAACGTTGCACACAGGGGACGTTGTAAGCAGTATCAATCGCATTATTGACGCGCTGCCTGACAGGCAGCAACAGGTACGGAGCCAGCTGGCGGAGTGCTTGCAAGGGGTGGTCTGCCAAAGGCTGCTGCCTAGGCGTGACGGCAAGGGTCGCGTAGCAGCGTTCGAACTTTTGCAGGCTACGGATGCAGTCCGTGCGCTGATTAGGGAAGGTAATAGCTACCAATTACCTTCCTTTATCCAGACGGGCTCCCGTATAGGTATGGTAACCATGGAGAGCAGTATCGCCCAATTGCGTAAATGTGGGTTGATAGATTGATTAAATTTGCTTTCAACAACAGTACTTTGTTTTTATACAAATTATGCATACACATTGCATAATTTGTGGTATAATAGGAAAAGTAATATGGATAACTGTCTATATTTTTATAAATGTACTGGAGGTGCTTTCCATGGAGCGTGAGACGGATAAAAAGTTGAAGTCTGAAACGCTGCGCACCGATGCGGAAACCAACGAGGAAAATCTGGAAGATATTGGTGATATTCGGATAGCCGACGAGGTAATCTGTATTGTGGCTAGTTTGGCTGCCCAAGAGGTTCCCGGTGTACTCAGCATGAGCGGTGGCATTACCGACGGTATCAACCGCTTTTTGGGCAAAGAGAACGCGTCTAAGGGTGTACGCTTGAAATTCGATGGTAAAATGGTTAATGCCAGCGTATATATTAATATTGAATATGGTTACTGCATTCCTGAAATAGCTTTGGAGGTTCAAGAGAAAGTCAAAGAAGCCATTGAGGCGATGACAGGCTACGATGTACAGTTTGTTGACGTCAATGTGGAGGGCGTGGCTAAGCGCCAAGCTACAGACTTAGAGAAAGAAACCACTACAGATGAATCTATGGCGGATATTATCCGTGCGCAAGCCCAACGGGCGGAGCAGACGGAAGCCAACTCTTTTGAAAAGCAGCTGGCCAACCTGCGTGATGACCACCGCTTTGATTTGCCTCCGGAGGAAGATATGGACTCGCGGCAGAAGAAGTTTTTTGAGGAGGATTAGATAGATGGGCATTGCTGATAGAATAATTTTGACTCTTTATACTTTTTTAATGGCTGTTGTTTCCGTGCTGGTCGTACTGTGCAGTTTAGGCGTTTTTTCCCGCGAAACCATGATTTTCATGGTAGACCATATTCCCGGTAGTTGGTTGTACGCTGTCTGTGGCGTAATTATGCTTTTAGTCAGCCTGCGCCTGTTGATTACCGGTCTTGGCCTTACCGGTATGAGCTCCTTGAAGTTGAGCGAAAACGAAAAAGGCAAGGTTTTGGTAGGCAAAACTGCTTTGGAAAACTATATTGCTGTGTTAGCACAGGAAATTTATGGTGTCCACAATGTTAAGGTTATTGTCAAATTAGACGATGACGGTATCGAAGTACGCATTAACGCTTCTATTGAGCCCGGTATTAATATTCCGGAAAGCTCTGAAGAAATCCGCAACAATGTCCGTGAAAGCATTAAAAAAGTAACTGGCATTGAAGTTAAGGATATAGAACTGTTCTTTAAACAGATTAAAGCGAAGGAAGAATAGGGGGTAGGATGATGTTTAATGATATTATCAACGACATCTGGAAGAACTACCGCGGACGCCTGCTGTGCTCGCTTTTCGGCCTGTTTATCGGTGCTGTTGTATTATGGCTGGGATTTTTCCAAGCCTTGTTTTTGATGCTGTGTATCGGCGTCGGCTTCTTTATTGGTACGAAGTTGGACCATAAAGAAGATCTTTTGGAATGGCTGGACAGGCTGCTGCCGCCCGGTTATCATAGATGATTTATAGGGAGAGTGACGAAATGAGTGAAAAAATGATTCGTAGAATTGCGAGAGAAGTGGCTTTGCAAAGCCTGTTTCAAATAGATTTCAATCAATGTGAGGTGGAGCCTGCTGTGGAAGCAGCTATTACCGAGCATGATGAACCCAATGCTCCTAAAGCTTGGGATTATGCTTTGATGCTGGTACAGGGCGTAGTGGATCACAAGGACGAAATCGATGCGCGTTTAAGCGAGTTCGCTATTGATTGGACCATCGAGCGTATGCCTGCTACCGATAGAAACATCCTGCGTGTAGCTGCTTACGAAATGCTTATTGCTGCCGAACCAGTAGCTCCCGGCGTTGCTATTAACGAAGCTGTAGAGATTGCTAAAGCTTATGGCACTGAAGAATCTCCCCGCTTTGTAAACGGCGTTCTGGGTAAATTGGCAAAATAATGAAAACATCCGTATATCTTGGCATTGACACCAGCTGTTATACTACTTCCGTAGCAGTTTTGGATGCGGAAGGCAAGCTGCTGGGCGAAGCCAGAAGGATTTTAAGCGTAAAACCGGGGCGCTGCGGTCTGCAGCAGTCGGAAATGGTGTTCCAACATACACGTAATCTGCCGGAATTGGTGGAAAGCGTGTTGCAAGGTCATGACTACCATATTGCTGCCATTGGCGTCAGCGGTTATCCCCGTCCTATAGAGGGCTCCTATATGCCTGCATTTTTGGCAGGTTTATCCGTAGGGCGCAGTTTGGCTGCTGCTACCGGAGCAAAGCTGGAGATTATCAGTCATCAGGAGAACCACCTGGAGGCAGGCATGTGGTCCGCAGGCGGTCCCGGTGCGGAGCGTTTCTTGGCGCTGCACGCCAGTGGCGGTACTACAGATTTGCTTTTAGCAGAACGCCGTGAGGATGGACGCTATAACATCACCCAAGTGGGTGGCAGTATGGATTTACACGCAGGCCAATTTGTGGACCGTATTGGCGTAGCCTTGGGCTTACAATTCCCCACAGGGCCTGCTTTAGAAAAATTAGCTCAAACAGTTGCAACCAAGGCGGAACTGCCTGTGTCCGTCCGCAAGCTGCAGGTAAGCTTATCCGGGCCTTGCACGGCTGCGGTACGCCAATTAGTTGCAGGCGCTGATGGCGCAGCTATGGCTTTGGGCGTGGAGCACTGCTTAGCAGAAACCTTCGCAAGAATGCTGCGTAATGGCGCAGCGGAATATGGTGTCCGTGATGTACTTTTAGTAGGCGGCGTAGGCTGTAACCAATATATCCGCAGCCATGTAGAAGCGAAGCTTGCTCAAAGACGTGTACGTTTGTGGGTGCCTGAAGGGCGTTTCAGCTGTGATAATGCTACAGGCTGTGCAGCCTTGGCGTGGAGAAGTAATCTACATGACTGAAAATATTTATTCCGTCACAGAAGTAAATAGTTTTATCAAAGATTTGTTGGATGGTGAGCCTGAGCTGCGCAATGTGCAGGTAATAGGCGAAATCAGCAATTTTAAACGCTATCCCTCCGGACACTGCTACTTTACCTTGAAGGATGCAGGCGCTACTCTGAAATGCGTTATGTTCAGACGTAGGGCTGATGGCTTGCGTTTTCAGCCTAACAATGGCGATACAGTGGTAGCAGTAGGTCGCATTGCTGTATATGAACGTGACGGCGTCTACCAACTGTACACGGATTTATTGCTGCAGCAGGGCGTGGGCGATTTGATGCAGGCTTACGAAATGCTGAAGGAGAAGCTTGCTCAAGAAGGACTTTTTGCGGAAGAACGCAAAAAGCCTTTGCCTGTGAATCCTCGCAGAGTGGGCATTATCACTTCTTCTGCAGGGGCGGCTGTCCGTGATATTATTACTGTTTCCCGTCGACGTAATCCAGGAATCAAGCTGTATCTTTATCCTGTACAGGTACAGGGTGCAGGTGCGTCTAAAGAAATTGCGGCGGCAATCCGCTTTTTCAATAGGGAAAAGTTGGCAGATGTTTTGATCGTTGGTCGCGGTGGCGGGTCCATAGAAGATTTATGGGCCTTTAATGAGGAAGCTACTGTAAGGGCAGTTGCTGCTTCCGAGATACCTATCGTCAGCGCCGTAGGCCACGAGACGGATTTTACTTTATGTGATTTTGCTGCAGATAAACGTGCTGCAACTCCTTCCCAAGGGGCGGAGCTGGTGGTGGCGGATCAAGGAGCTTATAGAATGCAGGTGCAGCATAATTTAGCTCGCCTGCGGCAGCTTATGCAAACAGGCTTACAACGGCGGGAACAGGTAATGAAGCGCTTTACGGAAGCCTCCGTGTTCAAGGATCCGCAGCGGTTGTTGGTGGAAAAGGCATACAGCATGAAAGTGCAACACAACAAAGAACGGCTGCAGCAGCTAATGCAGGCACGTTTGCAGCAGAATGAACTGATTTTAGAGCGTTTGACTAGCGCAAGTGTTTTCCAAGACCCCCAGCGTTTATTGGTGGAAAAAGCGTTGCGTGTAGATAGTGCCTATGCTTCACTAGTGGAGCGAACTCAAGAATATATCCAAAAAGGGGAGCATGAATTAGCTTTGCAGGCAGCCCGCTTGCACGGTCTCAGTCCTCTAGATGTTTTGAGCAGAGGATATAGCGTTACCCAAACAAGCGATTTTAAGGTTATAAATTCTACCAAGGATGTGTCCTGGGGCACGGAACTGGTGACTACAGTACGTGACGGACGCATTGTTTCCATAGTACAAGGTGTGGAGGAAGACTGAAAGATGGCGACTAAGAAAATATCGAAAAATATTAAGTTTGAAGAAGCTTTGGCTTTATTGGAAGAACAGGTACGCCTTTTAGAAGGCGGTGACTTGTCCTTAGAGGAAAGCTTAGAAGTATTTAAGTATGGCATTGAACTTAGTCAGATTTGCACGGGCAAATTGGAAACAGCTAAACAGGAAGTAGAGAAAATAGTTGCCGCTGATGGCGGTAATGGCTATAGATTAGAAACATTCCAAGACTTGGAGGTTAAATAATGGATTTTGCAGCATATTATGACAACCAACGTAAATTAGTAGAAAATTATTTGAAAAACCGCATTGCCAAGAAAGGTATATCCAAAGTTGATGAAGCTATGGAGTACAGCTTGATGGCAGGCGGTAAACGTATCCGTCCGATTCTGTTGATGGCAGCAGCGGAGGCAGTGGGTAGCAAAGGCTATAACTATCTGCCCGTAGCTTGCGGTCTGGAAATGATTCACACTTATTCCCTGATTCATGATGACCTGCCCTGCATGGATAACGACGATTACCGTCGCGGTCGTCTGACTAACCATAAGGTTTTTGGCGAAGCTATGGCAGTTTTGGCTGGCGATGGTCTTTTAACCTTGGCTTTCGAGGTTATGCTGGAGCAGAAGAACGTAGAGCCTAAAGCTTTGATTGATACTGTCCGCGAGATGGCTATGTGTGCAGGCAACTACGGTATGGTAGGCGGTCAAGGTTTGGACTTGGAATTTGAAGGCAAGCAGATTACCCCGGAAGAACTGCGCAAGCTCCACGCCGGCAAAACAGGCGCTCTCTTTATTGCAGCCATCCGCGGTGGCGCCCATTTGGCAGGTGCTACGGATGAGCAGCTGTTGGCACTGACGAAGTTTGCTGATCTTTTGGGCTTGGCTTTCCAAATTACTGACGACATTCTGGATGTTGAAGGTACCGAGGAAGAATTGGGCAAGCCTATCGGTAGCGACGAGAAGAACCACAAGTCTACTTATGTAAGCTTGTATGGTCTGCAGGCTGCTCATGAATTGGCAGAGAAGACTGTTAACGAAGCACTGGAGTGCCTGACCAGCTTTGGCGAGAACGCAGAACCCTTGCGCCAAATCACCAAGATGATGACTAAGAGAAAGAATTAATTCATTCTCTGTATAATCCAGATATTATCTGTAATAAAACGAAAGGTTTTGTCTTGCAATATGGATAACAACCAATTAATGAAATATCCCCTATTAGATACTATTAATTCTCCTGAAGATGTAAAGGCTTTGTCCATTGGGCAGTTGAAGCAATTGGCGGTGGAAATTCGCGACTATATGATTCGTGTTATTTCTACTAATGGTGGTCATTTAGCGCCTAACTTGGGCGTTGTGGAGCTGACATTGGCTTTGCACCGCGTTTTTTCTACTCCCATGGACAAGCTTGTTTTCGACGTAGGCCACCAATCCTACATCCATAAAATCGTTACCGGTAGAAGGGAAGCTTTCCGTACCTTGCGCCAATATGGCGGTCTTTCCGGTTTCCCCAAGCGTAGCGAAAGCGAGCATGATGCTTTTGGTGCCGGCCATTCCAGCACATCTATTTCCGCAGCTTTGGGCATGGCGGTAGCACGCGACCTGCAGGGCGAGGATTACGAAGTAGTTGCGATTATTGGCGATGGCTCTATGACTGGCGGTATGTCCTACGAAGCTTTGAACAATGCAGGCGTGCTGCATAAGAAAATGATTGTAGTGCTGAACGATAACGAAATGTCTATTTCTAAAAACGTAGGCGCTATGAGCGAATACCTGTACCAGTTGCGCACAGGGGAAACTTATAACAAGATTAAGAATGATATTGAAGGTTGGCTGAAGAACATGGAATTCGGCACGGATGTGCTGAAGGCGATCCGCCGCCTCAAGGGCAGTGTTAAGTACCTAATGGTGCCCACCTCCATTTTTGAGGAATTGGGCTTTACTTATCTTGGTCCCATTGATGGCCACGATGTAGAAAGCTTGATTGAAGTTTTAGAAGCTGCCAAAAAGATTGATGGTCCTGTCCTCGTCCACGTATTGACGAAGAAGGGCAAAGGCTACAAGCCTGCGGAAGAAAGTCCCAACAAATTCCACGGCACAGGTCCTTTTGATATTGCCACGGGCAGGAAGATTACTAATCCCAATGCGCCCATCACTTATACAGAAGTTTTTGGTAAGACATTGAGCGCTTTGGCTGATACTGACGAGAAAATCGTGGGCATTACCGCTGCTATGCCTGATGGTACCGGGTTGAATATTTTTGCCAAAGATCATCCTGACCGTTTCTTTGATGTGGGTATTGCTGAGCAGCACGCTGTAACTGCGGCTGCAGGCATGGCGGCAGCGGGGATGAAACCTGTAACTGCTATTTATAGTACCTTTATGCAGCGTGCTTACGATTCCATTTTCCATGATATCTGCCTGCAGAACCTGCACGTAACCATGTGCTTGGACCGTGCCGGTTTGGTTGGCGATGATGGCTTTACTCATCATGGTGTCTTTGATTACGCTTATCTGCGCAGCTTACCTAGGATGACGATTATGGCGCCTAAAGATGAAAACGAGCTGCGCCACATGCTGAAAACAGCTCTTGCGCACAATGGCCCCGTTTCCGTCCGTTATCCCCGTGGTAGCGGTGTGGGCGTGGATATTACAGGGCCTGTGGAAACACTTCCTATTGGCAAAGCAGAGGTGCTCCGCGAGGGCAAGGATGTCTGCCTATGGGCCATTGGCAGCATGGTAACCAGCGCTGTGGCTGCTGCTGCTAAACTGGCGGAAGCAGGCATTAGTGCAGGCGTGGTCAATATGCGCTTTGCTAAGCCTTTGGACGAAGAACTGCTGAAAGAGCATGCTGCTAAATATGGTGCCATCGTTACTTTGGAAGAAGGCGTCTTGGCAGGCGGTGTGGGCAGTGCGGTTCTGGAAAGTCTCAACACTGCAGGCTTGCTGCAGCATTGCCAAGTGCTGACTTTGGGCATTCCTGACGAATTTGTCCGTCATGGCGATAGAAAGTTACTCTTACGAGATTTAGAATTGGATGTGGACAGTATTGTTCGCAAGACAGCTGCTTTAGTAAAGGGTGAATAGTGTGAAGAAAGAAAGACTGGATGCACTGCTGATGAATAGGGCTCTCTTCGAAAGCAGAGCCCGTGCTCAGGCTGCTATTATGGCAGGACAGGTGCTGGTAAACGAACAGAAGATAGATAAACCGGGTACGCCCGTTGCTCCTGACGTACAAATCCGTCTGCTGGGCAATAAGCTGCCCTACGTAAGCCGTGGTGGTTTGAAGCTGGAAAAAGCCTTGCAGATTTTCCCTATTAGCGTAAAGGGGAAGGTTGTGGCAGATATTGGCGCTTCTACCGGTGGTTTTACTGACTGCGCCTTGCAGAACGGTGCTGCTAAAGTCTATGCCATCGACGTAGGCTACGGTCAGTTGGCTTGGAAACTGCGCAACGACGAGCGCGTAGTAAACATGGAACGCACCAATGTACGCTATTTGGAGGCAGACAGCCTGCCAGAGCAGGTGGACGCTGCTACTATCGATGTAGCTTTTATTTCTCTGGATAAGATTCTGCCTGCAGTCCACAAAATTTTGAAAGCTGATGGCTTCGTAGTGGCTCTGATTAAGCCTCAGTTCGAGGCAGGCAAGGAAAACGTGGGCAAGAAGGGTGTAGTGCGCGATGCTCGCGTGCATGAGCAAGTTATTAATAATGTTATTGCTTTCGCTAAGGAGGAAGGTTTCGGTATTGCCGGCTTGGATTTTTCCCCCATTAAAGGGCCAGAGGGCAATATTGAATATTTGCTGCATCTGACCTTGGGCGATGATGATGCCATTAGCGAAGCTTTTGTATCTGAACTAGTAGGACGCAGCCATGGTGATTTAGACAAAAAGACTACTGCAGAGGCGGAGCATGAAGGCTAAAAGACTTGGTATTTTTCCTAATTTAAGCAAGGAGAAGGTACGCATCGCATTGCCGGAATTTGTGGAGCTATGCCGCGATTGGGGCTTAGTGCCTTTGCTGCCTCAGCAGGTTGCTGAAACTTATGGCTGTGCTGCCTATGATTTGGACAAGCCGACGACCTTAAAAACGCTGGACTGCGCTGTAAGTCTTGGTGGTGACGGTACGTTGCTGCAAATGGCGCGCTATTTGGTACCGGTAGGCGTTCCTGCCTTTGGTATTAATTTTGGCAAATTGGGCTTTTTGGCGGAAATAGACCTGCCTGGAATGGGCAAAGCTATCAGCCGCTTGGCACAGGGCAATTATGCTATAGAAAGTAGGAAAATGTTGCAGGCTACTGTAGTAAAGGGAGAGCAGGTATTGGCGAGTGCTCATGCGCTCAATGATTTGGTGCTTGCCAAGGGCATGTTCAGCAAGCTAGCCCATTTGCGGATGTTTATTAACGGCAAGCCTTCCGGACGTTATGACGCTGATGGCTTGATTGTCTCCACCGCCACCGGCTCCACTGCCTATTCTCTGTCCGCAGGCGGTCCCTTGGTAATGCCAGGCCTGGATGTAAGCGTGATTACACCTGTGTGCGCTCATTCTTTGGCTGCCCGCGCTCTCGTTATTCCTTTGTCCGAATGCATTGAGCTGAAGGCAGTGCCGGGCAGTGAAGAGATGATGCTGTCATGCGATGGTGAGAACGTCATTGAAGTGGGGGATGATACTGTGGTACGCATCGAAAAGAGTCCCTATACCATGGAATTTATCCGTTTGACCAGTCGCGACTACTACCAGACTTGGCAGCAGAAACTTATGCGTAATATTTAGTTGATAATTTTTGAAGATAAAATGAGGTGAATGATTATGAAAATGACCAGACATGCAAAAATTAAGGAAATCATCGACAAACATAAAATAGAAACACAGGAAGATTTGGCTGCCGCATTGCGGGGGCAAGGTATTGATGTTACCCAAGCAACTGTTTCTAGAGATATTAAGGAATTAATGTTGGTGAAGGTGCCTGACAGCAATGGTCATTATCATTACGCCTATCCCAAAGATCACGGAGTGATGCTCAATCTGGATAGACTGCACCGTACTTTCCATGATTCTATCGTTAGTGTGCGTCATTCCGATACTCTGGTTGTAATTCGCACTTTGCCCGGTACTGCTCAAGCAGTAGCTTTTGCTGTGGACTACATGAAATGGCCGGAAGTTTTAGGCTCCATTGCCGGTGATGATACCGTGTTCATTGCTACAGAAAATAAGGAAGGCGTTACTAGTCTTGTGAAACGTCTGCACGAATATCATCGTTAAGCTGAGGTGATGAGATGCTGCAGTCATTGCATGTTCATAATTTTGCCCTTTTAGAGGATGCTCACGCAGAATTTACGAAGGGCTTCAATGTTTTTACCGGTGAAACCGGTGCCGGCAAATCCATCCTCATAGATGCCTTCGGCATGGTGTTGGGCGGACGCGGTTCAGCGGACTACGTGCGCAGTGGTACTGACGGACTGTGGGTGCAGGCTGTTTTTGATGTGAGCGGTCAGCAGGATATCAAAAACATTCTGACGGAGCAGGGGATTGATGCGGAAGACGATTTGTTCTTAAAGCGTCAAGTCAGCGCTAGCGGTAAAAGCCGTGCTTTGGTTAATGGTGTACAGGTGCCTTTGGCAGTGTTGCGCCAATTGGGCTCCCGTTTGGTGGATATCCATGGTCAGCACGAGAACCAGGCTTTGCTTAAACCTGATGCGCCCCGTCTTTTAGTGGATATGTTTGGCGGTTCCGGTCTTGCTAAAGCCTTAGCTGATTATAAGGAACTTTATGCTGCCTACGTAGCTGCCAAGGAAGCGTTAGCTGCCTTGGAGCAGGATAGCCAGCAGCAGGATTTGCTTTTAGACCGCTATGCGTGGGAAATCAAAGAAATTACGGATGCCTGCCTGCAGGTAGGGGAAGAAGAAGGCTTGGAGGCGGAGGCTCGTTTGCTGCGCAACGGCGAGCGTATTATCCGTTCTGTCAACAAAGCCTACGAAGCTTTGGACGGGGACGATGCCGTCCTTTCTCTTTTAGCGCAGGTGCGTGATGAACTGCAGCATGCCGCCAAGTATGACGAGCGTTTGCAAAGCTACGCCGATGCTGCCGACAGTGCTTGGATCAGCATCGATGACTGCCGTACTGAACTGGCAGACTACTTGAGCCGCAGTGATTTTAACGAAGAGCGCGCTGTGCAAGTACAGGAACGTTTGGATACTATTTACCGCTTGCAAAAGAAATACGGCGGTAGTACAGAGTCTGTTTTAGCATATTTGGCAGCCACTCAACTGAAGGTAGCTGAACTGCAGGATATTGCCGCTGCTTTGGAGCGTGCGCAAAAAGCTTTGGCACAGGCTACGGCTAAATTGGAAAAGGCAGCTAAAGTGCTGACCCAGGAGCGCGTTGCCAGCGGTACAGCTTTAAGCGCTGCTATTACGAAACATATTCAAGATTTGGCTATGCCCAATGGTCGTTTTGAAATCAAGATTTCTCCTACGGAAAAATTTATGCCCCATGGCAAGGATGTAGTGCGTATCCTCTTTAGTGCCAACTTGGGCGAGCCTGTCAATGATTTGGAAAAGGTTGCTTCCGGAGGCGAGCTGAGCCGTATTGCTTTGGCAGTGAAAACGGTGCTGATGGACAAGGGCTTGGCAGGTACTATGGTGTTTGACGAAATCGACACAGGTGTTGGCGGCGTTACCGCTCAAAGAATGGCGGAAAAGATTGCTGCTATTGCTACCGTCGGCCAAGTGTTGTGCATAACTCACTTGCCGCAGATTGCCGCCTTTGCCGACAACCATCTGCATATTGAAAAGCAAAGTGCCAACGGGCGTACTGCTACCGTACTGACGGTTTTGGACTATAACGAACGGCTGCAGGAGTTGGTGCGCATGACGGCGGGGGATACTACTTCCCTTGCTGCCTACGCCAGTGCTACAGAGCTGTTGGAGGCTGCTGACCGTACTAAGCAACAGCTGCAGAAATAAAGGAGTGTTATGATGCTGAAAAAATTCCATGAGCCTGCTCTTGATGAAATCTACGTTGATGGTAGTAATGAAGAAGTTTTTAGCGGACGTTTGCTCAAGGTGCAGCGTGACCACGTTACTCTGCCCAACGGAGCAGACACTACCCGTGAATATATCCGCCATCCCGGTGCCGTGGCTATTGTGCCTGTGCTCGATGATGGCAGAGTGGTGCTGGTGAAACAGTGCCGCTATCCCTTGAACACTTTGCTGTGGGAGATTCCTGCAGGCAAACTGGACCATGGCGAAGCAGAAGATAAATTGGAATGCGCCCGCCGTGAGTTAAGCGAAGAAACCGGTTATGAAGCACAGCATTGGCAGCATTTGCTCAGTATCGCCACCACTCCCGGCTTTTCTGATGAAATTATTCATTTATATAAAGCTTGGGGATTGGAAAAATTTGCCCAACATACGGACGAAGACGAGTTTATCGGCGTGCAAGCCTTTACACCGGAAGAACTGCGCCGTATGGTAGCCGAAGGCGAATTGTATGACTCTAAATCTTTATGTGCTTTGTATGCGGCAGGCGTTTTATAAATAGCGTTTGCTTTTAGTTAAGGTTAGGTATGGGTTTTAGGTATATTATTTTATTTGCAGCGGTGTTTTTTCTGTCTTCTTCCGCAATTTTTGCTAAACTGGCAGAGGCACCGTCAGGCATCATTGCTTTTTACAGACTGCTTTTTGCTGCGCTGGCCTTACTGCCCGCTTTACTGCTGCGCCGCGAAGAGCGGGACCAGCTCCTGCAGCTTGCAGGCAGCAAGCTGCTTCTAGGCATTGCCTCCGGTTTTGTCTTGGCGCTGCACTATGTACTGTGGTTTGAATCCTTAAAGTTTACTTCGGTAGCAAGCTCCGTAGTACTTGTCACGCTGCAGCCTTTGTTTACTATTCTGGGTAGCTTTATCCTGTGGCGGGAACGTTGCAGTGCTGCCGCTATGTGGGGCTGCCTTTTGGCTATTGGCGGCAGTATCGTCATTGGCTGGGGTGATTTTGCTATTAGCTGGCGTGCTTTCCTGGGAGATATTCTGGCGTTGGTGGCAGCTGCCGTCATTGCAGGATATTTTCTCATTGGTCAGGAAGTACGCAAAAGTCTGGCAGCCATTCCGTACTCCGTCTTGGGCTACAGCAGCGGTGCCTTCTTCTTAGGCTTGTACAGCTGGGCTTGCGGTGATGCTTTCGTAGGCTATAGCACCAATACGTGGCTGGACTTTTTGGGTTTGGCTTTCGTGGCTACTATTTTAGGGCAAGTAATTTTCAATTGGCTTTTGAAATGGCTTGCAGCAACGGTTATCTCCATGAGTATTTTGGGAGAAACAGTGGGCACCTGCATTTTAAGCTTCTTTATTTTAGGAGAGGTGCCGACGTTGCAGCAGTTTGCAGGCATATTGATGATTTTGTTAGGTATAGGGATTTTCCTTTATTACAAAGATAGAGGTGTGTTGAAGAATGAAAAAGATATTCAGTAAAAGCTTGGCTATGGCAGTTGTTCTGGCTGCAGGCTTTTCCTTTGCTGCTGAGGCTGCCGTTTTCGGTACTGATGTAAAAACGGAGCAGGGTGTTGTTACCGGTGTTTGTGACGAACAGCACAAGGTTGTGGAATGGTTGGGGGTGCCCTATGCTGATGCAGAGCGTTGGCAAGCACCAAAAGCTTTGAGAAAACATAAAGCACCCTTGGATTGCACCCAAAAAGCTCCTGCTAACATCCAATTTAACGGTAAAGCTGTTATTGGTCAGGAGGGCGTCTTGACTTTGGATATCGTCCGTCCTGATACGGAGGAGAAGAACCTGCCTGTTATGGTGTTCATCCATGGTGGCAACAACCAAACCTCCAACAGCGCTATGTGGCAGGGCAATAAGTTTGCCCAAGAGGCCAATGTAGTTTACGTTTCTATTCAATATCGTTTGGGGTTGCTGGGCTTCAATAATCTGCCTGCTTTGCAAACAGGTAGTGCGGAGGAAGAGAGCGGCAACTACGGCTTGCTCGACCAAGCTGCAGCTTTGGATTGGATTAAAGCCAATATTAAACGTTTTGGGGGCAATCCTAATAATATTACCGTGTCCGGCTTTTCTGCAGGCGGACGTGACGTACTTGCCATGCTAATTTCTCCTTTGTTCCAAGGCAAGTTTGACAAGGCAGTTTCCTTCAGCGGTGGCTTGACCACTGCGGATTCTGTTGCCAGCCAAAAGGTGATCGCTAAGAAACTGGCGCCTTTGGTTGTGGAAGATGGCAAGGCAGGGGACGTGATTACTGCAACTAATTGGCTGCTGACGGACAAGGGCAAGGAGCAAAAAGCAGTGCGCAACTATCTGCATAATCTGAAAGCGGAACGCCTGGCTCCTGTAATGGCAGGTGCAGGCATTCGCATGAGTGCTTTTCCGCATCTCTATGCAGATGGTAAAGTGCTGGATAAAAAAGGCTTCGCTACTAAAAATATTAACAGCGTACCTTTACTGCTGCTGGCAAGTTCCGACGAATTTAGCTCTTTCGCAGCCCGTGATCCTTATTTTAAATATCGTTTGGACGAAATTAATAAGGATGAAAACACTACCCGTGAGTTTCGTTTTGCCAACAAATACGGCAGTCTGCTTTATGGCCTCTTTAATGGTCAGGATGCTGCGGCAAAACTGTACCCCAATTATAAAGAAGATATTTATGTCTGCACCTTTGACTTCGGTCATAACAACGAGGTGGTGGGGGAGGAATACAGAACGCGTAATGGCGCTATGCACGGTATTTTCCTGCCCTTCCTGACGGATCAGGCAACACCTTTTATTAAGGATGCGGCAGTGCTGAATGCTAAAGGTCCGCAAGAACTGAGCAGGGCGTTTATTGCTTCCTTGAGTTCCTTTATGCGTACCGGTAATCCTAACACTGTGCTTTTAGGCAACACTTGGAACAAGTGGAATCCGGAATATCGTCCGGAAATGGTTTTCGATGCCAACAAGGTCAGTGCACGTATCTATAGCGTCAACAGCCGTACCAGTTACGCAGGTGCTTTGGCGGAAATGGCTAACGATAAGTCCATTAGCGCAGAAAGCAAAGCTTTCATCATCAGCAATGTACTTAACGGTCGCTGGTTCAGCGGTAGGCTGGATGAAGAATATAAAAATGTAGATTTGTGGGAGAAGTAAGCAGATGGAAATGCTTTTACAATTTTTTCTGCTCGCCTTAGGCTTTGTGCTGTTAGGTAAAGGTGCGGACTGGTTCGTAGAAGGTGCTGCAGGCATTGCTGCCAAATTCGGCATACCGCAACTGGTCATCGGTCTCACCATCGTTGCCATGGGCACCAGTGCACCGGAGGCAGCGGTAAGCATCGCTGCAGCCATGAAGGGTAATGCAGACATTACTATTGGTAATATCCTCGGCAGTAACATTATGAATATCCTTGTTATTTTGGGATTGGCGGCTGCCATTATTCCTTTGGCAGTGGCAAAATCCACTGTAAGGATAGAAATTCCTTTTATGATTGCTATTAGCGGGCTGCTACTGTTCCAAGGTATGGATGGTACTATTTCTTTGGCAGATGGTATGGTGCTTTGCTTGTGCTTTGCCGTTTACCTGATGTACCTGTACACTATGGCGGTGAAGGAAAAGGTGGACGATGATTTAGACGAATACGGTTTTCCTATGAGCCGTTGTTTGCTCTGTACCGTAGGAGGTATGGCTGTCATTATCGCTGGTAGTAATATGACTGTTAGCGCTGCAATCGCTATTGCCAAGTATGCAGGGCTCAGTGAGCGCTTCATCGGTCTGACTATTGTGGCTTTGGGAACTAGCCTGCCGGAGTTGTTTACATCTGTAACTGCAGCTTTGAAAGGTAATGCGGATATTGCCATCGGTAATATTGTGGGCAGTAACGTATTCAACATTCTGTTTGTTGTGGGACTGTCCTCTTTGATTATCGATATTCCTTTTGCGCCTGCCTTCCATTTTGATGCCTATGTGACCATTGGTGCTGCTGTGCTTTTATGGCTGTGCGTACTGCCTAAGCAGCGCTTGGCACGCTGGGGCGGGGCGTTGATGCTGTTGGGCTACGTTGCTTATTTTTATAAGCTTTTATAATCCTTACGCAGTTAAAAGTTGATTGCGTGAAACAGTTGCATATTGTAAAAAACGCTACAGTTTACAAGGCTTTTTACGAAAAAATACTTGTGCTGTAGCGTTTTTTGTGATAAAATATTTCAGTCTAAAAATATACACGCAGGAAAATACGTCTGCTGTCTGCGTCAGCCGCGCAGTTTATGGATGATTTAACCCAATTCCTGCGGAGGTAAAAAACAGGAGGAAATTTAAAATGGCTATTATCTCTATGAAACAATTACTTGAAGCTGGTGTACACTTTGGTCACCAAACCCGTCGTTGGAACCCTAAAATGGCTCCCTACATCTTCACTGAACGCAACGGTATCTACATTATCGACCTGCAAAAAACCGTGAAGAAAGTTGACGAAGCTTACAACTTCATCCGTGAAGTTGCTGCATCCGGCGAAAGCATTCTGTTCGTTGGTACCAAAAAACAAGCTCAAGAAGCTATGAAGGAAGAAGCTACCCGTTGCAACATGTTCTTCGTTAACGAACGTTGGCTGGGCGGCATGCTGACCAACTTCAAAACCATCCAAACCCGTATCAACCGTCTGCGCAAACTGGAAGCTATGGAAGCTGACGGCACTTTCGACGTTCTGCCGAAGAAAGAAGTTATCGGCCTGAAACACGAAATGGAAAAACTGACCAAATACTTGGGCGGCATTAAAGATATGAAAAAACTGCCGGGCGCTATGTTCATCGTTGACCCCCGCAAAGAACACATCGCTGTTCTGGAAGCTCACAAACTGAACATTCCTATCGTTGCTACCGTTGACACCAACTGCGATCCCGACGAAATCGATCATGTAATCCCCGCAAACGATGACGCTATCCGTGCAGTAAAACTGTTGACCGCTAAAATGGCTGACGCTGTTCTGGAAGGCCGTCAAGGTATGCAAACCGAAGAAGCTCCTGCTACTGAAGAAGCTACCGCTGAAGACGCTGAATAATTTATTCTTTCAAATTCAAGGAGGAATTACACATGGCACAAATTACTGCTGCATTGGTTAAAGAACTGCGCGAACGTACCGGCGCAGGCATGATGGACTGCAAAAAAGCTCTGACCGCTGTTGAAGGCGATATGGACAAAGCAATCGACTTCCTGCGTGAAAAAGGTCTGGCTGCTGCTGCTAAAAAAGCAGGCCGCATCGCTGCTGAAGGCGTTGTTGGCTATGCTATCAGCGAAGACGGCAAAGTTGGTACTGTTGTAGAAATTAACTGCGAAACTGACTTCGTTGCTAAAACCGATGGTTTCAAAGAATTGGTTGAAAAAATCGCTGCTCATATCGTAGCTACTAAACCGGCTGACCTGGAAGCTCTGCTGGCATCCGAAATCGAAGGCCAAACCGTAGAAGCTCTGGTTACCGCTGCAATCGCTAAGATTGGTGAAAAGATTTCCGTTCGTCGTTTCGCTCTGTACGAAGCTCCGGAAGGTCTGGTTGCTGCTTACATCCATGGCGGCGGTAAAATCGGCGTTCTGGTAAAAATGAACGGTGGCAGTGCAGAACTGGGCAAAGACATTGCTATGCATGTTGCTGCTGCTAACCCCAGCTATCTGGAACGTTCTCAAGTTCCTGCTGCTGAACTGGAACACGAGAAAGAAGTTCTGTCCGAACAAGCTCGTAACGAAGGCAAACCCGAAAAAATCATTGAAAAAATGGTTCTGGGCCGCATCAACAAATACTACAAAGAAGTATGCCTGGTTGATCAAGAATTCGTTAAAGATCCGGATCAAACCATCGCTAAACTGTTGAAAGCTAACAACGCTGAAGTTATTGAATTCGCACGCTTCCAACTGGGCGAAGGCATCGAAAAGAAACAAGAAGACTTCGCTGCAGAAGTTATGTCCCAAATCAAAGGCTAATAAAACAGCATAGTTTCTTAAACCTGCATCCAAAAGGATGCAGGTTTTTCTTTTTGTTGTTTTTGCAACAGCTAATGTGCTATAATACAGTGAGGTATAAAATTTTCTCTCAATTGAAATATTAGCGAGATAAAGGAGCTTTCAAAATGCGTATTGTTATCGCCGGTGCCGGCAAGCTTGGCTACAGCATTGCCCAACTACTGGCAGAAGATCAATTTGATGTTGTAGTGGTGGAGAGTGACCCCAAGCGCAAGGAGGTAGTACAAAACTCTTTGGACGTTTTGGCAATCGAAGGCAACTCCTGCAGTCCTACGACCTTTGCCGATCCTGATGTTGCTGATGCTGATGTTATAATTGCTTGTACTGACAGTGACGAAGTAAATATGGTAACCTGCCTTATGGCGAAGAACCATGGCATTAAGCATACGGTAGCGCGCATTCGTAATGTAGAATATGCGATTCATGCTCCCGAAATGTTGAACAAAGATATGAAGATAGACCTAGTCATTAATCCTGAGCGTATTACTGCTGTGGAAATTGACCATATCCTTATGACGCCTTCTGCTTTGAACGTAGATGAGTTCGCTGACGGCAAAGTGCGTATGTTTGAAGCCAAGGTCAAGGAAGATTCTCCCTTTGTCAACATTCCCTTGAAGGATTTGAATATTCCTAAGGATATTTTGATGGCCATGGTTTTCCGCCGCCACCGTATGATTATCCCCCGTGGTAACGATTACGTGCTTCCCGGGGACAATGTGTATTTTGTTGGCAAGCAGGAAGCCATCCGTGATTTTGAAAATAATTTCTCCAATACTTATGAGCAATTGGAGCGTGTGCTGATTATCGGCGCAGGGCGTACCGGTCGTTTCTTGGCGCCTTTGCTGGAGGCACAAGGCATTCAGGTCAAGGTTATTGAAAAGGACAAGGAGCGCTGCCAAATGTTGGCATCCAAGCTGAAGAACGGCTTGGTGTTGTGCGGTGATGGTACAGATATCGATTTGCTGACGGAAGAAGGCGTAGCCGAAGCAGATGTAGTAATCTGCTTGACTGAGGACGATAAGTTGAACCTGTTGCTGGCACAGCTTGCTAAGCATCTGGGTGCCCGCAAGACCATCGTTCGTGTTGCCCGTAACGAATACATCGAACTGATGGAAAAAGTCGGCGTAGATATCGTACTGTCCTCCCGTCTGCTCAGTGCCGGCGAGGTGTTGCGTTTCGTCCGCAAGGGCGGTATTGTGTCCGTATCCTTGTTGGAAGGTGCTCAAGCGGAAGCATTGGAAATCATTGTGGGTAAAAACAGTGATGTGGACGGTCGTGCTGTCCGCGATTTAAAACTGCCCCAAGAATGTTTGCTGTGCGCTATCGTCCGCAACAACGAAGCCTATATTCCTAATGGTAATACGATTCTCCATGCGGATGACCGTATTATCCTCTTTATTAAGAGTGAACTTGCTAAAAATACAGTGCCTCTGTTTGAAGGCCGAGGCTGATTGCTATGGACTCAAAGTTAGTAAATAGTTTGTTGGGAAAGCTGACTATCGCTTTTGGGCTGGTCATGTTGATTCCTTTAATTGCAGCGGCGTTTTACGACCCTGAGCACATGTGGATTTTTGCTGTTACTTTAGTCTTTGTAGCGACTGTTGCATCGATTTTCAGCATCTATGGCAAATCCCGCCTGCACCAGCGTTTGCGCGTCCGCGAGGCTATCGCTGTTGTTGGCTGCGGCTGGCTTTTAGTTTGCTTTATGGGAGCAGTACCATATTTGCTGTTGAACCCTGCCGACCCTTTGGCAGCGTTGTTTGAAAGCGTCTCCGGCTTTACGACTACAGGCGTTACTACCGCCAGTTCCTTTAATGATTTTCCACCCAGTATTTTAGTATGGCGTTGTCTGACGCACTGGACCGGCGGCATCGGCGTAATTATGCTTTTTATCATCATTATGCCCCAAATGAACAGCGGTACCAGCTATCTTTTCAATGCGGAACTGCCCGGTGGTATGGCGGAGCGTACTGTGCCCAAGATTAAAGCATCTGCACTTTTGATTCTGACCATCTATATCTCCTTGACCATGCTGGAGATTGTGCTGCTCCTTGTGGCAGGGGTGCCTTTGTTCCAAGCAATTAACTTGGCGCTGGCAACTATGGCGACAGGTGGTTTTTCCTACTACCATGATAGCTTGATTTCCTTCCACAGCGTGTTTGTAGAAGTAATCGCTATTACCTTTATGCTGATTTCCAGTATGAACTTTTCTTTGTACTATAAGATTTGGCGTCGCGATTGGCAGTCTGTGCTGGAGGACAGCGAACACCATTATTATTTGGGCTTGTTGGCTGTAGCAACGGTTTTAGTAACTATTAATCTTTATTTCAGCGGCTATATGCCTTTTGCTGACAGCTTGCGCCACGGTTTTTTCCAAGTAGTTTCCATTGGTAGCACTACAGGCTTTGCTTCCGATGACTTTAACGATTGGCCCAGCTTTAGCCGTAATATTTTGCTGCTCTTAATGTTCGTGGGCGGTTGTAGCGGTTCCACTGCCGGCGGTATCAAAATCTCTCGCGTGGTTATTTTGCTCAAAGCTGCTTGGGCGGAACTTTTGCGTACACTGCATCCGCGTATTGTCTATTCCGTAAAAATGGGGAAACGGGAAATCGACCCTGTAGTAGTTGGTAATATTACCCGTTTTTTCTTTCTCTATATTCTGGTCTTTGTAGTGCTTACGGTGTTAATTTCCTTGTCGGGCATTGCAGTAATGGAGTCCATCGGTATTATTGCAGCCTGCATGAGTAGTGTAGGCCCTGCTTTTGGCGTAGTGCGTCCCACTGCTACCTACGGCATGCTGCCTGATTGGGCGCGTTTTATCAGCATTTTGGCTATGCTTTTGGGGCGTTTGGAAATTTTTACATTGCTGGCGATTTTGCGTCCTGATTTTTGGCGCGATAAGAAAAACTGGTAATTTGTGGGGGCTTATTTGTGAATACTAAAGTAATTTCATACCTTTTAGGCAAAATATCAGTTGGCATGGGCTTGGCCCAGCTTATTGTGCTCCTGTTGGCATTTTACTATGGCGAGGACTGCTATAAGGAGATTATGCTTTCCATCGCCATTGCTGTAGGTTTAGGTTATGGGTTAGATTGCTACGGTAGGGGAACTTCCCATAAGGATATTACTGTGCGTGAAGGCATTGGTACGGTATTCTTTACGTGGGTACTGGCTGCGGCTTTGGCAAGTATTCCTTTTAGCCTTCTAGGCGTCCTTGATCCTGTTAGCGCTTATTTTGAAGCTATGTCCGGCTTGACTACTACCGGTGCTACGGCTATTAGTGATTTAGAAGTGCTGCCTAAGAGTATTCTGTTTTGGCGCGCTATGAACCATTGGATTGGCGGTATCGGCATCATCGTAATTTTCGTTGCTTTGCTGCCCCAAATCGCAGGCAGTGCGGTATATCTTTTTAATGCGGAAGTTACAGGCTTTTCTAACAGCCGTATTCTTCCCCGCATCCGTACAACTGCTATTGCCCTGTTCTATATTTATCTTTTGATGACCATTATCCTTACAGGCTTTTTGGCAGGTGAGGGCATGAGTGTTTATGATGCTGTTTACCATGCTTGCTCCTGTATCGCTACAGGCGGCTTTTCTCCTTATAACAACAGCGTCGCTCATTTCACTAGTCCCATGATTGAGTACACTTTAAGCTTGTTTATGCTTTTGGCCGCAGGCAACTTCGCTGTGTACTACCAAGTAACCCAGACCGGATTCAAGGCGCTGTGGGAGGATTTGGAATTTAAAATCTACATCATTATGATGTTAGTTTTTACCGTGCTGATTGCCGCTAACATTGTTATTGTTACAGGCTATGGCGTAGAGGAGGGCTTTAGAGCAGCCTTGTTCCATGTCACTTCCTTCGGTAGTACCACAGGCTTTGTGGCCAACGATTATGACCAATGGCCGTCCTTTGCCAAACTGCTGCTTGGTGCTATGTACTTTACTGGTGGTTGCGCCGGTTCTACCGCAGGCGGCATCAAAATCTGCCGTTTAATCGTGCTGATGAAGACCGTGGGGGCGGAGCTGCGCCGTACTCTGCATCCGCAAATGCTGCTTAATGTTTACTACGGTAAGGCTAGACTGCCCATTGCTACTGTAACCAATATCAGCCGTTTCTTCTTCGTCTATATTCTAGTTGTAGCGTTGCTGACGCTGCTGGTTACTTTGGGCGGTATGCCGGTGGAAGAGGCCATCTTTGGCGTTGCTTCCTGCGTAGCCAGTGTTGGCCCTGCATTCGGCTCCATCGGTGCTACAGGCACCTATGCGGACGTCAGCGCCCTTGGTAAAATAGCTATGGCTTTGGCTATGCTTTTGGGACGTTTGGAGCTGTTCACTGCTTTGGCGCTCTTGCGTAGCGAATATTGGAAGAGTACCAAACGCTGGTAATCCTTGTATACTTTTTCGCTGAACACAAATACGCTTTTATTTTCTCCTGCAAAGGAGTATAATAGAAGCGTATTGTTTTTTTATTGGAGGTTTCGATATGAAAAAATATTATCTGCCTATCGGCAAACGCCAAGAAGAAGTGCTGCTGCCGGAAGAACACGTAATCTATGATATACACGGCAATGCTGCCACCGTCTGCCCCGATGTTAAAGCTGCAGCTTTAGAAGCAATTCGTAATCCTATCGGTACCAAACCCTTGCGTGAAATAGTTCATGCAGGTGAATCCGTAGCCATCGTTATCAGTGATATTACCCGCTTGTGCGGTACCGCAGAGTTCCTGCCTGTTATTGTGGAAGAGTTGAACAGTGTAGGTGTTAAGGACGAAGATATTACTGTAGTTGTTGCTACCGGTACCCATCGCGGGCACACCCATGAAGAAGATATTACTGTTTGCGGCGAAGAAATGGTAAAACGTCTGCGTATCATCCAGCATGACAGCCGTAAAAAAGAAGATATGGTTACTTTAGGTAAAACTTCCGTAGGTAACGAAGTTGCTATCAGCAAATACGTTGCTAACGCTGACCGCGTTATCTTGACCGGTGCTGTTACTCTGCATCCCTTTGCGGGCTTTGGCGGTGGTCGCAAGGCAGTTATGCCCGGCGTTGCTGCTTACGACAGCATTATGCATAACCATTGCATGACCATGTCCCCTGTGGAAGGTGGTGGCTGCAACAAGGCTTGCGATGCCAGCCTGTTGGAAGGCAACCCCATCCACCAAGATATGAAGGAGTCCGCTGCACTGCTGGATCCTGATTTCCTGTTGAACACTGTTTTCACTCCTGATGGTGAAATCAGCGAAATTGTTGCCGGTCATTGGTACGAGGCTTGGGCAAAAGGCTGTAAGGATCTGTTGGCAATGAGCGGTGTGGAAATCAACCAATTGGCTGATGTAGTTATTGCTTCCGCCGGTGGTTATCCCAAAGATTTGAACCTGTACCAAGCAACTAAATGCCACATGAACGCTCAATTTGCAGTGAAAAAGGGCGGCATCATGATCTTTACTTTGGATTGCCCTGATATTAAAGAACCTGCTATCTTTACCGATTGCTTCAGCCGCAACGATATGGAGCAGTTTGAAAAAGATATTCGTGCTAACTTTACCATTCCTGCTTTCGTTGCTTTTAAATCCCGCTGCATCGTCAACGATGTAACTGCTTATTTGGTAACTCGTGAAGAAAACTTCGATTTCGTTAAGAAGACCGGTCATGTTCCTTGCAAGACTTTGCAGGAAGCATGGGATTTGGCCCAGGAAAAACTGGCACAGCAAGGCAAGAAGGACTATACTATTACCATTATGGGTCATGCTAGTGCAACTTTACCTATTTTGAAGAAATAAAAGCTTGTAGATTTGGTCAAATGAGAGGAGACGAATGAAATGAAGAAAAAAGTTGGTATTATTGGTTTGGGACATGTTGGTGCCCATGTTGCTTATAGCTTGATTATCCAAGGTATTCCTAACGAATTGGTATTGGTAGACCCTAAAGAGGGGAAAGTTGCCAGCGAAACCCAAGATTTGCGCGATGCTTTGATGTACTGCCCCCATACTGTCACCATTACTCCCGGCACTTACGCTGATTTAGGTGATTGCGACGTTATTGTCAACTGCATTGGCGATATTACATTGTGTGCTACCGGCAACCGTCTGGATGAAATGAACTATACTGCTGCTCAAGTAAAGAGTTATGCTAAAAAGGTAAAAGCAAGCGGTTTTAAGGGTTATATCGTCAATATTACCAATCCCTGTGATGTTATTACTGACTTGCTGGCGAAAGAAATCGGTCTGCCCAAAGGTCATATCTTCGGTACCGGTACCGGTCTGGATACTTCCCGCTTAGTAAGTCAATTATCCCAACAAACCGGTGTTGCTCATCAATCCATCAGCGCTTATATGATTGGCGAACACGGTGCCAGCCAAATGGCTGCATGGTCCTGCGTAAGCTTTGGCGGCGTGCCCCTGAGCGTACTGGAAAAGACTGATGCACGTTTTGCTTTTGACAAGCCGGAACTGCAGAAGAAAGCTATTGGCGGCGGCTGGGTAACCTATAGCGGCAAGGGCTGCACTGAATACGGTATTTGCTCCACTGCTGCCCGCATGGTTCGCTGCATTTTGAACGACGAAAAACGCATTATGCCTGCAAGCTTTGCACTGGATGGCGAATATGGCGAGCATGACGTTTTCGTTGGCGTTCCCTGTCTCATTGGCAAGAACGGCGTAGAGCGCGTGCTGGAGCTGCCCTTGACAGAAGCGGAAAAGGCAGATTTCCATCGTTGCTGCGATGATGTACGCAAGAACATTGCTACTGCCGCAACCATTCCCGCTGCAGAGTAAAACATAACTAATTGGCTAAAAATAGAAATCACGTAGATACCAATTCGGTGTCTACGTGATTTTTGTATTATGTGTATTAAATGAACTTTTGATCTATATGGTCATGTCACCATATCCCGACTCACGCGCGATTTCTTAACGCTCATTTCGTGCAGAATCACAACGAAGATTCGCGGCCAATCTTGTTCGCAAAATATGTTGCTCCTCGGTACGTTTCACTTCTGTGATTCTAAGCACTCATGAGCTAAAATCGCAATGATTCGTCTAGGGATATGGTAAAGATGACCGTTTTTATCTCAGCTTCACAACTTACTCCAACAGTTTGGCGATGTCCGGCAGGGGAGATACAGTGCGCTGCAGGATGCCGTGCATATAGGCAATGGCGATGCCGTAGTTGGTCATGGGCACGCCCTGTGCCAACGCTACCTTGTTGCGGTGCAGCATTTCCTTTTCGTTGAGCATGCAGCCGCCGCAGTGTACCACCAGCTTGTACTCGCTTAAATCCGCAGGGAACTCGCCACCGCTGGTAAAGCAGAACTCTGGTTCTGCCCGGGTGTATTGGCGGATCCACCCGGGCATTTTCACCGTACCGATATCCTGGCACTGGCGGTGGTGGGTACAGCCTTCGCTGATGAGAATCTTGTCCCCGTCTTGAATCGTATCCAAAGTGCGCACTGCCCGTACTGCATTCTCCAAACTACCTTTATAGCGAGCCATGAGGATGGAAAAAGAGGTGAGGGGTACGTTGGGTGGAACGATTTGGGCAACTTTAGCAAAGGCTTGGCTGTCTGTAACTACTAGGCGGGGTGGCTCAACCAGTTTCAGTAGTGCTTGGGCAAGTTCCGTTTCCTGTACTACTAAGCCAATAGCGTTGTTGTCCAATACATTGCGCAGTACCTGCTGCTGGGGCAGGATCAAGCGACCTTTGGGCGCAGCGCTGTCAATGGGGGTAACAAGGATAACTACGTCATAAGGATGCAGCAGATCGCCTACCAGTTGGCGTTCCGTTTCCTTGGGCTTGAGGGCGGCAATGGCTTCTTTCAGACCCTTAATATTAAAGCCTGTTTCAGCACTGACCAGATAGCAATGCTTAGTCAGCTGCATGGCGGCAACAGTCAGCATTGCCTGCTGCATTTCGCTGAGCAAATCCACTTTGTTCAAAACCACAATGCCGGGCAAGTTTTTCTCCTGTACCTTCGCCCATAGCTCTTTATCTTCTTTGGTGATGCCAGTCTGGGCATCCACTACTAAAAGTACGATGTCGCACTTGTTCAGCACTTGGTAAGCTTTTTCGATGCGAAGCTGGCCCAAATCCCCTTCGTCATCAATACCCGGGGTGTCGATGATCATCACAGGCCCCAAGGGCAGCAATTCCATAGCTTTATAAACAGGGTCCGTAGTGGTGCCCTTCTGCTCGCTGACGATTGCCAGATCCTGACTAGTAACGGCGTTGATCAGGCTGGATTTGCCCGCGTTACGCTTGCCGAAAATACCGATGTGGATACGTTCGGCAGCGGGGGTAGTGTTCAAACTCATAGTAAAACCTCCTTCGCATATAGACAAAAAGCACCGCCAAAAGCGACGGTGCTTGTAAAAACTAGGGTTAATCGATTAATTCCATCTTAGGATTGGGGTTGTATTTTCTGCCTGCTTTAGCGCAGTCCTTGCCGTTAACTTTAACGATGTCGGCGGTGAAGTTGATGTTGCCGTCGAAGAAGGAAGAACCTACAGCATAAGTGTCTACAGGAACGCCCATTTCTTCAAAAGCTGCTACGCGGGGAGCATCGAAACCACCGGAAACAATAATCTTCACATGGTTGAAGCCTTCTGCATCAAGCGCGCGGCGTACGTTGCAAACCAGTTCTTTGCAAACGCCGGTGGGTTTGAAGGTACCGATTTGGGTCCACAGGCTCTTGTCAACCATGCTGCCGGAGGTGTCTAAGCGTACACCTGCCAATTTTTTACCAAGCTTGCGGGCAACTGCCAAAGAGGTGTTGACACAGTCGTTATCAAAGTCAACCAGCGCAATACGGGCGATGGACGGATCAACATATTTGTCAAAAGCTTCCGTTGCTGCTACAGTGTCGCCGTTGTAGGAAGCAATGAGAGCGTGGGGGATGGTGCCCAAGCCTTTGCCGCCGTATGCCAAAGCGTTAGCATCGGTGGAGAAACCGGTAATGCCGCCAACCATAGCTGCATAACCATCGCTTTCTTGGGTTTGGTAAATATCGTAGCGGGCAGGGAAGAACAGTACAGGTTTGCCGTTGGCTGCTTTGACTACGCGGCGTACGTTGGTAGCAATGCGGCTTTGGCGCGCCAAAATGCCCAAATAAATAGTCTCCAGATGAGCGAAATCTGCATAGTCGCCTTCAATGGTCATCACGGTTTCCCATTCATCAACTTCTTCACCGTCGCGGAGAGCATGAATCACGATATTTTCCGGATGGAAGGCGCAGGTTTTAATTAACGCAATTACTTCATCAGTACCGCACACAACTACGTGGTCGCGGGCAAATACCTGCATCAGTACGCGGGGATGATAATTGTCGCCGTTGAGAATTTCTTCAGAACGCAGGAAATAGGCATCGGTGTAGTAACCGGCTTTAATTTTTTCTACAGGAAAGGAAAAGCTTTCCACAGGTCTTCTGTTCGTCATTTGCAGAGCCTCCCAAAAATTTTCTCAGAATTTGACAATCAATGATTGAATGTTATAAGAAATATGATACAATAATAACGCTTGTTATTCAAGTGATTTAAAGAATTTTTTTACACTCTGATTGCACAAACATGATGTTTCAGTGCATAACAGGGAGTGTTGATAGGTGCATCTAGATGACGAAAAATAAGGATAAGATAAATAAAACAGTGCTGCTGCTTTCGGCGCCCATCGGTTCGGGGCACAAGCTGGCAGCGGAGGCTTTGGTGCAGGTGCTGGAGCAGGTTCCGGGGCTGCGGGTAGTTCATGGCAATATCTTCGACTTCTTCCCCGGCTTTTTAGGTACAGCTTTTTTGAAATCCTATTTGTGGATTTTGGATTGCTGCCCATGGCTGTATGAGCTTGCCTATAAGTGGGGCAACAAGCAGGGAGGCTCTCTATGGCTCCGTAGCGCACTGAACAATGTGCTTGCATATCTGGGCAAGGGGTATTTGGAAAAAGTGCGTCCTGACGCCGTTATCGCTACCCACGCTACCCCTGCAGGCATCATTGGCTGCTATAAGAAGCAGCATCCCCAGCTTTGGCTGGGTGCTGTGGTGACGGACTACACCATTCACCGCTGGTGGCTCTGCGAAGGTGTGGACACCTACTTTATTGGTGACGAGTTGCTACGGGATAAGATTACCATGGGCTGTGATGTGCAGGCTACAGGCATCCCTGTGCGCCAAGCCTTCCTCAACCTTGATAAAGCAGCCTGCCGTGCTGATTATGGTTGGGGCGCGGAGCAGCGCGTCTGCCTGCTCATGGGCGGTGGCGAGGGCCTATTACCTATGGACGACATTATGAACGCTTTGCAAGGGGCGCAGCTAAACAACCTGCACCTTGTGGCAGTGACCGGGCGCAACGAGAAAATGGCGGCAACTTTAAAGCAGCGTTTTGGCGACACTGCAGAAATTTACGGTTTCCGCGAGGACGTGCCTAAGATGATGGCTGCTGCGGATATGATTATTACTAAAGCAGGAGGACTGACTTCAGCCGAGGTGCTGGCGGTGGGGCTGGACTTTATTATTTTTAAGCCTCTGCCTGGACAGGAGGAGGGCAACGCCCGCTTCCTCGCTGCCAACTGCGGCGCCCATGTGGCGCATAACTTGGCGGAACTGACGGAATTTGTGCGTCAAGCTGTGAATAGCGAGAAAAACACACACTTAAATGAGCACGCCAAACCGCAGGCTGCCAATGATATAAAAGCATATATATTAACGCAATTAGAGAAGAGGCTAGGACATGTGTAGTCATGTTACCATATTCCGACTCACGTGCGATTTTTAACGCTCATTTATAACCCCTCAGACACCCACACCACTAAAAGTGGTATGGGTGCCAGCTCCCCTAACAGGGGAGCCGAGACACTTTAGGTGTTTTTCCGTTTGTCTACTAGATGCTTTAAGTATTCTTACGGAAAAATAGATTATAGTGCCTCGTTCCCCCTATCTAGTGGGATGTCATTGAAGCGTAGCGAGATGACAGGGGGTGGTGAGCTAAAATCGCAATGATTCGTCTAGGGATATGGTAACGATGACTGGTTTTGTCCCAGCCTCTTTTTAAAAACACTTGACCTATACTTATTTCTTCATTATAATGAAGAAAATTGCATATTATGAAGGCTGAGGCGAGTAGGTTAGTCCTGACTGCATAATAACGCATAATATATTTACTGTATTTGTGTTTATAAGGGAGGACTGTATCTATGGATAATTTATATCTTGCTGCTGCTTGTGCCGTTGTACCCGGGTTGGGGCGTAAGACATTGACTGCTTTGTGTAAGCGTTTGGGAAGTGCTCGTGCAGTCTTTGAAGCGGACGCTCAAACTTTATGCGCCGCAGGCGTGCGGGAGGCGGCGGTGGAAGCGTTCATCACTACCCGCGACAAACAACTGCCTGCCAAAATCGATTACTACTGCCGCAAGCTGGGTATGCACCTCGTTTCTCTGTGGGATGAGGAATATCCAGAAGCATTACGCACTATTGGGGATCCGCCTGTGGTGCTGTATGTTCTGGGCAAACTGCCCCAGGAAAAATATTGTTGCGCCATTGTAGGTTCCCGTAACTGCACAGGCTATGGGGAGCGGGCAGCGGAATATTTCGCAACTAGTCTGGCGCGACAGGGCATCCCTATTATCAGCGGTGGTGCCAAGGGCATTGATGCTGCTGCCCATAGAGCGACACTGTTGGCAGGGGGAGTGACGGTGGCAGTGGTTGGCTGCGGTCTAGATATTGATTATCCCGAAAGCAACGCCGGTCTGTTCCGCAAGATTGTGGAGCAGGGAGGCGCCGTTATTAGCGAATATCCACCGGGAACCAAGCCTTTGAGCAAGAATTTCCCCGCCCGCAACCGTATTATCGTGGGCTTGAGTCAAGGCGTACTGGTAGCAGAAGCTGCCGAACGCAGTGGCGCCACCATTACGGCCAATATTGCTGCGGATGAAGGCAGGGAGGTCTACTGCGTCCCCGGGAACATTTTTGACGGCACCAGCATTGGCTGTCACGAGCTGATCCGTACAGGAGCCAAACTTGTGGATACGCCCCAGCATATTTTAGAAGATAAAGTGCAATGGGAGTTGGGCATGAGCCTCAAGGCTACCCAGCCTTCCATTTTTGACTATGTGGAGCAGGCTGATGACCTGCAGCCTACGTCTGCACCTGTACCTAAGCGTGCGGCGACGGAGCTGGGTAATAAGCTTTTAGAGCTTTTACAGGGCGGTGCACGCAGCCTAGAGGATTTGACCGAGGCTAGCGGTGCCGATTTCGCTACAGTGAGCTTGGAACTGTTGGAACTGGAAGCTGCCGGATTGGCAGGACAGGATCAGGCGCGCAGATACTACCGTAGGTAGGAGGAAATATAATGACGATGAATCTGGTTATCGTGGAATCACCTACGAAATCCAAGACAATTGAAAAGTTTTTAGGCAAAAACTATAAGGTTACTGCATCCATGGGGCATTTGCGCGACTTGCCCAAAAGCACCTTTGGTGTAGATATCGAAAATAACTTTGAGCCTAAGTATATAAATATCCGTGGCAAGGGCGATTTGATCAAAGAATTGAAAACTATGGCCAAAAAAGCCGATAAAGTTTATCTGGCAACTGACCCTGACCGCGAAGGTGAAGCAATTAGTTGGCATTTAGCCCATATTTTGGACTTGCCTGAAGATAAGAACTGCCGCATCGAGTTCCACGAGATTACGGCGGCAGCTGTTAAGGACGCTATTAAGCATCCGCGTAATATTGATATGGATATGGTGGATGCTCAGCAGGCACGCCGTATTTTGGACCGCATTGTAGGCTACGAGCTGAGTCCGCTGCTGTGGCGGAAAATCCGCAAGGGCTTGAGCGCAGGCCGCGTACAGTCTGTAGCTGTCAAGCTGGTGGCTGACCGTGATAAAGAAATTGAGGCCTTTGTGCCTGTAGAATATTGGTCCATCAATGCTAAGCTAAGGGAGCAGCCTAAGGCTCCTATTTTTGAAGCCAAGACTGTCAAATACCAAGGCAAAAAGCTGGAGCTGCACAATGAGGCGGAAGCCCGCGCTGCGGAAGCTGCTTTGTCCAAGGCAGAATACGTAGTTACTAAGGCGGAACGCAAGGACAAGAAACGTCATCCTGTACCGCCTTTTACGACTTCCAATCTGCAGCAGGAAGCTAACAAAAAGCTGAACTTCTCTGCCAAGAAGACCATGATGGTTGCCCAACAGCTTTATGAAGGCGTATCCTTGGGTAAATCCACTGTGGGCTTGATTACCTACATGAGAACTGACTCCGTACGTTTGGCAGATGTTGCTATTGACGAAATCCGCGAATATATTAAAAATAACCATGGCGAGGAGTATTGCCCCGCCCGTGCTAATCACTACAGCACCAAAAAGAACGCTCAGGATGCCCATGAGGCTATTCGTCCTACCAGCGTGCTGCGTACTCCCAGTGAGATTGCCCGTCATTTGACGGTAGATCAATTAAAGCTGTATACCTTGATTTGGAACCGCGCTGTGGCAAGCCAGATGAGCGATGCTGTCTATGACTCTACTACCTTGACCATTGGGGCAGGGGATTATGAGTTGAGTGCCAGCGGTTCCGTACTGAAGTTCCCCGGTTTTCTAGCTTTGAATCCCAAGGCTAATGACGAGGAAAAGGATAAGAGCGTTCCCTATATCGCTCCCGGAACGAAAGTGCTGCTGCACAAGCTTTTGCCTGCGGAACAGCATTTTACCGAGCCTCCCGCTCATTACACCGAAGCAACCTTGATTAAAGAGTTGGAAGAAAAGGGCATCGGCCGTCCTTCTACCTATGCTCCCACTATCGTCACCATTATCAGTCGCGGTTACGTGGTCAAAGAAGGCAAAAAGCTGTTGGCAACGGAACTGGGCTTTATGACTGTGGATATGCTGACGGAGTATTTCCCTGGCTTGATCAACGTGCCTTTTTCCGCAGAAATGGAAGCCAAACTGGACGAAATTGCGGAGCACAAACTGACGCGTCAGGATGTTCTGCGTAGTTTCTACGAGCCTTTCTCTAAAGATATGGCGCGGGCTACGGAAGAAATGCCTTTGGTACCGCCACCGCCACCGGAGGTTTCCGACGTGAAGTGCGAAAAGTGCGGTAGAATGATGGTTATCAAGGAAGGGCGCTTTGGTAAGTTCCTTGCCTGCCCCGGTTTCCCGGAATGCCGTAACGCTAAGCCGATTCTGACGAAGATTGGCGTAGCCTGCCCCAAATGTGGTCATGAGTTACTGGAACGCAAAACACGTACCGGCAAAATTTTCTATGGCTGTGAACAATATCCTGAGTGTGATTTTACTACTTGGGATTTACCTTTAAACGAAAAATGTCCGACCTGCGGTGCCATGATGGTGGAACACACGGAGCGCAGCGGACGCAAGAAAAAATTCTGCAGTAATCCGGAGTGCGCTAACGCTAAACCGGTGCGGGCCGCAACGGCGAATGCGGAGGCGAAGCCTGCCGTGCGCAAGACTGCTGCTCGTAAAACAAGTGCAAGGAAAGGAAGCAAATGAACCCTATTCACGTAATTGGCGCTGGTTTGGCAGGCTGTGAAGCAGCCAACCAACTGGCTAGACATAATATTCCCGTAATTTTACACGAAATGCGCCCTGTAAAAAGTGACGCTGCCCACAAGACTGACTATTTCGCAGAGCTGGTGTGCTCCAATAGCCTGCGCGCAGGCAATATTGAAAACGCCGTTGGCCTGTTGAAGGAAGAAATGCGCCGTATGGGCTCCTTGATTATGGAGCAGGCGGATAAGCATCAAGTGCCTGCCGGCGGAGCTTTGGCAGTGGACCGCGACGGTTTTGCTGCCGGTGTTACGGAGGCAGTAAAGGCTAACCCTTTGATTACTGTTGTCCACGAGGAAGTAACGGACCTTTCTACTTTGGAAGGCACTGTTATCGTTGCCAGCGGTCCTTTGACCAGTGATGCTCTTTCTACCAATATCCGCACTATGCTCAAGGAAGAGTATTTCCACTTCTTTGATGCAGCAGCGCCCATTGTAGCAGCAGATTCCCTTGATTATGACAAAGTTTACCGTGCTTCCCGTTATAACAAAGGCGGCGCCGACTATCTTAACTGTCCCTTCTATACCAAGGAAGAATATCTTGCCTTCTGGGAGGCGCTGTGCAATGCGGAAAGCGCACCTGTAAAAGATTTTGAGCATGATGTGTTTGAAGCCTGCATGCCTATTGAAGAAATGGCTGCCAGAGGCGAGGACACCATGCGCTTTGGTCCGTTGAAGCCTGTTGGCTTGGTTGACCCGCGTAACGGCAAGGAAGCTTATGCAGTAGTGCAGCTACGCCAAGATAATGCCGCTGCTTCCCTGTACAATATCGTAGGCTTCCAAACCCATTTGAAATGGCCGGAACAACGCCGTGTCTTTGGCATGATTCCCGGTTTGGAGAAAGCGGAGTTTGTACGTTTTGGCGTTATGCACAAAAACACCTATTTGAATTCTCCCCAACTTTTGGATAACCATTTCCAACTGCGTAGCGATAAACGTTTCTACTTTGCCGGCCAGATGACCGGTGTAGAAGGTTATGTAGAGTCTGCTGCTTCCGGCTTGATGGCAGGTTTGGCAGCGGCTAGGGAAGCCTTGGGGCTGCCTGTATTGGATTTCCCGGCAGAAACTGCTCATGGTGCTTTGGCAAACTACATTAGCAATCCTGCTATTGAAAACTTCCAACCCATGAATGTCAACTTCGGCCTTATTCCGCCGCTGACCGTCCGCATTCGCAAGAAAAAAGAGAAAAACGCACAGATTGCAGCGCGTGCACTGGACGCTTTGGAAAAATTTATGCTTGACATGGAACCTAATTTGGGCTAACATAGATTGTGTAAATATTCTTATTTCTCTATGAACTGATTCAATGAAGAACAGTGCTACGTGGCACTGTTCTTTTTTGCAGGTGAACAATGTGTTGGAATATTGTGAAGAATAGAAAAATTCGCTTGCCAATAACTTACTTTTGGTGTAGGATTATATAAGGAGAGTAGTGCTATGGCAAGTCAGGATTATCCGGAACGCTTTTTAACATATCTGGAGGTGGAGAAGGCATCGTCACCGCTGACGGTGGAGAACTACCGTAAGGATTTGCGTAGCTGTGGGGAGTTCCTGAGCAAACGCTTGGGGAAGAACTTCCTGTGGCAGCAGGTGGGCGTCCTAGATATCCGTGCGTATTTAGCAGAGTTGAATGCTCAAAAATATGCGCGTAGGACTATTGCTAGACGTGTATCCTCTTTGCGTTCCTTTTATAAGTATCTAGTGCGCGAGAATGTGCTGGAGGTTAGTCCTTTAGCACGAATACATTCTCCGAAGCTGGAAAAGAAGCTACCTTCCTTTTTAGACGAGGAGGAGGTTACGGAGCTTTTGGATTTGCCCGAAGCTACTGCTTTGGGAAGTAGGGATAAGGCTCTGCTGGAGCTATTATATGCCACCGGTTGCCGTGTTTCCGAATTGGTGGGTATTACTTTGGAGCGTATTGATTTAGGAAATCGTTTCGTAATTTTGCTGGGCAAGGGCAATAAGGAAAGATTGGTACCTTTGGGGAACGCCTGTTGCCTAGGAGTGGAGCACTATTTGCCGGTGCGTTCTGCTTTAATGAATAAGTACGGTGTCGCGGAGCATGGATATTTATTAGTTAACAGTCGCGGTGGTGTTTTGACGGACCGTAGCGTAAGAAGGATTTTGGACAAGTACATTTCCCAATTGGCACTGCGGAAGCACGTAAGTCCTCATACTATCCGCCATTCTTTTGCTACCCATTTGCTGGAGCATGGAGCGGATTTGCGTGCGGTGCAGGAGCTTTTAGGTCATGCCAATTTATCCACTACCCAGATTTACACGCACATAACCACAGAGCGCATTGCTGCTGTTTATAAGAAAAATCATCCGCGAGCATAGATTAAGGGAGGGGTCCTTGTGGAATTGTTAGAGAAAACCAGAAAGATTAACAGATTGCTGCAGAAAGGCGAGAAGGTTGAGTTTAGCGATATTGCCAAACTGCTTCGTGATGTAATCCAAGCTAACACCTATATTGTAGGTCGTAAAGGCGGTGTAAAGGGTTACGCTTTGATCCACGAATTTGAATGCGATATTATGCGCGAGCAGGTTCTTGATGGTAGTCGTTTTCCTGAGGACTATTTGAACTTTATCATGGGTGTGAAGGAAACCGTTGCCAATATTCCCCATGAAAACCAAAACTGCTCCTTTATTGCTGATACAAAGTGTATTTTCAAGGATAAGATGACCACTGTTGTGCCTATTTACGGCAATGGTGAGCGCATCGGTACCTTGATTGTTGCTAAATATGACGAAAAGTTCAATGATGAGGATCTACTCTTGGCGGAATATGCTGCCACTGTTTTGGGCGTAGAAATTCTTCACGAGCGTGCAGCGAAGATTGCGGAAGAAGCCCGCAAGAAAGCTATGGTACAGATCGCTCTGTCCACCTTGTCCTACTCTGAAATGGAAGCTATTACCAATATCCTGAAAGAGTTGGATGGTATGGAAGGCCTTTTGGTTGCTTCTAAGATTGCTGACCGCGTAGGCATTACCCGTTCCGTTATCGTTAATGCTCTGCGTAAGTTTGAAAGCGCAGGCCTGATTGAAACCAAGTCCTTGGGCATGAAGGGTACCTATATCCGTGTTATCAATGACCTCCTTTTTGAAGAACTGAAGAATAAAAAATAAACCGGTGACTAACCGTTAAAACTGTGAATATAAAGGTCGCGTAGATGCTGAGTATGGCGTCTGCGTGACCTTTTTTATGTGACGTGGACCCTATAGTTTGGACACCCCCCTTATATTTAGACTGCTAGTTGCAGATATCTACTATATTCGAAGGGGGTCTTCTGCTTGAGATTTTCTTGGTAACGCTCATATCTGTA
>NZ_JBGVLF010000045.1:0-8344 GCF_045124115.1 Phascolarctobacterium sp.
AAGCGCTGTACCTTAGCGGCGATTTGGAGCGCGAAGCCCGCAAGATGCAGGCCGAGTTTAACGACGATAACGACGACCCTATAGTAGGTATGCTTAATAACTACTTAGACACGAAGCTACCGCCGGACTGGGGGCTAAAGGATATACACCAGCGCCGCGAATGGCTACGCGATGCGGGCGGCGATCCGACAATGCCAGCAGGCACGGAAATAAGGACGCGCGTATGCGCGGCGGAGTTTATTTGCGAAGCCCTGGGTAAGGAAATGACCGATAAGGAATACAAGTACCTGGCGCGCAGAGTGTGTAAAATGCTATCGGCCCTTCCGGGCTGGGAGCGTATAAGCACGACCAAGCACGCGGGCAAATTGTATGGAGTGCAAAAAGGTTTTAGGCGCGTGGACCTGGTAAACCAAGACGACGATTTATAACAAAAGGTAAACCGAAGGAATGGAGCCAGGGAAGAAGCCGCCGAAGCAAAAGCGTAAACTATAAAATTCGGTTTACTTTTCGGTTTACCGTCTTAGTTTACCGCTAAAACCCTAAAAACCAATATATAACAATATAGTAAACCAAGTAAACCGAAAAAGTATATATAATTAGTAGAAGGCTGTATTTAGGAGTTAGGAACGTATAAAAAGGAAAAAATAATAGAACGTAACTATATAGCCCTAATATATACAGCAGTAAAATTTACAGTTTACCAACATGACGAAGCAATGGATAAAGTAGAAAATATAGTAAAGCACGCGGACGTATCCGAAAAAAACATAGAGCACTATTTGTGCGACCAGGTTAAACGCCTGGGCGGCGTATGTCTTAAATATAGCAACGCCGGCGCAGTGGGCTATCCGGATCGCGTGGCCTTAATGCCTGGCGGCCGCTGCCTTTGGTTTGAGTTAAAGAGCCTGGGCCGCACTACGTCCAATGTGCAGAAAATACGTATTAAGCAGCTGGAGAAAATCGGCCACACCGTTTACGTATGCGATAGTAAGGAAAGTATTAACGGAGTTTTAGAAGATCTGGGATATGTTATATAGACCTTACGAATACCAAAAAACGGCGATGCGCTGGATAATGGAGAAACCGCACTGCGGCCTATTCCTGGATATGGGCCTGGGCAAGACGGTAAGCACCTTAACAGCGCTACAGGAACTAATAGACGACTGCGAAATAAGCCGGGTATTAGTGGTAGCGCCTAAGAAGGTAGCCGAAGCGACCTGGAGCACAGAGGCCCAGAAGTGGGACCACTTGCAAGCGCTTACAGTGGTTAAAGTGCTGGGAACGGAAAAGCAGCGCTGCGCCGCCCTGGCACAAAAAGCAGACGTTTACGTAACCAGCCGCGATAACTTCGTATGGCTGGTAGGTAAGTACGGCGGCCAGCTTCCCTTCGACGTACTGGTAATAGACGAGCTTACCAGCTTCAAGAGTGCCAAAAGCCAAAGATTTAAGGCTATGCGTATCGCCGTGCCTTCGGTAAAGCGCGTTATAGGCCTTACCGGTACACCGGCACCGAACGGGCTAATAGACCTTTGGGCACAGATGTACTGTATAGACCAGGGCGAAAGGCTGGGTAAATCTGTTAGCCGGTACCGCGAAACTTACTTTGAAACGCATAAATGGAATAACATAGTAGTACGATGCGACGTAAAGAAGGGCTGCGCCCAGATAATACGGGATAAGATCGCGGATATTTGCCTAAGTATGCAGGCGCGCGACTACCTACAGCTTCCGGATATGATCCTGCACAAAGTAAGCGTGGAGCTATCGAAAAAGACCGCCGAAGCCTACGCAAAATTCGAGCGCGAAAAAGTCCTGGAGTTTAAGAGCGAGCACGGCGAAGAACCGGCAAACGTCCTGGCCAATAGCGCCGCCGGACTGATGAATAAATTAAGCCAGTTTGCGAACGGCGCCGTATATGACGACGAAAAGAACGCGCACGACGTACACAGCGATAAATTAGACCGTTTGGCCGAAATCGTGGAAGCCGCGAACGGTAACAGCGTTTTAGTTTTTTATCAATTCCAGCACGATATACCACGCATAACGGAGCGCCTAAAAGGCCTAAAAGTGCAAGTTTACCACGACGAAAGGGACCTAAAACAGTGGAACGCCGGTAATATAGACGTACTACTGGCGCACCCGGCAAGTACGGCGTTTGGGCTTAATATGCAGGAAGGCGGGCATTATATCGTATGGTTTGGCACAGGCTGGAACCTGGAACTATACCAGCAGGCTAACGCGCGCCTTCACAGGCAAGGCCAAAAATACCCGGTGCAAGTGTACCAGCTACTTTGCGCCGGCACAGTGGACGAAAGAGCAAGCGCCGCCCTGGAAGGCAAAAAGGGCGTGCAGCAAAGTTTGTTAGACAGCTTAAATTACCTACTTCGGAAATATGAGTAAAAGGCGACGCGTAAATATATCCGTGGATCCGGATACATACGAAAGGCTACAAAGAATTAAGGAGCAGCACGGTTTTAAGAACGTATGCGAATTAGTAGTAGCCTTAGTAAACATATTACTGGATAGGTTAGATACAGGGACCCCGCATAAATACGACATACCCGAAGACGACGGGGCATATATAGACGATATGTTTAACGAGCTGGGCCACGTGCAGCGTACACCAGACGGCACAGTACCAGTAAGACACAATAGAAAGAGTATTAAATAACTATGGCTAAGGATAAAGACTATATACAGTTAATCAATACTACCCGGTGGAAGCAGCTACGCAAAAGTATATTAGATGCGTATCCGCTGTGCCAGCGCTGCCAGCAGGAAGGAAGACTAACAGCAGCGCAGGAAGTCCACCACATTAGGCCAGTGGAAGAAGCGATAACCTACGCCGACAAAATGCAGCGTATGTATGATGCACACAACCTACAGGCCCTATGCCACGACTGCCACGTAAAGACCCACACGGAGCAGGGCCGATGCGGAAGGGAAGCGACAAAGAAAAGGAACGAAAAGCAAGTGGAACAGGTAATAAAAAAATTTTTCGATGAAGGCGAAGACGAAGACCGGGGGCCGGTTTTTTAAGACGGGGGCCACGCCGTTAAACCTCGCCCCTATTTTTTTAAGTGTGTGAGTAATTTTTTGAATTTGCGGAACTTCTGGAATTTTTAACTAAAAAACGTTAAAATATGGCTAAAAAAGTAGAGGAATACCAAAAAGAAATAGTGCGCGTTATGCGTGCGCACAAGACGTACAGCAAGGCTTTAGATATGCAAATTAAGAGCCTGGCCAGTGCGTTAAGAAATTTGGATCTTGCTAACGACCAGATAGACGGGCTACAGGAAACGACCGTATGGGAAACGACCCGCTACGGCGAAAAGCTGGCGCCGCACCCAGTATTTAAGATAGCGAAAGATGCGCAGGATATGATAACGCGCCAGATGAAGGCTTTAGGCCTAACGGTGGAAGACTTAGCCGGGGATATTGACGAAGACCCGCTAACCGACCTTACTAAGAAGCTGACAAAGAAGCGCGCGAAGCCAGTAACTATTAAGCCCGCCGACGAATGACACAATACGATATAATGGCCTACGCGCCCGGCCACGCTTCGCGCTGGCTGCGCGTATCCGTATCGGATAGCTGCGTTACTATCCACGGAAGCGCCGAAGTAACTAATAGAGCGATGCAGGCTAACTTCTGCAAGCACTTAAAGCAATTAGACACCCTGCCCGAATGTATCCGGAAGCGTAGCTGGCGATCGCTGCGTAATGAGTGGCGCGCGCATAACCTACTATACCGCCTTCCGCTTTTGCCTTCCGGCTGGAAAGAACGATTAAAGGACGTGGACCTGGACGACGAAGCCACCTGGCGGCGCGCAGTGTACGCGGTCCTGGCAATACTCTAAGATATGACCGAAGAAGAAAAAGATAGACTACGGCAAGCCAAAGAAGACGTTACCGACGAACTGGCGCGCATAGATATAGACCGTTACCAGCTGGCTTTAGTGGATAGCCGGCTGGATAACTACGTGCGTGAAGTAGCCGGCAACCCGGACGGCCACAACCTGTACGAACAGCTGGCCGTATCGCTTTTCTTCCGGAAGTGCGACCGGTACGGGATCAACGTTACCGAAGTGCAGCAGTTTTACGATTTTTACGAAAGCCTGTATTTTCCTGGGAAGACTGGCCAGCAGCGCTACAAGCTGACGCCGGTACAGTGCTTCCAGTTTGCTAATATTTTCGCCTTCTGGGAGAATGGCCGCCGCGTAGTGCGCGAAGCTGTGCTATATGTACCCCGTAAATTTAGTAAGACCACCAGTACGGCGTCGCTGGCTATATACGACGTGCTGTACGGCGACGCTAACGCGGAATGTTACACCGCGGCCAACAGCGCCGACCAGGCTAAAAAGTGCTTCGACGTTATCCGCGGCTGTATGCGCCGCCTGGATCCGAAGGAAAAACGCTACCTGGTAAACGAACAGACTATAAAAAGCCGGCGTAAGGATCGTAGCGCCTTCGCCCAGTGCCTAACGGCTAACGCCAAAACTAAAGACGGCCTAAACGCTTCTACTGTGATTATGGACGAATTTAGCCAGGCCACGGATAGCGAACTGCTAACCGTGCTTACTACGTCTATGGGCGTCCGGGATAACCCGCTAACGGTAATTATTACTACCGCTTCCGATGTATTCGACGGACCCTTTTACGAAATGTTACAGGGCTATAAGCAGGTACTATTAGGCGAATACGAAGACGATACACTATTTGCGCATATCTTCGAGCCAGATTTAGACGACGCCGAAGACGAAGAAAGTACCTGGTTTAAGGTCCACCCGCATTTAGGCGTTACCGTTAATCTGGACTTTTACCACCAGGAATACAAGAAGGCGCAGCGCAACGGATCCGAAGCTATGCTGGCTTTTCGTACTAAGCTGCTAAACATATACGCAGAGAACGAGCAGCGCAGCTGGATAAGTAGCACCCTGGCCCGGCATATTAGCCGGCCTATGCCGCTGGACGGCATAAAGGGACGCCCGGACGCTATGGTATCTATAGACCTATCGGAAAGCGACGACTTTAGCGCCGTTACTATGGGAATGTATAACGTACTAACGAAGTCTTTTAGCTTCCATACGGCCTACTTCTTCCCAGAAGGCGCGCTGCCTGGCCACCCGAACGAAAAACTATACCGGACCTGGGCGGCCAAAGGCTACCTAAAGCTAACGCCTGGCGACGTTATAGACTACCGGGTAATCGTGGACTACGTGCTGTATCTTAATACCGTGGTGCGTATTCTGGGTATCGGTTACGACCCCTGGAAATCGCAGGAAGTTATAAATATGCTGGCCGCGTCCGGAGCCGGCAACGTAATAAAGGGCGTGCGCCAGACCTACGGCAACTTTACGGCACCGGTGGAGAGCTTCGAGCACGGCGCGAAAACAGGGCATATTTTTATAAACGACAACCCTATAAACGCCTACTGCTTCGGTAACGCCGTGCTGGATACCGATAAGCTGGAGAACTGCAAGCCAATAAAGCGGAAGCACACCCAGAAAATAGACGGCGTGGTAACAAAGTTAATGTGCCTTCGCCTGTTTATAGACTACGAACGGTAAAAGTTTTTAGAGATTTAGACGAAAGCGGGTACCAGTTACCCGCTTTTCTGCGTATAGTAGAAGCCGATCATTTTCGTATGAACATTTTAGAATATTTTAGGCAACTTTTTAGACGCGAGAAAGACGAAGATACCCCGCCACTGGATAACGATAAGCTGGCCGGGGCTTCTGTGCTTTGGCCTGTGCCTGGCAGTGCTTCCCAGCCGCTACAAGTAGCCACCGTTTACCGCTGCGCAAATTTGCTGGCCGATAGTGTAGCAAATTTGCCGCTTCGATATATGCGCAAGAAGGGCGATATTTTCGTAGAAGCCACCGAAAGCAACTTACATTATTTGCTATCGGTGCAGCCGTGCCCGTATATGTCTATCGTGGACTTTTGGCGCCAGGTAGTATTAGATATGCTATTTGAAGGAAACGCGTATATAGTGCCTATCTACGACCCCGTGGCCCTGGCTTCCGGCCGCATAGAAGTAGGCCGCCTGGCTTTGGTAAACCCTAACAGCGTGGGCCACGACACTATTAACGACCGCTACACCGTAAACGATGTAAACGCGGGCGTACAGGGCATATTCGATGAAGCCGAAATTATCCATATAAAGAACTACACGAAGGACGGAAAGGTAGGTATTTCGACGCTGACCTACGCCCGCACGGTATTAAATATCGCCACCACCGGCGACCGCGAAACGCTTAACCGCTTCGCAAACGGCGGTACAGTGCGCGGTATCGTAAGCAATGATACCAGCGTGCGCGGCTTCGGCGAATACCAGGACCAGCAGCTGGATAATATGGCCGATGATCTTAACAGGCGTATAAACGTCCAGGGCCGTAATATTACGGCTGTGCACGGCCAGGCGCGCTTCGACCAAATTAGTATGAATAGCGCCGATATGCAATTTTTGGAAAGCCGAAAATTTACCGTGCGCGATATATGCCGCTTTTTCGGCGTGCACCCTTCCTTCGTATTCGACGACACCAGCAATAATTACAAGTCCGCGGAAATGGCTAACGTGGCCTTCCTGGCTAATACGCTTAACCCGCTGCTGCGTAAAATCGAAATGGAGCTGCACCGCAAATTAGTACCGGCTTCGCTGTGCTGTAAGCGCCGGTTTGAATTTGACCGCCGCGGCCTGTATGCCTGCGACCTGGATAGCAAAGTTAAATACCAGACCGCCACAATAGCGGCCGGTATCTACAGCGTAAACGACTGGCGCCTGGCAGAGAACCAGCCACCGGTAGAGGGCGGCGACGTAGTGCTGGTATCCGCTAACCTCAAAAGTATAGAGGAAGCCGGCAAGCCTGCGCCCGCACCTCAACCAGCAGCGCCGGAGCCTGGCAAGGAAGAAGACCCGGAAACCGATACCGATAACGACGACAAAGACAATGAAGAAAAGTAACGACCAACTTATAACGCGGACGCTGCACACCGTAGCGCCGCTACAGATACGCGAAGCCGGAGAGGGCGAAGTAAGCCGCACTATTACCGGCTACGCTATTCTTTTCGACACGCCAAGCGCGCCGCTTTGGGACGATGAGGAAGAAGAAGTGCGCGAAGTGATCGCGCCGGAAGCGGTAACTAAAGAACTGCTGGACGGCTGCGACGTAAAAATGACGATGTTTCACGACCGCCAGCTAATCTTAGCCAGGTCCAAGAACGGAGCCGGCACGCTTACTTATACCGTGGACGAAAAAGGCGTAGCGTTTAGCTTCGATGCGCCTAACACCGCCGACGGCGATAAAGCGCTGGAGCTGGTAAGACGTGGCGATATTTCCGGCTGTAGCTTTATGTTTAGGACCAGATACTACGATAAAGCCTTTGTGGAGCGTAGTGTAAAGATCGTAAACGGTAAAGCCTTCGTACTATGCCGGGTAAAATCTATAATCGGTATTTACGATTTTACGCTGGCGTCGGATCCAGCCTACCCGGATACTTCCTGCGAAGCACGCGAGCTTACAGCCGACCTTCTTACCCAGGAGGACCCCGACAAAGATACAATGCGCGAGCAAGTGCGCGAAATGCGCTGCGCTGCTACGCATAAACCCGTTATTTAATGTTTAACCCACTTAAAGTTTTTGCTATGTCTAAGACAAAGAACAAAGAACAGAAAGTAAGTGTACGCCAGCTGGCCGACCAGTACCAGGCCAACTGTAACCGTATCGGAGAAATCGCCGATACGTGCGAAAACGAGCAGCGCGAGCGTACCGAAGAAGAAACCACGGAGTATAACGACCTTATGCGCCAAAACCAGGTTTTGGTTATGCGTATGCAGGCCGCTATTAACGTGGGCCAGCCTTCTAACGCTGCACCCCGTACCACTACCGCGCAGCTGCGCGAAGCCCTTAACGCCGCTATGGAAGGCGGTAGTAAGAACGGTATCGTACTGGCGCTTACACGCGAGATCCAGGGAACCGAAGCCCTGGAAGGTACCGGAATTATTCCTGTAAACGAGCAGGAAATGTTAAAGCCACTGCGCGCCGGACTTATCTACGATAAGGTAGGTATTACGATCCGTACCGGCCTGGTAGGTACCCTTCGCTGGCCTAAGCACGGCAAGGCCGTAGCTAAATGGGTAGGCGAAAAAGAAAAGCTGACCGAAAGCGCTATAGACTGGGACAAGATCACAGTTACGCACAAGCGTTTGGGCGTCGCTATTCCTGTTACCCGCCAGGAGCTTTTCGACAGCGAAGGCACTGTAGAAAGCGTTATTAACGCTGAAATGCCGCAGGCTATTACCGACAAAATTAACGAAGCACTGTTTACCACTAACGCCAACG
>NZ_JBGVLF010000046.1:0-34625 GCF_045124115.1 Phascolarctobacterium sp.
AAAGGATCTTAATTTCTTCTTCTGTTAAAATTCCTCTAGCCATATTGTGAGCCTCCTAAAATAATAATAACACGATTTTCAAGAAAACCAAAAATAATTTTTTGCGTTCTTGACGTGTCCAACTTTAGGGGACCACCTCAATGTGCAGTTTGGACTTAGCTAGACAACTTTTGCGTTTGTAGGAACACTTATCTTTTAGCCTTGAAAGCGGGGGGGTAAAGTGTTATAATTACGATGTTGAAATATGCTATATTAGATATTCATAAAATGACGAAAAATTCTACGAATAGAGGTAAAGTAGTGCACTCGTTGTATGTTTTTATATTGTTTATATTAGTAGATTATGTGGCAATCATTGGCGCGGAGCAATGTGCTTTTTGGTTGCGTAATTTTTGGTTCCATACGGGGGCGCTAAGAATTTCTTGGTTCAATTTTTGGGTAGTATTCCCTGCAGTCTTTATGATTTTTATTAATATGAACCAACTGTACAGCAGGAGGCGTCCGTTCTATAAGGAAGTTGAACAGCTTTTTTATTCCTGCCTTTACGGAACTTTGGCGATTATTTTCGTGCTGTACGTGGCGCGGATTGCAGCTCACACCAGTAGGTTTTTTACCGGTGCTTTTGGCGTTTTGGCTTTTGTTTTGTTGGTTTTGGCGCGCTATGGTGTCAAAAATTATCTGCAACGTAAGAATTTGCTGCAGATACCTGTGCTGTTGATTGGTGCAGGCAAAACAGCGGAACTGCTGGTTAAGGCTATCACCAGTGATGCAGGCTTGGGTTACAAGATTATAGGCTTGTTAGAGGATAACAAGGTACAAAGCGGTATTTTGGAGCAGTTCCCTGTGTTGGGCGGCTTTGATGATGCAGAACGTGTAATCAAGGCTACGGGTGTACAGCGGGTGTTCATTGCTGCGCCTGGGTTGGGGGACAAGCTTGGCCATTTGATTTACCGTGTGCAGCCTTTGGTGAAGAATCTTGGGGTTATTCCTAATCTGGTGGGCGTGCCTACAGGTAGTTTGGAAGTGGAAAGTCTTTTTAACGAAAAGCTTTTGATTTTGCGTTTAAAGAACAATTTGGCTCGTCCGCTGAATAGGTATTTGAAGCTTGTTTTTGACTATACGCTGACTATTGTTGGTGGTTTGTTGATTTCGCCTTTCCTACTTTTGATTGCGGCGTGGATTTACTATGATTCTCCGGGCAGTGTGATTTTTAAGCATGAGCGTATTGGCAAGGATGGCAAGGTGTTCCCTTGTTACAAGTTCCGCAGTATGTGCATGGATGCAGGGGAGAAATTGACTGAATTGTTGGCTGTTGACCCTGCTGCACGGGAGGAATGGGAACGTGATTTTAAGTTAAAGAATGATCCGCGCATCACTAGGAGTGGTGCTTTTTTGCGTAAAACCAGTTTGGACGAGCTGCCTCAGCTTTGGAATGTGCTTCGCGGGGAGATGAGCCTTGTGGGGCCACGGCCTGTTGTCCACGAGGAATTGGCGCGTTATGGGGAGTTTGTGCATGATTATTTGCAAGTACGCCCGGGGATTACGGGTATGTGGCAGGTGAGCGGGCGCAGTGATACTACCTATGAAGAGCGTGTGCAGATGGATAGTTGGTATGTGCGCAATTGGAGCGTATGGCTGGATGTGATGTTGTTGTGGAGGACGGTAAAGAGTGTCATTAAATGTAAGGGAGCGTATTAAGGGGCTTTGTTCTGTTATTATGCCTATTTATAACTGTGAAGCGTATGTTAGCGAATCTATAAAGTCTGTTTTAAATCAAGATTACAAAGATTTAGAGTTGGTGATTGTAGATGATTGTTCTACTGATGCTTCTTTTAATATTGCACATGGATTTGCTATGTCCGACCAGCGGGTAAAGGTGTATCAGCTTGAGCATAATTCAGGTTGTGTTGCTGCTAGAAATTTTGGACTTAAATACGCGCAAGGGGAGTATATAGCTTTTATCGATGGCGATGATGTGTGGTATCCTACAAAGCTTGCGGAACAGGTTGCTATATTAGCGAGTTCTGGTAAAGATATGGCATATACTGGGTATCGTATGGTTACCGAAGTCGATGAGTCTATAAAAGAAAGGGCTGTTCCTGTAGATATAGACGTATCTGCTTTATTAAAAGAAAATTTCGTTATTTTTTCTACTACGTTATTTAAGGCAGAAAAGTTGCAGGGTATGGAGTTTTCTTCCGCGTGGTTTCATGAGGACTATGTTTTTTTGCTTGAGTTCTTTAAACAAAGCAATAAGGGAATAGGCATTAATAAGGTTCTTGTGGATTACCGAGTGCATGCTAAAGGGCGTTCTTATAATAAGTTTAATGCTGCGAAGAATAGATGGATTATTTATAGGAAATTTTTGGAATTAGGGATTTTGGAGAGTTTGTATTATTTTATGCAATACGCTTTTAATGGCATTATTAAATACAAATAAATCTCTTAAAACATTCAGTAAGGGGTATGTATGCTAAGTTTTGTAGTACCAGTATATAATGTCGAACAGTATTTGGAAGAATGTTTAAATTCTATTTGTCAGCAAACATATACCGATATTGAAATTATATGTGTTGATGATGGTTCTATTGATAATTCGTTAAATATCTTACAAAAATATGCTGAACTTGATTCTAGAATTATTGTTTTAAAACAATGTAACCAAGGTGCTGCAAGTGCTAGAAATAATGGTTTGCAAGTTGCGAAAGGAGAATATGTACTATTTGTAGATAGTGACGATGTTGTAGAAGAGGATCTTGCTGAAAAGGTTTTTAACAAGGCATTAGCATATGATGCAGATATAGTTATATATAATGCTGATAGTTTTTCAGAAAAAACTGGGAAAAAAGCGTTGCTTAACATTAATTTTAGAAAGTATCGTAAATTTCAAAATGAGTGCTTTTCTGCGCAAGATATTCCTAATGAAATTTTAAATTTATTTCTAGTACCAGCTTGGAATAAGTTGATAAGAAAAGATTTTTTAAAGAGTAATAATATTGAGTTTCAAAATATAAAAAGGTCAAACGATTTAGCTTTTACTAGTAAAGCTTTATTGAAAGCTAACAAGATTCTTTTGTACGATAAGGTTTTTATTCATTATCGTACAGGCATGAAAAATAGTCTTCAAGCTAATAATACAAAGACACCCTTAGAGTTTTTTAAAGCACTTTTAGAAGTAAAGGATTATATGATTCAGAACAATATTTATGAAGAGTATAAGTATTCTTATCTAAGGCTTTTTTTTGAAACCGTATTTTACACATTAAATTCTATAAATAATGAATGTGGGAAAATAGAGATTTTAGAGAAAGTTAAAAATATTGATTTCTGTTTTGCTGAAACTAATTACAAGCTTTACGAATGTTTTCCCTTTACGTTATTTATGCAGTATATGGTGATTAAAAATATGGATAACCCTAGTTTTAATATACTGGGCTGGATGTACAAGGTATATAAACTGTCTGAGTATTATCATGCGACCGGAATTTTAAATACAGTTAAAAAGTGCGTTATTAAAGTCAATATGAAGGTATGAGTGATATAGAATGTTATATATTAAACAGGTTTTAAAATGGATATTGATTGAAAAAATTGGATCTTTTTTGACATGTGTTTCACCTAAATTAAATACTGTTTATTGTTCTTTTTTATATACGAGGAAAATAATTAATTTGGATGAACCAAAGTCTTTTGCAGAGAAAATTTCGTGGTTAAAGCTTAATAGGTACAGTAATGACCCATTTGTTAAGCAATGTGCTGACAAATTGAGGGTAAGGGAATACGTTACTTCTCTAGGATATGGTGATACGTTAAATGAATTGATTGGTGTCTATGATGATACTTCACAAATTCCATGGAATCAACTTCCAAACTCGTTTGTATTAAAATGGAATTTTGGCTCAGGGTTTAATTATGTCTGTCATACTAAAGCCAAAGCAAATCCTCAAAAAGTATGCAAGCTTTTAGACAATTGGGGAAAGAAAAAATTTTGGCTATTTATATCAGAATTACAATATAATGTTGATCGGAAATGTATATTGTGTGAACGATTTCTAGATAATGAGGGCGATGCACTCTTAGACTATAAATTATATTGTTTTCATGGTCACGTAAAGGCTGTTCTTGTAATGGATAAAGCTTCTGACGGAAGAAGTAGAGCAGTTTTTATGAATCCTAAATGGGAAACATTAGGTTATATCGAGAGAAAATACAATAAGTTATGCAATCCTAAGAGACCAAAATCATTGGAGTCGATGATGGATATAGCAGAGACTTTGGGCAAAAAAATCCCATTTGTAAGGGTTGATTTTTACGAATGGAAAAGTAAGCCTATTTTTGGTGAGATGACTTTTACACCGGACGCTGGAATGAGACCATCAGAAATTAAGATTGATGGCAAAGAAATGGGAGAATATATTATTTTGGGGAAGGACTAAGATAATGGGAATTTTGAGGAAAAAACAGGTAGGAAATAAAAAGATATTATGTGTTGGGTGTATTGAAGTACCTTATGAAATAGAAAAAAATGATAATGATTGTATTTTGAAAATAGGAAACTTTACTATACCTTATAGTGTTTATGAGGTGGACGAAGAAAAGTACTTAAAGGTTTTTGGGATTAGTTTTAATATAAATAATTTATTTTATAATAGAAAACAAGAGCATTACAAAAAAAGAAATCAGTTGAGTGATGAAGTATGTAAGCAAATCTTACAGAAAGAATTAACAGATAATTTAGGGTACACGCCAAACATTGATGATCCTAAAACTTTTAATGAAAAAATTTTATGGTCTAAATTTAATGATCACAATCCTTTAATTACAAAATGTTGTGATAAGTATGCTGTAAAAAATTACGTTAGTAAGGTAATAGGAGAGCAATATGTTTTACCTGTACTAGGCGTATGGAATAGTCCTAATGAGATTGACTTTAACAAATTACCTAATAAGTTTGCTCTTAAAGTAAATTGGTCTAGTGGGTATAATATTATAGTTAAAGATAAGTTAAAATTAGATTTTGCTAAGACGAAAAAGAAATTGTTGAAATGGATACAACCAGAGCGAAATAGTTATTATGATACTTTTAATTGGGGATATAAAAATATGAAACCTGTTATATATGCGGAGCCATACATAGAACAGATTGATGGCCAGTTATATGACTACAAGTTTTTTATCTGTAATGGCAAGTTTGAGTTTTTATTTATAGCAACTGATAGACTTGATGGTAAGCTGACTTATACGTTTTTCGACAATGAATTTCAACACATACCTTGTCGATATGGGCATAAGGACAATGCAAATCCTTTACCATTAAAGCCTAGACATTATGATGAGATGATAACTTTAGCTGAGAAACTTGCAAAACCATTTAATTTTGTAAGAGTGGATTTTTATGAAACTGATGATAATAAGTTTTATGTTGGAGAAATGACTTTTTATTCTGGTGGAGGAACATTGCCGTTCGAACCACAGGAATGGGACTATAACTTGGGTAGGAAAATAGTTATTGAAGGGTAAGTGATTATAGTGTGCGCATATAATGGATTTAGAGATGTAAAAAAATATCATTATAAAATGGGAATTTTATTAGATAATAAAAAGAAAACAGAAATTCTTAAAAATGTTTTTAGAGAAAGGGTTGGATATGAACTTGATTTAGATAATCCACAAACATTTAATGAAAAGATTATGTGGTTAAAATTAAATTACCATGATCCGCTTATAACTAAATGTAGTGATAAGTTTGCACTTAAAGACTATGTAAAAGAGACTATTGGAGAGAAATATATTGTTCCTACAATTAAACACTGGAATGAAGTAAATGAAATTGATTTTAATGAATTACCGGACAAATTTGTTTTAAAAGTAAATTGGTCTAGCGGGTATAATATTGTTGTTCCTGATAAAAATAATTTGAATATATTAGCAACAAAAAGAAAGCTACATAGCTGGATGAAACCGGATCGTAATTCATATTATCAGTATTTTAACTGGGGTTATAAACATATGAAACCAGTTGTATATGCTGAGAAATACTTGGAGCAAATAGATGGACAGGTTTATGATTACAAGCTTTTTATGTGTAATGGAAAATTTGAATATATGTTTATAGCAACAGATCGGTTGGATGGAAAATTAACGTATACTTTTTTTGATAAAAATTTGAACTATATGCCGTTTACTTATGGTAATAAACCAAATGCAGTTCCTGCTCCCCAAATGCCTAGAAATATAGAAAAAATGATAGAGCTGGCAGAAAAATTGGCAAAACCTTTTCCGTTTGTTCGAGTTGATTTTTATGAAACAAAGGAAGACGAGATATTTGTTGGGGAGATGACGTTTTATTCTGGTGGAGGGGTGCTACCATTTAATCCAGTAGAATGGGATAAATATCTTGGTTCTAAGATTAATTTACCTAAAAAACAGATATTAGATAACGAAGGGCCTTGCTTTAAAATGAAATATTATGAAAAACTCCTAACTTCTAAAATGAGTAGCTCATTGTTAAGGGTTAGGAGAAAGATAGTAAGAAAGATTAGTGTTAATGGGAATAAATATATCAAGTTTTTGGGAGTAAGAATACCTTATGAAACTCATATTGAAAGCCAAAATAACATTGATAAGAAATATATTAGTTTATTAGGGGTAGAGTTTTGCTACAAGCAGGAAGGTGGTATTGGTAATGGTGCTGAACCAATTGAATTTAATTATGTTGAAAACACGCCAATGCAAGCATACTTAATGGAAAATGGTATTACCCCAGAAATTCAAAAGATACATTGTGAACAAAAAGCTTATAAGCAATTAGGGTATTTTCCTAACCTAAAAAATCCCAGAAGTTTTAACGAAAAAATAATATGGTTAGCGCTTAATTATAAAAACCCAGAAATTGCTGTAGCTGCTGATAAAGGGAAAGCAAAACAATTTATTAGCAATAGAGTAGGTTCGGAATATGTTATTCCGTTATTAGGTGTATATGATGACGTTAATGACATTGACTTTTCTGCTTTGCCTAATCGATTTGTTGCAAAATTAAATGATGGTTGGGGAGCCGATAAGGTACTGATAATTAAAAATAAGCAGGATACTAATATCGATAGAGTTAAGGCAGTATTATCTTCTTGGTTGTATCCATGGAATAACTATTATTATCAAAACATGTGTATTATTGATGAGAAGATGGAAAAGCCCACAATTGTCATAGAAAACTATGTTGAACAAAGGGGGTGTTCTGCTTTAGATGATTACAAATTTTATTGTTGTAACGGAGAACCTAAATTTGCGCTTGTCGTTGCAGATCGCGGAACTGATTATCAAAGTAGATCTTTTGTAGATATGGAATGGAAGGTGTTGCCTTTTTCTAGACGAGGGAAAATAGTTAGCAGAAATCCTAAAAAACCGGAAAATTTGGCTAAAATGATAGAATTGTGTAGAAACTTATCTAAAGGTTTTCCTCTAGTTCGTGTCGATTTTTATGAAGTAGATGGGCATGTTTATGTGGGAGAATTAACTTTTACTCCAGGAATGTTCTTGAGATTTAAACCTAGAGCATGGGATTTTAAATTGGGAGAATTTTTAGATTTGGAAAAATATAAGGAAAATGATAAAAATGAAACTAATGTATGAAAATGTACATAACTTAAAATTTTTTGATAAAATTCGTTTGCAAGTTATGAAATGGTTAGAGAACAGAGCAGAAGAAAAAATAATAGAGAGAAAATTTGAAATGTGGAGAAGTGAACAGAAGGCTTTTCTATTGCCTGATGATACAGCTCTGACTTTTGAACAAAGAAAACAGATAGAATCTTTTTGGAAAAGATATGAGTTTGCTTATCCTAATATATGTTTTGACGAATTTCAAGCATTTATGAATAGGACGGGTGTTTTTGATCCAAGGTATATACCAAATGGAATTAGAGCGATTTATATTGCTCCATATTTTCAACATAAACACTATTATTGGAGTTCTCAAAATAAAACCTTGTTAAATAAAATTTTTCCAAACATTAAGCAGCCAGAAGTTCTTGTTAGAAGGATGAATGGGTATTTTTTCGACGGAGAGTATAATAGAATAAATTTGCCTCTTGCTATTGAAAAATGTTTGGCTCACTTAAATAGTGGCAATGAGTTTATCTTTAAACCTAACGACGTAAGTGGTGGAGGTAGAGGCATCTGTTTTTATAAGAATGCTACAGAGCAACAGTTGCAAAAATTGCTTTTAAATTCTGGTCAATCATTTGTGATTCAGAATGTTATAAAACAGCATGAAGTGATGGCAAAATTAAACTCCAATTCTGTAAATACCTTACGTATAACAAGTATTATTTGGAAAAATAAAGTTAATATACTAGCTGCTGCTGTAAGGATAGGAGCAGGTGAAAAGAGAGTAGATAATTGGAGCGCTGGAGGGATGATAGTAGGTCTTGATGACAAGGGACATTTGTATCCTTTTGGATTGGATAAAAAATGCAATAGAATGACTATGACTGTTGGTGGGGTAGACCTTACCAAAGGCTACAGTATTCCTTGTTGGGATAAAGTAATTGAAACTGTAGAAAGATCACATTTTCATATTCCTTATATTAAACTGGCATCTTGGGATATTGCAATCGATGAATGTGGAGATCCGATTTTAATAGAAGTTAATTTTGCTGGTGATTGGCATGTGCATCAGCTGACAGTTGGTCCAGTTCTAGGAGAATTAACACAGGAAATATTAGACGAGGTAATTTTAAAGCGATATTGCAAAAAACATAATACTCTTAACTTTGATTTTAAAGAATATCATGATCATATTGAAGTAGAAAAGTATTTGGGTGATAATAAAGTAGTTAAAATCCCTGAGAAAATGTATGGTAAACCCGTAACTGTAATAGGAAGAAGAGCATTTCGATTTAATAGAGTAGTGGAATGCGTAAAATTACCTCATACAGTAAAATCAATAGGAGAAAGAGCTTTTTCAGGGTGTACTTCTTTAAGGAATATAAACATTAATAAAAATATTAGTATCCATAAAACTGCTTTTAATCTATGCCCATTATCAAGGAAATAAGAAGGTATTAAATAATGAGGATTGCAATTGCCGGAACTGGTTATGTAGGTTTAGTTACGGCTGTATGTTTGGCTGAAAGAGGGCATAATGTTACGTGTGTAGATGTGGATGCTAATAAGATTGCTATCATGCAACAAGGTATTTCACCCATTTATGAAGAAGGCTTACCGGAGCTGATGAAGAAAAATGCTGACCGCATTGTCTATACATTGGATTATGAAAGTGCTTATAACAATGCGGAGGTTATTTTTATTGGTGTTGGTACACCTGAAAAGAAAGATGGCAGTGCTAACTTGAACTACGTATGGGCAGTAGTAAAAAATATTGCTGAAAGTGTAAATCATAAGTGCGTTGTTGTAGTTAAATCTACTGTTCCTATTGGTACCAATGAGAAAGTAGAAAAATATCTAGAGGAAAATAAACGTGAAAATGCAAAATTCAGCGTTGTTTCCAATCCAGAGTTTTTAGCCCAAGGAACTGCAGTACATGATACTTTGTTTGCTTCCCGTATTGTTATCGGTGCGAATAATCAAGAAGCTGCTGATACTATGATGAAGGTATATGAAAACTTTGATGTACCAAAGTTGATCACTGACCGCCAAAGTGCAGAGATGATTAAGTATGCCTCCAATGACTTTTTGGCATTGAAGATTTCCTATATCAATGAGATTGCCAACTTGTGTGAGCAAATTGGTGCGGATATCAATGATGTTGCGACCGGTATGGGCTTTGATACACGTATTGGCAATAAGTTCTTGAATGCTGGCATTGGTTATGGTGGTAGCTGTTTCCCAAAGGATACCAAAGCATTACATTGGATCAGTGCGTTTTATGATAAGGAATTGAAGACTGTTAAGGCTGCCATCGAAGTTAACGATCAGCAGAAGCTGAAACTTATAAAAAAAGCAAAGGCATATTACGAATCCTTTGCAGGGTTGAAGATTGCCGTATTGGGATTGACTTTTAAACCTGGTACTGACGATTTGCGCGAGGCTCCGTCTTTGGTCAATATTCCTATTTTTTTAGAAGATGGGGCAGAAGTATATGCTTACGATCCGGTAGGTGAGAATAACTATAAGAAACTTTACCCGACTGAGATTACCTATTGTCAAACTCCGCAAGAAGCACTGAAGGATGCAGACATATGCTTTATTTTTACTGAGTGGCCGGAAATAAAGGCACTAACATTGAATGATTTTGCATTGATGAAAAAAGTTATAATTTTAGATGGGCGCAATTGCTTCGCTCTGAAGGAAATGGAGGTTCTACCGATAGCTTATGAATCTATCGGTAGAAGAGCAATAAGAAATATTTAAAATGAATTTTATAGGAAATCAGTACATAAAATTAAAGCAGTATCAATTTCTCTTTGAAGAGCTCGTCAAGCGTGACTTCAAAAAGAAATATAAACGAACCGTCCTTGGCATGGTGTGGAGCGTGCTATCTCCTTTGCTGATGCTTTGCGTCATGGCAGCCATCTTCGGACAGTTCTTCGGTCGCAATACTGCTCACTACATCATCTACTTGTTTAGTGGGCAGATTATCTTTAACTACTATACTGAATCTACCAATGAAGGTATGAACGCATTGATGAGCAACGCAAATATCTTTAGCAAAATCAATGTACCCAAATACCTTTTCCTGTTTTCCAAGAATGTCTCTGCTCTAATCAACTTTGGCATCATCCTCTTGATTTACTTTGCCTTTGTTGCTTTTGACGGAATAGCATTTTCTTGGAAGTTTTTATGCTTGGCGTACCCCATTACTTGTTTGATTTTCATTAACTTGGGTATAGGGTTGATCTTATCCGCACTCTATATCTTCTTTAGGGATATCCAGTATTTGTATCGGTTGTTTACACAGGTCGTAATGTATGGTTCTGCTATTTTCTATAACATAGAAATGCTGTCGCCTAACATTCAAAAAATATTTTATTGCAATCCCATCTATGTGGTGATTTCTTATTTTAGAAGCATCGTAATAAAAGGCGTTGTGCCGGAACTTTGGGTACACGGCTTATTGGCACTGTATGCAGTGGTTTTATTTAGCGTGGGTTGTTATGTCTACAAAAAATACAACTATAAATTCTTGTATTATATTTAGGAGGCATCATGGAAATTTTAAAGGTTAACAATGTCTCCATCAAATACATTACGGGAGACTTTAAAAGCATCGGACTCAAAGAATACGTTATGCGTAGACTGAAAAATAACTACCAGGTTAAAGAGTTTTGGGCAAATAAAAATATCACCTTTTCCTTGGAAAAAGGTGATATGCTGGGCATTATAGGTACTAACGGAGCAGGTAAATCTACGCTTTTAAAAGCAGTATCCGGGATTATGGTTCCTTCTGAAGGACAAATCGAACGCCACGGGAAAATAGCTGCTCTGCTAGAGCTAGCTAGTGGATTTGATGGTGATTTGACGGTAAAAGAAAACGCCTATTTACGTGGAGCGCTTTTGGGCTACACACGCAAATTTATGGATGATACTTATGATAGTATAATTGAGTTTGCTGAGTTAAAAGAGTTTGAAGACAGACCTTTTAAGCAGCTTTCATCCGGTATGAAGTCAAGGTTGGCTTTCGCTATTGCATCCTTGGTCAATCCTGAAATCCTGATTCTAGACGAAGTGCTTTCCGTTGGCGATGGTGCTTTCCGTAAAAAGAGCGAAGCAAAGATGAAAGAAATCATCAATGGGGGAGCGACTACCATCCTTGTTTCCCATTCTCTGAACCAAGTGCGCAGCATGTGTAATAAGATTCTATGGTTGCATAAAGGTAAGCAGATTACCTTTGGTAGTGATGTAAAGAAGATTTGTGATGACTACCAAAGTTTTTTAGATGGAAAACTGAAAATATGATAAGGTTGTAAACTAAAAGCAGGGCGCTTTTCGCGCCCTGCTTTACTATTTATGTAATTGTGGGGGAGTGTATGAATATCACCATAAATTATCTCTATTCCGTGCGTATTTCCTTTACTTCGTTCATAATCTTTTCGTCATTAATTAATCCTGTACGCTTTGCTTCACCAGACATTTGCATTTGCAAAAGTTGCATAGCGTAAATATTTGAGTTAACCATACGTACAGTGTTGCCCTCAACAATGAAAGTTACACGGTCGCCGGTATTTAAACCTAGAATTTCACGAATATCCTTCGGAATAGTTATTTGCCCTTTAGCCATAACTTTGGCATTGTCGGTATAATTTTTAAATTCCATACATAAACCTCCTATCTAGAAAAGTAGGGAATTCCCTACTTGAATTATAACAGAATTATTTACGAAAATAAAGACTTTTTACTAATCCTAAGGCATTGAATTTTTAAAAGACGTTTTAAATTTTATCTAATTATATGGGGATACATTCAGAAATACAAAACGCCCCCATCTGTATATGAGGGCGTTAGTAGTTTTAGTTGTTTTGTATTTACATTGCTAGAGTAGTATTGAAACTTTCAGTTCGCTTTGCATGCTACAGAATGGGGGATGCCAATACTTTCTTACAGAATTTCTTCCCTAATCAAAGCGTTGATCATCTTTTGCTTGCCTAAAACCCACAGCAAATCGTTTTCTTCAAAAACAAGAGAAACGTTGGGGTTGGTGATAGTGAAAGCACCACGTTCCAAGCCGATTACAAGGCAGTTCCACTTGTGGCGCAGGTCTGCAGCCTTGATGGTAGTGCCCAGAAGGTGGGAATGTTTGTCAACAGTGATTGCCAAGGAAAGAAACTGTTGCTCTTCTTGATTATTGTGGCTGTCCAGCATGAACTGGCGCAGGGTAACGGGCCCGCTGCTTCTGTGCAGATCCAGGTGCAGTTGACGGATAGCACCGTCAAAAATACGGATTTGGTCTGCAGTACCGATGAGCAATAGCTTGGAACCAGTTACGACGACTTCCTTGCCACCGGGCATATCCACAGTCTTTTCGGGAGTGACGATTTGCAGAATATTGCAGCCGTAGAACTTTCTAAAGTTAAGTTCAATTAAGGTTTTGCCGATAAAAGGAGAACTGTCGCTAACGGAGTAGGTGGCTAGCTGCAAAGTTTCGTCGAACCAGCTTTGTGACTCTTGCTCACCCAAACTTTCTCTGTGCTTGCGCATATGTTTTTCGTTAAGGTTTACTAAAAAACGGGATTCAATACGCAGGTATTCGCCCATAATCCAGTCGGAAGAGTAGATCACATAAGCAACGATGACGATACCCAAGCAGGCAACGAGACCATGGAGATTAAGAATATTACTAAAGACAAAGTAGAGGAATGCGGAAGCAACGAGAACTTTGCCAAAAAGCAGAATCAACAGGGGAATATGGTTAGCACGGCGCTTGAACCAAAGTATGGAAAAGGTTTCGCTACTACCGGAGCCGTTGATAACCACTGCACGCAGCAGGGGTGCCATCACCAGCAAGGTGGCAGCGGCTGTAAGCCATTTAGCGTAGGGAAGTTGCAGTGTATCCTGCAGATAGGGCAGCAGGTACATATTCGCCCCCATAGCGATAGCAAGGAGCAAGGTAGTATAAACTGCCATCTGCATTACATAGCTACCGATGTAGTCGCGCCACAGGCTGTCCTTGGCGGTTTCGCTGCCGTCGTCAGTGTAGCGGTCCAGCCAAGCCATGGCTTTAGCAGGCAAAGCCTTGCGCATCCATTGGTAGCAGGGTTCGGCGCTCATAATGCAGAAAGGCGTTGTAAAGGTGGTAATAACGGAAACAGCTACGATGATGGGGTAGATAAAGTCGCTGATAACACCTAAGCCCATGCCCAAGGAAGCAATGATGAAGGAAAATTCACCAATCTGCGCCAAGGAGAAACCGCAGTGGGTGGAAGTGTTGAGGCTGTGACCGGAGGCAAGTACGCCTGCGGTGGAGAAGAACAGCTTGCCCAAAATGGTGGCGATAACCAAAACCAAAATAGGCAGCCAGTGTTCTACCAAAAGGGCAGGGTTAACCATCATGCCGACGGACACGAAGAAGATGGCACCAAAGAGATCTTTGATAGGTGCAACTAAATGCTCAATTTTTTCTGCATTAGGTGCCTCCGCAATCAGGGAGCCCATAATAAAGGCGCCTAAAGCGGAAGAAAATCCTAAGTGCGTAGCCAAAACAACCATACCCAGGCAAAGTCCTACGGATGCTACTACCAACGTTTCTTCGTTCATCAAATCTTGCGCCCATTTAAAGAAGCTGGGCACCAAGTACATACCCAAAACGAACCACAGGATAAGGAAGAAACCCAAACGGCCAATGCCCATCAGCAGTTCTAAAGAAGAAACGCCTGCAGAGGCAACTGCCATAGTGGACAGCATAACCATCATCACGATGCCTGCAATATCTTCCACAATCAGGATACCGAAGACAACTTCTGTAAAGCTTTTGCTACGTAGCTTCAAGTCATCGAAAGCTTTGATAATAATAGTAGTGGAGGACATGGAAAGCATACCGCCTAAGAAAAGGCTGTCCATGTGGTTCCACCCCAGTAGCGTACCTGCAGCGTAGCCAACGGCAAGCATACCGAAAATTTCCACTGCCGTGGCGATGAAAGCCGTGCTGCCGACACTTTTCAGCTTGTAAAAACTAAACTCCAAGCCTAGAGCGAAAAGTAGAAAAATTACGCCTATCTCCGACCACGCTTGGACGTTGGTGTTATCAGCGATAGTGGGGAAGAAGGGGAAGTTTGGTCCTGTTAAAAAGCCTGCAATAATGTAGCCTAGGACCAAGGGTTGGTTAATCTTTTTAAACAAGATGGTGGTGATGCCTGCAACCAGCAGGATCATTGCTAAATCGGTGACAATAGTTGGTAAATGGGCCATGAAGATCTCCTTTATGAAAAATTTTTACTTTAACTAAGAAAAATTTTTAGCATGCGACAATTTTTGCCAAAAAGCTAATTATAGTGTATAATATTATGTTGTCATGCTGTCCTTTAATTATACCTTATTTTGGGATGGCAGTGGACAAAAGAAAGTAAAAAAATTGTGATATATACATTAATGGAGGAAGATTATGAGCGAAATTAAAGAAAATCTGGTTCTTGTAAATGGTGAAATCATGCCCATGGAAGAGGCATACATCGATGTTAACGACCGTGGCCACAACTTTGGCGATGGCGTTTTTGAAATCGTGCCTGTGTACAATGGCCGTGCTTTCGCCTTGCTGCCGCACATGAACAATTTGTTTGATTCTGTTATTGCCATGAAGATTCCCGGTGTCTACATGATTGAAGAATTGGTAGAATTCCATGAGAGTCTGCTGGCAGCAACCGGTTTGGAAAACTGCGAAATCTATACCCAAGTTACTCGTGGCAGCGCACCTTATGGTTTGGCATACCCGGAAATGAGCGTACCCCAGCTGACCATGATGGCAGTACCTGTGGACCGCGACGCTTTGGCTGCTAAACGTGCTAAAGGTGTCAACGTTATTACCGAAGTTGACGAACGTTGGGCAAAATGCGATGTCAATACTTTGAACCGTCTGCCGGAAGTTTTGGCTAAACAAAAAGCTACTGTGAGCCGTGCCTTTGACGCGCTTTTCGTTCGCGATGGTAAGATTACCGAATCTACCGAAGCAAGCTTCTTTATTTACAAAGATGGTATTCTGTGGACTCATCCGGAAAACAAATACATCCATAAAAACATTACCCGCCGTCTGTTGGTAGAACGCTTGGCAAAAGATATGGATTTGCAGATTATGGAGCGCGCTTTCGATAAAGACTTCGCTTTGAAGGCTGACGAAGCTTTCCTGTGCGGTCCTCGTTGCGAGTTCATGCCTGTAACTAAAATCGACCGTAGCTTCATCAATGAAGGCAAGGTAGGCACCTTGGTACCGGAACTGCAAGCTGCTTATGAAGCTTTTGTAGCTAGAGAATGCCCTGCTAAATAATGAGTACCCGTTACTTAGTATGTGGCGCTTTGCTGGTAGCATTGGCATTGGTGCTGCAATCACTGCGTCTTGTACTGCCACTGCCGCCGCTACTCTCTACCTTTATCATCGGTACTTTGGTACATATGATGTTGATGCTGACGCTGCGAGTGAGCGGTTTGCCTGCAGCGTTACTGCTCAGCGTGCTTTTGCCTGTGACTGCCTATCTTCAAGGTCAACTGCTGCTGCCTGTGCTAGTGCCTGTAGTATGGCTTGGTAACAGCGTTTTTGTAGTGCTGTTAAGGCGGTTGGCACAGCGGGAACTGTTACAGACATTGCTACCGCCTGTGGGTAAAGCCTGCGTTATGCTTGGCGCTGCCTGGGGCGTAATTATGCTCTTAGGCTTGACTGAACCTGCCATGCGGAAGACGGTACTGTTTGCAATGAGCGTGCCGCAGCTGGTGACAGGCGTAGCAGGCTTATTGTTGGCGCAGAAGGTTTATGACGCGCTGTTAAAGAGAAATATCTGCTAATGTAAAATATCTGCAAACAAATTTAGGGCTCGTAGTATTTTTACGAGCCCTGTGCTATAATTTGTAGCGAATTAGTAGAGTATCTCAAGGAGGTTATCCAAATTTTAGAATTTAAAGTTGTAACAATGGCGCAGAAGCCCTTGTTTGAAAGTTATATATCCAAAACTCATCAACGTGGTAGTGAGTGCGCCTTTTCCAATCTTTTCGTATGGCGCGACTGCTACCATATTTATTGGTGTGAAGCCCATGGCTTTTTACTGCTGCGGGTAAAGCGCAATGACGTAGATTTTTACATCCAGCCTTTCGGTGGCAGGGATGAGGATTTGCCCATGCTGATGCAGGAACTGCGTGAGGCACATGGCGGTAAACCTTTTGAAATGCATGGTATTTACGAGTTTACCAAAGAGCGCTTTGAGAAAGTTATGCCCGGTTTGGAGTACATTGAAGACCGTGATAACTGGGACTACGTGTATCTGCGGGAGAAACTAGCGACTTTGAGTGGTCGCAAGCTCCACGGTCAAAAGAACCACTATAACGCTTTTGTCAAGGCGCATCCGGACTATACTTACGAGCCTATTACTAGCGAGAATATGATTGAATGCTTGAACTTTGGTGAGCAGTGGTGTGACGAACACATGGCGGAAGATCCTTCCCTTCTCTGCGAAAAGTACGCCATTCAAGAGGCGTTTATGAATTTTGAGCAGTTGGAACTGCGTGGCGGTGCCATTCGTTTTGATGGCAAAATCCAAGCTTTTAGCTTTGGCAAGAAGATTAATGATGATACGGCAGTGCTGCATGTGGAAAAGGCGGATCACCGTGTGCGCGGATTGTATACTGCTATTACGAAAGAATTCGCTGCTCATGCTTGGGAGGATGTAACCTACTTGAACCGTGAGGAAGACATGGGGCGTCCCGGTCTGCGTACTGCCAAGGAAGCGTTGCATCCTGAGTTTATGGTGAAAAAGTACAGTTTGATTTTTTCCTAGAGGTGGCAAAATGATTTACCGCTTAGTGAATGCAGAACGAATGGAGCATGTGAAAGAGCTGTGGGATTACTGCTTTGAAAAAAGGGAGGAGCCCTTCTTTCAATACTACTTCAACGAATACTGCGGTAAAAATAATATGGTGATCGGCGCCTTTGAAAAGGTGGGCGAAGAAGAAAAACTGCGTTCAATGGTGCATGTGAACCCCTATCTGCTGCGTATCCGCGGGCAGGAACAACTAGCACCGTACCTGGTGGGGGTTGCTACTGCTCCCGAAGCGAGAGGACAGCACGCCTTTGCACCGCTTTTGCAGACTACCTTCGATGTACTCCGTGACCAAGGGGTGACTTTCGTAACCTTGATGCCGATTTTTGCAGGGATCTACCTGCCTTACGAGTTTGGCTACTGCTACTACCGCCATGAGTACAAGCTTAGCCTGCAGGCGCTGGGCGAACAGTTGGGCAGGGCAGAGCGCAGACTGCAGGTAGAGCGCGTGGCTTTGGTGCAGGAAGTACTGGCGCCAATTTACGAGCAGGTAACTGCAGGGTGGAACGGTGTGCCTAAACGCACGGATTTCCAGTGGCAGAAACTCTTGGCTGTGCATAATTTGGAGCATGTGCAGTGCGCTGTGGTATATGATGATAGAAAACCTGTGGGCTATATGCTGTACCAGATTAGCAATGACTGTTTCCAAATTTTGGAGCTTATGGCAGGGACATACGAAGTGCGCATGGCGCTTTTGCGCTACGCAGCTATGCACCAAAGTTCTGCCAAAGAAGTGCACTGGTTGGCAGAGCCTTGGGATAAGACTTACCTTGGCTTTAAGGATCAAAGCTTGACTGGCAGCCTGCAGCCCTTTATGATGGCGCGCTGCTTGGATGCCCGTGCCGCTTTGGGACAGTTGGCAGTGGGAGCGGACGTACCGGAAGGCAGCGTAGTCTTGCTGTTGACGGACGAAGTGATTGCCCGCAACAACCATTTGCTGAAGTTGGCTGTTGCGTCAGGACAACTACACGTTGCCAGCACTATGGATGATGAAGAAGTCACTATGAATATGGCAGCGTTTACGCAGTTGTATTTTGGCGCTTTCAGCGCTACGGAACTGGCGGAAGCAGGGCGTATCAAGGTCAAAAATCCTGCCAAGTTGGCGGTACTGGATAGCTTGTTCCCCAAGTGCAGAAACTATATAAACGAATATTTTTAAGACGGATGACATGAAAAAAGAGGTTAGCGTACTTGCGGAGTACGCTAACCTCTTTGTGTTAGATACAGTATTTTGCTTATTTACTCAAACCCCAAAAACATACCTATGTGTCTTACGATGAACGCCATGGTCCAAGCTGCACACAGTTCATAGGCAATGAGTGCCAATGTGTGCCTAAGGGAGTTCAGTTCCCTGCGGATGGTTGCCAAAGTAGCAATGCAGGGGGGATACAACAGGCAGAACACAAGGAAGGTGTAAGCAGTCAAAGGGGAGAACATGCTTGCCAGATTGGGGGAACCATCCGGTCCTACTGCAAGGACGGACAGGGTGCTGATAACAACTTCCTTCGCCGTCAAGCCCGTAATCAAGGACGTAACGGTTTGCCAAGAGCCAAAGCCCAAGGGAGCGAAAATGGGGGCGATAACTCTGCCCAATTGGGCAATCATGCTGTTGCCGGAATCTACCATGTAGAAACGGATATCGAAATTTTGCAAGAACCAGACAATAATGCTGGCCATAAAAATAATCGTAAAAGCGTTATGGATAAAATCCTTGGCACGTTCCCACATGTGCATCAAAATATTGCGGGCAGTGGGCAGGCGGTAGGCGGGCAGCTCCATAACGAAGGGTACAGGTTTGCCGCTGAAGACGAAAGTGTTCATCAGCACGCCGGAGATAATAGCGGTGAGAATACCCAAAAGGTACAGGGATAGCATCACCATGCCACCATTTTGTGGGAAGAAGGTGGCAATAAAGATACCGTAAATGCTCAACTTAGCGCTGCAGCTCATAAAAGGCGTCAGCATAATGGTCATTCTGCGGTCACGTTCGCTGGGCAGGGTGCGGGTAGACATGATGGCAGGTACGCTGCAACCAAAGCCAATGACCATGGGTACGAAAGACGCACCGGAAAGACCAATCTTACGCAGCAGTTTATCCATAACAAAGGCAATCCTCGCCATATAGCCAGTGTCTTCCAATAAGGAGAGGAAGAAGAACAATGTGACGATGGTGGGGATGAAGGAGAGCACGCTGCCTACGCCGGCGAAAACGCCATCGATGATCAAGGAGTGCATAGGCGGACTGACGTGAACCGCTGTGAGCCAACCATCCACTGCTGCCGTAATCCCTTCAATGACTTCACTGAGCATATTGCTTAAAGCTGTACCGAAAACATCAAAAGTCAGCCAAAAGACGGAACCCATAATCAAGAAGAACAGCGGTAGGCTGTAATATTTGTGAGTCAAGTAATAGTCAATCTTGACAGAACGCTCCTGGGCTTCCGTATGGCTGGGTTTCTGCACGGTATGCACGCATAAATTTTCAATATAGGCGTAGCGCATATCAGCCAACGCTGCTTCCTTGTCCGTGTTTAAGGCGTGTTCCATCTCGCTAATGAAATGGCCTACAATATCCCGTTCGTTCTCCGTCAGTTGCAGCTCGTGGGCGAACTCCTCGTCGCCTTCAATAAGCTTGGTGGAAGTAAAACGCAGGGGCAGGCCCTTGCGACGCACTTTGTCTTCAATCAGATGGGCTATGGCGTGGATAGCAGTATGCACGGGGCCGGAGCAAAAGTCCAAGCGTTCAGGGAGCTTTTGATCTTCCGCAATTTCCGTGGCACGCTTGATCAGTTCTGCAACGCCTTCACCGCTGTTGGCGATAATGGGAACCACAGGTACCGTCAGCTGTTCTTCCATGGCTTTAATATCTACGCTACCACCGCTGGAGCCCAATTCATCCATCATGTTTAGGGCGATGATCATGGGGATGTTCAATTCAATCAACTGCAGTGTCAGATACAGGCTGCGTTCGATATTAGTAGTGTCAATAACATTGATAATGGCGGATGGCTTGTTGTACAAAAGCAGGTCGCGGGTAACGATTTCTTCCGAAGTATAGGGAGAAAGTGAGTAGATACCGGGCAGGTCGATAACGCTGATGTCTTTGTTGACAAGCAAGGCACCTTCCTTTTTTTGTACCGTTACACCGGGAAAATTGCCTACGTGCTGATTGCTACCGGTCAGGTAGTTGAAAAGGGTGCTTTTGCCGCTGTTTTTGTTACCAATGAGGGCGAAATGCAGATTCATGCTTTTTCTGCCTCCGGTTCCACAATAATTTGGGCTGCTTGGTCCGCACGCAGGGTAAGCTCATAGCCACGCAAAAAGATTTCCAAAGGATCGCCTAAAGGCGCACGTTTACGCACCATAACACGGGTACGGGGAGTCAAACCCATGTCCAAAAGACGGCGTCGGAGAATGCCTTCACCGCCTACAGTTTTTATGATAGCCTGCTGTCCCAAGGGGAGGCTGTCCAAGGTTACTTGTGTCATTGTTTATTCCTTCTTACATATAAATTCAAGCTAATATCACATATACTATTATAATGTTGCAATTAGCAACTGTCAATTTTCTGCCTATTCCTTCATTTGTAAATAAGACTATTAGCACTGAATTCAGAAGTAAGTTTCTATATCTTAAAAATGTTGCATAGTAAATGTGAATATAGTGTAGTTTATGCTAAAAAATACTTGACAAAATTAAAACAGAATGTATAATTCTAATTAGGAATTATTTTTGATAAAGGATGATGACAATGGCAAAAAGAAACACTATTCAACGTCAACTTGTTATTGCTGCGGTACGTTTTTTAGCGGATCACCCCACTGCTGAAGAAGTATATGACCGTATTACTATGGAATATCCTGATATCAGCAAGGGTACTGTTTACCGCAATCTGAACAGCTTGGTAGAAAGCGGCCTTTTGGGTAAAGTTTCTGTGCCCAATGGTGCAGATCGTTTTGACCACATCTTGGCGCGTCACTACCATATTAAATGCACTGAATGTGGTAAATTTATGAATGTAGAAAATTTTGACTACATTCCTGATATTGATGCCAAGGTTGCAGCTGTAACCGGTTACAAAATGAACTATCATGACATTGTGTTCAGCGGTATTTGCCCTGAATGCCAAAAGAAGGCAGCCGAAGAGCACTCCGGTGAAGTGCTGGGCGAAGATAAGAATTAAGAAGTCATTTGCGCCGTAAGGCGTAGGGGTATAGGGCCGTGTGCTCTGTAAAGTAAAGCCCCGTTGATATAAGGAGGAGTAATCATGGAATTAAAGGGTAGCAAAACCGAACAAAACCTGTGGACCGCATTTGCCGGTGAATCTCAAGCTCATACCAAATATCAATATTATGCAAGTGCAGCTAAAAAAGAAGGCTATAACCAAATCGGCGCTATTTTTAGCGAAACTGCAGGTAACGAAAAAGAACACGCCAAATTGTGGTTCAAAGCTCTGCATGGTGGCAGCGTTCCCAAAACCATGGAAAATTTGAAGGACGCAGCTGCAGGCGAAAACTACGAATGGACCGAAATGTACGCTGAATTTGCTAAAACCGCTAAAGAAGAAGGCTTTGACAAATTAGCTTATCTGTTCGAAGAAGTTGGCAAGATTGAAAAAGAGCACGAGGATCGTTATCGCGCTTTGATTGCTAACATCGAAAACGACCGCGTATTCAAACGCGAAGAGAAAAAGGTTTGGATTTGCACCAACTGCGGCAAAATTATCGTTAGCGATAAAGCTCCCGAGAAATGCCCGGTTTGCGACCATCCTCAAGGCTATTTCGAACTGAAAGCAATGAACTACTAATTGCTTGCTCCCGCACCTCGGACGTAGGTTTCTACGTGGCCGAGGTGCTTTTTTATATGCGCTTTTGCTGTTATTTTGTGTCTGCGTATGGTATAATATACAGATATGTTAGACGAACGAATACTACCGCTTTAAGAGGCGTAAATTTAGAAAAAGGCTCTTGCGTTTGGCAGTGGTGCGTAAGCACGTAGCCTTTAGATTAGGAGTAAACATGAACATTGGTGAAAGATTAGAGACTATCGGTAAATTGGTGCCCCAAGGAAGCATCTTGGCGGACATTGGCACGGACCACGCTTATCTGCCTGTATGGCTGTTGGAGCAGGGGCGCATTGCCAGCGCTATTGCCGGCGATATCGCCGCAGGTCCTTGCCGTGCTGCCCGCAGTACCGTTGCTATGCACAGCCTGCAGGACAAAGTGCAGGTGCGCATGGGCAGCGGTTTGGCAGTGCTAAAGGCAGGCGAAGCAGATTGTATCGCTATTGCCGGCATGGGCGGCTCTACCATTATCAGCATTTTGGAAGCAGACATGGATTTGGCAGTGGCAGCTAAAACTTTGGTGCTGCAGCCCATGGCAGGCGCGGCAGGCTTGCGTCAATGGCTGGTGGAACATGGTTGGCGTTTACTGGATGAAGAGTTGGTAGATGATCCACCGCATTTTTATGAAATAATTTGTGCAGTACGTGGCGAGGACGCAGCCTATTCCCCTGCGGAGTACGCTGTAGGTCCGGTGCTGTTGCGTAAGGGACACAAACTTCTAGGCAAGCAGTTGGAGCGACAGATTAGCGGCTGTCGTCAGCTTTTGACCAACATGGAGCGCAGCGAACGTGCTAAGGCTAGCGCTAAATATCAGGAAACACAAGCTTTGTTAGCAGCACTGGAGGTGTTGGAGCGTGAAAATGCAAGTAACCGTTAAAGAGATGGTGGAGCTTTTGGAAGAGATGGCTCCCAAAGCTTTAGCCGAAAATTGGGACAATGTTGGCCTTTTGTGGGGGCGTAATGACAAGCATGTCCATAGGATTCTTTTAGCCTTGGATATGACTGCTGAAACGGTGGCACAAGCAATTGAGTACCATGCTGATATGCTCATAACCCATCATCCGGTGATTTTCCGCAAACTGCAGCAGGTGACGGACGCAGCTTGGCAACAGGAACTTTTACTGCGCCTTGCGGAGCACGGGATTGCTGCTTACAGCGCTCATACCAATTTAGACTGTGTTTCCGGCGGCGTCAACGATTCTTTGGTGAAACGTCTGCATATTGAAGATGATGACGTGCTTGATACTAGCAATGGCTTGGGACGCATTGGTAAAGTTGCTCCGTGCACACTGGCGGACTTTGCTACCTTTGTCAAGAAAGCCCTCAAGGCCGATTACGTAGTTGTAGGCGATGCAGGTCGCAAGGTGGAGAATGTTGCCGTTTGCGGTGGCGCCGGTAGTGATTTAATCCAACTGGCGTTGGCACAGGGGGCGGACACCTTGGTAACAGGCGATGTAAAATACCATAGTGCGCAGGAAGCAGTTTTCAGTGGTTTGAATATTATCGACGCAGGCCACCAACCTACGGAGCTGCCTGTGCTGGATGATTTGGCGGATCGTTTGTCCCTGCATTTTGCAGATAGGCATTGGGATATTAATTTGAAGGTTGCCAAGGAAAGTATGCTTCTGAAGCATATATAGGTTGGTCTAACTTGAAGTTTTTATATAGAAGGTGAAATAATGATTAATGATATGAAAGCAGGGCAAAAAATTTGTCAGGCTGCGTTGGTACGTGTCCAAAAAGTTGGCACTTCCTCCAATGGCGGCGTGTTTGCCCGTGGCTTTTTAGAGGACAACAGCGGACGTATAGCCTTTATTGCTTTTGAAGTCCCTGTAGTAGAAAAGATGCGCCAATTAGAGGGCCCAACAGCCTTTATGATTGGCGGTAACGTGGACATCAATAAATTTGCCAATGATATGTCCTTACAGGTAATCATCCAACGTTTGGCGGACCTTTTGCCCGAAGATGATATCAGCAATCTGCTGCCTGAAGGCGATTTTGATAAAGAGGTCTATAAGACAAAATTAGCTAACTATATTAAAGCAGTTCGTACACCGGGACTGCGGATGCTGCTGGAAACTATTTTCAGCGGCAATACCTACGATGCCTTTGTCCGCAATCCTGCTGGAATGCGTATGCACCACGCTTATTTGGGCGGTCTGCTGCAACATTCCGTAGATGTGGCGGATTTGGCGGTGGCAATGGCTGACAGGATTGATGGAGTGGATAAGGATCTGGTTATTGCCGGCGCTTTGCTCCACGACTTGGGCAAGATTAAAGAGATTTCTTCTCAAATTGGTTTCCCTTATACTAACGAAGGCCGTTTCTTAGGGCATATTGCTATGACCAGCTTGATGGTGCAGGAAGCAGCAGCCAAGTTGCGTATTCCTTCCTCCCGTCTGGAGCAGCTGCAGCACATTTTACTGTCCCATCATGGGGACAACGAAAAAGGTTCTCCTGTAGCCTGTGCTACCCGTGAAGCCTTCATCGTCCACTACGCTGACGAAATCAATGCGGTAATGAACCAATTTGAAAAACACGAAGGTAAAGGCTCTTGGGAATTCAATAGGATGTTAAGTAGAAACATTTTAGTAGATAAGCTGTAAATCTTTTGTGAACGTGTACAAATGACAGTACATTTTGTGTTATAATAGGATAAAACATCATGTGATGTCAGGAGTGAGAACAATGACTAAGCAAAAGATCCTTATTGCAGACGACGAAGCTCAGATTAGAGAGATTCTGAAGATCTATTTTGAAAAAGAAGGCTTTGAGGTACTGGAGGCCGAAGACGGTGCTGCAGCGATTCTCAAAGTTCAATCTGATAAACCTGATATCCTCCTGTTGGATATTATGATGCCTGTTTTAGATGGCATCGAGGTGTGCAAGCAGGTACGTAAAATGAGCGACCTGCCAATTATTATGGTCACTGCCAAAGACGAGGACGATGACCGCATTGCCGGTCTGGAAATCGGTGCCGATGACTATATCACCAAGCCTTTCAATAGCCGTGAGGTTGTAGCCCGTGTGAAAGCGGTGCTCCGCCGCGCAGGCACTAATGAAAAGAAAGGTGATGCATCCCGCATTACTTATGATGGCTTGGTTATCGACATGGAGCAGTACCAAGTTACTGCCTTTGGCCACAAAATGACCTTTACCACCAAGGAGATGGAACTGCTGTGGTGTCTGGCTTCTAATCCGGGCAAGGCATTCTCCCGTAACCAGCTTTTGGAAAGCATTTGGGGCTATTCATATTATGGCGATACCCGTACTGTGGATACTCATATTAAGCGTATCCGTCAAAAGCTGAACATTCCCCCCGATGCCAAGTGGGACATTACCACTATTTGGGGCGTAGGGTATAAATTTGAGCTGAAGGACAAATAATTTATGAAGAAGTCCTTGAGCACTAGGCTGATGTATAGCTTTATGGCCATAGTGGTAATCATCGTTGTGGGTATTACAGCGGGCATTTCCTATCTGATTGCCGACTACTTCTTTGAAATCAAAGAGCAGGAACTGTCAGAGAAGGGCCACGAAATGGGTGAGACCGTTTCCGCTTTTATACGCATGGATGACACCAATATGCTGCACCGCTATATCATCGCTGTAGACAGGCTTGTGGGCGCGCGCATCTGGCTTTTTGACGACAATTATGAGTTGGTGGCCGCTTCTTACTACGACGGTCCGGAAAAAGCTGATGAGCCTGACTCTTTGAGCCAGTACATGAAGTACGGCTTGCCTTCTGCCAGCGAACTGCATCGCAGTGCTATGAAGCTGGACCAAGATATTAAGGACAGCAGCCTATCCCATAGAGTGCGGATTATCCTGCGTAATATTTACGCTGGCGAATCCTTTAAGTCGCAAATCTATCACCCCTACTATAAAGAGCAGGTTATCCTAGTGGGCGTTCCCTATGTGTTGCCCAGCGGCAATCGTGGCGCCATTTTAATGATAGAGCCTCTCAGCGGGTTTGAAAAGTTTTTGCGCAATGTTTACATCTACATAATGATTGTGGGCATTATTGCCATTTTGTGCAGTCTGTTTTTGGTAAAACGTCTTTCTGCACTGGTGATCAAGCCCGTGTTGGAAATGAAGGACAGCGCCATGGCCATGGCCTCCGGGGACTACTCCCGCAGGCTGGCGGTAAGGGGCGAGGACGAAATTGCCGAACTTGCTACAGCTTTGAACAGCTTAGGGCAGGATTTAGAGGCTTATATCTCTAAAATGGAGCGGACGGAAAAAATCCGTCGTGATTTCGTTGCCAATGTTTCCCACGAGCTGCGTACACCCATTACCATCATCCGCGGTTATAACGAAGCCATTAGCGACGGCATGGTTACTGACCCGGAGGTACTGCAGCGTTACAGAACGCTGATTAACGAAGAAACCGTTCGTCTGGAGCGTATGGTGCGCGAGCTGCTGGATATCAGCCGTTTGGAATCCAGCGACCCCTTGACGAATAGTAATATGGATGAGCTGCCTTTGGCAGTAATCATCCGCAATGTCGCCGAAAAATTGAGTGTGAAGGCAGTGAAACGGAACGTGGTGTTCAACGTGCATGCGCCTGAAGACATTAAAATTTTAGGTGACGGTGATCAATTGGTACAGTTAATCATGATTTTAGGCGATAATGCCTTGAAATATTCGCCAGAAAATGGTACTGTATCAATAGGAGCGAATAAACAGCCTGATGGCAGCGTCCTGCTGACCGTAGCGGACCAAGGCAAGGGCATTCCCGATGAAGACATTCCCTTTATTTGGGAAAGATTCTACAGAGTGGAAAAATCTCATTGCCGCAGTGTTCCCGGTACCGGTTTAGGCTTAGCCATCGCTAAGGAAATTATCCGCGTCCATGGCGCTAGCGCCGAAGTAATCAGCAAATGCGGAGCAGGAACCACATTTGAAATAAAATTTCCAAAGGATAAGGTAGTATGATTTTAGAGTATGTTTGTCCCGATTACAGAGTAAAAAGTATTTTTGACATTTCTCCCAAATGGTTGAAACGCAATGGCTACATGAAGATTGTTGTTGACATTGACAACACTTTGCTGCCTCGCGACAAGAACATGGTTGGACCCCGTGCCATGACTTGGATTCGTCAAATGCATCAACTGGGCATCAACGTTGCTTTGATCAGCAACAATGGCGGCGATCGCATTAAAGCTATTACCCGTCAAACCGGTCTTGGCAGCATTATGCGTGCAGGCAAACCTTTGCCCATGGCGTATAAGCAATTGACTAAAGCTATGGGTGGCGGAAAGATCCTCTTCATTGGCGACCAATTGCTGACTGACGTTCTGGGTGCTAAACTGTCCGGTCATCCTGTTGTTTGGGTTCAATCTTTGGGCGGCAAGGAACATTTTATTACCCGTTGCACCCGTAAGCTGGAGAAATTCTTCATCGGCCGTTTGAATAGCAACAAGATGATGCCTAAGGAGCGCGTATTATGAAAATAGCTTTGCTGCAGCTGGCTGTTCTGGAAAAGAATAAGGAGGGCAATGTTGCCCACGGTCTGCAGCTGGCAGCGGCAGCCGCCAAGGAGCATGACTTGGTGGTGCTGCCGGAAGTATGGACTACGGGTTACAGCTTGGGGCACTTGGAGCAGGATGCGGAAGGGGAGAATTCTCCTGTTATCGCTGAACTGCAACGCATTGCTCAAGCTGAAGGCTGTGCTATTTTAGCAGGCTCCGTACCCATGCGCCATGATGGCAAAATTTATAATACTTCTGTAGCCATTGATAAGGATGGTACTATTGTCAATATGTATGACAAGGTGCATCTCTTTGGCTTATTCAATGAGGAGAAATTCTTTGCTCCCGGCAATAACTTTAACGCCTTTACTTTAGACGGCGTATGCTGCGGTTCCACTATTTGCTACGATTTACGTTTCCCTGAACTGTACCGCCATTTGGCGCTGCAGGGAGCACAGGTAATCTTCTGTCCTGCGGAATGGCCTGAAGCACGTGGCGATATTTGGCGCCTTTTGGCGCAGGCGCGTGCTGCGGAAAACCATATTTTCCTAGTAGCGGTTAACTGCGCAGGAACCTTTAAAGGAGCACCTTTCTATGGTCACTCCATGGTAGTAGCTCCTAGTGGCAAGATTTTGGCAGAAGCAGGAATGGCAGAGGAAGTCATTTCCTGCGATATCAATTTGGCAGATATTGCCAAGGTGCGCAGCAGGATCAACGCTTTGGCCGATGTGCGCAAGGAGCTGATTCAATAATGAATTTACAAAAATTGCTGACCGGCTTGGCGGCCGGTCTGCTTTTGTATGCCCAAACGGGCTTGGGCAGTGTGTGGGCGGCAGTGCCTCCCGATGCTCCCAAGGATGTAAAACATATTTTGGGCTTCTATTACGGGAATGGGGAAAATATCCTCATTCGTGAGAATAACGGCCGCTTAGAGCTTTTGTATCGCTTTGCAGAAAGCGACAAAGCTTTTGGCGGTGCCAACATCTATCCTTTAACAAAGGAACATTTTGATGCCTATCTAATGACGGAAGCCGGGCCCATGAGCGCCAGCGAAGCCAAGGTACGCTTTGAACGCGACCCTGACGGGTACGGCATCGCCTGCCGCGTAGGCGGGCACACCTATAGCCGTTATTTCTTTGGTCAAGGTGTGGGGGAACGGGCAAAGGCTTTTCGTTTCCCCGCCCATACTGCGGAAGAATGGACGCAGCTGCGCAAGCAGGCTGCGGAGGCAGTAATGCCGGAAATGCTTGCTGCAGGAACAGCTGCCCAACTGGTGGATGCCGTTACTGTGGCAGGTATAAAGGTTGATTCCCGCTATGCTTTGGCAGATAACTGCTTTGGGGCGCCTCTTTATACAACGTCCAAGCTGATGCTGGCGAAGGAAGCGGCGGCTGCTTTGGCTAAAGTCCAACAGCATCTTGCTCCCTATGGCTATGGACTCGTACTGTGGGATGCCTACCGCCCTTGGAGTGTGAGCAAGCTGGCGTCTTTGGCGCTGCCTGTTAACCAAAAGGGTATGTTGGACGATCCGGATACCAAAGGCAGTGCCCACAATACTGGTGCTGCTGTGGACGTAAGCCTGTACAGTCTTGCTACCGGGGAACAGGTGGAAATGGTCAGCGGGTTCGATGAACCGTCCCTGCGCCAGTTTGCCAGCTACGCCGGTGGCACGGCACGCCAACGTTATCTGCGTGATTTGCTGCGGGAGACCATGGAACTGTATGGTTTCAAAGGCATTGAAATGGAATGGTGGCATTTTGATTACAGCCCTTCAACCAATTGGGCACATTTAAATGTGGAAGTGAGGTAATTAATTATGAACGTATACGATAATGCAAACGAATTGGCACGCGCAATGCGTGAAAGCCATGAATTTAAAAAATTGAAAGAAGCAACTGCTGCTTTAGCTAAAGACGAAGGCGCTAAAAAAATGGTGGACGAATTTTTGGCATTGAACCAAGAAGCAGAAATTGCTAAATATCAAGGCAAAGAACCTGCTAAGGAAACTACCGAAAAGATTTCCAAGCTGTACAGCATTCTGTCTTTGAACAGCGATGCTATGCAATATTTGAACTCCTTCATGCGTTTCCAAATGATGTTGGCAGATGTAACCAACTCTATCCAAGACGTAGTTAAGGAAGCTATGGGTGAAAAATAATGACTGACTTGCGCAGTATTTTTGCAGGCTGTACTGCCAAGCCTTTGCTGGCGGACGAGCCTATGAGCAAGCATACATCTTTCCATATCGGCGGACCTGCAGATTTATTGGCTGCTCCGTCTAGCGAAGAAGAATTGTCAGCGTTACTGACCAAAGCTGCGGCAGCAGGCGTGCCTGTTACCGTGGTAGGCAATGGCTCCAATCTTTTGGTGCGTGATAAAGGTATTCGCGGTTTGGTTATCAAGCTAGGCAATCCTATGGGTAGCATTGCTGTAGAGGGCAACACTGTTACTTTTGGCAGTGGCGTATCCCTAGCTATGGCTTCCAAAAAAGCTGCTTCTTTAGGGCTTAGCGGTATGGAATTTGCTGTGGGTATTCCCGGTACCATCGGCGGAGCTGTGTATATGAACGCCGGTGCTTACGATGGAGAAATGTCCAAAGTTGTCCGTAGCGTACGTGTTATGGATATGCATGGCAGGGTAGAAGAACTGCCTGCGGCTCAGCTTGATTTTTCCTACCGCCATACTGCTTTAATGGGCAGTGGCAAACTGGTTACTACTGTAACCGTTGAACTTGTACCTGCTGATGAACAGGCTATTGCCGCTAAGATGGCGGATTTCAGTGAGCGCCGTACTTCTAAACAACCGCTGGAACTGCCCAGTGCAGGCAGTATGTTCAAACGTCCTCCCGGATATTTTGCCGGGACCTTGATTGAGCAGACCGGACTCAAGGGCTATACTGTAGGCGGTGCGCAGGTTTCACAAAAACACGCAGGTTTTGTAGTAAATATTGGCGGTGCTACTGCGGCAGATGTGCTGCAGCTGATTGCTGACGTACAGGCAAAGGTACAGGCTGCTCATGGTGTGCATTTGGAGCCGGAAGTACTGGTGCTGGGCGAGGAGTAAGGAGATTACTGTGGAAGAATTGATGAATGATCAAGAAATACATATGCTGGGGCTGCAAGCGCTGATTCCATGGCTGGAAGGACACCAATTCGTGGTTGATTATGTGCAGCCGGAAAAATGCGCTGTGCCTCACGTTTTTGCTCTCAGCGGCAATATGCTGACTGTTATTGTAGCTGCAGCTGATATGTACCCTAATAAGGGAGTAGTAACTGAAGCTGACAAGGCAGCGGCACTGAAGGTGGCAAACGAACTGCACGGTCTTTGCGCGGTTGCTTCCATTGGTCTGGTTAACATGGACGGCGTGGCTGCCAATGATAAAGAGCTGATGGGCAAACCATTGAAGAGTGCTCCTTTCCAAGCTGATTTTAAAGGGTTGGAATACATTCAGTTTGAACAATGAGGTGTTACCGTGGATTTGTTAAAGGTTGATACAGCTAAATGTCTCCGTTGCGGTATTTGCGTGGAGTGCTGTCCTTCCTGCATCCTTACTTTGGGGGAGAACGGCCCGGAGTGTGATTTTGACAGAGGCTGCATGAGCTGCGGTCAATGCGTGGCGATCTGCCCTGTAGGCGCACTGGATAACAAGTATGCGCCTTTGGAGAAGCAGCGCCCTGTAACCATGCCCATGCCTACTCCTGAGGATGCCTATGAATTTTTGCGTATGCGCCGCAGTATCCGTAACTTCAAAGAACAGGCGCCTACTGATGAAGAAATTACCCGTATGCTGGATGTGGCGCGCTATGCTCCCACTGCAGGCAATACCCAAGGTATGTATTACGTTGTAATCCGCGACAAGGAAAAAATCAAAGCTATTGCTGATGCGGTAGCGGACTGGATGGAAGACGAAGTAGCAGCAGGTACGGAAAACAAGCGTTATTTTGCTACTGTGCTCCGTGCTTACCGCGACCGTGGCCAGGACATTATTGCCCGCCATGCACCTTGCTTGATTTTCGCTTTGGCGCGCCGCTTGAATATTACCGGTGTATCCAACTGCGAACAAAGCTGGGCGTATGCGGAGCTGTTTGCGCCTACCATTGGCTTGGGCACTACTATTGCCGGTTTTATTCAAAGCTGCGGTATTGCAGGCTACAAGCCTTTACTGGATTTGGTAGAAGTTCCGCCGAAGCATAAAATTGTTGGTACGTTGATGGTTGGCTATCCTAAATACAAATTCAAACGGATGCCTGAACGCCAACATCTTAAAGTTGATTTCCGCTAAGGTTCAGCTACTATTCAGAAAATAATGGTAAAGTATTTTGCAAAGGTGAGCGTTGACTAATTGTGCTACCTGTGTTAAAATAATTGACTGAGTGCGAAAGATAATCGCGGCGTGCTTTAAGCACGATGAGGAAAGTCCGAGCTCCATAGGGCAGGATGCCGGATAACGTCCGGCGAGAGCAATCTTAGGGATAGTGCCACAGAAATGTGTACCGCCTGCTTTCGGGCAGGTAAGGGTGGAACGGTGCGGTAAGAGCGCACCAGCAGTCTGGTAACAGGCTGGCTAGGTAAACCCCATCCGGAGCAAGACCAAATAGGGGAGGGATGAAGCGGCCCGCTGAGCCTCCCGGGTTGTGTCGCTTGAGCTTGCAGGCAACTGTAAGTCTAGATAAATGATTATCACCGCTTTGCGGAACAGAACTCGGCTTATTGAGCACTCATACTTGTCAATGTGGCTGCCTTTTTTAGGCAGCCTTTTTGTTATGGATAGTTGGTGAAATATGAAAAAAGTATCTTTGGTGGTTCCTGTTTTTAACGAGGAAGACAACCTGCACGAATTTTACAAACGCGCTACTGCTGTCATGGAGGCGGAGGACTACGACTACAGCATTGTTTTTGTAGATGATGGCTCTAAGGATAGCAGTGCTGTAATCTTAAATGATTTAGCTGCTGCTGATCCCCATGTAGAAGCGTATCTTTTGAGCCGTAACTATGGTCACCAGATGGCGCTGACTTGCGGCCTCGATAATGCTGACGGTGATGCGATTATTACCATGGATGGTGATTTGCAGCATCCGCCTGAGCTCATTCCCCAGCTTTTGCGTTTGTGGGAAGCTGGCAACGAGATTGTACAGACCAAGCGTATGGCTACGGAAGATGCAGGGTTCTTTAAAAACATCACTTCCAGCGTATACTATAAGTTGATTAATGCTCTGTCACAAGTAGAGATTACTCCCGGTGGCAGTGACTTCCGCCTGATGGACCGTATTGCGGTGGACGCTTTTAAGCAGTACCGTGAGCGCGCTCGTTTTATCCGCGGTTTGGTTAATACTTTGGGCTTCCATGTGGCAGTGCTGGAGTTCGTAGCACCGCCTCGCTTTGCAGGTCACTCCAAGTTTAACTTGCGTAAGATGCTGCACTTCGCTTTGGACGGTATTACCGCTTTTTCTAATCTGCCTCTGCGTTGGGCTTTTTATGTGGGCGTAGTCTTTGGCTTCTTCAGCTTGGCACTCTTAGGCCACGTTTTCTACGTGAAGCTGTTTACGGAAGATGCTGTGCCCGGTTGGGCTACCACTACAGTTTGTGTGCTGTTTTTGGGCGGAATTAATTTAGTCGGTATTGGTATCTTGGGCGAGTATATCGGTCGTATCTTTGAAGAAATCAAACATAGACCACTTTATTTAGTAGGCAGACATATCAAAAACTCTAAATAGTGTATAAAATATTACAATGATGCCACTGCTTTCGGTGTAAAATAATCTTTACAAATTTAAGTTTTACAGATACTAGATTTTGTGGTATAATAAGTATGTCTTAAAATGTGAAAGGATGTGGATGCCGTTGGTCAAGAGTAGATTGTTAGTGTTGTGTTTGACTGTGCTGTTCAGTTTGTTTGGCACGGTTTCTGCGTTTGCTTCCTTTCAACGTGGGGATGATGGACAGGAAGTCCAAGCAATCCAAAAGCGATTGGTAGAGCTCAATTATACGATTAGTAATATAGATGGTGATTTTGGTCCCGAAACCGAAAAAGCTGTTAAACAGTTCCAAGCAGATAAGGGTCTGGAAGTGGATGGCATTATTGGTGAAGCAACTTATAGAGCTTTAATGAACAAAGAGCTGCCTCCTAACCGTAGTCAAGCCGTTGTCCGCAATGTTTTGCGTGCAGCTTATAGTGTTATCGGTACTCCCTATGTATTTGGTGGGACTTCTCCATATGGCTTTGACTGCTCCGGCTTTACCCAGTATGCGTTTGCACGTGCAGGCGTGTATCTGTCCCGTACTGCTGATAGCCAGTTCTATAATGGCCGTCGCATTTCTATGAAGCAGCTCCGTCCCGGCGATTTGGTGTTCTATAGCACTTATGAGCCCGGTGCTTCCCATGTTGGTATTTATGTTGGTAATGGTAGCTTTATCCATGCCGGTACTAGCACCGGTGTTACCGTTTCTTCCGCGTTTACCGGTTATTGGGGTGCACGTTACTACGGCGCATGCAGAGTATTGTAAACATAAGTATCTTGTGAGCAGGTAGGTATAAGCCTACCTGCTCTTTAAATGATAAATTTTCCCTATATATAGTAGTTTCTCTTGACAAAGTATGGTCTTTGTGGTAAAATGACATTCGTGCTCGGGGTGTAGCGCAGTTTGGTAGCGCACCTGCCTTGGGAGCAGGGTGTCGCAGGTTCGAATCCTGCCACTCCGACCAAGCGATGCGGGTGTAGTTTAGTGGTAAAACCTCAGCCTTCCAAGCTGATGTTGTGGGTTCGATTCCCATCGCCCGCTCCAATTTAATATGGTTCAGTAGCTCAGTTGGATAGAGCAACGGCCTTCTAAGCCGTG